>PBDU01000029.1 GCA_002718195.1 Methanobacteriota archaeon | reverse complement strand
TAAAATTTTGCTTGAATTTGGGGTTTTTAATTTACTGCCAACTGGATAAATCATTGATGATAATTAAGTAGTGGTGGCATTTAGGGATGAATACCTCGCTTAGCTCAGTTGGTAGAGCACCTGACTGTAGTTGTGTAAAAACAAACGTCTCAGCAGACATCAGGGTGTCCCCAGTTCAAGTCCTGGAGCGGGGACCAACAACTTCGCATCAGTTTCTACGTTGGTCCACGCACAATCGAGAGGTTGCGCGAGGCTCAAGCCTCAATTTCCTCGACGACGACGTCAAAGAACACCGCCTCCCACGAAACCGTCACTTCCTCGTCGTCGTCGGACACTGTGGGGAGCACCGAACCTGCTGGTTGACTTGCATCCACCTCGATTTGCAACTCAAACATGCCGCGCCCGTGCGAATCGTCGGTCCACTGGCTGGTCCAGTGTTCGGCGCTCATGCCGGCGACTTGGGTTTGATTGCCGATGTAATCGGGGAACACCGTCAGGGCCAATGAAATGGTGCTGCAATCCGTGCTAAGGCCCGAGAGGACGTTGCGTTCATCCTGCCAGTCCGCCTTGACGTTGTTGGGCTTGAGGTCGGCGGCGACGGTATCACATCCATCTGCAACCTGCCCGGAGGTTTCCTGATAGTTGATGGTGACCATGAGCATACCAAACCCATCGTGGTCGTCAAACATGCTCGTGGGCACTTCGAAGGACAAGACCTCTCGGTCGCCGTCGTCAATGGTTCGTGTCTCCTGGTCGGTGTAGGTGTTGGTTTCAAACGAAACGGAGTACATGGCCATCGTATCCTTGGCAGCGATGTCTTCGTCCATGACGACCCAGTAGACCGTGGCGTGGTAGACGGCCAGCACCAAGCAGAACGCTACGAAGATGGACAACCGCTGTTTTGATTCCTCATCGAGAAACAAATCGTGGAGCACGTTGTCGGAACTCACTCAAGCACCTCCCAAGATTTTCTCGTAGATGTTCATTTGCCAGTAGATGAAACCGATGAAGAACGTCAACACGATGTAAGCGACACTGACCATGATCAGTCGGTCCGTGTAGCGTTGGGGGATCTCAAAGGTTGGAAACCAGTTGCCGTCCACGCCCTCCCGAAGGCTGGTGGGTGCCGAGGCCATCCGGTCGAACGAGCGCTCTTCCCAACCGACACCAAAAGCGATGAGAATCCCCATCAGGGCTGCCGAGAGCATTTGGTTGATGGGGATCACGGTTTGGATCAATTCCAGCAAGGCTGAGGTGGCAACCACGATCAGCATCACCGTCATCAATCGAGCTACATCTCGGTTGTCTTCGTTGATGTCGACCAGGCCGTAGCGCAACAGGATGTACATTGCAATCAACGGACGAGCCATGGTGAAATGGATGCCAGCCGTCAGCAGGTTCCATATGCCTAACAGGGTGAAGTCATCGTTCCACGCTAACCCAACCTCGCCCACGCTGTTGAACGAGATCATGAGGTAGCGAAGCATGCCTGACAGCATGTAGATGAAAATGATGTAGAGCATGGGGCTTGGTTGCCCGTTCATCGCTTGCTTGATTTCGACGAACAGAATCATGACACCCACGGCGATACCGAACACGTGGCCCAATTGCCACATGTAGTCGTACAGGGGCGACGTCAAGTCGCCCACCGTCCTGCTCGTGCCCAAATCGATGTAGTAGAAGGTCTCACTCAGGAAGACCATGTCGGGTGTAAACATCCAGATGTGTCCCAGCAGCAGGGTGAGGAACATGGCGGCAACAAAGGCGATGTTGCGCGTAGAGGTGGACTGTTGTGCCTCGGGAAGCATGCGGAACTTGAGGTAAACGGAGCCCCAGATGAGCGCACACACGACGTACATCATACCAAACAGTTCGAACACAGTGCTGGGTTTCCCCACCATGACCATCATCAAGCGGACAACCATGAGACCGACGATGATGCCATACCCGATTTTCAGTTGACGAGGTGTTCTCAGAATGGGCACGGGGTAGACGAGGGCGATCATCATGATGGAGGTGTCAAAGAAGTAGTCAAGAAAGTGCAAGAGCGCCTCCCAAAACTGCCAGGAAGAACCGATGCCTTCTGCGCTCGCGTACCCACCAGCAGCGTTTTGCAGCCCCTTTACGATGAACATCAAACAGATGAGGTGGGCGGCTAATTTCTCGTTCCATGCCAATTTTTCGTTCCTTCGAACAAACCTGATGGCGAGGGAGCCCAGGGAGACGGAGAGGATAGCACCGATGAACAGCAGATTCTCTACGGCCATTTGATACGGATTCAATTCATCTCTACATCAAGATATCCCCGTAATCGGATTCCAAACGAGATGTATTTTGCTTCAATTCAGCGACTCAATACCCATTTTGTTCTATGAATCAAAATAGACAAAGAGAGATGCCTTGCCGTTCCTTGCTCTGTTTTCATGAGGTTGTAAAATTCAAGAAGTGCACCGATTGTGCGAGTGCCTTACCTCTTCACCGGTGTGGCAGAAATTAAGTAGCCTCAACCGATGGTTGGCGCGTGAAACATCTCGCGAGGTCGCCTTTGCTCGATTTACTCGAGCACTTCCGAAGTCCAGAATTCACTGAACTTTACGAGCGACGGCTTGCACCTGATGAGGTTCTCAAACCGAGAAACAAAGCAAGCGCTGGGTTTCTTTATGAAGCGATCCGGCAAATAAACCAAACCATCTACAGTCAAATCAAATCAGAGGAGAACGAACTCGCAGAAGTGTCCGGGCGTCTCGAGCGCGACATCACCTCCTTGTCCAACATGAGCGTGGGTGAGGAATTAGAGCAGTATCGCGATTCTCTCCAAGACAAACTCAATACTTTGCGTCAGGAAGAGGGAATCGGCGAGGTAAGTGTCGACCGTTTTATTCTAGGAGGCCTGATTTCCCTTCCGTTTTTCCACTCACTTTTTAATGGTATTTTTCGATCTCAAAATGTCGATGTGAAATCAGAATCTTTGTTTTCAAATTTTTCCGAGAGGAGTTGCTCAGCGTGTGGTAAATCAGGACAAATTAGAGACCACGACAGACCAGCTTGCAAGCTTTGTTCATCTCATATGTTCATGTTTTCGCCGTACAGTATACAACTAATGCGCAATGCAAGGCAACATCAGAACATGACTTCAGGTGTAAACCAGCGTGCGCAGATTCTTGAACACTACGAACAGAACCACATTTTCTTCAAAAGCATGTCAAAACTGGCAATTGTCAAATTGATTTCAACCGTGTATCATCTGGTAGGAGCCAGCAAATGGCTATGGGAAGTACCCCCAAAATCCATTGCAGAGATTTGGGATGATTTTCCTATCGATGTTTCAAAGAACGACATGCAGGAAACCCTCAAACTTCTCAAACAAAACAGCTCGTTCGGACAAGAAAATTACGTTGATTTGAAAGGGAGAAAAAATTATCTCATTCGAGAACTAAAAAACGGGAAAATCGTCACCATTTACGGGGAAGGAGGACTTGGAAAGACGGAGTTGGTGTATCAGTCTCTCGATGAAATTGTTGAATCGGGCGATTTCAAATTTGACTGCTTGGTGGCTCATACGTTCAAAAACAATCTCCAAGGTGAATTGGCTGAGGACGGTAGGCTGGAGCGTGCTCGGCAACTTGGTTGGAGGCCGAGCGCAGAGTTCACTTCGGTGCTGACTGATTTGGCCAATCGAAAAATGAAAGGAGAACATTGGGACAGCGCCGACAAAGACCTTCGATTCAAATTAGCTGTTGAATACCTCATTCGGGCAAGGGTCTGTTTGGTCATTGACAATCACGAAACCATTGCGAGAGACGATGAAGAGCACAGCCTTGACAAACTGCTTCGTTCATTCACGGAACATCCTGGTTTTGTTGAATCGAAATCAAAAATCATCATCACAACCCGCATCCGGCCACGGAACCGCACGGGTGAAGTGTACAGAATTCCCTATCTCGATTTCCAGGAAATGCGAGATTTAGCACGCAATCGGGTTCGCTGGTTGGCAAAGCAAAATCCCACGAACATACAGGTGGCGCTGCATCAAGAAGGCATCGTCGACTGGGAAGGGCTCGCGAAATGGATGCAGGAGCAATTCGTTGCAGACATCCAGCGAGAAATCCTCGGCCACCCGATGATTGTCTTCATCGTGGTTTTTAGAGCCATGATGAGGAACCCTGCCAAGAAATCGTTTCAAGCGATTATTGTAGAAATGATTGACAACGCAACAAACGCTGATGGCTTGGGCGAGGATACCGAAAATCCATTATCGAAACTGATGCAGTACATCACCTCACTCCAATTTGGATACATCCAAAACATCGATGATCTTCACCAAGCGATTTACATGCTTGCAAGTCAACATATGTTCTCAGAGGAAGATGCCATCTCTACCTGCACTCAGTGCAACGTTGACTACACGGTTGTGTTGAATGAGCTGGTTGATCTGGATCTTATTTCGAAATCAAGAAATGAAAGCTCGTACAGTTTTCGTACTGAATACCATTCCAGGGACATACGCAAGTTCATTCAGGAAGAATTCAATTATTTCGGAGAGCCAAGCGAACATGAAAAAGTTCGACAATGGGTTGGCGAGAAAGTCAACGAACTCAACATGTACCCGCTCACATGGAAAACAATTCGACCGTTATCGTTTGTGAAAGTGGAGATTGAAAACGAGGATGCTGGGAAATGGGAACCGCCGAGTCAGGCCATGGAAAAGCGGATCAAACTCATCGGAGAGATGAAGCTCTCACTCGAAGAATTTGATTTGTTTATTCGGCTCGCAGACATACTGGCGTTTCACCTCTCAAAATTGGATGAGCCACAAGGCGTCTTGTTTGCCGAAGTGGACGGGAAATCGGAAGCATGGGCCAATCGAGAGGCTTACGGTGTCTTTTCAAAACGCCTTATTGAAGCAACGCTCCAAACCTTTACTCGGCACTTGCTTGGTCAGCGATGGTCCATTGATCAGTTCAAACAAATCTGTCATCTTCTTGAGCGAATCCAATTGGAATACGGTCTTAATGGAATGGAAAAATCAGTATCCAGTTTAATCGGCCATCTTTCAGCAATTGCGCCTGAATGCACCAAAGATTCCCAGGAGTCATTGAGTTGGCTTTGGCACTCCCTCACTCGTTCGGATGCCGTTGATTGGGCTTCCATTTCAAGGGTTGGTGGGATTTTGTACGGATGTTCAGGTCAGGAGATGGATCAACAAATTATCGCTCAAATTCTCGAGATGGATTGGGGGTCTTTGGAGCATGAAAAGGCCTATGTCGGAGACATGCTGACACCACTCAGCGTTCACTTCTCCAATCCCGACGTCAACCTTGGTGATTTGGAAATACAGTCATTTTTCGGTCAGTTTATTGAAGACGATGATGTAGATCATCCGTTTCAGATTCTTCAGGGTGTCAAACTTCAAAGAGTGGAAATAATCGGTGAGGAGTTTGTTGGTTTCAGCACCGATGGTGCAACCATCTACAACCTTACTTGGTACGAGGAACAACGATTAGCGGAACCGGACTCAATTCTCTCGTTGGTGGGAGACCATTCAGTGGACTTACAAGTCATCCATCGCAAAGAATCTGGCTCAATCGACAGCGACGAACCTGACGTGATTACAGCATTTGTCTGCAGTCAATTTCGGCCGCTCAAATCCTCCGTGAAGAAGCAAAATTCCGGCCTTGAATTACCAGAAATCGTTGAACTCTCCGTAGACGAAATGTGGGAACAGTTTGAAAGAATCCCGTTTGCAGAGATCATCAGCACTCCTTTCTTTGTGAAACTTGCAGAAAACCTGCGAGAAGAAGGTGTGGCGAACATCACGAGAGGGTGGTGGAAAAGGTGGAGACAGTACCATTTCCCAGAAAAAACAACTCCCGAGGTTGTTGAATCTATTTCCAGAGGTCAGTGGATGATTATCTTGGGGGACAAGCCTGAACCTTTCACGATTCGAAGAAAATCAAGCTCGGGTTCAGAATCAGAAGCAGATGCACTGAAGAAAATTCTCGAGACGATTGAGTTTAAAGAAAGACAACGCACGGAATTTTTCAATCCATTTGCGAAAAACTTCACTAAACTCTCCAGTGAGGCCAACAAAAAGCGAGGAAATCAACTGTTCAAGGCTCTGCGTGGAAGGAGAAACAGCGCTACTCTATCTGGCTCAACCGGGAAAAGGAACATTTGCAAGGAATGCGGTTTCGAGCTCCACGAATCTGGGTTAACAGCGTGCCCTCAATGCAGGATTGAGTTCTAGACACCAAACACCATCGCGTTTGCTTTGACGGCTTTCAGAACCTTACTCCCATTTCCTTCAAATCCTGTGAAGTGGATGATTTCGCCATCAAACTGGAACTCCTCAACGGGCGAGGTAAGTTTCCATTCCAATTCTTGTTCTTCCTTGTAAGCACGGGTGAGGTAGTGCAGTTTTTGGTTGGTGGAACCGCGCCACAGCAGGTCTGTCTGACGTTTTGAATGAACATAGGGCCCCGCAGACACCATGTCAAGCTCATCGAGGAGGCCAGCCACCTCCTCATCCTTGCTATGTTGGAGTCCTTCGACATCAAAACCACTGTAGGAGAAAAAGGTGAGGTTAGGATTTTTTTCTCGAATCGCAACAATGGTTTCCCTCACGGCTTTTGCCTGCTCAAAAGGTTCACCTCCGCTGAAGGATACGCCTTCAATTCCCTCCAAACCTAAAACCCACTCAGCGATGGTATCGGGTGTGACGAGCGTCCTTTTTTCGTGTGGATGAGTGAAGGCGTTGTAGCACCCCGCGCAGCCAATGGTGCAGCCTTGTACCCAAATGACCGCTCTTACACCTGGCCCGTTGGCTCGACTGTGCGAGAGGGTCTTGGCAACGTTGAGGTAGATGTCTGATGTCAAGAGGGCTCACTCCTTCAACGAAAAGGCAGTTTGCCCGCGCTCATCTCCAGTGATTGACAGGGTAAGCTTTCGTGGACCAATTTGGTGAAGCCGATCAAAGATGAACAGGCTCATTGGGTTCACAATCTTCTGCTCAATGATGTTGATCAGACCACGGCCGCCGTGCCCTACTTTCCCTTGGCCGACGAGTTTCTGAACATAGTCTTCATCCAATTCCAACTCCAAGTTGAAGTTCTCAAGGAGATGTTGACGGATACCTGTGAGCTTGGCGTTCATGATTTTTGAGCGGATGCTTGAATCGGTGATGAAATCAAACACGATGATGTTGTCACCAAAGCGATTCAGCAGTTCTGGACGACCAAGCGTGTCGTTGAAGTGTCCTTGAACAGCATTCATGAAGTGCGCTTTTGTTTCGTTGTAGGATTTGCTTGGGTTTGCATCCCCCGCCCCGATGTTTGAGGTGAAAATGATGACGGTTTCCGAGAAGTGGACGGTCTGTCCGCGTCCATCCGTCAAACGCCCATCTTCCAAAATTTGAAGGAATTTGTCCAGCACACGTGGGTGTGCTTTCTCAATCTCGTCAAACAACAGCACGCTGAACGGCTTCTCTGCAACAGCGTTGGTCAGTTGCCCACCTTCCTCAAATCCGACATACCCGGGTGGTGCGCCAATGAGCCGCTGATCGGCGTGCTCTTGGCTGAACTCTGACATGTCAAAACGAATACAGTTGTTTTCATCTCCAAAAATGAATTCTGCCACAGATTTGGCGAGTTCTGTTTTTCCGACGCCCGTCGGTCCAACAAAGAACAGAGTTCCCTTGGGTTTGGTCATGTGGCGTGAGTGCTGAACACCCGCAAGGCCAAGGAAGGCTCGGATGATCATCGTGACCACCCGCTCAACTGCCTCGTCCTGACCCTTGACACGCTTTTTGATGATTTCACGGGCCTTCGCTACTTTTTCCTCATCAAGTTGTGTCCATGGTGATTCTTTCTCTCCGAATCTGTACAGGTTCACCATGTCGTCCACGCTGAGCGTGGTTTCACTTTGACGGGACAAAGCCGCCATGTTTCGAATATCAACGGTGGTCATCCCGTCGGTCACTTCTGCCAGAAGTTCCATCGCTCCTTGGTTGTTTGAGTCGTCTTTGACAATGAAATCGTTGGTCATCATGCTCAAAACATGACGTCGTTCAGCCAGTCCAGGCGTGGGGATGTTGATGATTTTCACACGGCTGTCGTGGTTGTAGAACTTCGGGGGGAGTGCCCCGAGTGTTGGCGTAATCACCACCAACAAACCCGTTGGATGGTTGAACGCTGTCGAACTCATTTGGAAATCGTTGGGTTCAGCAATGGCCTTTGAGAGGTTTGTGAGTTGCTCCCGTTCTTCAGCGTCTTGCTGATTAGGCGTGGTGATGAGATTCTCAGACCAATCCACGATGAACATGGATCGCTGATTCGTGTTCGCTGTAAGCACCGTTCGCATGGCTTGGAACGCCTGGTTGGGATCGGTGTAGGCCCCTGCTGCGGCCCCTCCATCGTTTTGGGTTTCATCGCCGAAATCAATGTCGTAATCATCACCGTCTTCCTCAACAAGCGAGCTTCCTTGGACCAAATCGTTGAATGTGGAAAGCTGTGAAGAGGTTGGGAATGAGAGTCCGTCGATGCGGTCCCAGGTCCCCTGAACGGTGAACATGTCCTGAAGCTGTTCACGAACAGCCTCTGCAAGGCGCAGCGTACGACCGTCTGCGCTTTGCCAAACGTCACGAACGTTTCCATACAGAATCAAGCATCGTCGGAATCCAGCCTCTCGGCGCACCGTTCGTTTCCATTCCATCATTGTCCTCTCCCTCCCATGGTTCGAGTGTTGCCGCCCGTTGGAAAGCCCTTGCTCCCCTTTGAAATTCTATCCGGATTTTTCCAGTTGTGTTGAACAGGGCCCGATTCTACACCAAATCGTTCTTCCATCAAGAGCAAGACTTCGTCCAGTGAATCAGAGCATGTACGGTCCTTGAAACCGTCCATGTCAAATTCCATTTCGCCGGACGCACGCACGTCGAATCGAATGGTTCTGCCTGACGAAAGCGTGCCAACAACGGCGACGTTCCCCGATTCACGCAGCAATTTTGGTTTGCCGACGACAAAGCCAAGTTCACTCATCGCCTTGACCGCTGACGAGATGAAGTGGCGACGGAGTTCTTCGTCAACAGCCGCTTCATGATCTCGTTCCCGCAATCGAACGGCTTCGGCTTCAATGGTCTCAACGGCTTCCGTGACCTCTTCAACAGTGGCATGCTCAAGCATGTCGTTTACGTCGAGAAGATCGTTCATCAAGCGTTCATGCTCCTGTTCGGAGGAGGTTTGCGTCAACTCAAGTCGGATGTATTTCACGGATTCAACGGCAGCGTTGTAGGCTGTATGTTTGACCTCTACTTTCCGCTGATGTTCACGTTCTCTGTTCTCCGCAAGGGATTGAACCTGTTCAAGAATGGCTTTCGATTTGTGAAGACGTTTCAACACAAAATCAACGTCCGCCTCGGCGATGGAGACCGTTGAATCCACGGTATGTTGAACAAATTCAATCTCTTCTTTGGCCCACGTGTTCACTTCTTCGTTGTTCAACGCAGCCATGTGAACACGAACAGCGGTCGCGACTTTTGCAATCTGCTGGCGAACCAGTTTTTTTCGCTCCGCCTCTCGCTTGAGAGCAATTTGCTTTTGCTGTTTTTCAATGACCCAGGCGGGCACGGTTCCTCTTGAGCTCATTTCGCATCCTCCTGTTGCTTCTTGGCTTTCTTCCTGCCCCGCTGAATAATCGTTTCAAATCGACCGTTCATCTTCGGGAAGAGCTCAGCATCTACGAATGGCATCAGGCTCTCAACGATTGGACCAAGTTTCACCGGATCTCCACCTGCACGGATTTTGCTGTCCATCTCTGAAGCCATGAAACCGTCTTTCTCCTTGACAATGGTGTACCATGGTTGCCCCTCGCCCGCAAAGGCTTGGAGTTTATCGCAGAGGGATTTGACGCCCTTGACATCACCGTCGTTGATGTCTTTCAATTCGGTGCGCACGGCTCTTGCAACCAAATCTGTCTTGACATTTCTCGTGATGAGATCAAATTGAGTTGGCGTGACGCCGGCCAAATCTTCGAACGTTGCCATGAACGTCGATTCCTTGACCGAGCGCTTCCACCGAATGCTGAAGTCTTCTTTTGTAAATGGCAAATCGCCTCCGTTAAGGAGCTCAAGTTCACGTTGAAGTTCCTTGTAGGTGGTCAACGGTTTGACGCCCTTGAGGTAGGATTCCTTCAAGTTGGCGAGTTCCCTTTCCATGCCAGCTTGGTCGAGCAGGGACATGAGGGAACGCACGGACTCGGGGAGTTCGAAATTCTCGGAGGGAGGGAGATTCTTCATCCATGTCTTCAGCCCACTCTCGACCAATCGGGTGAGAACATCCGTGAACTGGTAGCCCCTCGTCAGTTCTGGCGCTGCAACGAGCTGTTCCATCAATCCGAGGGGGATTTCATCAATCGTTGGGGGCAACGATTGCATCAAGGAGCCAACCCATACATTCCCGTTGGAGGTTTGGTCCCCGTTTTCCTTCAACAAATTGGAGGCTTTCTTGACGTAGGCTTCCGATTCGGAAACGGTGAGCGCAGAACTCCATTCCGTCCCTTCCTCCTTCTTCCAAGGACCTTGAGTAGGGGCTTGGCCGAGCGCAGCGACCTCTCGCATCACGGAAATGAGACGGAGGGTATACTCGAGGTCCGCTTTCAACTCTGCAGTGTGCGTGAAGTGATTCCGCTCCCTGCGAACCTGGTCGGCTCGCAAAAAGAGGTCACTGGACAAGACGCCCTTCTTCTTCAGGGCTGTGAGGGCTTTTGCAACGTTTTCGGTCGTCATGTCTTTTGAGCCGGCCAATTCGAGGACCGTCTCTTCAAAAAAGCGTGATGCATTGAACTTGGTACTGTCGCAGTGTCCGACCCATGCGTGCTCGAGTCGTGCTGCATCTTCCCAGGGGAGTGGTTTTTTTCCGCTGGCGTGTCCCCTCCATGCTTCGCTCAATACGTGATCTGAGCGCTCGGAAAGAACACTTTCAAAGATGGATTGCTGAAGTTTTGGCTCAAACATTGACCAGGATTCACCAACACCTTGGATGTCTGAAAACATACGCATGAATTCCGCAACCCTCCCAATCATGTCGGGCTCGAAGAAATCCATGCGTTCAGTGAACACTTCGTCCATAAACAGTTGGAAGATGTTGAACGTCGACCCCTGGCCCAGTTCAAGCGCCTTGCGATAACACGCAGCAAGATTCTTCATGCCCTTTGCATTGAGAACCTCTTCTTTCAACCAAGCAGAAAAATCTGGCATTGAACGTGTGAACAAGTAGCGCTCTCGTGGGTCCTTGACCTCTTTGCGGAGGAAGGTGTTCGCCTCGGAGAGGAACTGGTTGCCTTGGTCTTCATCGAACACAACAACCGGCAAGCGCACCTCCAAGTTGTTGCGTTCTGAGAAAACTGTAACTTTGGTCAGCCGGAGCATGAAATCTTGGCTGGCAATGGTGTGTGTTGGTACCTTTGTTTTCGATGGAGGAATGGAGATGATGAGCGCATTGGTCTGGTCTTGTGGCTCCACTTTGGTGTTCTTGAGGCCCTGCGGATAGGTGACAATCGTTCGGTTTTGGACCAGGGCATCGTAGTCATCCTTTGATGAAATTTCAGTCAGAAGTGCCTCGTGTTGATTGAGCAAGAGCATGGTCTTTGAGGAGGAACTGATGTTTCGTTTCACGTGAGCCATCGCAGAGACCAACGGTTCGATTTTGTGAGGCTTGGCTGTTGATTGCACCCTTGTCTTGATCTTCATCTCTTCCTCAAACCGCTTCAACAAGAGCGCTTCCACTTCTTGGTTTTCGGCGAGGTATGCTTCAATCCAACTCAATCGCTGCGAGGATGAGCCTTTTCGGTGCACGGCAAACACTGGACTTCCGTTTTCGTGAGATACCGAAAGCGTGATGCAAATTTGGAGTTGCTCAAGTTGGTTGGAGTCACCAACCTGTTCAAGGCGTAGGATATTGACTTGTTCCGTACCATCTGCAGCCTGCAAGGCCTGCTGAACCTCCTTTGCGGTTGGCGTGGACGGTTTTTTCATGGATTTCCCGACAGGTGCCCAATCGCTCGTGCTGAACCTTTGGAGGTGAAGGCCGGACACCACACTACCATCTCCTCTCAGCATGATCAGTTTGTTCGTTCCCAAACAGCGCGCTATATCGTAGACTTGTACCATGGTGGGTTCCACAATTTTCCCTTTACTGAGCTGCTCTCTCCCCGACCTGGTCACCTTTGCTGTAAAACCGAGAAGTCGTTGGAAACCTGCTGCGATTTTCTGGCGCATTGACATGCGTTTGGGGTTCGATTGCTGCTCAATTTGAGCCTGCAAGCGCTCAACTTTTCGCTGCATGTTTCGTCGTACTGCACCGTGGTAAGCATTGGTTTCAAGTCCAAGTTGCAGGCGTTCAAGGTCTGCTTGAAGTTCAGAGGTATCTGCGCCTTCGGACTTTGCTGAACTGGTTTGAATCGCTTCGGCTCGAATCAATGAATCAAGGGTTTCTTGAATCAATTCAGGCTCCTTGAGCCCGAGTTTCATCGCAATTTCTGCAGCAGAGACACCAGGGATTTCGTTGAACGCACGTAGTGTGTATTTCTCAAGCAGAGAGAGGGGTCGTTCGCGCGACAACTGAGCTTGCACGGGGCAACGCTGCATAGGCCAAACAGCCTCGATGGTGTGGACGGGTGAACTTCCGGCTTTCTTTCGGAAAGCGATGTGATTCAAAGCAGCCTTGGCGTCTTCAGAGCATTGCACGACCATCGATCATCCCTCCTGTTCCAATTGTTCGTTGGATGTTTTTGTACATCGGCTTCTCAACGACGGTCCCGTCGTCTCGTTCGATCCGAACATCCTTGACCTGTTCAAGCGTAAATCGGTTGCCCAAGATAATGAGGAGGTTTTGTGCTCGAGAGAAAGCGACGTTGATTCGCTCGGGGGAGCGCACAAACGACGTTCGAGTCGTCGGGATGCCGCCGTTTTTGAAACCGCGTTGTTTGGCCACCTTCTTTGGATTGTGACTGTATCCGGCGACCTTTGCTTCAAAGGCTTCTTTTTCCCCTTTTTCTTTGATTTGAGGTGAGGTGACCATGCTGACGAACACCACGGGGCGTTCTCCGCCTTGGAACTTATCCACCGTGTCGGCCCTCACGCTGAGGTTCGGCCAGCGGTTTCGCATGGAAGCCCATGAATCGCCCTCGTTTGCAATCTCTCTGAACGCTCGCTTCTGGTCGGCGTAAAACGTGATGAAGCCAACGGGGAGGCGGTGTTCGTGGTCGAGGTGGCGCAGCATGGCGTCGTTTGGCCAGGCTGCCGGATCCAACTTTTTCTTTCTGGCTGCAATTTGTTCTTCAAACTCATCCAGCATGTACTTGGCAAGGTGGACCTCTCGCTCGTTTCGGCGGGAAGTGGTTGTTTCCGGTCGAGTTTCCTGGCAGTATTTCCCATCGCGGTCAAAGGTTGAGTCCACCCAAACAAGGTGTTGGTCGGGCGTGATCAAGTCAGAGCCTTCGAGCATGAACGTACCTCCTGAATCCTTCTTTCGGAGGTGAAAACCGTGTTGCTTGAATTGCAGTTGGTCTTCGTCAGGGAGGCCGCATTCCAGTTTTCCTTCGTAAAATTCGTTGGTGGATTTCATGATTTCGCGGTGCATTCGGTACTGTTTCAGCAGGGTGACCTTGAGCGAATCGTGCGCTTCCTTGAAGTATTCTGCAAAGAGAGCGGCCGTCACCATTCGTTCGAATTTACCCCCACGTGAGAACCGCTCGTCTTCGATTTCGTCGGCTTGAACTTCTTCTCGGCTTCTTGATGTTGGGTCTTTGAAGGTCGGAGGCAATTGTCGGTGGTCGCCGACCAAGATGGCCTTCTTTCCGAGGAGAATGGGAAGGAGAATCTCCGGTGGCGTGGCCTTGCTGATTTCGTCAATGATGACGATGTCAAAAGGTGCTTTGAGGTGCTGGTTGTACCAAGCAAACTTTCCAGCAAACGATGTGGTTACCCCTTCAACGTTCACCATTTGGGTGTACATCGTTTCCAGGTCTTGAAGCGTTGATGCCTCTGGGTTCTCCAAATCTTCGAGCCAATCACGGCGAATGTTACGCCACACTGAATCATCGTCGATGCTTTTGTTGTGGTCGAGCATCCATGCCTCAGCGCGAAGATTCAGTGCCTTAAGATCGACACCAGACTCGGGAGAAGCACCCCCTGAAACTTCAGCAGGAAGGTCATCAAGAAGAGCCCGGCACTGCTGAATCGCATCGGCGTGTTTGCGATTACTTCGTTCAGTTGCCTCACGGTTTTTTTCCAGGGATTCCTGAAGAACAGTGAATCCTTGCTCTTGGTTGTTTGAGATGCTGGTTGCTTCCTGGATGTGCCGTTGAACCAGGTCAACGAGTCCCTCAATTGTCGAGGCGGTTTGGCCTGTGGTGTGTAGGAGATCTTTCGTAATCTCATCAAGTTCATCACGAATCTGCTCAATCAATTCCTTGATATTCTTTGGTTCGCTGAGTTCCTGGGTCAAATCAACAATAGCCGGATACGGTTCTTGAAGGCGTCCATTGAGGCGGCCCAGTTGCCTCGTCCATGAAATCCAATTGGTTCCAGAGTCAGGGGCTTTTTGCCGTTCTTCTTCAAGTTCCAGTTTGATTTCCTGTGCTCGAAGGTAATTCTCCTCTTCCAAAGCTTCGTTCTTCTCGGCCTCCAGACGTAGAATGGTAGGAGATACAGGTGCAGAAGAAGGAGGTTCAGCCAACAACGTCACGATTTTTTCCTTTACCTCGTCTTCTGCTCGGATGCGATCAACTCGCTGATGCTCAGCAAACTGATAATGGTCCAAACCTCCAGCGTTGGTAAGGTCTTCAGTGATGCCATCAAGCGTGTTCTGGTTGAGGTGGGTTTCAATGGCGTTCAAGGCCGACAATTGGCGGGCGTGTTTCCTCCGGTTTAGGTTCTGGTCCTCGAGATTCAAAGTAAGCCGTTCCTTTTCCGTTTCAAGAGACTTGAGATTATTTGCTTCGTTTTCAATTTCAACGATGGCCAACGGTAGGGCTTGTTGGGCCTTTACGATGGCCTGCTTGGCGGCCAGAAGGTCCTCGGATTCGGCTTGCTCAATTTCACAGTGTTGCCGGATGGAGGGAATGAAGAAATCCTTGATGACATTGCCTTCGAGGAACTTTTCAGCTTCGGGGTCGACCTCGGCACTCTGAGCATAGCGGCGAATGGGCCGGATGTTGGGCGTGTTGGCAAATCGACCCAGTGCGTTGTCAACGGCAAGGTTGGATTGACTTGCCAGCAGCACACGTTCTCCGCTTTCCGTGGCTTGATTGATGATCTCGGCGATGACGGTGGTCTTCCCCGTGCCCGGTGGCCCTTGAATCAAGAACACATCCGGTGCCGCCAGAGCACCACGGACCGCTCGTTCTTGTTCTTCGTTCATGGGGCTGAGCGGTTCGTGTTCCAGCGGTGGAAGATTTCGTGGATTTTTGGCTGCTTTGTTGATGTCAAAGAGCCAGTCGTGAACGTTGTTGTCCGCTTCAAGCTCTTGGAGGCGTTCAATGCCTTTCCGCTGACGGTCAATTTGAATCAGATCTCGAGAGACATCGTTGATGAGGAAGCAGCCGACGGCATCTTCCTTGAGGCCGATGGAGGGGTTGTCTTCGACCGGAGGCTGAACACGAAGGAAAAACTCAACCATGCCATCCTTGCTTTTTTGGGGCTGGCCACGCACTTTGAGGTACTTTCCAGCATCTTGGGTGTCGCCTCGCGTGGCGTTGTGATTCTGTGAATCTTCCTTACGCTTCCATTCGCTCTCACTCTCAGAGTGATCGCTGGTGATGCTGTACAATCGTCCGCCACGATTCCGACGGCTGCTGATCTGATTGTAGGTTTTCTTCGTGCAGCGAAGTTTGAGCACGTACTCGGGGAGGTCTCGTGTTGGTGCGTCAACCGACAGGATTTGCGCGCCCCATTCGTTGTTTCGATTGGCGTTGTACATGGCATCGAGGTATTCGCTCCAATCCGCCAAACGATTGTTGACAGCTTTCTTGGTGCTCTTCATCCCTCGCATGGTGGCGGGGAGTTCAACTGGAACGGATTCCAAATCCCAGATTTCGTAATCGTCACGATCCTCTGCCGTAATGCCACCGCGGAATTCAACGTCGTTCGAATCAACCTTTTGGATGACCTTGAAGTGGACGGTATCAAACATCAATCGCTGGTCATCAGGGTCCTTCGGATTGACATCGATGGAGACGACGGCAACTGGGACGTCACCTTTCATGCCAACCAAATTCAACTGTTTGGCCTCGTCAGGGTCTGGAAAAAGCTCCCATTGGTCCTTCTGTCTGAACTCCATGCTTCTTCGAAGGACATAGGTCCGGTTGGAAGATCCACCGAAGAGTCGTTCCAGATAGGCGTAAGCAAGGGGAGTCCACTTCGGACGGTTACCCGCATCCACCTTACGGCCTTCTGTGGGAGGCTTGGAACCAAGATCGAGCACTTCGAAATTGTTCGCCACCCATTGCGTCAGTCCTGATGCTGCCCGCCAAGAAAACGTCTTCGTTTCCCCGTTGCGAAGGGTCGTTTCGGTAGAACCAGCGTCTCTCCCGAAGAATGCACCACGGAAATAACATGTAAAATCTCCAAACGAATCGGCGGCCATTGTATCTGTTCTCCTTGGTATCAATCAACTAAAATTCGTATGGTTTTCGTCGAGGTCACTGTACCTTGATGCTGCCCGACTTAACATGAGACAAGAGCCAACTTGTAATAAAGGATTCAATTTCATTGATTTCAAAGCCTGACTCACGGAAATCCTTCGGTGCTTTGACGCTCCCATAACAGGCGAGAAAACCCTCTGGGTGGATGAACCAGCCCTTTGGCTCGAGGAGTGGAGAGAGTTCACTCAGTTTGATCCCTTTCCGACTCATTTCTTTTGAAATCATGATGCTGTGCCCGACTTCCGATTCTCGAATCAACACCTTTGCACCTCGGTTGAAGACATGTGCGCCGCGAATTTTCGCACCGTTTGAAATGACGGCGACTCCGTTTTTGATTTCGACTTCATCTGCCAATTTTTTTTGCTTCAAGTTGGAACGTTCAGTTTTGATTTTTCCTTCGATCAATTCCTTTGCACGTTCGAAACAGCCCTTATCTCCCATTCCAAGTGAACGCCAGGCCTTCACGAGCTCTGCCAAGACCACGGCGTCCCTGCAACCCTTCCCTGCGTCGGTTAGATTCAGTTGGGATGCCCAAGAACGGAGGGCTCGGTAAACGGGTAGGTCAATGGATTTCATCCCCAAGACAAGCAGGCCAAAAGCACTGCCCACATTCATTCCTTTGATGGTTCGCTCACCGTTGGAAAGGTCAACACCCAGAGTTCGAGCATCCTCGATCACACTGTCCGCTGAAACAAAGACAACTTGGGCCTTTGGCTTGAGGACCGAGAGCAAGGCTGCAGAGAATGCAGCATCTGCATCCACGTACACGTGCGTTGCAATGCTGAGAGGGTCTTCGGTTGCGAGCCACGAATGAAAGCGCTCGATTTCGTTCTCGGTTGCAGCGGTGTTCTTCTTTGCCATGATTGGGACATAGCAAGTTTACCTCCATAAGCACAAAAGTGGACAACTGCCACAGTCAACCAAAGTCCACAGGAAGTGAAGAGGAATTTTGGTTGACATGATGTTCAGTAAACCGACATCATTCTTCTTCGAAGGACATCATGGCCATCAGAGCACGACCAAGATTCGTTGGTACCCAGAAGCCGGCCTTATCCTTGACAATAAGGCATGCATCAACCAGCGGTTTCCGGCCTGCTGACTCATTTTGTTTCGTGCCCTCAATGAATTTGATGATGTCGGATGAACCCACGGGCCCGTGGGAGAGGATGTACCTCATGATTCGCATCGTTCTTGGTTTTTGTAGCGCCTTGAAGCCCGGCCCCAAATTCATGAATAAATCAATATCAATCGCAAGTTCTTCAGTGCGTAAGGTCGGATTGTGGGCCTGATCAAGCGACCCAAAAACTGGGAAACGGTGGGTAAACGCACTCAACGCTGAGCCGATGGCCATCAGGTTGGTTCCTCCTGCTGTCCCTACATGCCACTGGATGGTTGCGTTTTGTGTTATCTCAAGGCCTAGAACTTCATCGACGGCTTCGTCAAACGCCGTCATGTATCGGTCGACGGCATCAGCGGTCCACGGCGTCTCTACGATTTTGACGATGACGTGAGGGAGGCGGCCTACGTGGCGGCGCCAGGTGTGTTCGATGTGCTGTACCGTTATGTCGGCATATTCCTGATGGCTGGTGAGCAGGACGACGATTTGGGGTTTGTATTTTGCAAGAGGTGGCTCAAGCACGCCTGGTGTACGGCCAATGGGTTGAAGGACAACATCCACTACATGAGCGCCCATAAAAGAACAAAACCAACTGAATGTAATTAACCTTTCAACACACCCAAACCTGAGCTAAGGTGCAGTTTGTCCGATTTCCTGCTTGGTCTCATGCAAACTTTGACTTGTGAAGTCATGAGGGAAAAATATGCGACGCAGGGTCTTGGCCACTGCCGGCTTTGTGTTCGGTTTGATGTACCTGAACGTTGGTATCCAACACTTCACCAACACCGCTTGGTTCGAACCCATCGTTCCAGCCGTGTTGGGCGACCCAACCATTTGGGTGCTCATCACCGGCGTTATGGAGATCGCCATCGGCGTCGGCCTCATTCTGCCGTGGACTCGACGGTATGCGGC
>PBDU01000028.1 GCA_002718195.1 Methanobacteriota archaeon | reverse complement strand
TCTCCACGAACGTCTACCTACGAGTAGTCTCACGCGGAACCTGCTATTGCCCATCTCGATTGGACTTTCACCCCTATACCCAGCTCGTCCGAGCGATTTGCAGATCAGCAACGGTTCGATCCTCCACCCAACTTTCATCGGGCTTCAATCTGGCCAGGCATAGATCGACGGGCTTCAGGTCTTCCTCCATTGACTCCAGGCGAGCACACCTCGTCCCTCACCTAATGGTTGCGGACTTGTCGGTTTCCCTACGGCTTCGGAGATCAACTCCTTAACCTCGCCAATGAACAAAACTCCCTGGGGCATTTTTCGAAACGCACGACAAAACACTGCTCATATCATCGCTTTCATGCCTTGTCAGCCTGTACCTATCTGGTTTCACGTTCTTTTCACAACCCGCTAAGGTTTCTTTTCAGCTTTCACTCACGTTACTTGTAAACTATCGGTCTCGAGCTGTATTTAGGATTGGAAGTATCTGCCTCCCATATTCACGCGCGATTTCCAGCGCACGCTACTCTTTGACTGTCACGTGGCCATATCACTTACGAGTACGGGACTTTCACCCTCTTTGGTCTGCCGTTCCAGGCAAGTTCTTCTTCCATGACTTAGGCGATAGACAGACAACCACATCTCCCTCACTTTCGTTTTGGGATTCAGCTTGTCCTATTCCGTGTTCATTCGCCACTACTTACGGAATCTCTTTTGATTTCTATTCCTCCCCCTACTAAGATGCTTCAATTCGGGGGGTTCCCTATCGATTTTCGATTATATCCGAGGATATAGGAAGTCCCATTCAGCCATCTACGGATCTAAGGTATTCATGCACCTCCCCGCAGCTTATCGCAGCTTGTCACGACCTTCGTCGGCACTCGAGCCGAGCGATCCCCCAGATAGGTTGTAGCATCACATATGTGCAGTTCGCACCATGCGAGTTACCCTTCGCTATCGAGTCATGCCAATGTGGCTTCCACAGAACACCATCTCCCCGAGGGATGGCACTCCTCAGCCCTTCCCCCACCATGCAAAACATGGTGAGGTGCTTGCTCACCCCGCTATGCCGAACATAACGAAGTGCTTGAGCAACCCCCCGACCTACCCCCCATATATCAAGACATCGGTATAGCAACGGGAGATATGGGGTGAAAAATACTACATTGAATCGGCTCATAGAGTCTTATTTTAATAGATGAAAATTTCTCAAAAATTTAGATAAAAATATGTATTTTTTACACTCGGAAAAATGCTGGAAAATTACAATTAAATCGAAGGAATTGCCGAAAGATTTTGTGCGACAATTTCTAAATTAGAAAACGGCAATATTTCTCTCTTAGCCAAATCAAAGAGCCCTTGATTGAACAAACATGCAGCCATCAACACACTAGTGTCAGGAGTGTCACCTTCAATTGATTTTATTCTTTTAACCAGTTCTATCGTTTTCTCTTCTCTTCCACTGAGAAGCAAAGCGTGAGATAGATTGTATAGATAGTCCATATTTTCTGTGTCCAACTTAGCTGCCTCTCTAAGAACTAAAATTGCGGATTTGTACTGTGCAAATGCCTTGTCTGCAGCGGTTGGATCATCGGACAACTCCATCTCGAACGCCCTCTCCATCAAGGACAATCCGTAGTTGTTCATCACCGCAGGATCATTTGGCTGCTTGGCTATAATTAGTTGGAAATAACGTGCTGCATTTACCCAATCACCAATTCCAAGAGATTGAAATGCCGATGTGAGAATTTCTGTCTGAGATTCGTCGACTAAAGTCACAGGCTGTGCCCTTGTTGGATAGAGTGTAAAAGAGGAAATTTGGTTTTGCTCTTCAATCTCAACATTTTCCTTTTCTTCAATCGCATGGTTGTATACAATCACGTCCTCTTCATCTTTGTGCTGATATTCAACTATGGATTCAAGCTCATCGTTAAGCTGTTCCATATCAACTGGTTGTGCGTGTATGGACCATAACGCAGGGGCATCATCAACCTCGATTGGAGAGGATTCTACAACTTCAATATCCTCTGGAATTTGCTCAACCGCAGAATGCAAATCCTGATGTTGCTTAGGAGTCTGTTTTGATTTTGAAGTATCGTTAAGTTTCTGTTCTGATACTTCAACGACATACTCGATATCGTTAATCTCTAAGTCAGTTTCAGATACCTCAGCATCTTGATTAGGATGCGTTTTTGCTTGGTTTTCAGAAGGAGGTTTTCCTTCGACTTTACCTTCTTTGCTTGAATTAACCAGATCAACAGGTGCTTTCTTTTCAAGTTCATATGGTACGCCTCCTGAGTTACTACCGATTCCAAATGGTAGGGCTTCATCAAATTGATTTGATTCACCTTGATACGAAAAAGGTAAACCAGCATTGGAGAGTTCATTCATTTCTGCTTCAGACGGCAACTCATGGTCTGGAACAACTTCTCTCCAAGAGACCATTGCATCGCTCAATCCAGGTAAATCACCAAGATTAGAATTCGATTCTTCGATGGCAACTGCCTTGTGAATTCTTGAACCACATGCAGGACAAACATCCACGCCTATGGACAGAACACCACAAACAGAACACTCATTCATTGATTTGCCTCAATCTTCGCAAATCAGCAAAGCATTTTAATCGAACGGAAAGATGAACAATCATTCTTCGCTATCAATACCCTTGCCCTTAACTTTCTCAACAATGTCCTTTACAGCTCCAACGGTTTCTTCAAGTCCACTTTCACCGAATGTTTCAGCAATGGTTTGACCTTTCGACTTACCTCTGGAGACTGCCAACATGATGGAAATAACTGTTATTCCGATCAAAATTAATTTAACCCACAATTCTCCACCATCTGCACCAATTACATACACCAATAGCATATATATGGATACAATGAATGTTGTAAGGATCATTACTGGGAAACCTGCTTTGAAAAATTCATTGAAAGATATTGGATAGCCCGCTTCTTCTGACATTCCAGCAGTAACTACGTTAGCAGATGCTCCGATCAAAGTACCATTCCCTCCTAAGCAAGCACCGAAAGCTAAAGCCCAGATTATAGGCTCAAGTTCGAGTCCGGTAGTTTCAGATATTTGCAAAACTATCGGTATCATAGTGGCTGTGTAGGGAATATTATCGATAAATGCGCTAGCTACCGCACTAACCCAGAGAACGATGATAATAGCCATAGCCATTTGTATTGTTGGGTCTGTGAAGTTTTCTATCAAGGAGATGACTCTTACTCCTATTGCGTCAATTACTCCAATATACTGTAGTGAATGAACCATTACAAATAGACCAGCAAAGAATAGCAATGTTGTCCATTCAACGTGTTCAAGTGGTTCCTCTAATTCATGCCTGTTAGTTGCCAGTAACATAATTACTGCACCACCTAGGGCAATGTAGGAAACTGCAATGTGAGTTATCGGGTGAGTAAAGAACCCAACTATTACTAATCCAAGAATAAATCCACTAACCTTCAGTCCTTGAGGGTCTTTTATTCCGTATTTTTTCTCTAACTCGGTTACGTCCCTCTCCCTAGTTCCGATGAATTCATCTCTGTAAAGCCACTTAATTAGCATGAAAGATGGTACAACGCACATCAAAATACCCGGACCCATTTCAGTAATGAAATCAAGGAATGTCACACCGGAGTCTGCTAAATCAGGATAGCCTTTTGATTGAATTGCAGCCGGACTTAAACCAGCGCCAATCATAATATTTGGTGGATCACCAATCATGGTTGCTGCTCCACCGATATTTGAGAAGAGTACCTCAGCTATCAAAATCGGAATAGGTTTCAAGTCCAGCACTTTAGCCAACTGTATAGTAACTGGAGTCAATAGTAACATAGTAGTTACATTATCTAAGAATGCGGATAACACGGCTGTTACGACACAAAGTATCACTACAAGTGTCCAAACTTCTCCACCTGATCTTTTGTAGGCTTGAATCGCAAACCATTCAAAAATCCCAGTGTGAGACATAACACCAACCATAACCATCATACCTAACAATAGACCAATAGTTTCCCAATCTATCATTGAGGCAACAGCTATGATATTCAGAACATCCTCTTGTGAATAGTAGTTTAGTGCCATCATTGCTAAGAATCCACCGATTGCTGCAGCAAGGGTCCTATGAACCACTTCTGTGATAATTAGAACGTAAACACCAATTAAAATCGCAAGACCAACCAATATAGCGACAGACTGTGAGCCTTCTGCAATTGTGATTGTTAAATGAATATCATTGGGTCCACCTCCGCTTCCCCCAGCTAGAGAATTGCCAGCAAAAATCATAGTGCCACAAAAGATAACTAAGCCTAGAGCAATCAAACTTGATTTACTTCTAAGACCAGAATTCCATCTAAAGTTAGTCAACATTAACCATCCCAAATGTCGACCCTTTTTGGGTATTGTGCATTAAAATCGCTTTACTTCCATAAAACTGCTACATTACCGCGTGCTAGGACTACTGTTGAACTTGTTTCTGAACTTATGTACGTCCAAACATCTTTCATGTCTCCTTTTTCAAATAGCCCCTTATTAGCCTTAATCTTTACAAGATTTTTCTTATTTAGTTGGGATTTAACTTCCTCAATCAGAGCAGGTGTAATACCGGATTTTCCTATCCTAACAGAAACATCAAAATCTCTGGATGATGCAAGTTTTTTGATATTATCAGGTACTTCAGACATGCTTCATCACCTCCCCCAACGCATCCTATTTTTCAAGTTGCTCTTTTCGTTTGATTTTGTGGAACTTAGGTCCACCGCCGTTTCTATGAATAGTTCCGCATTTTAGACAAGTGGTAATCAACATCCCATCTCTTACCCTCACCCTCGTGTCTTTATACGGTAGCAATGCTCTGAAGCACCCTTTGCAAATTAATAATTTAGTGGATTTGTCAAGAGATATCTTACTCTTCATGGATTGTTTACGAATATG
The DNA here is from genome assembly GCA_002718195.1 of Methanobacteriota archaeon. Taxonomy (GTDB): domain Archaea; phylum Thermoplasmatota; class Poseidoniia; order Poseidoniales; family Poseidoniaceae; genus MGIIa-L4. The sequence continues at coordinate 56,448 of PBDU01000028.1, read as the reverse complement.
CAAACTAGTCGAGTTGAGCAACTGCTCTGAGTGATTATGGGGCTCAACTAGGATTTTTTGTAATTCGTTAATAGCAAATTTTGAGTTTTCAAGCCTCATTTTCTTTACTTTTTTAGAACCTCTCTTTCGGCCCATCAAGCATCACTCAATTTAATGCATCAATAATATCAACAGTAACCAGATCAATAGCTCTATTTCCATCGATTGAGTGCAAGATTCCCCTTTCACCATACCACTGGGCAAGAGGACTTGTTTGTTCGTGATAAGTATTCAATCTAGAACGAACAGTATGCTCATTATCATCAGCTCTTCTCTTTTCTTCGAATTCTCCACCTGGACATCCATCTACAGGTAGTGGATTGAATTTATCGTGGAAAACCATACCACAATTTGCACAAGAAAACCTTCCCGTTATTCTGTCAACAATTTCTTCATCCGGAACTTCAATGGAAATTACGTGGGAAACCTCGGTGATTTTTGCCAAGGCTTCTGCTTGAGGAATCGTTCTAGGAAAACCATCAAACATTACTCCATTGGCTGCATCAGGTTGTTCTATCCTGTCTTCGATGAGAGCGATTATCACTTCATCAGGGACAAGTTGTCCTGCATCCATGTATTTCTTAGCCTCTAAACCTACGGATGTTCCTGCTTTTAGAGCGGCTCTAAGCATATCACCGGTGGATACTTGTGGCATACCTGTGTGTTGCATTATTCTTTCAGCTTGCGTACCTTTTCCAGCACCAGGGGGACCAAATAAGACAATACTGCTCATACATCCGCCAAGATGTTTATGATTTGAAACTAATCCAAGTCTTAACTTTGGTTTCTTTTAATCCATTCCCATCCGTAATGATTCCATTGCTCAATTGTCCAACCGGCAGGTAAGCCTTGTGCAGGCAAAGGCGGCACTGATGGAGTTACTTGTTGAGTTTGAACAGGCAAAGGAGTTGGAACAGCAGCCACAGATGGTTTGCCCAATGGAGGCAAAACCTTCGGCGGAGAACCTGCAGGGGGTTTTCCTGCTGGAACATTGGACTTCATCCCTGGTGGTCTTCCGTCTGGTATTTGGCCCGGTAAAGAAGGAAGAGGTTCAAGACTTTGAGCTAGAGCAGCCGCAATTTCGTCTTGCGAGACCGAACCACTAGACTGTTCGTTAACTGAATTTCCGATATCTAATGCACTTTTCCTTCGCTCACCAGATAAATCAGCTGTTACGTGGGCATTAGGCGGCACCAATTCTTCTCCTCGATCCAAAGCATCCCCGCTCTTCCTCAACCTCAAGGCAACTACTGCAAGTCCAATTAAGACTACAGATGAAAGAGTTATAGATAGCCAAGGTGGAAGTATAGCAAAGATACCTCCACCGGAATTTTGCAGCGACACTGATGCTTCTAGTCTTGCTTCTCCAATAACTTCCTCTCCATTCAATACTTGAACAATAATTTCGTGATTACCAATTTTAGCATCGGATGCAGGTGAAGCAAGTACAGTAATCGTTTGACTTGAACCAATTTCTAAAGACTCAATATCTTGAACAGAGCAACTAACCGTCCAGTCATCTACAACATCTCCATCTGAAGAAACAATACTAGTGATTAGTGTTGCATCCAAGGGCATATTCCCATCGTTTCTGAGTAGTAAATCCATAGAAACCTCATCACCTCTATTTACCGATTTAAACGGTCTAATTGAATCATCCACTGCTGACAAATTAGACCACGCAGAATCTACGACAGCTACAGTAAGGTTGGTTGAGTCTCTGTATTCCCTTGCTGCATTAGTACCAAGGACATCTATACGAACTGTAAATGCATTATCTGTGGTCTGTTGATTCGCAGGCGGAATAACACCGATTTGAACAATTTCAACCTGCCTAGGTTCTAACCATGTAACTGGATTTGAGTATCCTATTTGCCAACCGTCAGGTGAAAGACTATGAGTCCATGTAAGGGAAAGAGGAACGTTTCCGGTGTTTGTAATCTCTACCTCACCAAATGAAAATTGATCGCTGATTCGAGATTCTAAAATTCCGTCCCCTACTGGTCCAACATCGAATGAAATTTCATCTCGAACGGTCAACCTTGTGTTATTGGTCTTGAAATCCTGAGCATTCCTTTCGATTCTAATATTGTACATGTTAGAATCACCCTCAGAAGCAACTGCTGGAACACTAAATGTTATGTCAACAGTTTCAACCTCTCCCGGCAGGATTGATATATCGAATCTCTGGGATTGTCTTTCTCCATCGTAATTCATTTCAAAGGCCCAAGTTGGATCAGATGGCTGAATACTTACTTCAAGATCAATGGGAGTATTTCCAGTGTTAGAAACCTCTAGTGTTAGATTTAACAAATCACCTGAATCAACACTAAGATCAGGGTACTCTGTAGAGGCAGGGATATTTATTTCACCATTTTTCAGCAGAGTTTCGAAATTTGGTTGTTCCAAAACGAGTATGCTGACTACTTCTTGATAAGAGAAGGATGAATCTTTTTTGGAGGTCACAGTACAAGATACTGTTCCAGTAGAATCTGCGGCTGGCGCACCATCATTCACAGGTGGAACAACTATTGTAATCGCCATTGGGAGGTACTCAAGAATGTTCAAAGGCTCAAATTCCAAGCTCGATGAATTGGAACCACCAAGCATTACCTGCCAGCCATCTAACTCAGGAGTACACGAAAGAGAATATTGAGCAGGGGTATTGCCTGTATTTCTTACAGATATCGAGAAGACTGCTGATTCGCCAGGCTCTGCTTCTAATCCATTTGTTCCAGCAGCGACTACTTGGACCGCATTCAATTCATCCACAACAATGGTTATTCTTTGAGAATGTGAAACAAATGGTTGGCTGAAGTACTCTGCTTTCAAATCAACAACATATGTTCCTGCTTTTGCGTATCGAGGGACATCTGCTTCCAAATCTGCTGAAATATCGTCTAAAACTAGAGACAATGCAAGAATGTCATTGCCTCCACCTTGCTCACCAAGAGTGAACGGACCTTCTTGTGAGAAGGAGACTGTCCATTGGTCGTCTGGTGCAAGCAGCAAACCAGGGATTGTTGGGTGCAGAACTTGTACAGGAGAAGAGGTGAGCTTAATACTTTGATTTCCAGTTCCCTCATGCTTCAGGTGCAGTGGAACGGTCAAAGACGAAGAGTTTGCTACATCTAGGTGTTGAGTGGCTACTTGCGACAATTCTTCAGGTGTTGATGGTTCATTACCCGCTTCATTTAGTGGAATCACACGAACACCCAATGCACTTACTTCAATAGTCTTTGAAATAATATTATTATCAGTTCCACTCACTATATCATTCATCTCAGTTACTTGGTTATCCACATCTATTCTTAGACGAAGTTCATGGTCCCCTGTGGTGCTGAAGGATTTAATCATTGAAACTGAATCAAGATTTCCTGCACCTAGAGGAGCACGACTTGCGTTGTAAAGAATTTCTGAAGTGGTTAGATCCTCAAGCATCACACGGTAAGATCCAGACTGCAATGTACCTTGGTTTATCCAAGAAATGGTCAAAGAGAACAAATCATCTTTCAACGGATTGTCGGTACTCAATGAAATAGAACTTTCGAATACAGCAAGGTCTACTTTGGGTTGATATGCTGCATCGCCGACTAAAACGACAGAGAAATCTTGTGCTTCTCCACCTCTGTGAGATATCTTCATCAACCATTCACCGGATTGTAAAGATGTTGAAGGCGCAATTCTTACTCGCTCAACATTGTTTACATTATCAGAGGAGCCTCCCGTCTGGGAAAATCCATTTGAAAATACATTTCCTAAGTATTCAGTGCCGTCTGGGGCAACAAGAATCAAATCTAGGTCATTTACCAATTTAGATTCTGATTGAGAAGAACTACTAGACCCTGCTTTATCGGACCATACTAGAGTTGCATCTAATCCAGATGATGGGTCAATATCAAAGGAATACAGTATAGAATAACCTGGATTCAATTCTGGACCATCATTAATGAAAGTGGTTAAATCGTTACCATTGTGCATAGGCATAATCGTCTGTTCAAGGTTGATTTCACCCCACCCTTCGGAAGGGTTTGGAATATCAGCGTTTCCAATATCTTTTGCACCATTAATCATAACAGCCTTGACAAGAGATGCAGATGGAGATGATATACCAACTTCCTCTCTGATATACTCACGTACAAGAGCAGTTGCGCCTCCTGCAACTGCTGTAGCCTGAGATGACCCACTTAGTGACATGTATAGGTCATTTCCGTTTGAGTGAGCCCCCGTCCCGCATGATTGCCCATTGATGTTGTTAGCTTCCTCAGCCCTTCCTGAGCAAATTCCAACTCCGGGTGCAACTAGATCCGGTTTAATTCGCCCATCTTTTGTATACCCGTAGGATGAAAAGTTTGCAACGCTTTGAGTAACGGGATCGCTTGCCCCAACTGAGATAACATTCTTTGCAGTAGACGGGGGGGCAACATCACCATTTGCACCTTGGTCGCCGACAGAGAACAAGGGAACCAAATCGCCGTTGTCTGAGACATATGTATCTACGCTTCTAGAATCTGATGTGTACTCTCCGAATCCTCCGTTAGCACCCCATGCATTAACTGAAATCCTAGCTGTTCTTTGTTCTGCATCAACTAGAAGGTCGTAAATTGAACCTTGCCTGCCGAAAACACCTGTGGGGTCGTGCTCCAAAGCATACATTACCAAATTTGCTTCAGGTGCAATACCGATTGAATTGGAATCACCACTTCCGTCACCTAGGACGGTGATTGCAACATGTGTCCCGTGTCCTGAATTAGAATCAGCAAAGGAAGGATCGAGGCCAAAATTAGTGAAAACACCTGCAATTCTTGTTTGATTCAAATCTGGGTGGTCTCTGTCTAATCCAGTATCAGTGATTGCAATAGTTTCACCACTGCCATTAAGAGTAAAATTTGCCCCATTTTGAATCGCATTGAGACCTATATATCCTGCTGCTACGGAATTGTGAACTCTGTATTGATTTGCAATGTCGGAAAATAGAATTCTAGAATCCATTGCAAGGCTAGTTTTTAGATTTAAAATTTCTTGACTATCCAAAGAGCCGACTGTAAATTGGCACTGAGTGTATCCGCACCAAGCCATATCTGCACCATTGTTCAACAAATCCACAACAATTGAATTCAATCCTGCCTCGGATAAATCTGGTGACGGGATGAGATCTATACTTGTCCCCTCAACTAGAGTTGACATAGACAATTCAATCGATATTCTTGCATCGGGAGTAAATGGTCCAATCCATCTAATTGCAGAATCTTCAAAATGCGAAATTTCCTTGTTGTGTTCTGATAATCGGATAATCCATGATTCTTCGCTTAGATGCTCCAAGACATCAAAATCATATTTTTCGGAAAGATAGTCCAAAATCAAACCATTCCTTTCGTGAAGTTGGATAATTGCAAATCCTGTAGTTTGGTAATCATCATCAACATTTAGAGATGGTGAGAAGAATGGGTACTGAGAGTAAGTTGGGTCGAATGAACCCGCCTCCAAGTGAATAATTCCCGAGCTTGGCTTTAGACTGCTAGCAATGATCGATTCATGCTCAATCACATTCCATTCTGCCTCGAGTTCATGTTCTTGAGGTCCGACTTCATTTGGTTGATTATCAACTGCAAAAGCAAAAGGAGAAATGGTAACCAGGAGCAGTAATATCGTCATTGAAAAACTGCGGAAATGGGACATTGAATTGTTCCAACTAACTTTAGTTTTTGAATACAACCGTTGATTGTTTCGAACAATTGCGCCAGAACTTCATCACAAAGATGCAGTTTTGGAGATTGCAGCATCGGTTTTGGCTACTGAAGCCATCCAATCTGATTCAGTTCCCATAAGTGCTCTAATCGCATCTACATTTTCTGGAACTACATCAGATTCTTGGTGAATTGCTTGGAAGTAATATAGCGTGTTGCCTTCTAACTTAACCCCATCTTCCCAAACAAATATTTCATGCAAGTCTCCCCACGGTCTTCCCATATCTCTAGCGAATTCCATTACTTCAGCAGTGGTAGTTATTCCTGTTTCAGCACCGTTCATAATTGAAATTCTTGGCTTTGAAGACCACATTTCAATCACTGATTCTGTTGTTAAACCGTGACCTTCTGGTAAAGTTGCAACAATGACGTGAAGATGCATAATCGTGGTCGGGACCGCAACTGCCATCGAATTGATGTTTATTTCAGGTTTTACAGTCATGACGTCAGGTCCATGGTGACTGGGTACCTTTAGAACTGGCTTGATCGCATTGATTGGACCTTTGCTTGAATCGCCAGGATCGGCTGCTCTCCTAACCATAGTACATTCAACGCTTAGCTCTCCACAATGTTCATACAACGGCACTAATGTTCTTGAGAGACCTGTGGTATTGCATGATACAACTCTTGTTCCTTGAACATTCATATTTTCCAAATGGTTAGCACACGAAGTGTAAGACATACCAGTCATTGCGTGTTTTTCTCCACCTTGGAAAATATATTTGATTCCTGCATTTTTGTACTTCTCTAGATTTTGTGCTCCAACTTTACCTGGAGAGCAGTCGACTACAACGTCAGCAATTGCTAGAAGATCAGACAATCCCCCCTTACAATCGTAACCACCAGATGCAAATGCGTCGATTTTGTCTGGTTCATCATAAGTACAATACAAAGGAAGTTCCATCTTCACAGCCAAATCACAACCAAATGAAGGCCTGGTTTTTGTAACGCCCACTATAATCATGTCGTCTTGACAAGCCACTGCTTGAGCAACCCTTTTTCCAATTGTTCCAAACCCGTTGATTGCAACCTTGATAGTCATAGCCTTACCGTTCTAAGCCATTTCAAACTGCCCAATAAACAAAGCGGCATATTTGGTTCAGTAAGATTAGTCATTTTGTGGAATATTTTTCGCAAATTCATGCATAGAATATTTGAGCAATGTGTAACAGGCGAAATCATGGCGGATAGAGATGTCTTGATTGGGAAATCCATTGCAATCAATACGAGACTCAGAGCGAGCCTCGAAAAATCCGTCAAAGCCAAACAAATGCTGGACATTGGTTGGACACGGGATGACCAAGAAGTTCCGAAGACCGGGGAAATGGGACTATGTCCAAATTTGATTCCGGGTTCAAGAGTAAGAGCACTGGGGAAACTTGGCTCCTGGACTGCCTCTTTCAACAACGGTGGACAGTTCATTTTACATGGAGATACTACCAGTTTCTTCGGTGCAGCAAGTAAGGATGGAGATATGCGAATAAAGGGATTCGCAGGCGACTATCTAGGATACTCCATGGAAGGTGGAACCATCATTGGAGAAGATGGCGCAGGAAATGATTGTGCCCATAATTTATTGGGTGGAACTATTATTGTGAACGGTAATGTTGGTGCGAGAGTAGGAAGTGGAATGAAAGGTGGTATTGTCATCGTTCATGGAGATGTTGGACGTGACCCTGGTGCGGGAATGAAAGGGGGTAAAATCATCGTAAACGGTAGATGCCCAAACCCAGCAAATGGTGTATCAATGTCAGCGTTGACCAAAAAAGAAGTATCTGAAATTAATTCACAAATAAGTAATCAAGAATATCATATTCCGAATGACGCATTATGTTTGCAGGCTAAAGAAATTATTCAGGTCGATAACGATTCTGACTTTTTTTCAGATTCTGATTTGTCTAACATCAGCATAGTTAGTAACAATAGAAAATCGTTGAACTCCTCTTTCCCTTGTGATACCGTTAAACTCATTGGAAAAGATTCACCGATTGCACTGCCAATTCCAATGATCCCATTTATCGATGACGGTGTTTTATTGACTGATTATGATTCTCAATCCCAAGCAGTAAAGGAGAAATTAATCGAACAACCATTCCTGGTTACAAAGAATCCTAGACCGATTGATTTACTCTTACTCGGTTCTGAAAATTTATCCCAATTTACTGAAAATCATGAGAACTTATCTGGGATAATAATCGATTTCGACACAATCGCACCCCTAGATGACGAGTCATTGGATGGGCTAAGAGTTGCTATTTTGTCCTTATTAGGAGAGGGTAAATTGATGATCTCGATTAATGGATTAGGTGCTATCTCAGCCGCACATGCCCGAGCAGGTAAACATCAATTTGACTCGGTTGTTGCTCGGATGCACGACAACAGCGGAATCACAGAAGCTGCGGCACTTCCGATAATAGGCAGGTCGATAAAAGAGAATCTAGGCGAAGGAAATTCAGAACCAGGGGTAATTTTAGAATTCCCATGTAATGCTAATGACATTGCGGTCCTTTGCGCATCAGGATTATCATTTGCTATATGCCCACCCCCATTTGAGGAGCCTGAAGATATTGCTTATTGGCTAGCTGGCATTTCTGATGACCTTAATTTAATACTCAGAAGAATAGGAATTTCATCCATTGATAACGTATCAAGGTCTAATTTGAGGGCTAATGACTATGATACAGCGGCAGTAAGTGGTTTACGTTTAGCCGGCTTTGAGAGACCCCTACCACATTGGTTTAGCTGAGGAATGAAAATGCCCACCATAACAGTTCAACAAAAAACTCTAGAGATGTTGCTAGAATTGCAGGGATTGACTCATAATATCGAAGAGATTCAAGACAAACTCCCGCTATTAGGCACCGATATTGATTCTTGCGATGCTGACCAACTTGTGATCGAAATTTTTCCAGATCGACCTGATTTATTGAGTGCAGAAACGCTTTCTCACTCCATGAGGTCTTACCTACACGACGACTATACTAAGCCTAATCTAAATATTAACACTGGAGATGTAGTATTTCATGTTGACTCTGAATTATCAAACATAAGACCGATAATTCTTGGCGCTGTTGTGAAGGGAGTTCACACTGGGTCAAATGATGAAGAAATTGATATTTTTATCAAAGGGCTAATGGAACATCAAGAAAAATTGCACTTTGCTTTGGGAGGGGGGCGTAAAAAAGTCTCCATCGGAGTTCATGATTTAGAAACAATTAGTCCCCCATTTAGAGTAAAAGCATGTGAACCAGACACCAGATTCATTCCTCTAGCGATGGATGAAGAGATGTCCCTTTCAGAGATTCTTGAAAAACATCCAAAGGGCATGGAATATGCAGATTTGCTAGAAGGGATGGATAAATTCCCGGTTATCTTTGACTCTGATGATAAAGTTCTATCATTCCCTCCAATCATCAACGGATCCCACACAACTGTGAGTAACACTACCAAGAACTTCCTTATCGATGTAACAGGTTGGGACAGAAGGGCATGTGAAACTGCACTTTCATTGATCTGTCTACAACTTACAGCAAGAAATGGTGTAATTGAATCTGTTACTGTTAACAACTGTAAAGGTGAAGCAGAAATTCAACCCTCTGGAAAATCAAATATTGTTGAAGTTCCAATGAGACTTTTACCTGAAATTATCGGAATTAACCTCAGTGAAGAAGAGATACGTGTATCCCTTCAAAGAATGGGTATGTCTTTGATAGAAATAACACAAATAGGCGACGATTATCCAGATTCCCCAGAAAAAATGAGCATGCCTGAAAAGGGTGGGAAAATTGCAATTGTGGAGGTGCCTAACTGGAGATTCGATATCCTGCATCCAATAGATATCATTGAGGATATAATCATAGGGCATGGCTACGAAAACCTCCCTTCATCGAAACCAACCTCATCCATGACTGGAGTTCCAAGAGTTGACCACAACATGAGGAGAAGACTAAGGGAGTCACTTCAAGGTCTAGGTTTTACACAAATACAATCACTGACTCTTTCAAATGATGCTGATCAGTTTGAAAATATGAGATGGACGGCAAATCACGAAGTTACTAGAATTACCAACCCAATTACAATAGATCATACTTTGTTGAGACATCATTTGCTGCCAGGAATCCTTAGGCTACTGTCCAAAAATAAGCACAACGAGTTACCTCATTCAGTATATGAACTTGGAACGGTTGTCAGAGACCACAAAAACAAGAACAGGGTTGCTTTCATTACTGCTGAAAAATCCGGTGGATTTGCTGCTGTTCGTGGGAGAATTCAAGCAATGATGCAGGATTTAGGAGCCTCTTTTGATGCGGATTCAAAGATGTTCGCAGAAATCTCTGCTATTGAAGATGGAGAGGGACCCTGGCTAGCTGGAAGGTCTGCAAAAATAGAGATTAACGGAGTCCACGTAGGTTGTTTTGGAGAAATTGACCCTACAATTTCTGAAATATTTGAATTAAGCGTTCCACTCAACGGTGCAGAATTCGATGTTGACTTACTACTCGAAGTTCTAGGCGACCCAGTGTGATAGCAATGTGTGGAAGATTTACTCTTCATCAAGACACCAGAGATGTTGCGAAAAGCATCGGAGCCATTGAATTATCTGTAGTCACACCATTTTCTCCTTCATACAACATTGCACCATCTCAAGAAGTACCTGTTATCCTAAATCAAGGATTAGATTTTAGAAATCAGGAAAATCTCCACATGCGCTTGATGACTTGGGGATTGAGACCTGCATGGTCTTCTGGAGGAAATCAAAATCCAATAAATGCAAGAAGTGAGACTGTTAGCGAGAAACCAATGTTTTCTCGGGCATATGAAAAAAGAAGGTGCGTCATACCCGCAAATGGTTGGTTTGAATGGTCCATAGATAGGGCTCAAAAGACCCCATGGTACCATAAAAAGGTAGAGGACCAGACTATTTTCTTTGCAGGAATTTGGGAATCTTGGGCAACTGAAAGTGGAGAAAGGGCAGAGACATTTGCTATTTTAACAAAAGAATCTCAAGAAGATATTTCTCACATTCACAATCGGATGCCAGTAATCTTAGATTCTGGTGATATAGATGATTGGCTCAACGGTCAGGATTTGCAAAAAATGGTGAAGCCAATTAATTTAGAAGCCTACCCTGTGTCTAAGGAAGTTAACTCAGTAAAAAGCTCAGGAAGTAGATTGGTTCAGAAAATACCTACATTATTCTAAACTGAATTTTCTAGTTTGGTGTTTGCTATCATCTGCCCATGATATTGAATAAGTATAATGCGGAGGAGATATCATGCGGGCGAGTCTTATTGTCATCGTCCTATTGACCTCTATTCTTTGTCCCTTAGCCGGACATGCCTCAGCAGACTCCGGAGATCTAACAATCGTCTCCCAGCAGGAATTTGTCATCTATGAAGAACATGAAATTCAAGCCTGGATCACTCTAAACAACAGGGGAACTGAGCAACGAAGTTTCACGATACCCGAGCCAAATAATCTTCCAAACGGAATAATTTCTAATTCATTTCCCATTTCTTTTAGCCTAACTGCTGGAGAGGTTTTGAAACTTTACTACGGACTAGAATCTAATCAATCTGTGACCAAAGGTACTTACTGGTATGATTTAGAAATAATTGAAGATGGAGACTCGGTTGTTCACGATTACAGCCAAATGATTACTGTGGCAGAAGAATCTAATCTTGAATTCGGAGTTAGCGGCATTTCAAACTTTATCGTGCAACCAAATACTAGGACAAGTCTTGCCGTGAATATAACCAACATTGCAGATTTTGATGATAACGTAACATTCTCACTATGGAGCCAGTCAACTTGGAACTATGGTTGGACAATGAATAATTCATCAAATGGTTTAGCCTATCAAACAATATCTCCTAATGAATTGACATACGTTTACTTCTTTGTTGACATACCTGGAGTAATCGATGGTTTTCCCCTATATGGACAAGGACCTAGATTTGAGCTGAAGGCAGTAAGTGGTCTTGATAGAAAAGAGGCAACTTGGAGTTTTGATTTGTCGATGGATGAATTTTCCAATATGACTATTGATTACGTGCAAGAATTATTACCAATAAATCCAGGAGAATCATCACGATTGAGAGTTGATATCAGAAATACTGGAAATATCCCGACTTTACCAAACATGAATCTCGAGATAATTAATGAAAACGGGCAGATAGATACCGAATTAGGGGCTTTGGACAGGCACATTGTAGATGATTGGACCGTAGGAATATTTGGTGGACTAGAGTTTCAAACTTTGGAGCCAAATGAAAGCCGTTCCATAGAAATCGGTTTCCAAGCACCCAATTTGAATGAGGGTGGACTTTCGGTAAGACTCAATTTGCAGCCAGGAAACCAGTACTGGAAGAAGGTAAGCACCGATGTAAAATCCGAGATTGTTTGGAGTCGTTCAGCGACAATGTCAATCGATTCAAGTAATTGTGAGCAAATAATCGTGAATGAAGAGTGCACAATAGAATTAACCATTAAGAATACTGGAAATTATTTCGACGATTTCAGCTTGGATGCATCAAATTTCCCACCATGGTCTGAAATTGAATTCTCAGAATCAAGACTGTTTTTAGAACAAGGGGAAAGCACATCTGTCACAGTAAATTTGTCTTCAAATGAACCTTTACTTCCCGCATTCACTCAAGGTGAAATTTCGTTTAACCTTCTACAAGGGGAAAGCGAAATTTCTCTTAGTGAACTTTCAACTCCTCTCAAAATTGATCCATATGTGGAATGGATATTCGAAGATGTTGTAGAAGAGGTTGATGCAAGAGGAAGACTGTCAATTTCAATGACTCTCAGGAATGAAGGTAATGTAATTGACGGGCTACTTGTTGATTTGGAATCTTCACATTCCACAAATATGGGTTTCATTCCTCCAGAGGGTGCCATATTCGAAGAGGATATAGAGAACATAAGATACTTTGAAATCAATGATATTGCAATTGGATCAAACTTTACTTTGAGAGCATATGCTGACCTACCTGCTGATCAAAATTCGAATGGAACACTCTTCCTAAACACCTCGGTGAGAAGTAAATATGTACCCTCAATTGAATTTGTTCAAACCTCCCAATCCGACTTTTTGGGGGTTCAATGGAGAGAAAATGGAAACGAACCATTTATTGATTTACAAGCAGTCTTCAGTAATGTGATTGAAATTGCAAAAGGTTGGTGGTTCTTCACCTGCCTTGTAATTGCCTCGATACTGCTTATTAGAAAGGGTGTAAAGGATAGGAAACTTCGCAATGAACAGAATGATGCAATGGCTAAATTACATCAGCCAAAAGAAGTTTCAACTGACCCAAATGATTGGCTAAGTGGTTTCCAAAGAAATGAGAAAGTTGTAATTGAACAAGAAAACAATTCTAAGTTCGCGTCAACTGATGAATACAGGAGACATTTTAGTGCTAAATCAAGTAAAACTAGCGAAACTTTGCCGGTAAGCGAGGAGGTACAATCTGCTGCAAAAACAGTAATTGATCATCATTCTGATGTAATAAATCAAAACAAGCTGAATCTATTAGCAAGCGAGATACAACAAGGAAATGTTGCAAGACCTCATGAAGGAAATACTTCTCTAGAACCCGCATCATCAATTACTGAGAGAGTCATTCGCAATGATCCAAAACAGATAATGCAAGAAAAACCACAAGTGGCAAAGAACATACCTCTGCCAAAGGACGATGATTTGCGGATGATAGACCTTGACGATATAGACTTGTGATACCTATGTGGTTGGTAGGAATTGATGAAGCAGGAAGGGGACCTGTAATCGGTCCGCTGGTGATAACAATATTTGCCTGCAAGGAAAACAAGGTTGAGGAACTTCAGAAACAGGGTGTGAAGGATAGTAAATTGTTATCCTCAAAAAAGAGAATTGAACTTTCAAAAATGCTATCAGAGAATGATTCATTCTATTCGCAGACCGCTGTAATTTCAGCACATGAAATAGATAATTTCGTAGATAGCACCAGTCTTAACGATTTAGAAATCACATATTTTGCAAAATTAATCGATAATCTACCAGAACATATTGCAAATGATTGTCTAATTAAGTTGGATGCATGTGAAGTAAACACCGATAAGTTTACGCAGAAAGTAATCTCAAAATTAAAGAAATTTGCACATGAACAAAATATCTCATCCGAAAATAAAGCAGACGTTAACCATATTCATGTTGCTTGTGCAAGTATTTTAGCAAAGGAAAATCGTGAAAGAGAGGTATCTAAAATAAAACAAGAATTAGGCCTAGAGATAGGTTCGGGATACCCTAGTGACCCTAAAACAAAATCAGCGGTTCAAATTCTCACGAAAGGAAATTTACCAAACAAATATTTGCGTTTTTCTTGGGCAACTACAAAAAATGCATGGGAACTACACCATAATTCAAAATTAACGAAAAGGAAATTAAAATACGGCTCCCAACGAAAATTATTCTAATTTTCAAACAATTGGTTTCTTGAATGAATCGTTACAGCACTAATCGTTCGAGATGTCGTGGCAACCAGATGAGGCTACTCTTGCAGAAATTAGAGGATTTGCTCTTCAAAACGCCTTAGAGTATGAAGGCAAGGCAAATCCAGGATCGGTAATTGGAAGAATTATGGGTGCAAGGCAAGACCTCAGAGCCCATGGTTCACTAGTATCTCCATTGATCTCAAAGGCAGTTGTTGAAGCGAATAAAATTGCAAATCAAGAAGGTTTAGATGCAGTAAGAGCAATCTTAGAAGCTGAGGCACCACACTTACTTGAAAAGCGAGAAAAACAAAAGAAAAGAGAGGGTTTACCTGACCTTCCAAATGCCGAGAAAGGCAATGTGGTTCTTAGATTTGCACCCAATCCAAATGGACCTCTATCCTTCGGTCATGCTAGAGGATTAACGATAAATGGTGAGTATGCTAAATTATACGATGGAAAACTTATCCTTAGATTCGATGATACTGATACGGTTGTGAAAAAGCCACTGATTGAAGCCTATCAACAAATTCAGGATGAAGCGAAATGGCTGCTAGGCTTTGAGCCACACAAAGTAGTGTTGGCATCCGACAGAATGGACCATTACCATTCCTATGCACAAAAGATGTTAGAGGATGGTTTTGGATATGTCTGTCAGTGCACAGGTGACGAATTCAAAGAATTTAGAGTATCAAAAACAGAATGCCCACATAGAAATCAAACTCCAGAAGAAAATCTTGAACTATGGAATAAAATGAGGGATGGTACATTCAAACCAGGTGATGCAGTTGTTAGAGTAAAAACTGATATGAGTTTGAAAAATCCAGCTTTGAGAGATTGGCCTGCTCTTAGAATACAAGATACTCAGACTAATCCACACCCGAGAATTGAGGTCGGATCAACATGGAGAGTTTGGCCTCTATTAGATTTCCAGAGTGCTATTGAAGATTATCTTCAGGGAGTAACTCACATAATTAGAGGAAAAGATCTAATGGATTCAACTAGAAAACAAAAACTGCTGTACGAGCATTTTGGATGGACTTATCCTGAAACTTTGTACTGGGGTAGAGTGAAAGTGCACGA
Organism: Methanobacteriota archaeon; assembly: GCA_002718195.1. GTDB lineage: Archaea > Thermoplasmatota > Poseidoniia > Poseidoniales > Poseidoniaceae > MGIIa-L4. The sequence goes on along the minus strand of PBDU01000028.1, from coordinate 41,107 downwards.
GTGGGGTGGATTCTCGACATCACAAATGCGTAAGGACATTGAATCTGGAAAGTATGATGGCTGGGACGACCCCAGACTCCCTACTATCTCTGCTCTAGCCAACCGTGGAATTACAGCTGAAGCATTGAGGAATTTCTGGATTGAACTTGGTTTAACTCAAAAAGACATTTCTGTACCTCTTGCTACTCTTTATTCACATAACATCAAAGTTGTAGATGATGATGCACCTAGAATTTCATTCGTTAGAAATTCGCACGAGATTAAACTCGAAGGTGAATATCCAAATGAACTTGTTATTCCAATTCATCCAAATCATGATCTTGGGGATAGAATTTTCAAACTAGATGATGGATTAGTGTGCATCGAAAAAGAAGATTATGAAAAACAAATTCTACGCTTAAAGGATTTTGCAGATGTCGAAATTACATCCGATTTAGCAAAGATTACATCGATTGAAAAATCTGATTCAAGGCCAATTGTTCACTGGTTATCCGCAAGGAATGCAAATCAAGGATTACTCGTTCTTCCAAATGAGGACAGTATTCAATTCATATCTGGAATGATTGAAGACAATGACTATCCAGAGGGGACATTTGTCCAAATCGAAAGGATTGGTTATGGTAAAATGGTTGATTCAACCACAATTTTATTCAGCCATAAATGATTATTCATACCCTAAAGCAGTTTGATAGTCTAGTGGTGAAAACCACCCAATGAATTCATCATCTCCATTTATCCCAACAATTGCCTTAGGCTTCCTCTTTTCTACTGCATCCATAACAACTGAAAGCTTTGTGTCAAGCCTAAATTCAAGGATATCACTTTCCATTATTTTTTTGCAACTTGTCTTCTGTAAGTCTTTTTTGTCCAGTATTGCTTTTAGAATCATTGTTTGGGTAATCACACCTTTTGCTTTATTGTTATCATTTAGTACTATCAATACTCCAGATTCAAAACTCAAAAATCTATGAATTGCTTCTGTCAGTGAATCCTCTAAACCTATACTGAGATATTCATCTGATAAGTTGATGTCTCCTAGTGTTCGACTGCCCATGTTACAACATACCGAGACGAGTATTGAACTTTATCAAGCCACAATTTTCATTGTTCTTTGACATCCCTTACAAGATATTCTCAAAGGTCGAACATCACTTGTAATCTCGTTGCTGGTTCCGCAGGCAGGACAGTCAATCATTGGGAATATTTTTGAAATACCTTGCACCAATTTTGCTGTCCTTGGGCTCAACAACGAAATCACCAAGAATAGGAAAGCAACTCCAACGAGTGTTAGCCCGACGTATTCGCTAGGCATACCAATAAAGAATATCAACAAAGTAAGAGGGAATAGTGCCAAGCAAGAGAGCAATACTCCTATTTTCTTTCTACCTCTTGTAATTCTCAATGATAAGGCAAGAATTGTAACCAAGCCTAGCAAAGTCAGAACAAATAACGGGAATGCGGAGTCAGTAGGGCTGTCTGTTGGCTCATATTTTATGTCAAAAATTTCATCCTGCTGCAATCCGATTGCGCTAAATTTGAACGATTCTCCGTTAGGAGTTCTGAATGTTCTAGTATCAAAGTTATCGTTCGATGGGGGATTTAGAGTTCCAAATGAGGTCATTCTTGATGATTTTCCTGTAATAGTTAGATCGTAATCAGACCAAAATGGTACAGGTTGATTCTTTATGAAATCAGTCAAAAGAACGGGTAGATCATCTTGTGCATATGACTCTTCAACCACTGTAGTAGTTTTAATTTCAATTGTAACAGGAGCAGGAACTACTTCGTCGTTCCCTCCTAGGTCAAGTCTTACCTTAGCGTTCTCCCTAGAACTCCAATCACCAATCAAATCTTCAGCATCAAAGCCAAACCCAATGTTCAAAAATTGGACCACTAAATCCGAATTCATTTGTTGCTCAAACTCATTCTGTTCAGTCGGATCAATCCTTTGGTTAACCCTATGATCATCTGTCACACTACCTTCTTCGAATAATCGAATAGCCTGACTAAGACTAGGCTCATCACTTCCAATATGGTCCAGAGACCATCGCAACCAATATGCCATTTCATCATCAATTTCTAAGATAACAGTTCTCTCCAAAATAATTCTAGAAGATTGCTTTGAAAGCATAAAGTCAACTGTTACATCTAAATCAGAACCTTCTCCAGTAGATCTTAGAGGTTCTTCTAAAGGATAGAATGTTCCGCTCCCGTCTCCAGGATTACTGATGTAAATCGTGAATACTGCCGAACCATCTTGAATTACAGGACCTGAATCTGTTAAATCAAGCCTCGGCTGGATGGTAATTGTCTGTTCTCCACCTTCTCCATCACTCCAAGTCCATGTAGCCCTAACTCCATCGCCTGACCGTGTTTTGATAGATTCTGCATTGATATTGATGCCATTAACGGTTATGCTCGCTTCCGAGTATGCTAGAACATCCATACCCCAAGGTGACATTATGATGACCGAAACGAATACATCTCCTTGGTCAACAACTGGGTCTGGAACCACCATTTTAACAAAGGGGAATTGAGCGGTAATTGAAGCGTCGTCATCAACGGACCCCCACCTTAATATCATTTTTGAATCGGCAACAGGCGCTTGAAAGATTATACTTCTAGCAGATAGAGTAAGTTCTATTGATTCTCCCTCAGAGGTGCTTAAACTTTCAATCGGTACACTGAAACTCAAACTACCTGTTCCACTGGCTAAGACTGATGATTGCCCAGGTAGAGAAGCACTAAACTCGTCATTTCCGATCCTAATGGTCAAAGTCATGTTTACTTGGGCACCATTTGCATTTTCGATTTCATATGGTATAGTAAAATCCCAATCTCCATCAGGGATATTCCCCGAAAAAATCCCACTTACTTTCCAAGAAGCAACCTCTTCCTCGGAATTTACAGCATTAGCAATCTCGACTTCTTCAGATGTTTCGCTTAATCGTTCCTCGTATGGACTAAATGTTGCCTCTTGACCTGAGCCAATCAAATAGAACTCAGTGCTTACTGAATTACAGCATACTTCTTGCTCTTCTGCTGAAGCAGTTGGTGAAGATATTGCCAAAGTGGAGAAGATTAGAATAGATATCAAGAGTAGTGATTTGACACCTTTCATGGACATCCCTCAAACCTTACCAACATAATCAAGCACATGAACAAAGCGATAGAATTCAAAATCACAGAGCTTTTTCAAGTAGTGTTCCAATTTCCTTCTCGAACAGGCCTATTAGCGCATCGCCAACTTCCCCGTGCATCTCTTCTGGTAGTAATCGAAGTCCTAATCTTGCAGCCGCTCGGCTTGCTTTGAGTTCCGCATACACAGACCTCATTTGTGCCAGGAAATAGGTATTAATTGCGTCTTTTAAGTCAGCTTTCAATTCAGGGTCATCTTCGATGACATTACGTACGTGTGCCTTGATTTCATCCTTTAGCAAATCTTTCATTGCTTCCATCACTAAATCTTCGGTTGCCATCAATTCTTTGATTTGCTCACGAAGTCCTCCAGTGAGTAATCTTTCTATTGCCATAAACACCCCAAAAGGTCTTGATGTTTCAAAGCGTCGATTAGTTGGATAGTTTGAATTTAGCTTCAGTGATAAGGGAATCAATTAATTCACTAGCAAACAATCTCGCATCAGAAGAGCCTTTTGGCCATGCTAATTGTACCTTCTCAAGCGTAGTAGCAAGGTCAAAATCCAAGGATGGATGAAGAATTCTATGCCATATTAATTCTTCTAACCTTGATGTCGAAATATCTGATTCAGCAATTGCTAAAAGAGCAATTTCGCTTAATGCCATTGCCCTATCATTATAGTCCATATCTCCCCATTTTTTTCTCAAACGACCTATCATTCTGGTTGGAATGTTCTTCAACAATAAATCGCCTTCTTCATGTGACTCTGGTAATGGGACTACATCTATCGTTCCTTCTGATTTGAGGTGGTCTCTAATCAGTGAGTGTATTGGGTCATATGTAGTATCCATTGACTCCCTCAACCACTGACCTGAGCCCATGAGATACCTTAATTTCCTCAATCTAGGTGAGTCATCAATTGCGTAAGCGATACTTGCACATTGAGAAACTACGTCCAAAACGGAAACTACTTTCTTTCCCGATGAACCAAGTTCGAATTCTACTGATCTGCTATGTATTAGAATTAAATTCGATTCTTCTAAATCCGAGAATTCCTCGGTATCTCTTGTTAAATCGATAACCAAAGATAATCCAATCTCTGGTTCTTGATATTGGGTGATTTCATCTTTTGGCAAATGGGAGTTAGGAGCTGTTATTCTTCGCTTATAGTTAATTTTCTTTTCAATTAAGGCTGATTCAATAAATGAAAGGGCGATGATAGAATTAATCTCAGCAGGAGCCTGGAGTTGAACTAAATCCGAGGCTGCAATTTTTTCCGAAATAGCACGAAGATAAATTTCCGACTTGTTAAAAGCCGGGCATTTGAAAATATCGTGCATGAATAAACCCTGTCAGATGAGGTTTTTCAACCTCACTAGAACTTAATCACTCTACCATCAAACGAAGTTGGTCACGCTTGTATTGCCATCCAGATTCCAAGCGACCATTGTTTTTGTAGTACTTTGCTAGCTTTCTGATTTTAGCCTCAGTCAGTTCTAGCGCTCTTCTGTTGTGAATATCCTTTGGATTACTGGTCATGTGATCAATCAATCCTACAGCTTGCTTCATTAGGTTCATGATATCTTCTGGGTATGAACCTGCAACTCCTTCTTCAGCCATTACTTGGGTAATCCTCTTGCCAAGAACTAATCTTGGGTTAGGAACTGCGTGTTGGTCTCTTAGAATTGTGCCAATCTCAGCAGAAGACTTGCCAGACTTAGCATATGAGACGATTAGAGATGTGATTTCACTTACATCTTTGTTAGACCATTCAGGGGCTTCGGTAACAAAGGGTTTACTTGAACCACTTTTTCCACGGTTTGATGAATACATACGTGCCATTACAACAACTCCAAGCAAGCCGGCGACTTGCTTCCCCTTCTTAACCGCTTTGATGCCCGATTGGCTTTCTATACGCGGAAATCAGTTCATAATTTTTGGTGAAGTTTAGCTAGTGCCCCAGGAGTACCAGCCCATTCCCATGCAGGAGCAATTGCTCTGCCTAAGCCTACTGCAGATTGATTTTGATAAATCAAAAAGTACTCACCTGCTTTGATTTCTTTATCAAAATCATTTAGAATATTTATATGAATATCGCCTTTCAATTTCTCATTGCCAATAATATCGATGCTTCGTAAAGAGTTTGATTGCTCCATAATTGGTATGCTTGCCTTTGCCAGAGAGAAGCCACCTCTTTCTAAGTTCCATTGAGCAATTTGTTTACCATTTACTTCTAGCTTGTGACGAGGGGGCTTGCCCTTCAAAATTACGTCATCTAACCAATCATCATTTAGCATGTTTTTTCTGGCAACAGATTTGTACATGTCTATTTTCCTTTTCGTCGGGGATATTTTTGGTACATTGATGTTGCTCATTACCTGCTTTGCTGCTGCGCTTAACTGATCAAGACCTTCCCTTGAGGTTGCTGATTTTCCCAGCCTTGAATCGATGTAATGTACATCCTTGACCTCCAAACCCATTCCAGAATGATCAATAATGTACTCATAGGAATTATTTTTGATTAATGAATTTAGCAATTCTTGAGTTTTTGCCACCTCATCCAATGACCACTCTCCGGTAACTGGAATATCATAATGTGCTGCTGGCCAGACTTCTTCGAGGTCTCTTGGAACAAGCCCGAGGGGGGATGTCACCATTACTTCATGCGCGTTTAGACCTCGAGTAGCATCCCTAAATTTTTGATGTGTTTTCGATAGGGAGTATGGCTTCCTAGCAGAGCAAGGAAGCAATAGTAGACACTTATTCATGTTTTCAGGAGCCCTGTAACTTTTACTGATAAAATCCTCCCAATCCTTAACAAGCGGATCGCTTAGGATATTATGAGAGTAAGAATCAAAAGAATTTCCCGATGGAATCATAGACAATATTCCATTATGCTGAGAACACAAGTTATCGAATCTTCGCAGCCTTTCAACCAGTTTTGCCGAGGATAGCACACAAGCATCCACTAAACTTCGTAAATTTCCATTCTTTATTCCGGACCTAACCTTAGAGATAGACACTCTCCATGCTTCTAATTGGGAATTCATTGAGCTGTCTTCTCCTAATTCCGGATTAGGATTTCGTGGTCCAGTATCATCCAGCAGTAGGTTTGATGCACAAGCCATTCTTGAGCGACTTAAATCAAAAAGGTCAACTCCCATCCATGCCAAAAGTGGTAGGTTGTCTGGTCCTGCGATACCTGGAGTCCAAATTAGCGATTGTGGGAATTTTTTCTTTATGGTTAGCAATGCCTCTCCTAATTTTCCAGGCAAATTCACTAATTGTGGAGCATCTGTCAATACGATAATTTGTGGGTCTATTTCAGGATCCATAAGATCACTATCAAAATTCATTCTCTGCCACGAAATGGGAAGTAATCCTCCCAGCCCTGCTTTTTCTCCTGCATCCGCCTCTTCCATTGATGGAGGCAATACATGTCCGAGGGAGACATCCCAATTCGGAGCATTTTCTGAAAAATTAGGTGGACTTAGTGGAAGATTAGAGCGCAAACTAAGACTTGCTGGAATCTGGGAAGAAAGGGAAGACGTAAAGGGTGAAAGTTCAATTGGAATCTCATCTCCTTCGAGTGTAACAAGAGCAGGAGTCATCGCAACTGGGCTTTTTCTATCGCCCAAACCCCAAACTCTAGCAAACCTTTGGCGGGCTATTACCACCTTGCCGATAGTTCCTGTCACATGCACTCCTCGAACATCTCATTATTCAAGAATGCGAATTAACTGATGGCAATGACTTCAAATGATGAGCCCGAGGCTAATCCATGCGAGACCGTGTATTCCACTTTCGGACCACCTTGGTTTTCGTATCACTATTGTTGATCACCGCTACCTTTCCCCTGCTACAAACTACCACCGCAGAACACATGAATCAGGGGGCATGGCTAACCAAATCAGAATATACAGAAAATTTCTTTTTAAATTCTGGAGATCACATTACTCTAGAGACTAGAATCGGTGCAAACGAATTTGCTTCTGTAAGCGTTAATTGCAGCGATTGCAATCTTCTATTGGAAACAAACTCAGCAACAATTAATTCCACACCCAGCGCAACTGTATACTCCAGCACTGAATCATTTCTAAAAATCACAATTGAAAGTTCTATTACCCAGTTGATTGAAATGAATCAACTAATTGGTGTTTCAGAATCAATTGCTAGTTCAAGACCTGCTCCTGGCGCTCCATTTTTACCTGCTCAGATACATTATTGCGAAAGCGATTACTCCTGCTTAGGAGATTCAAAAAATGTTCAACCAAGATCAATTTTGGAATATGAACTAAATTATTCTGGTTATCAATCTGGAATAGCAACTTCTGACTCTGCAAATCATTTTGCTGTAGGGTTAGTAGAAGGTGAAACATTAGAATTTAGTTTGGCATTTGTAGATTCAAACGCTGAATTAGAATTATTTTGGCAAAATCAAACTAGTGAACAATCTATTACTACTGATGTATTCTCCTCAGGAGGATTTATTGAAAAAGGCGCAAATATCCAGTGGTTCACTGCTACAGAAGATGGACGTTTGATTTTCAAAGTTTCAACGGTATCACCAAGAGTGATTTGGGGAATTCAAACTATCATTCACGAAGAAAAATCCTACATCATAGAGAATTCTCACAATCCAACTAGGATTACAGGGCATGGAGAAATCTCATTCAGTTCTGAAATCATTCATGGCCAAGCAGTTAAATTCTCAAGTCTTCCTGATAACTGCCAAATAAGCTCAAGCGAATTCATCAACGGCAATTTTACCACCAAACAGCCAGCAGTATTGGATAAAACCTCATTAGATGGTCCCGCATTATGGGCTAAACCAAGTTCTGTTCTGATCACAGTAACACTGGAATGCCTTGCATTGGACACATATGTCAACATCGTTTCTTATTTTGATGCAAACTCTACACTGGAGGCACCATCGCTTATTCCAATGAATTACTTTGCGAATAACTCATCCTATCCAAAAACAAATCAAGTTACAAATGGAATTGATTCATATTTCATAACTTCGATTGGAGATAATTCGGATGTTTACAAAATTGAAATTGAAGCTTGGGAAGATTCCATTCACTTCCTCAAGTACACCATCGAATCGGACTTCGCAGAAAATTTATCCATTAGAGCTTGGAGTTTCAACGAGACTGGTGAAATGATAGATGTACAGACTAGAAACTATTCGAATCTACAACTTGAATTAGGAATTGAAGTTCCTAGAGGCACTCAGTTTTTCCAGGTTTTCATTCGCGAGGATTCTGTCGAAAGTAATGACTGGGGAGGTGATGGAGTTGTTGTCCAATATGAAATCTTCATTGATTATTCCGAAATTGATGAGGGAGATGAGCCGTGGTTCCCACCAAGTGACGAAGCAGTCAAGTGGGGTAATATTGTAAGATGGATTCTCGGATTCTCATTCCTTTTACCGCTGATAGTTTTGATGATAATAAATGCTAAAAACAAGCACGAAGCAAAAGAATTTGCCAATAAAAAGAATCGACTAACAGAGTTAAAAGAACTATTAAAAACCGGGGATGCCGATCCTGTACAATCTCTTGAATTGATTGAAAAAGCAATGATAAAATTGCGAATGATCGATTGGGAGGAGTCTGTTTCCACATGGGGAAAACCGGATGCAGATTACTTAACCGAAAATGTGCAACTCTGTGTTTGGAATTTAGGTAAAGACATTGCAAAAACTGAGAATGCGGTTGCTTTAATGCTTGGCGTACACATTTTAGAAGAAGACTGGGAGGTCGCTGGAATTCGATTTGACGCACCACAAGATTCGGCTTTCTCCGTGCAAAGAGTTAGTCCCAAAGCGATGCATCATGGAGAAGAGGTATTCTTAGACAGTTTGTCGAAGAATACTAGATTATTCATGTTAGTAGAGTTAAGTGGTGAGGGGGATTACGTGGACGTTGAACTCAACGGTACTGTAAACAAAAAAGCAACAGCATGTAGAATACCTGTTGCAATAGATGTTTCCAGCGAAGAGTGATTATCTTCTCCGTAACTTTGCGTCGTGTTTGATCGCTTCCATGAAATTATCAGGTGAAGTTGATTCCCTCATGTCCTCAAGTTGCTTTTTCACTAATTTATTGACCTTCTTTGGCATGAATAATTTCAACAGAACGATTACATCTCCTCGATATTTTCCTCGCATAGAAGGAAGACCTCTGCGTTTTATTTCGATAGTATCGCCTGAATTCGAATTCTTAGGAATCTTGATGTCCAAAGGTGCACCATCAATATGCTCAATGGTAACTGTTCTTCCTAAAACTAAGTCCGAATAACCGACAGGGAGAGACATAATCAAATCAGTATTATTCCTTTCAAACCAAGGATGTTCTAAGACTTCGACTTCGATTAGAAGGTCTCCTGATTCACCGACTCCATTGGGAGCAGGCTCACCTCTACTCCTCATCCTTAATCTGGTACCTGTGTCCGAACCAGCAGGAATAGTGAATCTAATTTTTGTTGATTCTATGGTTTTTCCAGTTCCGCCACAATCTCTACAAACTGATTTTGGGATTTTTCCCCTTCCTGAACAATCTTCACAATCAGTGATTACTTGTTGTTGAAAAGGTCCAGTTCTTACGACTTTTCTCACCCGTCCTTGACCATTACAAGTACTGCATGTAATCATCTCGCCATTTACTGCACCAGTTCCTTCACATGATTTGCAGGATGTTGGGAGGTCTGCTTCTAACTCTATCTGGTTATCTTCAACCAGAGACGAGAGTTCGACTGCGTGTCTCATCAAAATGTCATTTCCTCTGCTCCTCCTAGATGAGCGTGAAGAACCTCCTCCGCCAAAAAATGAGGAAAAGAAATCACCACCAAACAAATCTTCGATATTGATGTTGAAGCCACCCCCTCCAAATCCACCGAAACCTTGTGGACCATCATGACCAAAACGGTCATATTGTGCCCTTTTCTGAGAATCACTCAAAACAGCATATGCCTCTTGAGCCTCCTTGAATTTGGAATCAGCATCAGGTTCTTGTGACCTATCAGGGTGGTATTTACGAGCTAATCTTCGAAATGCGTTTTTTAGGTCAGATTCGCTAGCATCCTTGGAAACTCCTAGAACTTCGTAGTAGTCTCTTTTGCTAGACAATTATATCCCTCTATTTATCGCTGAAAGTCGGTCTAATTTGAATATCACGCCTCATAAATTATTTCCGCAATTGACACAGTAAGATTCTGTAATTTGATTCTTGTAGCCACATTCACTACATACTTTTACGTTTGAGGGCAGAGTTTGAACCGTTTGAATAGCAGTGGGATTTGATGATCCAATCATTGCCATTGCTTCGATACTCTCATGATTAACTACAGGTACTTCATTTCCTGATTTATCGAAGCGTATATTTTGCTGTGGTCCTGCTCTTCCAGAAGATTTCAGTCCTTCCTGAATAAGCTCATCATTCGAGGATTGATTGCTTGAAGAATTGATTGGCGCCCTTGGTTTTTGTGCATAAATCGGTGCTGAATCACTAGCAGCCTTGAGGGCATTATTCCTCTTTTCAATCCTATCTGCTTTCAAATCTCTCCCGAATAATCCACCAATTCCATCGAGTAAGTTATCCATGAAGGAGGATTTAGTTTCACTTCCAATAGTGACTTCTGTTTCAGAGTAGTTATCTTCACCTTTCATATTTCTTGTAGCCTTGACCACATATTTTGATTCAAGAAGTAAATCTACGTCCACTTTCTTCTCATTGCCTAGTTCAATTTCTGCAGATTCAGAATTATAATCTCCAATGGTACCTCTGACTTCTTTTGAATTTACCGTCCCCAGTGTGCTTTCAAGGTTCACATTATTATCCCAAACTCCAGAATCTTCTTGTTCCAAGGTTTTTCTAAGAGATTTCATGGCTTTATTGCGATTGAATTCAGAGTTTTTCTCCTTACGAGTTTTTCTGAAAAGAAAGATACCAACTAGCCCAGCACCGCAATAGAATCCAACTCCAATCAGGGGCTCTATACTGATTATTTCAGCAAGAGGAGTAACCGTAACATGAATTCCCAAAGCAACAATTATTGGCAGAAAAAGCATACCAAAGGAGGTGCTAGTCCTTACTGCCATAACTATCCCACTCAGAATCTTTGTTTATGTTATTTCCCACTATTGTGTAAACAGGGTTAGCGATCTTTGGCTACCTTACCCTTCTTTATCAAGCCTTGAATTAAACCAAGAGAAAACCCAGTATGAAGAATTATCATGCAAAGAGGAGTCCCAAAAATACTACTGATTTTTTTAGAATAAAACACTGAGTTTATCCCTACCAATGTTAATACAATCCCGTATGCAATTAAAGGAATACTCACAAAGGATTTGAACCAAATTGCCAAGAAGATGGTAATCAAAATACCAAACAAGGGTAAAAACTCTCTCAGAGAAGCCCTGCTAGGGTATTGCATCAAAATTTTTGTTCTCCAGAAACCGTAGCGTACAGACATTTTCCACCAATTAGCTAGGTTATTCCTTTTTCTCATGTTAACATGGGTGGATGGAGTTCTCATTAATTCAAAATTATTCGATAGTAATCTCATCGACAAATCAGAGTCCTGGCTTGTTTCAAATCTTTCAGACCATCCATCAACGGCTTGGAGTGCACTTCTGTCATGAGTAACGAAAGCAGGAACCTTGGTTTTTTCCTCTTTTGAGAAATTTGCAAATTGCCCACTACCTCCCCCAAATCGACTGCTTAGGCAGGATTCAATCCACCCTTCCTGAACTGTCATGTTACCCTCTGCAGGTAATACCCTTACGCCTAGTGCTGCTAACCTTTTTCCTTTTTTTTCTAAGACACTGTTGCAGCGATTCCAAGCTTCCTCACGTTTCTCGTAATGATCGTTCGGAACTGTACAATGAGCAATCATCTCAACAATGAATTCAATACTATCTGGTAATTCCTTCAACGCATAATTTCTAGCATGAGGTACAAATTTTTTCTCATTATGATGTAATTCAATCCTTGGAGATTGGTTTTGTTCCAGATTTTGAATATAATTCTCAATAATTTCAATCGTACCGTCTGTGGAGCCACCATCTAATATCCAAATAAGATGTTTAGAATTATCAAATGTCTGGTCTATCAGTGAATCTAAGCAGTTGAGAATGTATTCTTTCTCATTCAAACAAGGAATTACGGTTGCTATCTTGAATGAACTCATCGTGCAACCTCATATACCCCGTGAAGACTAGTCCTTTTGAGATTATACGAGTATATCCAACAAAAGACAGGTTCTTGACAGATTGAGGGGTGGGGCGAACATGACAGGGATGAGATTGAAGTTGTCGGGTACTGAACAAGGCCTAACAACAGTTGTTTCAACCATTATTTCCGGAGCAGACAGCCCGGAATTAGTGCGTGAATCCATAATTCAGCTTTTCCCTGATTTTCCAGAACAAGCAGCAATAGAACCAAGTTTCCCTTCTGAAAATCTTGTATCTTGGCAAGCAAAAAACATATCTCTGGCTACACTTCTTGACGCAATTCATGAACAAAGAATTCTTGACACGGCACTGGATTACATGAGCAAAAGTCTCAACTCTGATTCTACAACATTCTACATCCTAAGGCAGGCAAGCATTAGAGGTAAGGTAGCATTTCCAGTTGGAGATATCAACGAGTTAGGTGGAGTCCTGAAAATAGAGATTTCAGGTCCTAACTTAGATCAATGGTTAGAAGCAGCTACTTGGCACGAAGGTAGAGATGTGGTTCCGAGAACTATTGGTGATGAACTTACGATGACTGAAAATGGAGACCCAGTTACTTGGATTCAAGATTGACCGAATTAATTTCTGAGGAAATATATTCTGCTATCGCCTTGTCTGGTCCCAACCATTTCAAGTCGGGTAGATTTTCCGGATCGCACCAAACCATGTCATCATGAACTGTAAGTTTGATCTTATTCTGGCATTTTTGAATTACCCAAACAACTAGCAACCTCACTTGAAGGTGACCGAAATCATTCCACCATACACCCACATCCCCACGATATAATACTTCAATCCTCAATTCTTCCTCATACTCACGCAATACAGCTTGTTGGGAATTTTCTTGTGGTTCTAACTTACCACCTGGAAATTCCCAGAATCCTGCAAATGCTTCGCCCTGAGATCTCCTCGCCGCTAAAAATTTACCATTTTCAACCAAAATACCTGCTACTACATCAATAACTGGGACATGGAGCATGTGCGATAAAATATTCAGAATTGAGTCACGGCATTGGTCAACAGTTATGTTGGCATAATTCGGCAGATGGATGAATAGACAAGGTATATCTTTTCCGAACTCATTTTGTAAATCATTCTGGCATATGGAGTCAAGAGTCCTATGATATACCTCATTACAAAGAAATTCTCCTGCATCCTCGCTAATTCTCGTGGGTATATTCCAAGACGAAACATCCCATCTTTTCAATTCACAGCTGGTCATCAAATCCCCATTACCAGTAATTCTTGAACCAAGGACTTGCCTTCCAGAATTATCTGGAATCCTAAAATCTAAAATATCCTTCCCAATTTTTTCAATCCTAACCATTTCTGAATTTTCGGCTAGCCCAACGTGAATTATGGCATCGTATCGTTGTCCTTGGTTTATTTTCTCAGCACAGTATTTTGAGCCCTCTAAATCAACCGTTAGTATTTTTTTCTCAACACTAACTTCTACAAGACTCGTTGTATTGCGTTTAGAAGCCCATGGGTCATCTAATTGATAGTTATCATTCAATCCTAATACTGTATCTTCTGAGATATTCTTTTCATGTTGACCGAATGGCTGAAAACCAGTGACAAGAACATTCAGAATCCCCATGTCGCCTGCTAGGGTAGGGTGGTTAATTATGCTCATCTCGCTCATTTAGCCGTCATCTTCACAAAGGATTTGCATTTTGTTGTGATTAGGGGAGCAACATGGAAGAGATTGTGGTAAGAGTACCATCATCCAATGAATCCTCAATCGATTATCAAAAAAAGGGTGCAATCCTGAAAGAAATTTGGCGTGAAATTACATTCGGCGTTGGCTTGTGGGGATCTCTTAGACCAGTTATCGCTGCGGGTCTGGCTTTGATACCCTTCCTCTTTTTAGGTCAGCACTTCAATAGAAAACATCGAAAGGCATTTGATTTCACCCTACTTCAAATCCCTCTGATATTGACCGTCATACTTTGGGTAGGACTCTATCTCTGGTCGATCTTTGATGCGTGGAGAGAGGCAGCAACAAATGTCGCAAGTTAGATGATTACGGCATCCATAGTTGACTGTCTATTTCTAACTCCCCGGATTTCAGTTTTGCAAGGTCAGATTTGTCAGCAGAATCAAAATCATCAGGCAATTCACCATCAATTATATTTCCAATAGAGGATGATTCTATAGCCCAATGCATAACTGAATCCTCATTGTTAGAATGCTTTGGATGCTCGGGGTCTTCGTGGTCGATATCGGATTGATAAACACAATTTACTAAACCGAGTAGATGCCCTACCTCATGAAGCATTACTGAATTCTCTATCTCTTCTGCACTTGGTCTGTTTAAGATATTTTCAGAATCCTGAATGGTTGATTTGAATATCGCAATATCTGCTGCGTTAACTGCCACCCCTAACACCGAGTCATCTGAGTATTCACCAGCAGGCATTAGTATGTGCCAAGTCAATACATTGGTTTGGAAATATGGAGACGCACCTCTAGTTCGGTAAGCCTCTGAGCGAACATCATCAGCGGTCCAGGTATCATCTATTTCGAATACGGTTTTTGTTTTCGTTATTGTAATTCCATCAGGCTTGTCACAAATTTGGTCTAACCGCTGTTGTAACAAATCTATGGATGAATCCTCGGGTTCAAACCCCTCTGCATAATCAATCTCAATAACCATTGATGTGTATTTGTCTTCGTGTAAACAAGCTTTTAGCAATCCTCCGGGAACACCCCTTTGCTCAACAATTTGGTTTGTAGTATTGCTACCAAAACATCCAGAAAACGCTGAAAATAAGATTACAAGCGTTAGCGAAATACACTTGAGAAAGGATTGCATTATAATCCTCCAAGTATTCTTCCCAATAAAATCTTATCAAAATCCGTCCGGTATTTCAAGGGGAGAAAATAGTTGCCCAGGTCCACTCACCTGGGCTAGTTGTTCCCTAACCAATTTCTCCCAGTTCCTTAGAAATAGAATCGCATCAGTATATTCGAGTTGCACTTCATTCAGCGTTACTCTGATTAGCGTTGAGAAAATATCCATTCTATCTTTGTCAATTATATCTAACACTTTTTCTATCGAGAAGTTGGAGTTACTATAAGCAGTTTTTTCAACCTCTAACTCCCATCTTTGGGTTATCTTTGAGGAAAGTTGAATTGAATTTTTTTGTGAAAACTCTATCAATTTTGGAAGTAGTTGATTAATGTGTGATTCGATTACTATTGCTACTTCTACAACTGGTATTGTCATTTGATTAACGAGATTCACCATTCTTTCTTGTAAGGTCACAAGACCTTCTACATTCGACAAGACATTCACCCCTCAGTTTTGAGAATCCAAATACTTCCAGCCGTAATGGTTCCATTGCTCTGCTGTCCATCCCTCAGGTAAACCCGTCGGAGGCAGTGGAGGATTTCCCCTAGGGTCGTCACTATCTTTTACGTCTTGGACTTGAGGTGCGGGTGCAGGTGCAGGTGCAGGTGTGGGAGCGGTTACCTGTGGCGCAGGTAATGTAACGCCTGGAGGAACTACAAGCCCAGGTGGAGCAGGAAGAGGTGTTTGTGCTTGATTGATAACTGGGGTCTTTATTTCTGGCAAAGCCTTACCATCCATCTCTTGCTTAACTATTGAGGTTTGATCCTCTGCGATTTCATCTTCAGCTTGCATTCTTCGGTAAATGATTAACATCCACATCATGGCACTTAGCGAAACTATTGCCACAATGTACATTATCACACTCAATTTCTGGTCAGAAACGTCCTGAGTGAATGCCTCTGATCCTCTCTTTGTTTCTTCTTTGACGATCAAAGGCTCTAAATTCCTCCGATCTAATTCTACATTGTCAATTAATGCCAGTAATCTGTAATCAGTGGAAGAAGATACGATTGTAGAGGCTTCCTCAGTCAAAGTCGCTTGCAGCACTGCACCTGCATTGGCTTGGATGTCAACTCTGTCAATGTCTGCCCAATAGCCCCCATTTTCGAATCTTTGAAGAACGAAAGAGACATTTCCTCTTCCACCTTCATTTTCAACTGATACTGTCAAAGTAACCTCTTCCCCAGCAACTGGTGTAGGCTTATCCCATTTTACCATGGATGATTCTGAGAAAATATCGAAACTAGGACCTAGTAGTGCTAATTTCCATGTTGCTACCGGTTCGAGCAATGAATTGCCCTGTGTAACATATGGATTCCCTGCTGCGTCTGAACCACTTACCCAAACATCGACGAAGTATGATGGAAGAAGGGTTGTTGCTCCCCCATCTGTCAAGTCTAGGTTACCAGTCCAGAAGAATTGTTCACCAAATGGTGTGGTATCCGGCAAAGTAACACTTCCCCTTGAAATTTCAGCCTCTCCAGCTCTTACTCTATAATGCAGGGATGCAGGATCGAATTTGTCGAATCCATGGTCGTCATTTGTTTCTAGTTGAATAAGCAAATCATGAGCTTCACCTATTGATATATCTCCATCTGGTGAAATTCCTCCGAGGTTAATTGAACCAATAGTCGGGTTTTCTGAATCAACAGCAAGTCTAACTCTTGGTGTTCTAGGAGACTCATCCTCTGCTAAACCTGGAAGGTCTTGAAGGGTTAATCCAAGGTCAAGATATCCAGACCTAACCGAAGGTACCAACAGATCTAATGAAAATTCACCATCGTCTCTAGGACTTGTGGTCCACGAATTATCATAATCGCCAAAAGCAACATCGAATGCGCCTGCTGGAGCAGGGGTTTCATCCTCGCTGAAGAGAACTCTTCCTGTCACACGAAGAGCTTGTCCTGCACCTATAATCGATTCTTGATTCTCTTCGTTGTAGTGATTCGTACCGTCTCGCAGTTCTATTGCTCTAATTTTGCCCGGTTGTGCATCGAATCTGAAATCATTGTCAAGGCTCCAGTAATCATTACCCATTCCGGCTTCAACTTGGTTACAAGGAGTAGTTTCTCCTTCCCTACAAGGCAAATCTGTAACTCTCATCTTCGGTATGAAGAATGTCTCCCCGTTTGTATCAAAGGATTCTGAAAATGTCCATGTTAACTGGAATTGTGCCCTAATGACGATAATTGAATCATTATCCTCGCTTGTGATGACGCTAGAATAGAGATTTGATACTGCTAAACCATCTCCACCGGATTCCATTACAGCGACTGGCTCTCCATCAAGACCCTCTTCAAGAGAGATGAATATCGAAGTGTCATCATCATCAAATGAACCACCTAATGCGTATTGAATGTAGTTAATATCTTCCCAGCCATTGCCATCTGAAAGAGAGATTTGCGCTACATATTGAATGCCAGGATGCAGAGGTTTTCTGTCGTCGTGACCTAATATCGTAGAGTTAGTTGCATCAATTACAGGTTCGAATTCTTCTCGAATGATATAGGTGACAAGGTCAGCATCCCAATCTGGTGCAACCTCTCCTGGTCTGAAACCACAAGCAGTTCCAGAGGATTGTGCGGGGCAAACTGGACTTCCTCCCATGGCAATTTCATTGCCCTTGGAGTCCTGACCTGTAACGAAGAATGATACCTTCTTTCCGTGCCTTAGCATCGAATCATCGATTACTCCCTCGAAGATATTAAGTCCTCCAGGGAGTATTTCTGGACTTGAGAAAGTTAAAATTTCATATTCGTCAGCTTGCGGCAAACCATCGAAATTATAATCATGGCAGCCCATATTCTCACTGGCTTTGCAACCAATCCAATAATTCATTGTAATCTGGTTAGGTGGCTCAACGGAATCTTGGATTTTTATTGAAACTGGTTGCCCGCTACCAGGAGATGATGCATGCTTTTCTTGCATATCCATTGGTGTAGCGTCTATGACTAGAGGAGAATTTCCATCAAGTATGAATTTGATACTGTTGTATCCAGGGTTAGAGAATGTTGAACCGTTAGGTAGGTTTACTGCTTCCACATAAAACACCATACCGCCTGGTTCGGATTCAATAGGAGACTGGAATGTTATGTTGTATGCACCGAATCCTGGGTTTGCTTCCTGTGCGAGAATAACAGGCTCCCTGATTGGATCTCCATCAAAGGTCACATTTTGTCCTAATATTCTCAAATCAAATTGACCTGCTAGCGGAGATAAAGAGGAATCTTGGAAGTGAATTTGTCCGGTAAAGGACAAGTTTTTTCCTCCCCTCACAAAGTCACCATTATACAGTGACCTACCGTCTTCGCTGGTTACTTGTAGTGCATCTAATTGAATATCATTTTCAACTTTGAGACCAAAATTTTCAGTCTCCCAAGCAGTAACCTGCACTCCTAATGGATCCTCTACGGTGATTAGCGCTTCTGTGGAAGGCTCATCATCCCAATCCCAATTGACTTCCAAAGGCACTGTAATCGATAATCTTCCGTCTAATCCTTCTGTAGATGTGCAGTTGTTTACATCAAAGTTAACCAAGCCTCCACCGTCAGAATTGACGCTACAAATATCACCATTCAACCATTGGAATGATGGATTCACTCCATTGGTATTATTTAGTTGAATGATCGCTTTAGAAACTCTATTTACGTTATCTCCGTGTGCAACGTTAACTTTCAGATTTCTGTAAATACCATCAGGCGATAAAATTCCTCCTTCCAAAGACGCATCTATTGCCCTAGTTTGCATTGTATATGATATATCGATATTTGATATTTTGACTCTACCTGGGCTTGCTGCTTTTACAGCAATAGGGACATTCACCGTCCCTTCTCCGTTCTCTGGTATGAAATCATTGAAGGCCTGGACTAAAGAAGGCGCAGCACTAACATCGACACCGACCTCTGATTCATCAGAGACTTGAACTGCTGATTCGTTCAAGAATAGAATTGATCTCCAGTCCCATATATTATCATCACCAACATCGATTTGAGGTCTATCAGGGTAGCCCTCCTCATAGAATAAAGTAAACTCGCTAACTTTTGGAGTTAGGAAAGAATCAGTAGTAGACAAAAAGACTGCATACTTCAAAATTTGACCTGCATCATCTCCAGGGAATGACAACTCTTGTCCATTTGAGGCATCTTCCCAAGTGGTACCATTGTTGTTTGAGACCATTACGTTGACATCTGTACCAGCAGGTACGTCTGCAACCCAAACAGGTCTGACCTTGCCCACCTTAGTTCCCGTTTGTTTGTGAGGGCTTACCCAAGAGCCACTTGCTTCGTATTCAGTTGAGTACTCTAACTCAACCCACCAAGATACAGCAGTGGAACCAATTAATTTAGCCTTCCAAACTAGTTCTTTTCCAGGGTAGTCAAAATGAATTGTTGAATTTGATTCGACTGGAACCCAATGAGTTCCATTGTCTGCACTTACCCAATAATCAACCCTGTCTCCGATAGATTGTGCTGAAGAATATGTTTTCATGTTTACAGAGAGGACATCGTCTCCAGTTTTTGTAACCGGTCCAAACCACTCAGTTGTTCCGGGTGCTGGAGTAGTCTGATACGTCCATCCTGTTCCATATTCTCTGTAATAAAGAGTGCTAGAGGACCAAGTTGAGTAACCGCTGTCGACAGTGATGAATCTCTTTCCGTCGTATTGAAGCCCGTATCCCAAAGACGACAAATCTCTTGTTCCCGTTTGAGGAACTAAAGAGGTTGAAGAACCGGAAATTGACCATGCCTCAAGTTGGTCCTTATCGTTGTATACAGAGCCTTCTTGACAACGCATGTAAAAAGTACTGTCTCTCATCTCTAGACCTCTAACCTGTTGATTAGTTTTCCCACATTCGTAAACTGAGCCACCTGTTGATGAATATGAGTACATTTGTTGGGATCTTGTGAACTGCCCATTACCTTCAAAATCATAATTTACGACTCTTCTTTGAGCATTGTGAACAATCCAAAATGTGTCATCACTGGCATCGTAAGCAATAGCAGTATATTCGCCGAACTGTGGTGAAACGTCATAAGAATCCATGCAGGTCCAAACATCATCTCTGGAAACATCAAACTCCAAAACTCTATGATATGTAGTTGGAGCACTTGAGGAATATGTGTATTTGTAACCTGAAAGAATTGCAAATAATCTTTCATCATCACTCAAAGCCCAGTCTCTGAATCCCCACATCCCATAGTATGATGAAGAGTGTTTTTGAGGGAGTTGGCATCCGTTTTGGTCCAAATGTATAGTCGATTCCCTAGTGATGTTATTGGTGTACATCCTCTGGACGATGTTATTGAAATTGCTAGATGACCATGTTGACATAAATAACCAATCATGGTGTTTCAGCATAGCCCCTTGGGAATTTGCAGTAAGAGAGTTTGAAGATTTTAGCAACTGTTGGCTGAATCTGTTTTCGGTAGCGTTTGATGTATGCGGTTGTCTGATTGCATAGGACCCGTTATCTAACCAAGCAGTTGATGAGGAGTCTTCGACTGCTGAATTCCCGTGAGGGAAAAAGTCAACGGTCATATTTGCCATTGCTAAAGTTAAGTCATCAGACCTTGAATCGGTTGAACTAATTTCTCCCTCTATCCAGTCATCCCTGTTATTGTCTACAATATCAGACCATCCTGTCGACGATGCGCCGGATAATGTCATACTAACATCAGTTACCTTTGCTCCTTTAGGTATGGAAATAGATGAGCCTACATCAGGGTTAGCACCCTGATACAAGGCAATGTACTCATCATTACCGTTAGAGAATTCATAGACGTGACGTGCAACACCTGAAGCTTCTGCGTTCGGTGCAATATTGTCCACTAAAGGCGTGAAAGGGGTTGCCAAAAATAGGAATAAGACTATCAAAAGAATTCCGCGGGCGGATGAAACTGACCTAGCCATGGCTACCACTAATGCTATCCACGGACGAGAATGCACTTCAATGCTACGCTTGTAATCTCAACGGATTATTGATGCTAAGGACGAGTTAAGTCGAATTTAGCCAGTATTTCTAGAATCATACCTAATCGGAGAGGAATCACCTCGGACTCCATCCTCTTCGTCATCATTAACCTCAAACCAATCAACAAGCCAATCGCCATCAGTATCCCAATTCATAGGATCACTACCTTCTGCTACGTGGTCGTCATCCAAATCAAGTAGGTACCAACCGAATTCATGTTCACCGACGGACCTTACTGGTGAGGTATTCGGACTGGATTGGTAGAAAATGTCCCATTGATCAGTGCGGTTCCCTGCAGTTAACACCACATCGTCCGAAGCATCAACTACAAGATAATCGGTGTCTTTGTCGTCAACAATGTAAGCAAACTTAGGATCATTGTTACCTTGTTGGTCCATCATCAAATAATTTCTTGTTCCTTCATCCCATTGCCCAAGTCCTAGAAGATAAGTTCTGAATTGCCACCATTCTTCTACAGCCTGTCCATCGAGGACTAGACCTGCTAATCGAACCGCATTTGGAGATGAATATTCGTTTGCAGTAACCGCATAGAATTCTTGGAAATTAGTATATGGAGTATACGAACATCCTGCCCCGGAGCAATCCCAATCCCCGTCCTGGTCAGGGTCTAGGTTGGCATCGTTAGGGTCTGTAGGGTCTAGAGTAAACCAAGTATACCTCAAATCAGGTCTAGACAAAACTCCGTTATCCAGTGATAGAGGTCTACAGGAGACGGTATTAGTATCGCAATCCCCTCCTGTTGCTGGGTCAATCCATACTACCTCAATTTGGAAATTTGAAGAATAATTGTCATTAGTTTCGTTCCAGGCTTTGGCGTATTCGTACCAATCAGGGAGCATGTCGCCATCTGTATCATTATCCGACGGGTTTGTACCATACTTGAAAACCTCTCTTCCATCTGAGAGATTGAAGTCTTGGTAATGAGCGGTAACCTCTCCGTTTAGTGTTTCAGTGATGAATGACTTTGAGTCTCCATCTGAGTCGTTAAGGTCAGGTCTTGTCTGGTTATCATACTCCATCCAGTTAGTGAATGGGAGGTTTCCAATTCCTGGTTGAATCACTTGACTGGAAGGAATGAATGTGCGATTATCCCACTTACCTAGAGGAGCTGGTGTATCAAATGAGGTTCGGTTATACCAACCATCACTATCACCATCATAATTCACATCCCATGGATTGATTGGATTACTTGCCCATCTGTCCTGCGTTGTTATGTCTGCCATTCCATAGGTTGCGTAGCAATATTCCCAGCCGTCTGGGATTCCATCACTATCTGAATCAGAACTCGTAGGATCTGCAACGCCGATAAGAGTCCTATTGAAATTATCAGGATCTAATTCGTTAATTTTCTCCATTCTCTCAACAGAATCTTGTCCTTTCAGAATGAAATCATTGTACAATGCCAGGCGTGATTGAACCTCATTTAGCCCTCCCTCATCTTGGTATGCATTCATTGCATCCTCACCGAAATCAACGATACCTAGGGAACTCGGAACCGAATTTCTGGAAAGATATTTACCCCAAGTTCTAGATTCCCATTCCCGTAAATTGCTGAATGTTTCATTTAGACTTATGACTCCATCACCGTTACAATCGAAGGAATCCTGGTCCGTATCAAGGTTGACATCATTGCTAATCAATGGATTCATCGACCAACGGTTTTCATCCAGATCCCACTCGGTGAACCAATACTCAAATCCATCATACATTCCATCATCATCTGTGTCCGCATCAGTCGGGTCGGTCATTCCCATCATCATAGTAATGAATGCGCTTGGCGGCTCTCCTTGCTGCCATGAATTCAAATCATCGAGGTATCTTTTTCCTCTAGTTTGCTTTGAAATTATGATATCAAATATCCTACTTGCTTTCTCAGTTGGTTGTTGAATGTCTCCATCTTCATGCAGTAGTGGAGCATCGCTTGGGTGCAGAATCCCATTATCTGGATTACTTGTAGCTAAAGCAAATTCTTGTTTGTCTATTAGACCATCTTCATCTGCATCAAAATCTCCATCATCAGCAACCAAAGGATTCAATGTCCAAGTTTGAGCACTTAGATTCCATGCAGTGAATAAAACCTCCATTCCATCGAGAATTCCGTCTCCATCTGTATCGATATTGTTAGGATCTGAGGTCGGGCCAGTAATGTTGTATTGTCCTTCGGTTAAGAAATCACCAAAGGAAAGGTCTGTCTGTATGCCAGCCCATTCTTGAAGAGCAAATGCATTACCAAGAGTGGTAACGAAATATTTTGGTGCACTTCTATTGTTTGCGATTTCGTTGGAGTTGGTGGATATCGAATTGTATTCTTCCCAGTTTGTCATACCATCTTGGTCCGCATCTTGGAATCTATCTGTCCTATCCAGCGGGTTGAGTGTCCATGAATCTCCGAAAACGTCCCAACGTGCATAATATATTTCCCAGCCATCAGGCATGCCATCATCATCTGTATCAGGATTCAGTGGATCTGCAGCACCAGTCGATGTTGACGGATACAAGCCGAGAACTGTCGCATCTGCATTTTGCACAAATTGCTGGGTTGGGTTTCCGTAAGAGGTGATATCATCAAATAGGCTTGTATTGAAGCCATCAGGCAATGTGTAATCACCGAATGTTATCTCATCGCCTGCTTCAAGATATCTGATGTGATATTCAAGCCAATTATTGAATTCTTCATCCTGAGATAAAATGCCGTCAAAATTGACATCAAAACCATCGCCATCTGGGTTGTTCAAATAATCAGAACCATTCAGTGGATTGATTCCAGTTTGTGAAGCTGACCAGAAGCAATTACCATCTGCCTCCCATCCATCAGGAAGACCATCTCCATCTGAATCAACATTGTTAGGGTCAGTTCTTGTCCATGTTGAAGCAGATTGGGCTGATTCACCGAAATCTTCCAGAAGATTACCAGATAATCCTTGATCGACCATTAAACTCCATTGGTATTCACAAAGGTTTGCTAGTCCA
Organism: Methanobacteriota archaeon; assembly: GCA_002718195.1. Classification (GTDB taxonomy): domain Archaea; phylum Thermoplasmatota; class Poseidoniia; order Poseidoniales; family Poseidoniaceae; genus MGIIa-L4. The sequence continues at coordinate 16,908 of PBDU01000028.1, read as the reverse complement.
TCATTGTCAGCGTCCCAATTCGCATCATCTGCTCTGTAAGGGTCTAATGTCCAATTATTTCCTCCATCAAAACCTACTCCAATCCAGCGTCTATTCTGAATCTCCCAGCCGTCAGGCATACCATCGTTATCGCTGTCAGGATTAGTTGGGTCTGTAGCCGGATCTGCTCCGACCAAACCAAGGTATGTTTGGTTAGCCTGTGCTCCAATTTGGGAGTCACATTGATAATTCATCTGGAAAGTATAGTAGCACCATAAATTTGTGTCATCATAAAAGAATCCGAAATATTCCGAGCCATCGCTAATCCCGTCTCCATCAGTGTCCGAAACTCTTGGATCTGTTGAATTATATCCATCTGCGCTAGTGGCAATATACCTAAATTCATCTAAGTTAGTCCACAGTCTTTCGTTAGAACCGTCTTGGCTTGCATCAAGATTCAGACCATCGCTGTCCGGATCTAGCATTGCGTCATAAGGATCAGTTGGATCTAAACCATTTGCTAACTCCCAGCCATCTAAAATCCCGTCATTATCTGAATCATTACTTGCAGGATGCATCAGTTCTAAATTCGAATATTTACCTGGTGCAGCCGAAGCCAATACTCTGAGTTCACCTTCAAGGTTAATGGTTGCAATGTTGTTTATCTCTCCAGTAATTCTAGTTTGGTTTTGAAGCCCATATACTGCATTATAATCTCCAGCAATTGCCCACAGACCGTATTCTGATCCAACCAAGATTTCATCTCCTGTTGGGTAGATTGTATGGACGTTGTCTGCTTCGACAACAGATGCTCCATCCAATCCAGGAAATGCGAGTAGACCGCTGTGACTAATAGCACCAGTATCCATTACAAACCTATGTACTCCTGAAGGCATTGATATCCAAGCAACCTCATTATCTGAATCGCTAGGTCCGTCTAATACAATGTCCCTGACATGCGCAGGTAGTTCAACAACACCTGGTGCAAGAGGTCTTACTGAATCCAAGTTCCTAGTAATATTGTAATTTTGTAGTGCAAAGAAGAAATGCCAGTTGGCTTCAGTATTATCTCTTGCTGAAGTGGTTTCAAATGATACGAGCCCTCTATCAGTTCCAACAAGCAACGTCAATGGGCTTGTGGGACCTGCCCCATGAGCAACACTTGTTACATTTGCTTCAACATCTTCTAAAGCCATCCTTATTCCATCAGATAATTGATTCGTGGCTTCGATGCTACCTGTTAAATCGATTTCAATGACAGCCCCCTCGCCAAAGTTACCCAGAGCAATGAGATGAGTGTTTTCGCTGGTAATCTGCAGTTTTGCCATTGCATTGATTTCCCCTACAGCCGACCATACCCAGTCATCTAATGGCTCTAAGTTCCCGTCCACCTGAAGATTTGCTACCCCTACACCTAAGGTGGATGCAAATGCAATTGCAAACAAAGAATCTTCGTTTTCCAATCCCACTGCATCAGAAAGAGTCACACCCGATGGCATCATCAGATGGGTAGAAGTATCAAGTTGGTAATCAATAGTCGTGATTCCATACTTTGTTACGACGAATACCTTTTCCTCGGAGCTTATTATTTCCACAATATCGTAATGATTGACCGTAATGTTATCTGTTGACCCTGACATCATAAGTGGAAGAACTGAATATGAATTCGATTCACCTATATCGGATTCTTTCAATCCTGGAATTACAAAGTTTCCTTCATCATAGAATGTTTCATATTCCTCCAAGTTTGAGATTTCTTCTCCCAATTTAACTCCAGTTCTAGTACGTATCGGGTCCATCGTGATGAAACCATCTCTATTGATGTCCCATCCATCATCATCAGTGTCTAACAAAGCATCGCTTCTGTTGAGTGGATTCAAACCAAAGTGAACTTCCCATCCATCTGGAATTGTATCTCCAAATGAAGGATATAATTTGTCATTTGTGAAGTTAGTCCATTCCCACCTATCACTATCCTCTCGCATAGGGTCTGTTCCAAGCCACAAATCGGTGTCAATTCCTCCTTCACCTCTCAATGCACATGCAAAGAGTAGATTCTCAAATGTGGCATTATTACCAGAGATGATGTAAGGCCAGTTATCGAATGGAGCTCCGTCAGGCAGTGATGATTTGCACCACAAACCATCTATTTCTGTTGTATGATTAGATGGTGAACCGTAACTGTACTCCTCGGGGGATGTAAATCTTTCAGATACGCTGATTATGCCATCTCTGTTGATATCAAAACCATCGTTATCAGGGTCAAGTTCTTCATCAGCAGGATCAAGTGGATTAAATCTTGGACATTCGAATTGCATTGTCCATGGATTATAACCACCGTATTGCTCACACATCCAAGCCTCATAGCCATCTGGCATTCCATCCCCATCAGTGTCTGAAAGTCTTGGATCCAGATATTTTCTTGCTCCGTCTTCATCGATAACACCAGTTAATCCTCTTGCAAAATTTGGGGCTGTACAATTGGCGGGGAATGGCCAACAATACTCTTCAGTTGCGTTCAATCCATCTCTATCTCTGTCCGTGTTGGCATCGGTTCCATCGCTTTTATCAAGTCCTTGAATGGTAACTATTCTTGAATCCGATGTTGTCCAATTTATCCAATCCTCGAATAAAGTTTCATGGACATCGGGAATAAAATCGCCATCACTATCGGTAGAAGGTGGCTTTTCACCAAAGGTTTCATTCGGGTGTACCGTAGAGACTGTCGATAGCCCCGGAAACTGTGACATGAACAGCAAACCTGCAACTACAGCAAATGTTGCCAAAAGAGTGGATTGACTTCTTCTCACCTAATCACCTAGACATAGCCTTCGCAGGCATATATCTGAATGGGATTGATGACACTTATGATACTGATGGAACGATGTTCCGACAAGTTATGGTTTTTATTTGCTAATTTCGGCACTCAAATCGAATCAAAATTTGACAATTCTACTAGAAAAATATCCTTAATCATAATAGGTATCCTTTCCGAGCACAATTAGTTCAGCATGTCATTATCAATTACTCATCTTGGTTCAGGAAGTAGTGGTAATTCCACGCTTCTGATGACCGAGAATACGAGGATTTTGGTAGATCAGGGATTCAGCGGTAAAAAATTGGAAAAAAAACTTGCTTCAATGGGAATTGAGGTTGAAACAATAGATGCAGTATTCATCTCGCACCATCATGGAGACCATGGCGGAGGAGCAGGGATTTGTCAAAGAAAATGGAATCTTCAGGTATATTGCAATGAAAGGACAGCTCAAGAGTTGGATTTAGATTTTCAGAAAACAACTCTCTTCAACTCATTAGATTTAATTCAAATCAACGATGACATATGCGTACTTCCGGTTCCTGTACCACACAGTGGATCTGAAAACGTTGGATTCGTTGTATCGCATGATGGAGAGAGGTGTGCAGTTATCACCGATTTAGGCTCTTTTACAAATGAACTAATCCAGCATGTCAGAGGATGCGAACATATCAGCATAGAGGCAAACTATGATGAAAGAAGGCTTCGATTGGGTCCTTATCCGCAATCCCTGAAAGATAGAATAACAGGAAGCGGAGGGCACTTATCGAATGACCAAACTGGAGAATTCCTTCAAAGAGTTGTCACAGAACAAACAAGAAGCATCACTCTGACTCACCTTTCTCAAAGGAATAATGCGCCTCATCTAGCGGAATCTACAGTTCTATACTACATAGATGAAATTTTTGAGGGTGATATCTTCATTTCCGGGAAAAATGGTCCAGAATTTACACACTTCATAGGGAAAAATAGAGGAGAAAAGGAAAAATCCGGAATATTGATATTGTAAGGATAACCATTCAATATTGCGTGATTCGATGTTAATGCATAATAGGTTGATTTGCACAGGTAATTTTGTGCGAGGCGACCGTGAGCAATCATTTTGCCAAATTTCGCGCGATGAACGTGCTGTAAGCGAAATCTTGGGCACCATTATGTTACTTGCAATGATAATGACTATCATGGGGGGAGTATGGATCTTCCTTCAACCATACATGAACGATTTCGAAGATAACACCAACTGGAGTGCAGCGCACGGTATAGCAGATCGATTCGAGGATAGAATAGAAGTAGCAGCAATCGCTCCAGAAGGTTCAGGAATTAGACATAACTTTGCTCTACAATCTGCAAGTATATTGCCCCTACGGCAAGTGGAATCTTGGCAAATTCAGGCAGATGTAACATCTTTCGAAACTGTTGAGTTAGAAAGACTAAGCACAACTGAATTCGTTGTGGAAGCTAGGAATGAAACTGCAAGGAGTATTAGATTTACAACGCCTATTGGGGTAGAGGAGTTTAATTTCACAACAATCTTTGGTAAAAATACATTTGAGACCACAATAGAATCTGACCACTGGATGATAGTTGATGTTTTAGATTCTGATGGATTGATATTGCACCGTTGGATATCATGGGAAATATCAGGCATAGATATTCGAACTAATTTAGAACAGGGAGAGCATAGATTAGCGCTTGTTAATGGTGGAAAAGCAGAAGTGTTTTCAGACAACATCTGGGAAGTCACCTATCCTACCGATTTAGTAATCGACCAAATGGCTGAGGGGGGATTGAGGCTTTCAGTTCCATTGAATGATGTAATCCTCGAAAAAGGTCTCAGTTCAGGATCTCGCAGTGTAGACATTGTATCCGGAGGACAAATTGTAGCATTCGACCAAGAAGTGTGGAATGTCAAATTTGAAATGAAGAATAGTATCAATGAGATTATTACACCACAATATCATGAATCATGGCTCAGTGATTACACGTTGAATCGAGCAAGTGGAACACTTGCGGGGTTCCAAGGCATTGCTCCCTTTGAAAGAGCAAGCGGAATTGATGGATTCACCGTTGAAACCAACGGAGAGAGTTTATTCTTGGATGTCAGCATACAGACATTGGAGGTAGGGGATTGAGAAACCACCTAGCAAGAGATGAGGAAGCAATTTCCTCGACCGTAGCAACGGTGTTACTATTCGGTGGCGTCATCTCAATTATTGGCTTGATGATGACATCTATGCTTCCAGTAATCAATGAACTTGAGGGCTCTATCGAACGAAATGACATGGCATCTCAGATGAAACTTCTAGCTCAAAGGGTAGACGAATTGTCCCAGGCAGGCATGCCAGGCGACTCTAAATCCGCTGATTTGCATACCGTGGACGGTGTCCTAGGATGGGATTATACTAATGCAGGGATGTGGTATTCAGCCACATGGCATGATGATATCTCCATTCGTGCAGATGGACTGACCTCCTTTTCTGATACATTCAAATTAAGGCACGCAGAGAATCAAATTTCAACGATATGTCTGAGCGATTTAAGGCTAGGTAATGATAGAACTTGGAATTATGAAATTCCTGATTATTCCGAAAAACTCGTTTTTTCAGTTAAATCAGGCATAACTATACCACTTGGTCCAACCGAGGTAGAATTATATTCAAACGCAGAGATTATTGACACTATATCTCTTTTAATAGATGATACAATTAGTTTAGACCTTAGTAACAAGGATATTACCGAAGTTAGAAGTGAAAGTCAGCTGAATATTTTATCACTAACAGGTAATAGTGGCTCTACAATCTTGAGACCAGATGATTCAAACTCATTGACGGGATTAGGAGAATCATGGACTATTCCTCTACCTGCAGGAACATCGACAATACACGTTTCTTCAACTGATAGCAACAAAATTAGTTTGAGACTAAATGAGCAAGATACTACTGTGTTTGCAATAAAATCAGCCCAAACAAATGTTGGTTCAAGCCATAGTTTTGAATTGAATTTATCAGACCCTCAAACTGCTTATCTTTCCACATCATTTGATTCTCAAGTCTCTCTTCACGTTGGAGAATTAGGGGGCAAATTTATGATTCCAAGTATGAATAAGTTATTCAGTGGATCCAACTATATCGTTCCCGACTTAACAGGCTACCTTACATTCACTAATCCCTCGGATATTTCTAGTACAGCCACTTGGAGAGGAGATGGGATTACCCTCTCACCTAAAGAGTCCAGAACGATAACATGGCCTCCAAGCGGTATGGAAAATTCTGGGATTATCAATTCTGAAAATAGGATCCTTTTGCAGTGGTCTGCTACAAATGATAATACCGGAATCAGCTTGATTCCAGCAACAGATACCATGGCAAGTTCCGGCAAACTATTCATGCTAAATCTTGAAGATTCTTCTGACATTGAGTACTTTTCAATTTATCAAGCAGGTTGGGAATCAATTTGGGAAACAGACTCTGAGAACAATCTTTCCGGGATGTTTGAGGAATTTGAGGACAGGACGATTAAGTTAAACCTCGAACAAGATGGTTGGATTAATGTAACAGACGGACATTCTCTAAAGGTCACTCACGTTAATGGCAATGACGGACTCATACAGTTGCAAGAAAACGGAGATAGGAGATGCGAATACCTTGGAGTAACTGCTTCCGGTTGGATATTATCTGATCTTCCCTGGCAGGAACAAGCAGGCAAGCAACCTGCTGAAATCAAGAGAGCGTGGAAAGATGGTCACCATCCCTCCAGCATTCATCTAGAAGTATTTGCAAATCATGATACTGAAGAATTTAATTCAATAGGTTCTGTCTGGGCATTTCATATTTCCCGTTTAACTTACTCATTTTCTTCTTCAATCGAGGGCATGGAGGTTGCTTACTCCTCAGGAGCAGTAGTAACAAACCACCCAGAATTCGAGCCATTCTTGATTCATCCTCCTAGCGACAGAGGAGGACCTGGTCCAAGATTTGCAGCAACGGTTCCAGCAATGCATCCAGCAGAAAATACAGTAGAAGGTGGAGGTTCTATGAGCCTTGACATCGAAATGTCGAATCGATTTTCTCTGTCCTCAACTACTGCCTATGAAATCAGAAGAGGCTGGACTGGTCCATATGGAGAGGCTGTTACTCAAGTAGGAACAGAAGGTCTTGAATCCAGTGAAGATTGGATAATTTATCCTAATAGATTAGACCTGCTTACTGATTACGTCGGTTGGGTTCCAGATCCTGGCTTAGGAACCACAGAAGCGGTCTGGCATACCGGTGGTGGTGCTGTACAATTTACCCTACAATGTGCTGAATTGGATGTATACACAGAGGAGGTTAGTAGATGATAAGTAGAGATGAAAATGCTGCATCTACTGAATTATCTTACATATTCACCTTCCTTTTGGGAGTTGCTTTATTGTCGACATTCACATTTTGGACTTATAATATTGAAACAGCCACAAGAGAAAGGTGGAATGAAGGTGCTATTGAAGCAAACCTAGATGACATAGCAGAGGCAATTGAGAGGGCAGACACGTATGCTAGGAATTACGATAATGGAACTTATTCAGAAAAAGTAGCGTGGAGATTTACAGAGGCTGATGAGACTTTATTGTCTCTGAGTTTAACTGATACTGAACTAATTTTAATCGATTCAACAGGGGATTTAACCACACAAGTTGAGTTGAGCGGAATGGGAACTGGACATATGGAAACTCAATTCTCGATATCCGGCTATACACACATTTGGGTTATTCACGAAGATGGTAAAACAAGAATCGATACTGCCCCGCTGTAATCAACGCTTGAAGAATAGATTCTGGACATCTCTTGCTTTGCTCGTAGCGCCAAGTTCTCTGAAAACAAGCAAAGCTCTCTTCAGATATTCCATCCTCTGATGTGATGGACTTGCATCTCCCAATTTTGCAAGAATATCTCCGACTTGCATTCGCAAATCGTTTGCTTCAGCGATAGCAAGTGCTTCTCTGTATTTCTCTAGAGCCTCCTCAGTCTTGCCGGAATCCTCAAACACCTCGCCAAGAAGTACGATTATCTCAACAAATGCATTCAAGTCCCCTGCTTCATCCATTACCTCAACGGCACTTCCATAATGATGTAGAGCTAGTTCATGGTCTTGCATTTTGCTGTAATATCTGCCAAGAACTGCTTGCGCCCTTGCGTGCACAATTGGATTATTGTTATCCTGAGAAGTCTCAAAGGCATTGATTGCGTGTTCTCTAGCCTTTTCTAATTCACCTAGTTCTAACAAAGCACGAGCCAGATTTATTTGGGAACCTATCAGTTCCTTATTTCCAGATTGTTTGAGAATCTCCTCGACTTGGGAATAGGCTTCGAGAGCTTTAGATTTCTCTCGCTTTCTTCTTAGCAAGTATCCCATGTTGTTGTAGGTTCTTGCGGCGCCCACTTCGTCTGAAATTTCCATAAATAGATTCAATGCTTCTCTCTGCATGCTCAGAGCATCATCAATTCTTTCTTGTTTCCTTGCAATGTCAGCCAATGCCGAAATAACTTCTGCATTGATTCTGGGATTAGAATCATCCATGTTTTCTTTTAACTCATTGAGAACAGTTTTTGCTTCGTCAAGTCTTCCTTGCAGAGTTAATATTTCTCCCTTGAGTTGTTTTACTTGGGTCACATGTGTATCCTCAACTTTGTCCCGTGGTATTGCTTCAATTAACCCCAAAATCTCCATGTGACCGTGACCCACTAATTCACGTCCTGATTCAACTAGAACTTTCATTGCTTCATCTTCTTTTCCTGAGTTAATTTGATGATAAATCAGTTCAACTTTGAGTGCATGATCTTCTTTTTGCTTGCTATACCATTCAACGCACTTGGAGTGAAGATTTTGTTTTACCTGGGTATCTAAGGATTGCAATAGGAATTCTCGAATTAGATCGTGTACGTCAAAAGTTTCAGCATCTGCTTGCCTTGCTAAGCCTGACTCTACTAATGAAGCGAGTATATCCGTGTCGAGTTTTTGGTCAGCAAGTGCTTCAAGCGGAATCGGTTCTCTGTAAATTGCAATAGCAGATAATACTCTTTTTTGTTCCGCAGATAATTTGCTGAAAATTTCAACTTGAACATAATTTTCAAGTGTTTCGTGGTAAGCACCAGTGTTTGCTCCCCTGTTAATTAATTCGAGGACCAATGGATGCCCCCTTGTTAGCCCATGGATGTGAGCCCATTGTTCCGGGCTCAAATCAGATGACCCTGTAATCAAATTTTTCGCTGAATCAAAGTCTAGACCATCCAGAGGAATGACTAGTGTGGCGATATTTCCTTTTGTATCTTTTTTAGGGACAACAGATTTGAATGACCTTGAAAATATCACCAACCCAATCTGCTCTTCATTTTCGATCATAGCTAACGAAAGAGCCTGTATTGTTTGATGTAAAGTTGAATCAGCCACTTTGTGGTAATCATCTATTACTATCAACGATGGAGATGCGCCTACACAATCCACGATTAGTCTAGCAGCATCAGCAGGATTTGGAACTGGTGTTGCAGCTACATAATCCGCAAATGAGGAATCACCAATGTTCGCCAGCCATTCTGCAACTAAGTCGTAAAAAGAACGGTAACCGTCCCAGTCTTGACAGCGGTGATACAATAAGTTCCTTCTGTGCTTGAATCTCTCGATGAGTTTGCTTGCCATTGTGGTTTTTCCAATGCCTGCAATTCCTGGAATCATAAGAGTAGTAGATCTTGCATCTATAAGATTGACCATATTATCAAGTTCTCTTTCTCTACCATAAAAATGTCTAAGCCTTGGCAAATCTCCTAGGGAGGTTACAAGTTGTTTTTCGACGTGTTTAGATAAATCTCTTTGTACCAAATCTTCGTTTAGATTTCTAACATCGAGAATTCCTGAATCATCCAAATATCGGATAATATCTACAGACCTCATTTGGAATGGAAGGATTTTGTGTGCTTCGCCTAAAGTTGTTGAATCTGTAGAATTATCCTCTTGAATTACTCTAAATTTGTAATCTCGCAGTCTCTTCCATGTTTCATCTGCAAGCACAACACCTGGAGTTGTGAGGAAGTATGCTTTTCTTTTCCTAGAGACACCTTTGACGTGTGCTTGACGTTCTACGAGTAAGCCTTGATCTCTTAAGCCAGCAATTGCCCTAGGCACATTTGACCTAGCGATGGCAACTGCATTTGCAATACCCATTTGTGATAAAGCAAAAGGAACCTCTACGCTGGATCTGTAATCTGAATAATCTCTGAGATGTAGAAGTATCCTCTCCTGCACTCCGGGCTTTGGATTTCCAGCCATAACATCATCTCACTTACTTATCATCTTAATCACTTGTGGTGATTGGATAGTTCCTGCATCACTGGGATGGAGGTTGATAATTTGGGTCAGCAACCCATTCACCCTTCTGTGCATCCCAAATCCATCCTGGATGAGATGAGGCTGCAGCTGCTTGGGTTGCTTGTGCTGCCTGAGCAGGTTGTTCTCCCCCAGCTGCTGAGATTTCAGTGGTGGATTTCTTAGCCCAGGCATATGGGTCTGCTTGCGTCTCTTGGGTTGATTGATCTTCCTCTGCTAGATCTATTTCTTCCTCGAATTCAACGAAGAATACGAATCCAACTGCTAGAATTAGACCTAGAACGACTACAATACCGATGATTATCCAAAGCAGAGAGATTCCTTCATCCACAGATGCTTCTGGGATTATGACGAATGATGCTTGTTCATCCTCGCCTTGCTCTGCAGTCCTGTAGTATTGACCATCCATCTCAAAGATAATGTCTGCTCTCTCTTCGCTTGCCAATTGTGATGCTGAGATGAACATCTGCCAGTCACCATTTTCATCAACACGGGTCTCATTGAGTTTGAATCCAGATTCTTTGTATCGTGCGATTACCTTTGAATCAGGAAGACCTGTACCTGAGAAACTTGCTGGGTCATTGGTGGTGATAATCTCACCAACATCGTCCCTCTCAACATCAAACTTTACTTCCTTCACAAGGAAAGTTACAGGGTAAGATAGAACGCTGGAATCGAACTCATCTCTTGCCTCAAACTGTACACCAGATAGTGACCATTCTGATATCTCACTTGGCAGTGTTGCAATGTTATCTACTGGATCATAAGTAGCGACTCCGTTTGCACTGATTGTTATGTATCCATAGTAGTAGTCGTCTTCAGAACTAGAAGCTGAATCAAATACGTCATAGATTAGATTTGTACTCACAACATCAGCATCACTGAAGTATTGAGCTAGATCAACTGAAGCGCCTCCACCACATTGATTGCTAGATGATGAACCTGAATCACAGAAGATTGTAACGACTGAAGGCCACAACGTTTCGTTGAATGTAGGAGCATTATTCAAAGAATCAGACGGATTGTCAATTGTGATTCTAATCCTAACTTCTGGAGAGTAATCTTCTCCGTCGTATGATTTCACAACTATCTCATATTGTTGGTCGTGAATCAAGTTGGATGTGTCCCAAGTTGTTTGCCAAGCGCCATTTGGAGCGAAGGATGTTACTGGGTTAGGACCGTTGAACAATTCTGTTTGGCTTGCCAAATCAATGATTGTGATTTCGACTCTTGTAACAGCCCCGTCTGTATCCCTTGCCACACCTTGTACTAAGGTTGCAGAATCTGCTCTTACCTTTGTTGCATCTCCTGGAGAGGATAGAGTAACGAATGGCGCCACGTTATCGTTATTCACGTTGATTGTTCTCTCCTCATAGCTGCATCCATCAAAATCACCAATACAGAAGTCAGAATCACTAGCCCAAACCTTGAACGTGTATTGCCCAGTAGGCAAATCAGAGAAATCCCAATCATATGCCCAAGTAGTAGTTCCTTGTATTGGGAATCTTGAGGTATAGTCATTTGGTCCTTCGATATCTATCCAAATATTCTGAATGTCTGAACCTTGAGTACCAGAGTAAGGGTCAGAGGCAGTTCCTGAGAACAGCACATTTCCATCTCTATGCGTAGAGCCATCAAGTGGCTCGCTGAGAATTAGAGATGGAGCAACTAGATTCAGTTTGAAGTCTCTAACCGATACAGGTGAAAGTGCAAGTCCGTCATTTGACCTGATTCTGAAAGTAACATCTGATTCTCCTTCAGGATGTCCAGACATATCCCAATCAAATGACCATGTCTTGAACGGGTGATTTCCTCTGGTGATTTCTCCATTTGCTCCAGATGTGTCAACTGCGGAATACCAAGTTTGTTGACCTGGAGGCTGGATTTCAACAGATTGAACCAAACCAAATTGCTTCTCATAGGCGATTTGGTCGAGTGCGTATGGACCTGCTTCTCCATCCCATGCGCTACCGGTCAAGGTAATTGTTTGAGCAAATGAAGCTCCTTCGATTTGATCGACAGTGACGCTAGGTGGTAGGTTGTTTAGGTTTATTACCTCATCAATTCCTCCTGTTAGAGAGAATGAGAATTCATTCTCACCCTTGCCGAATTTGAATGCTTCAACTGTATAAAATGCCAACTCTCTGCCGTTTACACAATCAGTGTCATCGACATCGACCTTAGTGTCACCGTCATTATCATATCCATCTGAACAGGAGTTCTCTGTAATTGATTCAACTGCAGGCGTACCAGGTACATCCACATTCTGTTCACCGACTATGTGATTCCAGTTTCTATCGATCATGAAATCGCTCGGAAGGGAAACTTGAGGAGTAAATCCAAACGCGTCTGTTTGCATTGAATAAAGTGGTTTACCGTTTGCATCCTTGATGACAACTGTAGCGTCCGCTACGTTTGAGCCACCAGATTTTACTTGGTACCTAACAAGTTCTCCCTGGCGTACTTGAGTACCCCATTCAGTGTTTTGATTTTGAACGAAAATCTTGCTCGTGTCAAAGTTTTGTAGGTCTGCAAAAGAGAATACTGTTGAATTGTTCACCAACTCAATTGCTAGCGGCATACCTTGTGGAACTTTTTCGTAAGATGAAGGTAGTTTCAAACATACATCAAGAGAAGCAAATGGACATTCAGAATCTGTCCATTCCAACATTACCGGATAATATGGAGCGCTTACATCAGGAATAAATTCTGATTGAACTGTTACTCTAGACTCACTGATGTTGTATATTTGTGATGCATTTGTGTATGTGTTTCCGCTGAAATATCCGATTGTGCCGTGCTTGGAGCCGTACGTGTCATCATAGTGAGAAATGTTAGCTCCTATTTCTGATGTCTCAATGTTGTTGTCTTGAACGTTGACAATACCAGCCTTAATTCTCAAACCATCTCCCTGGTTATTTGTGATAGTATTTCCAATCAGTGTTGCACTTGACATGAAGATGTGAATTGCTGGGCAATTGAAATCACCATCGTACATCCAGAGTGAGTTACATGTACCAGAGTTATTCGAAATTACGCTATTTGCCATTTTCAGCCTTGCGCTTGTCGGGGCTGGGACGTTCCAACCTTGATCGTTAAAGTGGTATTCACCCAATAACACAGGTTCAGCTGCTGTGTCCTGAATTGTTGTGTTCTCAATTACTACATCTGATGAGCCGTAAATCCAGAAGCCGTTGTATCCAGAGATTGGTCCAACGCTACTATCGGTCATAGTCAAAGTAGAGGATGAAACTGCAACACCAGAACCTGCTGAAGCACCCGAAATGACGTTGTTATGGGCTGATACTCTTGCACCGTCATAAGCGGTTATTCCAGCACCTTCTTCTGTTTCGATTACGTTATTGTCAACATACAAAGTATGGGATACGGTACCTGTAGTTTTGAATCCGTTCGTGTTAACACCAGAACACTTTACATCAAATGTTGAATTTCCAATCCAGCCGGATGAACTTTTCAAAAGTACACCAAAGGTATTCTCAGAGAAATCAAGTCTCTCAAAATCAATGAAACTTTCTTCTGCGTAGATCATGTTAATTCCTGCTTGTTGTCCACTACATCCACTTTGAGTTTCCCCTGTGAAAGTTGAATCTCTAACCACGATCGAGGATAGAATACCTGCTCCTGCTCCATATGCTTGTATTGCAGGACCTCTAGTTTGAGCGTCTACTCCAATTGTAAAAGTAGAATCAGTAATTGTAGGAGAGGCAAAATCTAGCGCAATTATGTTCGATCCGTTGATATCGGTGAAGGAAAGGTGGTCGAGTTCGGGTGAGGAACCGTCAATGATAAGGGCACCATATCTTACGGTGTTAGAAACGCTTTCTAAGACATTGAATCCGTACGCATCTTCGAAGTGAACAAAGGACATTCCAGTTTCTGCTAAGTCAACGGTTGGTCCGATGTACAAACCGCCACCACATGCTGCATCGATATTGCCTTGGTCACCCTGAGCAATTGGTAGGCATCCACCTTTGTCATTTGGTCCAGTTGTAGCCCACAAGAATCTAATTGTTGATGAAGCAGATGCCTGTGTTGCACCACAACCTGCGTCACCTGCACAGATGGAGCCTCCAACATTGATGTGTTTTCCTGCTGGAATATTGATTGTAGTCCCAGCGTTAATGGTCAATTTTGCACCTTCTGCAACTGTGACGTTGTCGATTAGATTGTGAGTTCCTGACCAAGTCTCTGTTCCAGTAATTACACCAGCTGATGTCTCGTTTATAGCGGAAGCAGTTGGAATGGTTACAAGGCTCATCAATGTAGCAAGTAACAATATGCTTACAAGGGAGATGCTTTTTCCTTTATTTGGCCCAAAAGTTGTCTTCATGATTTCTCCTATTGAGGTGAAGAATATAATGCTATGGCACGATTGAAGGCTTTTTTAGTATCAAAATTTTATATTTGTATCAAAAATCACCATTATTTTGTATCGTATACTGAAGATAGTATCATAGATTATTGATGATTTCAGGGGACAAAACAGGTCTGCGTCAGCCTAAACTCAGTGCTCCAAGCACCAACATCAAGAATTCCATAGCCTGTGAATTGGTCATGTTCTCCTCCTCCAAGCGACCTAGAAGAATTGGCTAATGACATTTTCAAGTCGGATAAACAATCGATATCTGCAGAGTTTCTATTCTCCAAAAGCACGGGGTTTGCTTCGATGACCAAAGCTAAAGCACCTGAGACAAATACCGTTGCATCAGATGTCCCAGATGAGACATACCAATCATTATTGTCGCCAGTACTCACTATTTGATACCCCGGAGCAGATACCTCCGGCTTTTGATTTGGCCACTGCCTTAACTCTCCATTGCTATCTTGTAGGGAACCAATGCTGGAATTTTCCCACTTAAGCTCATCTTTAGTTAGTGCGCCTACTGTGATAACATCATCTAGGTGAGCTGGTGAGGCAACATCTCCATCATCATCCCCTCCACCATCGTTTCCTGCTGCCGAAACGACAAAAATTCCTGAGTCAATTGCTTGCCTTACTGCGCTGACGGTTGCTCCCTCGCGAGTTGTGAAATCTTCTTTTCCGCCCAGTGATAATGAAATTATGTTAGCCTGAAAATCCTCTCTGCACCAATCAATAGCCTCTGCCACCAATCTGGAATCACCAACATTGTCCCCATCTTCGTTTGAGGAAAGTGAGGCAGCCATACCAATTGTTGCATTCGGTGAAACTCCAAGTTGATGGTAGTTTGAAGCTAGAATCCCAACCATCATAGTTCCGTGCGGAGTTGCACCATAATCCGTAGGTTCGGTTGAGTCAGAAACAAAATCTCTCCATACAACATCCATATCTTCCAAACTCTCGTGCTCTAAGGATACCCCTGTATCCACCATACAAATTCTAACCCCTTCACCGCTATATCCCTCATCCTGGAAGTCACGGATTCCAGTACTTTCGAATGCCCACTCACTAGTAGGAGGCGGTAATTGAACCAATAGTAAATCCATTCTATATGCTAAAACAAATATCAATCCTATGAAACAAATTGTGATTATGCTACCTAGCGGGGTAATTTTTCGGCGTATTTTTGAAACCGGTCTAACTACATCTGGGGAATACCCCATAACTGCTGATCTCCATTCGGTATCATGATCTACAACTGTTGAATCTACTGCTGATAGTATTCGAGAATCTGTTGGTTCGGGTAAGTATTCTAGGCCCTCAAGCCTGTCATCCCCGAACATAAGGCTAAGTCAGGTGATTTGGTTATTGAATACTTGTTCAAATTTCTTCAAATTTGCTAACTTATTATTGCATCAAATCAACAGGAGTTATCGCTAACAAGTTATCTAATCATAATGATTTTAATCACAAAGTGCCCAGTCTCAAATATGCAACCAGTACCTGGTCAGCAACCCATGTATTATCAACAACCGGCGCAATATACTACTGTCCACACAGTTCCTGCTGGCGGAGGACCAGATACCTTAGTCGCATACTTACTTTGGCTCTTGTTAGGTGCTTTTGGAATACACCATCTATACATCGGCAGAGGAATTGGAGTTTGGCTAATATCAATTATTACATTCCAAGGTCTTGGAATTTGGTGGTTATTAGACCTCTTTTTGATACCATCATCTTGTGCAAGCCGAAGGAATAGAGGCATGGTTTACGTTCGCTGATCACTCCAACTATTAGTTGAATGGCTCGAATATAATAGAAACCAACCTCTGAATTTTGATATATGCATGGGTAGCGATGTATATGACCCATAGCAAGCCCACTGATTTGCACAATCCTAATACAAGGGTATTATACAATATCCCATATATCCATTCGTAGAACAATCAGATTATACTTAGAGCAGAGTATGAGTGTAAGATTACCTTCTGTAGAGCCTTATGAAAAATCTATTCAGCATAAGAGACGAAAATCAAACACCATTATGTATGTTGAATAGCTGGGGCAATTATGCCAGCACAATTAGTTTCTGACGCTTGGAGGGGTTGGTCTGCAAATCACGATCATGTTGGCGAAATTTTCGCTGAATTTATTGATAATGCACTTGCCTTGCGAATTTCAAACGCTGCTTTGCCTGATGAGATAAAAATCACTTGGGATTTTGATGCTAACGTAGACCCACATAATGCTATTGTGACAATTTCAGATCAATTGGGTGGAATGGTCAATCCAATTGCTGCTTGGACGGTTGGCAATCAGCAAAATCAAGTAGGACCTCTTAATGAACATGGATACGGTTTCAAACATTCTATTGCTG
>PBDU01000027.1 GCA_002718195.1 Methanobacteriota archaeon | reverse complement strand
TAAAGAATAGAGATTACAACCTTGACATCAAGAACCCAAACAAGCTTGAGGATTTGATGGAAGACCCGGAGATTCTTCTGACACGATTCAAGGAAGAGAGGGCGAAGGCGCAAGATATTATTGAGCAATTGAGAGTAGTTCTAACTGAGGCATTACTCGAGTAAATGGAACGGAATCATGATATGGTTCTGAACCCCACCAACTAACGAGGGTTCAGCAGTGGTTTCACTAGGTTCGATTAGTTGCTCAGGGGGTCCGCTCACGGACTACCCTTCCTACACCCCTCAATACGAAGGGGAGCCGTTCGTATTATGCTCTTTGGAGATGACAAAAATCAATAACCACCGCAAGGATTTCCAATTGATGAAAGAACTAGGTTCCTGTCCACGCTGCAATGGAACAGAAATTAACACCCTCAATTTCTACTATACGAGAGAAGAGGTTTGCAATAACTGTGGTTATGTTGACATATACAAAAAGCACGGTGCACAAAATGTTCTTTCGAATTTCATTGCATATGTGATTCTTGGTTTGGTTGTCTTTGGTGGCTTAATTGCATTTCTTGTTATGAGTTGATTGGGATCTCTTGCAAGGGGTTATCCGAAACTCCTTTGCATTTTATTTTCCGATACAAAGGGGATTCAGTGGGTCGATACAGACGCTACACTTTGATTGGAAGTCGGGGGTTTTGCAATGATGCTTCACTCGAAAGTTACAGCAAGAGTTGTTTTCCAATTGGAGTTAGCTAATTTCTTTGCCTTACCATCTGCAATAATTGGATTGATTCTATTGAGCCTTCCATGCATGCCCGCTACGCTGAATTTCACACGTAGAGTAACTTGCCTTGTCGCTGCCAGAGCGTCGATTTGCTCTTGGTTTAAAGACACATCAGCCAGTTGGGTTTTATCGCTCAATGAGCGAATAGATAGTGTAGTATTCTTGAAGAATAATCCTGGTCTGAAGTCCCAGTCATCTGGCTCTAACATCATCACTGCGACATCAACACTGAGGTTTTCTTTGATGCTGACACGGCTGATTTCTACTGAGTCTACCATACTGACCAATCCTTCCGATATAGTGGGTCTTCATACCTTTTTGCATCCAGCAACAGGCTACTCCCATGCGATTTCAACAAGTCTTGGTTGAAGAATTATTATTCTAACAGTCAATTCCCAGTCATTTCCAGGATCTGGGTCTGGAATTCCTTCGATTACTGGGTCGGGGTCTGCTTGTTGAGCAATCACTCCCCATATCCACTCACCCTGACCGAATCTAGCGCCAGGTTGATTCAGTAGAGAATTAAGAAGTTCTTCTGCAGAGTCTGCTTCCATGATTTCACTAATCCCTACAGGATTCAATCCCTCATCCATCATTTCTGCCCTTGTCTGCTCATTTTGAGTAATATTACCAGCTTCAGTATCTGCTTTCTTGTTATAGCCGTCATCACGAACTTCGACGAATACGGTGAAATTATCTTGTGGAGCCACTGCATCTTGGGCTAGTTCTAGAATCGCTTCGTAGGCAATTATTCTTCCACCTTCTCCAGGAGTGATGTTCGCCCCCCACCTCTCTCCTTGCTCCAAATATCCGTCCCATTCGAATTCAACTGTGGTTTCTACCCAGTCGACTTGGAATTTACGAGTTGTGACATTTATTGTGAAAATTTCAGAAACTGATGCGCCATCATAATCGCTAATAGTTAGTTTTCCAGTGATAACACCGCTCTTATTTGTAGGGATGTAAACAATTTCTTCGGTCTCTTGGTCATCATTGTCCATGCCCCCATCACCATCAAAATCACTGTAAATGTTCAAGTCCCAACTGAATGCCAAATCTGCCCCCTCGGGGTCATATGAGTTTGATGCGTCAAGTTGTACTGTGTCACCAGAACTCACATTTGCAGGGTATTTCAGCTCAAGAACTGGTAATGCATTTACTCTAACAAATACAGATGTAGAATCATCTCCGCCTTGGTCGTTTTCAACGGTAAGAGTGACAGTATATTCTCCTGCACTCTCGTATCTATGAGATGTAAAACCAATAATTGTCTCAGCAGAATTGCCATCACCAAAATCCCATTTGAAAGCGGTGATTACTCCTTCTACCGGAACTGATTCTCTGCCGTCAAAAGTTATCATCTCGCCTTCTTGGACTAGGTCTTGCTGTGCAAAGAAAGAAGCTCTAGGATCAACGGTTGGCACCAATACTTCTGTACATCCAGCAAGTGTGCAAAGTGACATCATGAGTGTCATAATCAATGCTATGCTACGATTTGAACCCGAGAGATTCATTCGAAGCATGTAACTCCGAATTTTCTATCCTTTCTAACCTTAGTGGTATCCCGTAGAGATAAATAGGGAATTATTCAAACTCGATTTCCTGCGGTAAATCACCAATAATTTCTGCATCCGCGAGTACATCCTCAATTTCTGAAAGGTCTTCATATTCCTCTATTCCTATATTTGAGAAATTTTCTTGCTTTTCTGATTCATCGAGTAGGACTTCGACATCTACGTCCCCTGCATCTAAATCTGGTCGAGCATGTAAGGCTTCAACTTCTTCGGCCAAATCTAATCCAGATTTTTCCAACTCTTTTGTCAAATCTTCCATCTCCTCTTGCATTAGCTTTGCCGATTCCTCAGCAATCTTCTGTTGAATCTCCAACTCTTCTTGCGAGTAATCTTCCAAATTCTTGTAAAGGTCAT
Organism: Methanobacteriota archaeon; assembly: GCA_002718195.1. Taxonomy (GTDB): domain Archaea; phylum Thermoplasmatota; class Poseidoniia; order Poseidoniales; family Poseidoniaceae; genus MGIIa-L4. The sequence goes on along the minus strand of PBDU01000027.1, from coordinate 26,638 downwards.
CCTCTGTCATTATGCCCGCCAATTATTACTAAGACAGGGTTCTAATTTGACCTTTTGTCCTTTAATTTAGTATCCGAGAGATTCAAAGGCGTGCTAGGCGGGGGCTAGTCATGATAGGCGATTTGCTCGATGGTTATCGCGTTCTTGCCTTCGATTTAGAAACGACTGGAATATCAACAAGAAGGGATAGGATAGTGCAAATTGCCCTTGTTGGAGCAGACGAAAATGGTGAACAAATTCATTATGATGAGATAGTGAACCCGGGAATTCCAATACCGTTTGAGGCTAGTAATGTACACGGAATCTTTGATGCTGATGTGCGAGGAAAAGAGAAATTCAAGGACATCCTATCAACCGTGCACGAGCTAATCGATGGTGCTGTAATAATCGGTCACAATGTTTTGAAATTCGATCTGCCGTTTATCGAACAGGAATATTTCAGATGCGGAGAATTACCGCCGAAACCTGCTTTTGTAATCGACACGCTGCTTCTAGCACGAAGATTGAAAGTTGGAAGACCGCATAATCTTGGTTCCTTATGCTCTCGCCATGGAATAGACTTGACAAATGCTCACACGGCCGGAGCGGATGCTGCTGCATCAATGCTGCTATTCGCTCAATTGGCAAAACAACAGCCAAAAGCCTTCAGAAGACCAATTGCTGATGTTGAGCAATGGATTATTCATGGAGGGGTTAAATCTGATGCCTCTGAGTTGGGAAGAGGATTACAGGACCTTGATTCCTTGGATGAAAACGGAAAAATAAAGATCGATGAAGGAGAATTCGTCATTGCCTTTGGCAGATATAGAGGAACTACTGTAAGAAGCCTATATGCAAACGATGTAGGATATTTCAACTGGTTAGTCTCTGATAAAGGACTTGGTTGTTCTCAAACAGCATCACGCTTAAGAGAACATGTAGGGCTCGATTGAATTACTGAATCTCGTATACTTTACCATCTGGAATTGGCTTGTAAGGAAGCACATCACACCAATGACCTACATTCCAAGCGCGACCTTTGGTTAGGGCTGAGCCGATAAATAGGGGACCATCTGGCTCAGCTTCCCTTGCTTCCTTGAAGGCTTCAAATCCTCTCCCTTTGAATGTGATAGGGATTTTTTTATCAGTTCTGGTAACGCTGCCATCTTCTCCTTCTGGAATGCATAGAGCTGCAAAGCCGCTTCCTTGTTCATTTACTTCGATGACTTCAATCACCGCATCCGCAAAGTCACCTGAATGAAGTGATCCATTTTCATGCCTCCATTTGTGCCAATGCGGGCACCATGCTTTCCAGTCACAGAACCCACCACACGAATCCTCCCCAACTGTTGGTTCAAGCGGCACCTTTGTTGGAAGTGTGGCCTCCCATGCTGCTAATGCATCTTCCATAACATCTTCACCAGATGCTTTCCATTTGCTGGCGTCTTTAGTGTACCATCCTTGAGTAATTATTTCAGGAAACTCTACATTATTTGCTTTGAGAATGTCCCTGTACATGCATAATTGGCGATTTACTTCTGCTTTCAACTTGCCATCTGGAATTCTGCCAGTCTTCAGATCTGCAACAGTCCAACCATTGATTTCTCCTTTTTCATCAATATTCGCCAGCAGCAAATCAAGCCTACCAAACAACCTACCATCTCGAGTTATCAATTCTCCTTCTACTGCCAAAACCAGTGATTGTAATTTCCTCCACAGAGCGACTGTAACCAAGTCTAAATCTAGCCCATTTATTCCTAAGTGGTCTAGAAGAAGGTAAATGCCTCCTCTGTGGTGTAATTTTGCTTCAGAAAATTTCTCCTCTTTCCACTCTCCTCTTCTGGGTGTTGTCATGAATATTTCCTTTTCTTCTTCCCATCTTTTCCTTAGAAAATCATATCCAGTATCAAGAAGCCAACCGGATTCTCTTTCATTACGAGATGATATATCCATATTCAGTAGGTCCTCTATTGAGGCGTGAACTGCTGTACCTAAACTTGCAGGCATACCTGCCTTACGAGGTAATTTTTGGCGACTAAGCCAATACTGACGCGGGCAGGTTTCATACCTATTCCAGGCTGAAGGAGAAAGTCGGTGTTGATATTTCTCGCCTTCAGTCTTGCCTTGCATGATACTTGGTTACAAGCAGACATGATAAGCGTTAATCCCAACTTTTCATGGGGAATGATTCAAACATGTAGGATGCTAGCAGTCATACATGGAAGACCCAAAAGTACGGATAAAATCGAGTTTTCAATCCGATGGTGCGCTTGTAATCACCTGTTTTCCGAGCGTAGGAATGGTGACTAGTGTTGTTGGTCACTATCTAATCGAGCACCTTGACCTTGAATACATCGGAGGAGTTTTTGATTCAAGACTGCCTGCAGTTGCTTTGATTCAAGATGGTGCGCCAATGCCCCCAGTAAGAGCGTATGCAGGGAAGCCAGAATGCAACTTGGAAGGTTGCGAGCAAATCATCCTTTTAATGAGTGAAATTATCCTAAAAGAGCCAATAGTTAACGAAATTTCGTGGGCATTAATGGAATGGTCAAAGGAACAAAATCTGGTTGGTGGAGTGATTGTTGACTCCTTCCCTAAGGCTGGTATGAAAGGCGGTTTGGATGGATCTGAGCCTGTTGTAGAATACGAGGATACAGAAGGAATCGATCTATTAGGAATTGGAACTACAAAGAACTCAAGAACTCGATTAGAAGGACTTGGAATTCCTTTGTTAACACAGGGTGTAATCAAAGGAATGAATGCATCTTTGCTGGGTGAAGCCAGAAGAAGAGGATTAGATGTGATGGGAATAATGGCTGAAGCAGACCCAAGGTTCCCAGATGCTAGGTCCGCTGCCGAGATTATCAAAAAATTAGACCAAATCCTTGAGATGGCCGATTTAGATCACAAGCCTCTGATCGAGGAAGCAGAATTCCTTGAGAGCCAATTGAGAGGAATGATAGAAATGGCTCAAGATGAGACCAAGTCTAAGGGTGGTTCTTCTCCAAATTCAATGCTATACGGCTGATTTCTTTGGCAGAATAATTATTGAAAGTGCAAGTAAAATCGATGCTATGCTTGCCCAGATTGGCATTGCCACATAACCGGTCCCACCTATGCCTACGAAATCTAATAGCGATTCGCCGCGAGTAAGCTTCCCGCCAAGGCTTCCTGTAATCATCACTAAACCAAATGTTAGAATCCCCATTGAAGAATGGGCTAACAAGAGATTTTTCGAACGAATAACGTTAGACCCGGTTTTCCATCGATTAACCAATAATCCTATCGAAAAACCAAGAGTTGCAATTGAATAAACTGTCTTTTTGGCAAGCAATTCACTAGTTCCCATCGAACCTGAGGAGGTCCCAGATATTATTGCGAAAGGCAAAACTAAGCAGCCTAGAAACAAGCCAAGATGTGCACCCTTATCCAACCAATCCAGAACCTTTAGGTTTGAATTAAACGCTAAACAGAGAAGAAATGAAATTCCAGAAAGAGTGAATGACCCAACTAAAACCTCCACAAAGATAGCGTGAAATGTACTCGCCTCTAACATCTAATCAACTCAGTTTTCCGTCAAGATAGTCTTGGCCATAATATTCCCATTGCTCCATTGTCCACCCTTCAGGTAGACCGGTTGCCGGTATTGTAGGAATTGAGTTATCCTTAGTTTCATTAGGGATTAAATCCGATTGTTCATACTGCTTTTTGATTGCTTTACTCTTGTTGAGTCTTTTGTGAAGTAGAGTTGTAAACGCTGCTCCCATCAAAGCAACTCCGACTCCTTGGAGGATAATCGGTAGACTTGAGGACTCAAAGGTAGGCTCTGAGGAAACCATACTGTACCATGCTGATGTTGTTGTCAATCCTTCACCTTCAACTACAACCCGCCACTGCAAGGATGATTCTCTGATTGCTTGGGGTAATGTGAATTCCCATACCTGGGAGCCATTCATGGATGCGAGTATCTCGATATTATTACCTTGCGAGCCCATGATTTCTATCGTGACTTTTTCTGCATTTTGAGTTGGAATACTGATTGTTGTATCCTCTCCAACCAATCTAGAGGCTAGGGGCTGAAAACCTGGTGATACGGAGGGCATATCCTGCGGCAATGCGATTGTTGTCAACTGGAATGCTTGACTAACTCCCGTATGAGCGAGGTCATTATCTACAGATCCATGGTTAACGGCAACATAAAAATCAGTAGTTGTGATGTCGTCATTGGACAGAGTCCAAGAGAATATCAACTCAGAACCACTCGTCAGAACCTGTTCCTGATAATTTGTTTGACCTAAGTTGGAATTAGAAGAAATCTTCCAGCCTTCATTTGATGGAATGTCTCCATTAGCATTCAAACTAGTAAGCAAAAATGCTCCAAAAATTCCTGTTTCTGTTTGAGGTAAAGAGCTCACCTCTACTGTGATTTCTGCGCTAAGACCTGCATATATTCGGTCGGGGATATTCACTTCAAACATCGCAGAAGATGAAGAATTCAAATCTGGGTCACCGTGACAAGATCCGCCGCATTGGAAATCTCTGTTAGCATCCCCATTACCTCCTGGATTTGCATTTACCCAAGGAGTTGCAGATAGTAAAACTGCTATTGTCAGCAATGTCATCAATCGCTTCATTCTTCTCTTCCTCCGCTAAGGGCAAGAAGTAATCCACCAAATCCAAGGACCACGAAAATAATACCCAGAATCAAACCACTAGTCGCACTGGTTGAGCCTGTTTCGTCGAGTGATGTCAGATCCAACTCTGCTGATGATTGGAGGCCAGAGTCTCCTTCACCCAATTCAACACCGTCGACTATCGCACTAACTGCCCACGTGTGAGCTCCTGCTAAATCTGGTGAATCCATGAATGAGGTATTATCCACAACTGCAATGAGGACTCCATCTCGATATACGTGGAAGTTAGCAGCAGGTCCTGTCCAGTCCCAATTCAAGTTTGCATTTACTCCGTCAATGGTTACGTAAAAATTAGAGATAGATGGTGGGGACGTAAGCGTTATTGAACGATTTGTGGTATTTTTACCACCTGCATCATCGATTACTGTCAGAGAAATTGTTGCTCCCGGAGCGTTTAGGATAATTTCTCTATTCATTCCAACTAATTGCCCACTATTGCCGTTGGAATCTACCCATGACCAGATTGCATTTGTGATTAAGCCATCTTGGTCTGAGCTCAAATCCGCACTCAAAGTTAGAACTTCTCCCCTCCAAAGATTGTTCTCCAAAACAGATATTACCGGTGTTGGAAGAATATTTTCAATCAAGGTTTGTACTGAATTTGCAGTAGTAGAATCTGTTCCATCATTTGCAATAACCTCTACTGACCATGTTTGTCCTGGGCCTAAGAATTGAGATTCAATCTCGGTTAAATTAGCAAATTGTCCTGCTTTGAACCCGTTTCTATACCAGTTAATTTGATACTCAACCGTATCTAAGTCACTATCTGTTGATTCCAGTGTCAAAACAAGGTTTTGATCACTTGTAATTGATTCGGGCAATTGTGCAGTTACTTGTGGAGCAGAATTGATTATCTCGACGGAGCCAGTCAAGGTGTTATCACTAAGAGAATAACCATCGCTAACTCTTACTGTTACTTTCCAGATATCTCCCTTTGCTGTCATTGTTGATGGAATAGAAATCTCTCCATTCATATTTTGAACAGGATTGTCATTTCTTTCCCATAGAATTTCCGACATTTCCATGTTCAACTGATGGTTGTCTAAATCTTCTAAATCAAAACTAATTTGGATGTCTTCTGTGGTAAATAATTGCTGTGCAATAACCAAGTCCTTTGCTATGGGGTTAGTGTTCAAGACGATTATTTCTCCAGACCAAAACCAGTCTGACCAGGCTTGCCCGTCACTAACTCTTACCTTTGCTTTCCAAGCCTCATCAGCAGCAGTTTGGTCTGCTGGAATCGTTGTCAAATCGTTCAAAAATGGTATCAAATTGTCGTTCTTATACCACATTATTTCTGTGAACTGTACCGGGTCAGAATCAGGATCAACGCTAGTGTAAATCAAGGAAATTTCGCTAATTGTTGTTGGGGCAGATGGACTCAGAGATGCTGATTGAATTACTGGTGCCTCGTTTTGGATTCCAATGGTTACTGAATTTGTTCTCTCCCAGGAAGTAATGGCTTCACCATCAGATATTCTTACTTCAGCAAACCAGACATCTCCAGACCTTGTTGCATATGCTGGTAATGATTCTAAGTCATTTAGAGAATTGACAACAGAACCATCCAAGAACCACCTTGTTTCAGTGGTTAACTGATCATTATCTATGTCGGAATTTGTTTGGACAACAGCAATTGTAGAATCTGTGTCAGGATTGCCCGGAGTCAAGGAAGGCGTTCCTGCCACAGGCGCGGTGTTTTGAATAGTAACTACATTACTGAAGATTTCATCTCCTTGGTCTGTTCCATCACTTGGAATCACGCTTACTTGCCATTGCTCGCCTTTTGCTGTTAGTGATGAAGAAAGAGTATTCAAGCCGTTTTGTGATGTTACTATTGAGCCATCTCTAAACCATGTAATCACGGAGCCAGATTCTTGGTCTGCATCAGGGTCATTGAAATTATATGTTAGAGATAACTGATCTGCAGTCTTAGCAGTTGTAGGGCTAAGTAACGCGTTACTAGCTGATGGAGGTTGGTTTCCTTGGGGGGTTTCGGGCACGGTTACTGACGTTGTTGTCCAACTATCTCCACCGGTTCCACCATTGCCATTAGCAGCCATACATGCTAAACCGAAGGTTACGCTTCCGCTTCCTGTTGCTGGTGCTGTCCAAGCCAATGTCCAGGCTCTGTTATTCGAGGTTGTATGAGTAGCACTACTACCCGCAGAATTCACTTTAACAGCACCGATTCCTACTCCTGGTGAAGAGAGAGTTCCTTTGTTTACTTCTAAACTGAATCCTCCTTTTTGACCAGTTGAGCTGCTCACCGAGATATTCAACGTGTATTGCTGTCCTGCATCGTAAGCGGTTGGAATATTGTGGGAAATCGTAGGAGAAGAACCTGAGTAATGACAAGAGCACCCAGAGGCAGAATTGTATTTTCCACCCGAGTTTGCATCAATTACTGGAGTTGCAAAAACAAGTAACATCAAGGAAACTAGTGTCAGTGCTATCGTACGATTCATGGTAGTAAATATACGGATTACCTATATATGTTAATGTTGGAAAAAATAACAAAAAACCAGTTCAGAAGTCAAATAGAGTTTGGCGGTTGGGTTTGTTTTCATCATCCAAATTATTGATTTCTTGGCCTAGATTGCCCACATTACCGTCTTCATCAGATGAGATCTGCTTAAGCAACTCTTCCTCACTCCAAACAGCAATTCCAAAGCCTTGTGCTTTGGTTAATTTTGAACCGGCTTTTTCTCCAGCAACGAGTATATCCAGAGATTTGCTTACGCTTCCTACAACTTTACCTCCAGCAGATTTAATCAATTCCTGAATTTCTTTTCTTGGCTTACTCAGTGAACCAGTAACACAAAAGGTCATTCCAATCAGATTTCCTTTTGATTCAGTGACTTCTTGGTTTTTGATTTCAAGATAATCTCTGATGTCATGAATTATGTCTAATTTTGAGGTTAATCCCTCATACAGCAGTACAGCGAGTTTTTCTCCAACTCCATCTAACTGAACGATTGAATGTAGAATTTCAGTATTCATCCCATTTACTCCCTCACATTCTGTGCGCCATTGTAAAATAGATTCAAGGCTGATGAAATGGTTTGCGAGTAAAGTTGCCAATTCAGGGCCAATCGCATTCATCCCCAGGGCATGAATGAATTTTGAGAGACTCATTTTCTTGCTTGTCTCAAGTTCCGAGAGCACATTTTCTGCTGATTTTTCACCCATTCTATCAAGAGAACAGATATCCTCTTTATCCAATCTGTATAGGTCTGCAATGTTGGTAACTAAGGATGATTCAAGCAATTGGTCGACTAATTTTTCACCGACGCCATCTAACTCCAACGCCCTGCACCAGTATAGAATGCTCCTGCTAGTTTTGGCCTCACAATTCGGGTTCTGGCACCTAAGGTAAGCCCCCTCCATCGCAATATTGCCCGAACATGCAGGACATTGTTTTGGAATTGTAATCGGTGATTTTTCAGGGAAATTAGCCACATACTTCGTCCCATCAGCATGGAATCGATTCTGTAAATCAGTTGCTGTGGCCGGTCCCAAAGATTTCTCGATTTTTGGAATCACATCGCCTCTTCGAGTTATCAATACCTTATCTGAAATAGATAATTGCAGTCTATCCAGCTCTCCTATGTTGTGCAATGTCGTTTTCTCGACTGTAACCCCAGCAACTGTTTGAGGAGCGATATTTGCAACCGGCGTGATAGTCCCAGTTCTTCCTGTTTGCCATTCCACCTTCATCAATACCGATACTGCCTCTTCTGGAGGAAATTTCCATGCTAATGCCCAACGTGGATGGTGGGCTGTCATTCCCAATGCTTCTCTTTGTGCAAGGTCATCAACTTTGAACACAACTCCATCGATTTCATACTCATATCCTGCTCTCTTTACAGTCCAATCATGAGTAATTTGAATCAATTTTTCAGAGGCTTCACTTGGAGATTTTGCCTCAACATATGTCCATGGAGCAGGTTCGATTCCGATTATGTCACGCAGCCATGTTGACATATCATCGTCCTTCTCAAAATTTGGAGGAGTTATTGAATCCGGATGTTTTTCATCAGAAGGAATAATCTTTGCATCATAGGCTTGGAAAACGAGATCTGAAGGGTCTGCTTTCCCAACTGCTACCTTCTGCCGCATCGCTCCAGCAGCAAGATTTCGTGGATTTGGGGAAATCTGGGCATACTTGGAATTGTATGTGCTAAGAGGCATTACTACCTCTCCTCTGACATGTATATCGACTTCAATTCCGATGCGTTCTGGAACATTCCCGACCTTTCGGGCATTTCTTGTTACATCCTCTCCCCTGGTGCCCGAGCCTCTTGTTGCTGCTCTGACCAATCTACCTTTTCGATATTCTAAGGATAAGGCCGTACCATCCAATTTTGGCTGTGCTGTGAATTCTGTCATCCCTGAAGTTGTATTGGTTGCAAAGTGCCTAAGTTCGTCATCTGAGGTTGCTTTGTCAAGACTTTGCATGGGAAATCGATGTTCCACTTTCACAGACCCAGGGTCTGGATCGCTTCCGACCAACTGTAGTTGGGGATGATTCGGCGCAAGTTGCTTTAATTCATCCCAGAGAATATCAAATTCTGCATCACTTATCTCAGGAGATGCTTCAACATAGTAAAGATGTGAATGGCGAGCTATTTCACGAGCCAACCAGTCAATTCTTTCCTGTGACATGATACCAACTCCTCTAATCAAATTTTAGTGCAATAAATTGTGAATTTTCCAAGGGACACCTACTCATGATTGCTTTAGATAATATCCTCAAGTGTATTTCAGCAACAACCTCAACAGTTGCTTCAAACATATGTCCTGCACAAGGATTCATGTCATCATCGGCAAATGTAGCATGTATGTGAGTGAATGCTTCTCCATTCTCAAGGCGGGCTAGATTTCCTTGAAGAGTAACTAATTCACTAGGCTCGTTCAACTCATGGCGATGATAGACGTGATTATGGTCCATAAATCCGTAAATATTGTTCCTAGTCCTTCCAATTCCGCTTGTAATAGCCGCTGCATCAAAGCCTTCGATATCTGCTAATTTTCTTAATGTGGCATGGATTTCTTCTCCTGGGTCAAGCCTGACAAATAAGTCCTCACCGCTTCGTGTGTACTCCATTACCTCACCAAATTAGGGTACGAGGTTCCGCCAATAAATACTCGCTAAACCAATTCAATACTAATTAAAAATGAATCATTATAATCTATTCTTCTTGGTTTGAAATACAGACTCTTTCATCCCATTTTTCACCTTGTTCAATAGCTGCCTTGATCCATTCAAGAGCAGTTTCTCGCTCCTTTTGTTTTACTCCAACAGGAAGTGGCCCGAATACCCCCCAGCCTTTCCGTAGCAGCATTATCCTGCGTTTTGGCTGTTTTTTTGCAAGTTTTAAGCGCTCCCAAGAATATCTCTGTCCGTCAGCAAAAAGATGAGTTCTGCTAACCGCATATCGCTTAGGAATCAATAAAGATATCAAGTGCAGACTTAGAAGCACATCCCAAATTAATGCCCAAATATATGATGTTCCAGAAATTTCCACAAAGCCCCATGGCAAAGCCATCATCACTGCCATCGAGAATAGATTTCCCCATTGTCTGATTACTTCATTAGACCCTTCACTAGTCCATGCAAATCCCGCAGATAATTCTCCAATCTTAGGCACATCTGTGCGTTGTTTTGTTAGCCAAAACGCATCCCAAATCACAATTCCAGCAAGAATGAGAATTGCGATGCCGCCGATTAAATTCGGATTTGGCAGACTTACTTCCACCATTTCAATCCCTCAAAGGTGTCTCTCATCAAGCTCTGAAAGGTTGATCCGCTCCGGACTAGACCCTCTACGTTTGAACAAGAAAATACCTAATATGCACGGAATCAAAATCAGAATTACAAGGACAAATGGAGACATTTCAGAGTCCTCATTTCCTTCGGTTCCATCCATAATTCCATCTCCATTGTCATCCTGATCTTCCACTAGATAAGTAGTGAATCCTTCTGGGCAATCGATTGTGTCAGGCTGCCCGTCTGAATCGGTATCCTTGGACACGCAAGGATCGTTTGGCCACGCATCATCTTCATCGCGTATTCCATCATTATCATCATCTTCATCAGAAACATCAGGACCGCAATAAACACCCAGTAGCGCATCTCTTCCCGTATCATCATTACAGGATTGAGTCCAATCTCCATCAGAATCGAGTAGGGTAATCACAACATCCATGGCTTTGGTTGATGTAGCTCCAAGATGGTCAGTAACTGTCACTTCGATAACATATTCTCCAGATGGAATGTCCGTAATTGGCCAGTTTGTATCATACGGTCCATCCATTACAATTCTTCCGAGATAATCAGTGATTGTCCAAGTTATAGTCAGCTCATTTAGATCGGATAAATCATCAGAAATGGTCACTGTAGCGTTAATTAATTCAGTCTCCATAAATCTTTGACCTGAGTATGGCCTCAAGAATTCGATGCTTGGCGCATCATTTCCGGAAAATAACACAACAATATCCCTCTCGGAATCAAGACCGGTTGCGAAATCAATTGTCTCTGGAGGCAATCCCTCGGATGATACAGAGATTGATTGGTTAATTTCGCTCTGGGTTCCGCTTGAATCAGTTAGTTCGTACAGAACATCAATTGACACTCCTATGCCGGATTTTGTAATATCGTATTCTTGTCCGAATGGAGAATCAACAACAACTTCAACCGCTACTTGCTGTCCTTGGAATGTAGCATCTACAAAGTGATTCGAGAATGACATTATTGTTGAATCAACCGCGTTAAAATTTCCATCAACTATGGATTCAAACATCTTTACTTGAGAATTAGATGCTTCAACATCCCCACTCAAAGAAGACGCATGAATCTCAACAGGGTATGAGTCTGAAACTATTGCAGTTTGTGCAGATACTGTGCCTCTTTGCACCATAGTAGGTATATTGTCCTGCCATGAACCATCATCATGTAAATCAATTCCAACGCTTACACCAGTGATATTCAAGTCACTCAGAATCATTTGCTCTCTTGTTGAATGATGAATTGTAATTCCTGTACCCGTTCCTTGCCCGTGGACCTCAATATCACTAATCATGCCTGCTGAGTCATCGAAGTCAATACCTGGTATACTCAAAGCGTTGACTCCATTGACCTGTAAATCATCACTAAAGGAGCCTGATAATCCTGCTGCACCTGAAGATGATACTGAGATATTACTGACTGCAAAATCACCAGAAATGTAGTCAAGAACTATCGCTGATTCTCCGCTATCTGTTTGAACATTCAGAGAGTTGGCTTTACCTAAAACATCTGTGAAATGAAGTCCTTTGCCTCCCACATCCGTTACTTCAAGCCCATCGATATCAACCGAAGTAGAGCGAATATATGCGCCATCTCCGCCACATCTTTGCATCGTTACATCTCTCAAATGAAGCATGCTGGATTCACCTTGGGCATAGATACATTGGGAGCCTGAATCACTGAATAGTGAGTCTGAAATATCAACTTCAGAATTTGAATTTGCATCTATTTGAATGAGTGGATCAGAACCACTAGACCTAGCGAAATTTGAATCAATTATCGTCAAATCTCCTTTTCCAGAAACGTGAATTGCAGGAGATGATTCCAGAATGTTGGCTCCATTGATGTCGACAGTTGTTCCAAGTATTCCATCCACGACTATGCCAGACCACCTTGCACCGCTGCCAGTTGATTGCAAAACTGCGGCTCCGATGTCTATCCTTCCAACTGCGGTGATTGATACTCCTTCAGAAAGTCTGACCTCGACTCCATCACGCACGGTGAAAACACCGAACTCTCCGATCGTCAAATCATTAGCAAGATAATATGGTGACCATATCTCTTCTAGCAAAACCCAATCATTAGTGAAACCGCTGGTAATAGTTGATGCAATGAAATCATAATCCATACTAAAAATCGTATTCCAAGAATATAATTGTGTGATATCACCATAGCTAAACTGGACGGTGACAATTCCAGTTTCAATTCGACCTTGGTCGGTTACTGTTAGGGAAGATTGAGTTACAGAAACCACTCCATCAGAATTAGTCTGGCTGGTTTGTCCGTTGATAATTATATCAGCGCCAACAATTGGCTCGCCTTTATCGATTGCTTTAGCGTTAAATGTAGTTAATAATTCAAATGAGCCTTGAGTTCCCACAGTAATCATTCCCTCCACAGAGCCATTGGTCAGTTTTACATCACACATTGGAGGAAGGCTCAAAGTTGAGGTCATCCTTATGTTGGATATCTCTCTAGTTGAGGTGCAAGACCAACTTACTGCAGCGTCTAATACCAGTCCTTCTTCACCTGCTCCAAATAGCCCAGCATTTCCTTGAATTGCAACCAAATCTGCTCTAATTACACCCGATTCCCCATAGAAGTTGGCACCCGATTCAATGTCAACCTCGTGTCCTGATGAAAGGTTTAGAACGGTGTTTTTCAGAGTCAATGACGAACCAGTCCTCAGATCAAGATCTCCAAATAGGTAATGAGGTGTTCCATCATGTTTTGCCGTCAATATTGCATTCACTCCACTTTGAATAACCCAGTCTCCTAGAGGAATCACCGGTAGCTGCATCTGTTGTCCTAATTGCCCACCAGTCAGAGTATCTCTAACACCAGAGCCATTGAGACTGGCATCAACTACACTTCCCGACTGTAGTAGGGGCAAGGTTGCTGCTCCGTTTTCATCTGCAATCATGCTGAATCGATTCACCTCGATATTTGCTCTTACTGGATTTCCATTCAAATCAGTAAATGTAACTGGAGTTTCTAATAATTCGGCACTGCTTGAGGTTAACAAGGAAGGTGTTGAGTTACCTCCCCATAGCAATTCACCATCACCCATAGCATCCGCTATTCCTCCTCGATTTTGGGGTCTGAAATCTCTTACTATGGCTGAGGAGGAATCATCCACTAGTAATGGTATAGAATGAAGATTCGCTTCCCAGAGCCCAACTGTCAATTCGGAGTTTTCCAAATCTGCCCCGTTTGTTTGGACCCTTGTCTTCAAAATATTTGCATGTAAATTTGAATCGATTAGTCTCAATCCCTCGTCTTCTCCATCAAAGATAGTGAGTTGATCAACATTAATTTGGGAGGATAGAGAGTCTATACCAAATGCAAATCCAGTACTGTAAGCCATCGAACCACTTATGGTTGCATAATCAACATCCATTGCGATAGATGATGTATCCAAAGCAGAATATGATTTGTTGACATATAGTCCATCCAGGCGGTGATTTCCGCCTAGAAGGACAACTGCTGGTTGTTCGAAGGAGGTCATTTCCAGCGCAGAATCAGTGACAGATAAGTCAGCGCTACTTACTGAGATTCCTGTCCCGCTTGAAATCATCTCAACCTCTGATAGAGAGGTAGTTCCAGCACCAGAAATGTCCATTACTCTGCCTGTAGAGTTTATTGAAGATTGTGAGATATTTGTTGTGCCCTGCCCGTTAATTGATACTGCATTCAGTACTGATTCCATTTCTATGTCAATGAAATCACAAAAGCCTACACAATTCACATCTAATACCGCTCTTGTTTCATCTGTATTCCCAATGTGGGTAACATCACTAATAGAACTCGATTGCAATGCTGTTGCGTAAACAAACCTCGAGGATGATATGCTAGCAAAATCGAGGTGAAAATCGTCGGAATCTGCTAGGTCAAGAGCCAAAGCCATGTCACTACCTGTCCAAGAATAGGCATTGACCGCTGCCGATTGAGCAGAGGCAATTCCGACCAGCATTCCCTGTGTTGATATTCGGGTTAATTCAGAACTTCCACCGTCTAAATCAAAACCTACTCCAGCATTGCTTATTTGCGTGTCTGCCACCATGATTTGTCCTGTGTTGACCAGACCGATTGTTGAATTAGAGATATTTCCGAAGTATAGATTCATTGTACCTTGGTTTCTAATCCCGTAAACATCTGATGCAAATACAGTGCTATTGGATACCTCTGCATTTCCTTGATTGTCAATTCCGATGAAAACGTCTTCGATTTCACTATATTCGAAAATCAGTTGTCCATGATTGACAACTGCAGTTTCGGCTCCAGTAATTTTCACTGTATCGAGGTCCGTTAAGCCTCCGGAGTTGACGACAATACCGGTCCAAATACCCGCTCCATGCGAACTACTGGTTCCTGTTGTAGTAGTGAGGAATTCGACATTTGATGCCTCAAGGGTTCCATTTACTATGATGGCATATTCCTTGGCATCTATCACAGAACCGGATTGGATTGTTAATTTGGACCCTGACTCGATAATCAAGTCCGAGGTCAGAACATAGTTCCCTGACCAAGTAGCATCGGATGTGATTACATCAGCAGATACAGGATTTACTGCTAGTGGCGCTAATATTGATATCAAAAATATAGCACAAAGTGACAAAGAGCGGGTCTTTTTTGAACTCACAGAAGATACTTTGCCAAGATTTGGTAGGGCTAAGTTCGTTCCACGCATAAAACTGGGATTTGCTTTTAGCACATCAATTAAACCCTAATATGAACAAACTAATCTTCAATCAAACACTTATCGCAAGATTTGAACATAGTCGTCAGTACGATCTTGCAGTTACTAACTAAGCTACTGTGAATGGTGGGCCTGCCCTGATTTGAACAGGGGTCTGACGGCCCCCAGCCGCCAAGTATAGGCCAAGCTAACCCACAAGCCCTTAGCCTGCCCTAACACCGATTGGATGTAGTATTTTCTAACAAGCCCTGAGAGTTGAGGAATATTGCTTCCGCTCAACCATGTAGCAAAAACAAGTCAATTGTTTCAAGCTCTTGGTGCACTGTATACTGCAACATCTTCCAATAGGTCAATGTGAGCAACATACATTCTTCTGCAGCAATAACGCTCTAGACCAACTTGATCCATAGCATCCGCTTGTTCTACACCGGAGGACACCAATTCTTGGTATTCTTCCCACTTGTGAGCGATTACAGTTCCGCATGAAAAACATCTTATTGGTATAATCATCTAAACACACCTCAACGGTAGGACTTTTGTTTCTTGCGGCGAGCACCACGACCAAGTTGATGCTTTGGCTCTTTACGACGTGGGTCGTTAACCAACAAGCTTCTGTCGAATCTTAGATACTCGTCTCTCAATTCATCATCTGTGCCTTCTGCTCCGCCATTGTACATGACAAGACCACGGGCAATCGCTGTTCTGATTGCGTCAGTTTGACCCATGATTCCACCGCCGTTGGTTACAACGTTGATGTCAACCTTGCTCAATCTGTTCATTGCATCAGCGATGATTAGTGGTTCCATTGCCTTTCTGCGTGCCAGTGAAGGTTGTAGGATTTCGATAGGTTCGCTGTTAACTCTAACGCGACCTTTTCCTGGAGTAACACTAGCACGAGCTACCGCAGTTTTTCTCTTACCTGAGGATTGTACGCTTTTGCTCTTCTTTGCCATCAGTTGTCACCCCATCTGTGTGTTGGTGCGCCTAGGTTAGCGCTGACTTCACCAAGACGAACGAATCTGTCTGGCAAGCCTCTCTTGATTGCGGATACATCTCCTTCTTCGTGTCCCTCAGGCATTCCATCAGCCAAGAATGAAGGTGTTCCAATCTCGACTCTCAAATTCTTTAGAGCACGACGTCCGCTTGTTTTGGATTGGTATGGAAGCATGCCTCTTACAGACCTCTTCATGATCATGTCAGGCATACGTGGGAAATAAGGTCCCTTTCTTGCGTGGTTCAATTTGTACTTGCTGTGGTATTTTGCAAATACTGAATCCTTGCTTCCTGTGATGATTGCTTTCTCTGCATTGACGATGATAACTTTGTCATCACGGTCTGCTCTTGCTGACTTTATCAGCAATTCAGCAGCAATACTTGCCAAACGGCCCATTACTAGACCATCTGCGTCAAATACGTAGGTTGTATCATCCAAGAATAACAACCCCCTTTCCGCTTGGATTTTCATCCATTAATTCAGTCAGTGTCAAAACACGACCGCCTGCATTTTCTACCTTAGTCTTCGCTCCTGCGCTGACACTGTATGCTGCGATTGTGTGCTTTCCGCTGTATTCGCCTGTTCCAAGCAACTTGCCTGGAACAAGCACTATTGCACCCTCTGGTGCATAGCGGGTAACTCGACTCAAGTTTGGTTGAGTCCAGTTGCTACGACTCTTTGAAAGACGTAGTGCCACATCTCGCCACAGTGCCGACCCAGTTTCACGAGACTGCGCCTTTAGTTGATCGATTGTCTCGATCAAACGTGGGTTTGTCTTGTTCTTAGGTTGGCTCATGTAACTCCCTCGATGCTGTGAAGCAAGTCGCCGTGATGACTACCCTTTATGAATCCACCCTCGCGAAAGGTGGTGCGTAAATACGCGCAGTGTCGCGGTTTTAGTCCAACAAAACTTCGCCCTTTGCATCCAATAATTCCACTGTTAGACCAGAGGCTGTTGCTTCCTCGATTATCTCTTCGTGGAGAGTGTCGCTGAAATCATCAAGAGATTGCAGCATGGTGATTCCCCCTACATCAGTTAATTCATCAACAAGATGGTTTAAAACACAACTTACCCCGTAGGCTTGTCCTGCTCTGAAAGCGTGGTCAACGCCCCCATGCTCAGCATCCTCAGCCTTCAGTCTGAGCATAACTGTCTGGGAGTAAGCAACAAGCGCCCCATAAAAAGATTCGAAGATTTTCGCAGCCTCATAATCACCTAGTAGATGTTGACAGTTAACAAGAGCACTTCTTACAGCTTGTGTATAAGTTGAATGTGCTTTCAAAACGTCTTCGTTCTCGATTTGCATTGCTTGGTCGATTAGTGATTTCCAGTCTTCCATAGCCTAGCCACACTACACCAATCCCTTGAAGGTATGCCCAGCAGAAGGTCCCTCCTGCTGGGCTTTCCAAGCTAGTTTAGTTACCGGGGCAATCAAATGCTGAAGCCAGAATCTTCGCCTTCAGTTTGTCCTGCTTGGATAACTGTACCGTCTGCTGTCTTGAATTCGCCAGCCTTTGTGGTTTGTTCGTACAAACCAACAACGGTCTTGCGCTCTACAGTTCCTTCTTCACCAAGAGCCATAGTCAATGATGTAGAGATTGCCTTAAGAGTTGCAATTGCTCTGTCTCTTTGATCTGCACCAATTGTGTGGTCAGAGTATCTTGCTTCTTCGAATAATGACAAGAATGCATCTAGCTGGTCTTCAGGAATCATATGGAATGATGCTCTAACCGCATGCTCGAATTCTCTTGTGGTATCGTATACCTTCTTCATGTAGCCGTGTTTCTTGAAGTGCTTTACAAGATCCTTGTAACAATTGAAGATGGTCGCGATATACTCGTTTCCAATCTCTAGAGCATAACCTGTTCCGTGAATTAGACCACGTAGATGGTCGACTTGCTTTCTTGCGATTTGGTTCTGGTAATACAGAGCACCCAAGATTAACGCAACCACTAGAATCAGTGATATTGAAACAATTCTGCCCGGTGTGAGGAATCCTGTGCCTTCTGTCAATACTGGCTCTAGGTAGGTTATCTCGTGGGTAATGTTGTCAGTTGATGCTGCAAAGTAAGGAGAACCTGCATAATATGCTATGATTCTAAATCTTCCATCACACTGCTCCTCTGGACAGCTTAGTCCTGGGTATTCCCATGTGAAGTTAGCGACACCTTGTACACTTGTAGAATCTCTGATTGTTCCCAAATTCACCCATTCGGACTGGTTAACAGACCAATACTGCTGAGCGAATATTATCTCTTGGTCTGCAACAGCTAAGTCGATTCTGTCTCTTAGCAGAGCAACAGAACCATCTACAGTGCCTCCAGACAATCCGTTATCACCGACATAGGACCAAGATTGCTTAATCTGTAGGTCCACACGTGACCTAACCAATACGGTTAGGTCTTGGCTTGAACCATTCAATACATTGGAAATATCCTTATCACAACCGCCTGGCACTGATCGGTCTGGCTCGAAAGCAACCCTCAGAGTTCTGAATCCTTCACGCTTACCACCGGTGGTTTCAACACCCTTCAGAGTCGGGTTTTGTGTTGGGTCACCACTGTACCAAGTAATCGAACCATCGATTTCGCTGGTTCTGATTGTTGCAATTGGTCTAACGTTGTCTTGTGGATCTAGGTAGATGTTCAAGCACTTTCCGCCGACGAATTGACCGTTGGACTGTGTGAGCATTGCGTCAACGTGGAAAGACTCTTTCAAGTACAATACAGGGAAAATGGATCCATTCTCTGCTCTGTAAGATTCTACAGATGACCTGAATGGTCCTACTTCTGTAATTGCCAGAGTGGAGTTGGAGAAAACATCGAATTCGGTTACAATGGTCTTGTTTTCATATCTGTATGCATCGTTGTTGTCATAGGAAGAGTAGGTAACTGTGACCTTAGCCTTACCTGCTAGAACACCGCTTAGAGGGCACAGGATAGAGAATCTACCGGCGCCATCTGTCATTGAGTTTTGACATGCTACAGGTCCACTTTGTCCGTTTACCATCTCATAGTTGACTCTGACAAGTCTGTTGGTTAGGTTAGTTCCTAATTCATCGGTTAGTTGTCCTGTGACAATCATTGGCTTTGGAACTACCTCACCTGTTAGAGGATCTATTTCGCTTGTGTAAACAATTTGATCGTCTACATCCAGTGATGTCCTACCAATCAGTGAGAACCCATTTGCGTTATTTGTCATGGTGATTCTGTAGTGGTCGTTACCAGGGACGGTTGTACATGGATCCCACTGACCTTGGATTCCAAGGTAAGAGATCTCAAGTTCTTCACATCCCTCGTTTGGCAGGGTCTCTCTGAATCTCAAGATTACGTTGACTGGTCCGAAACCGTCAGGCAAGAAAGAAGCTGGGTCATCTCTTAGGATTCCCGGATTCAATGGAGATATGTTAGCCTTCAAACAACCAATTGATTCTGAAGTTTCCAAAATACCGTCTTGGTTGGTATCTCTGTCAGCAAATCCATCGCCATTACCGTCGTAGAAACATAGGTGTGATCCGTCAGGCTGTGGCTCAGGTAGGGAAATCAATCCAGCCGATGGCGCTAGCGTAGCGACTATCTGTCTGTGTTGTACGCTATCGAAATCTGTACCTTCAAAGATGACATCGACCAAACCGCCAGTTGGCGAATCGGGTCCGTTTAATGCCGCTCCATTGGAATCTCTCTGAGGAGTTTTAGCGTCATCCTTCACCGTAGCCGTAAAGTCCCATCTATCACCAGACTGTCGTAAATTAGGATCCGTATCTACCACGCCGAGATATGTTCGGGAAACAATCCATACATACTGATTGGCTGTTGTTCCTCTAATTAGGTCATTTCCTGGGAACTCGAACTGCAGACTGAAGTTACCAAGAGCATCATCAGCAGATACGTTGAATGGCACTTCAAAGAATCCGTTATCATCTGTGAAGTTAACACCATTTCTTCCATCAGCAGACCATGTCCAATTGACTGGTTCGTTTCTGATTGGTCTCAAAGCATTGTCAACAAGTTTTGCTTGGATAACAGTGGTTGTGTTCCTATACAAACGAGGAATAGAAGTCATCAAGAAGTCGCTCTCACCGATGACTGTCACGTTGATGTAAGCACCAGTTGGAGCAAGTGTAGATGAGTTTCCTGTGAAGTAGAATGCAGAGTTGGTAAAGTCGACTCTTAGACCATAAGTTCCACTGCCATATTGGTTAAACCATGTCCAGTTGTACTCATACTTCGCTTGTCCATCCTGTAAGGTAGGTCTTGCTGTGTAAGCAGTTTCCTGAGCCCCCAAGAATTGTCCATTGTTGTCAATGTCGACTTGAAGAGCGATAGGATCTGCAGTCCATGGTTGGTTGGTTCTGTTGCTTACAGCACCTGTTACCACCAAGGAATCTCCTGTGTTCATTTCAGGTACAATTTCACATCTAACAGCACTGTTAGGATCAGTTGGGTCAACCGCTCCACATGGAGGTAGGTTTCCATCCCCGCCATTTGTTAATTGGATAAACCAATGTGTGCTATTTGTTGAGATAAATGGCCTCAATCTAGCCGCTTCATCGATCAGAGTTACAGGGTTACCATCCCAATTTGTCGGGTATGGTTTGTATGCTGAAACTTGGTTGTAGTCCATGTTAGCGTTCTGCAATGCTTCTGCATGGAATAGTGTAGCCCAATTTCCAAAGGTTCCATCTCCGTTGTTGATGGTAGCATCGAAGTAGAACACAGGGTTGGTACCAGATACAATCAATGTACCGTTGATGTTCATTCTGTGCATTACTCTGATACTGAATGGCTCAGATGCATCACCGTAAGTGTATGGGAATGGCCATTCCGAGGCAAGTTCTGGACTTACTCTAGCTATGATTTCCAGATCGCTTGGGGGCAAGCTAGTATTGGTGTAATCATACCTTACTGGATTACCTTGTGAATCCTCCAATACATTGTGCTTTCCTGTCAAACTATCCCAGATAATTTGCTCATAGCCTCCAGGAATTTGTCCAGGTCCATTATCCAAAGTGGAATTCCACCTAACTTGCTTCCATGTTCCGTTGATTCCTAAGGATTGAACGAAAGTTAGTGAAGCCCAACCGGTCTCATCTGCTCTGTATCCATTTCCATCAAGACCAGTGAAGTTAGTTGGGTGTGTTAGGTTACCAAACTGTCCACCAAATATGGAGAAAGTCATTGGAGCGTGAACGATTCTATTGTCATAGATCCCTCTTTCCCAGTCTGCTGTGTAGTGTGATTTGAAGTCCAACCAGAACGGTTGCTCATCGCTTCTAAAATAAGTCCATGCGCTGTAATCAACAGTTAGATTTGCGCTTACCCCTACGCTGTATTCTTGGGATTTGTTTCCATTGAAAGCAAACATTTCGGTTACTTCAGCATATACTCTGTAAGTGCTTGAATCTCCTACTGTTATGTCCTCAGGGAATAGGAATTGTCCAACCGTGAAGTTACCGTTCTGGTCAGTCAATACATCGATTGTTTCAATCGCTGTTGTATTGTTAACAGCCCACTCGATGTGAACTTGGACGGGGAGCCCAGGTGCTGCTTCGAATACTCCGCTAGCGACGTTAACCCAATCTACGTGTCCGGTGAAAAGTGATGGTGTTCTTGCATCAATCCAAAGTTCTGAAGGCATATTCAGTGTAATGAATGTAGGTGCTTTGTCGTCTTCATCTGGAACACAGTCATTGTCAGAATCCCAGTCTGATGATTCTGCACCATTAGTACATGGGTCAGATGTATATCCTTCTTCCAAGATGTCATAATCTGCATCAATTCTGGTATCGTTATCATCATCGTTGTCGATTACGTCTGGTCCCGTACCTGGATCATTTGGATTAGCAATACCGTCATCTCCACCAAAGTCATCGTGGTCCCAAGGGTTAGTGGATGGAACGCCAAAACGTGTAGGCCATAGGAGAACTTCGTCTTCGTCCTTCATTCCATCAGCGTCATCGTCGTCGTCAAGGTCGTCACGTAGACCATCGTTGTCGTGGTCGAATGGTGCAACATCGGAGATTAGAAGTTCATCCATATCGGTACGCCCGTCACCATCCTTGTCATCATCTTCCCAGTCAACTATTCCATCGTTGTCATGGTCCCAGGTAGATTGCTCTTCACCCCAGAAGCAACTGATTGTTTGGTCTTGCAAGATATCTGACATACCGTTGTTATCATCATCCCAGTCCTCACCGTCAGGTACACCATCGTTGTCGTTGTCTACGTCATAGAAAGATGGTTGAAGAAGTCCTTGGGACATGATTCCCCTGTCCCAAACCGCTTGGAAAAATCCATCTTCATCAGCATCCAGGTCATTACCATCGTCATCGTTGTCTACACAGTTATTTCCGGAGAAGAAGTTTCCATTATCTTGGTTTGTATCATCGTCTAGGTCATCGTTTGAATCGACTTCGAAGTAGTCCCATACTCCATCGTTGTCATCATCAACGTCGAACCAATCGTAAACAGCGTCATAATCATCATCGAGATCAACTGTCTTGTTTGTGAAGTCACCGTCTTGGTCGCCATCTTCATCATTCTTGATCAGGTCGGCTCCTAATTCGTCAGGGAAATCAGCTTCCGCTCCATTATCTGAGTTCCATTGCCAAATTCCAGTTAGTAGTCCAACCCAAGTGATGTAAGCATCTCTGTTGTCTACCATTTGAGTGTGGGTAATTCCTGCTTCAGGGTTTCCATCAGCACCGAAATCGTAGTGATAGCATCCACCTTGTGCTCCAACTGTGCAGCCCCAGTTTCCTGATGGACCACCAGCGGTGTTGCCTTGGTCGATAGCTACGTCAGGTCTTGTAGAGTAAGGTGCACCGAATTGTGCATTGACTCCGTTTAGAGGCATGTGGTAGGCTAGAGAGTATACCAGACCACAGACGAAACCTTGTCCAAGTTGTCCGACTGTGTATCCACAGTTTGTTTGGTCGTGCGTACCCCCCATCTTGATGTCATTGACGTCTAATTTACCATCATTTCCTTCATCTTGGTCAAACCAATCTGGCATTCCGTCGCCATCTTGGTCAACGTCCAAACCATTGATCAAAGAGTCACCGTCTGTATCAATGTCCCAGTCGTTGCTACCTTGGTAAGAAGACCAGCGTGCATACATGTACCAATAGAATTCTGGAACCTCTCCTGCAGTAACAGGGTTGGTTGTTGCGTCATATCCATTGTAGTTGATAACCATATCAGAAAATGGATTGTGCCCGTATACCATTGACCACCAGTCACTGGTATTATCGGTGTATGACTGACTGTCTAGAGAACCGTCTAGAGAAGCCTGGTCTTGGATAGGATAGAATGGAGTTGCGAATGCGTCTGAATTATCTGAGTCAACAATACCACAGTTTCCATCGTCTGGATCATACCTATCTGCGATTCCATCGTTATCATCATCCCAGTCAACATCATTTTCCAAACCGTCACCATCGACGTCAGAATCAACATTGTTTGGACCGTCGTCACGGTAAAGTGCCCCGTTAATCGCATGCAAATCTGCATCATTATCCAAGTCACAATCTGGGTCGATATCTAGAGGATCGATGATTCCGTCATTGTCATCGTCTACGTCGTCCCAGTTACTGATTCCATCGCCATCCCAGTCGTTAAATTGAGAGTATGATGCTCTGTATAGGTTACAATTGATGCTCGGGTTAACTGGGTTTGGATTTGAGATACTTGGGCAATTCCAACCAGCGACCTCTGTTGTGGTATTCAATGGGAAGGAATCGTTTTCGTTTGGAATTTGGTCGTTGTCTGTATCATACTCGAAGTTGAGCGCGTCTGTGCTTACAAGGACGTTACCAAGATTGTCGGGGCTTGTTGTTCCACCCATGTCTAGGTCTAACCAATCGTAAACCGCGTTATAATTTTGGTCGAAGGCGCGCATTTTATCGTCATCAAGGTCGTTATCATAATCGATTTCACAATCTAAACCGGTTATTCCGTCGGTGTCGCCACCTGGAGTTTGGTAAGGTAAAGAGCTGTTATCTCTAAGGTAATCATCAATGCCGTCACCGTTGGTGTCTATGTTGATACAAACATCTGGGATACCATCGTTATCGTCGTCTGGATCAACCATATCCAATATTCCATCGTTATCATCATCGGTGTCAACGTTATCTGGAGTTCCGTCGTTTTCGTTGTCAGGGTCAAGGAAGTTAGGAATTCCATCGCCATCTAGGTCACCGTCAACAATGGTTGTGAAAGCAGGAGTTCCTTGTCTTGACCATGTTGCTCCATCTTGACCGATTCCAGTAAATCCTGATGCTGGTGCCCCTGGTGCATTTACTCTATTTGCTTCAGCATTGACGAAATTTACGCCGCCAGAATAAGTTCTGTAATCGTTGAACTGCCATGTTTGTGGGGCGTCGAACATCATTCCTGATGCAGACATCAGTGTTGTGATGGTAGCATCGTATGGGTGCTCATCTTCGACATCCAAAATACCGTCATCATCGTCATCGGTGTCAAAATAATCCTGCACTCCGTCATTATCAAAGTCACATGGCCATGTGAATTGGTCGATCCTTCCATCGTTGTCATCGTCCTCATCATATCTTCCAGGACCTGCTCCATCGTTATCCTCATCGGTTACACCATCATTGTCGTGGTCCATTGGGTTTTGATCAGCAAGGTAGAAATTCCCCACTGGTTGTCCTGTTAGTGGGTGAATAGTTGTGGAAACAACATACCTGTCTGTGCTTACATTGACAGGGTCAAGTCCCAATGCTTCTAAAGCAGGAATGTCGATTGGGCCTTCTAAGATTCCATCATTGTCGTCATCATAATCATCAGCGTCCAAAATACCGTCATTGTCGTGGTCGAATGGGTCCGTTCCATAGCAACCATCGAATCTTTCGATTAAGTCGTAAATTCCATCATTGTCGTCATCTAAGTCGTTTAGATCGTTGATGCCATCGTTGTCGTGGTCATCACGATTATTTTCTTCTAAGAAAGTGGAATATTCAGGTAGGAGTAGGTCTAGTGAACTTGGGTCCGAAATTATTCCAAATGCAACACCAGGGTCAGCCCACATCAAATCGCTAAGAGCTGGGTGCGCTGAAAGGTCGTAAACTGCCTCTGGAGCATCCCAGTCACCTTGGCCTCCTTGATGTGTTAGTTGTCCGGCAGTCATAGGAACAGCAACACCATCTACTTCTTTGAATTCAACACTAGCCTCGTATGATGGAGAAGCCATCATCGTCAATGTTGTACTCATTACCATCAGCATCACAACAAATATTGATGTTGTGATTGATCTATTCTTTGCTACTGTTTCTGTTATATCTTTTGAGAGCATACGGACACCCCTAACAACACAAGTCCACAACTTACTGTATATGAATCGCGGGGGTGAATTGGCACTTTGTGTATCAAGAAATTCAAACTGTATCAATCGCAAAAATCGATTGACAGTAAACTAAATTTTGCCTGATTATATGATAAAAAAGAAATGAGGATTATCGAGGGGCGTGCCCCCCGATAATCCGGACTCCAACTAGAGTTGGTTCTTACTCTTTAATTCACTAAACGAATCAAACTTCTAACTCATCCAAGATGCCGTCGCTGTCGTCGTCGTCATCGTCGATGTCATCAAGTCCGTCGTTGTCGTGATCAAATTGACCGGTCATTGGGTTACCGTCGTTGTTCTCGAACCAGTCGCTTAGACCATCGTTATCATCGTCAGTATCGGAAAGGTCCCAGATACCGTCGTTGTCGTGGTCGTAGCGGAAGTTACCAGTTGCGCCGTCAGCTTCATCGACGTCTAGAATGTCGTCGTTGTCGTCATCGTCGTCAACTGCATCGTCCATACCGTCGTTGTCGTGGTCACGAGATAGGTCGTCACCAGTTTCTGACTTGTCATTGCGATTGTCGATTCCATCGTTGTCACGGTCCAAGTCAACGTTGTCGGAAATTCCGTCGTTGTCGTGGTCATAGATGTTGGTGTTTGGATCGCCATCGTTGACTTCTTCTTCGTCATCAATACCGTCACCATCGTCATCGTTGTCCTCAGCATCGTCGATACCGTCGTTGTCGTGGTCCTGTGGGTTAGCATCAAGGTCGTCTACAATTCCGTCGTTGTCGTCATCGTTGTCGAGTTCATCAGGGATTCCATCGCCATCGTTGTCGTTCTCGCCGTTTTGCTCTTGGTTGTCAAGTTGTTGACCTTGTTGTTGATCAGTTTGTTGACCTTGTTGACCTTGTTGACCGTTTTGAGTTTGGCCTTGTTGCTGTTGGTTCTGACCGTTTTGGTTTTGTCCGCTTTGATCACCAGCTTCTTGTTGTCCTTGTTGTCCACCTTGCTGGCCACCTTGTTGTTGCTGACCTTGACCGTTGTCTTGTTGCTGGCCTTGTTGACCTTGCTGGCCTTGTTGACCCTGCTGGCCTTGTTGACCTTGCTGGCCTTGTTGACCTTGCTGGCCTTGTTGACCTTGCTGGCCTTGTTGACCTTGCTGGCCTTGTTGACC
>PBDU01000026.1 GCA_002718195.1 Methanobacteriota archaeon | reverse complement strand
TTGAGATCTTAACTGCAGCCCAGTTAATATCTGATCCTTGGTTCATGGTAATTCTTACCAAGTCGTCGTCTGTTCCTGTTGTTACGTCTCCGCCAGCATCAACCGCACTGATGTCGTATAGCGTTAGGTCACCATCTGTGTTACCCTCTGCAAGGGAAGATGCCCATACGTATAGGACACCAGCCAATACAACAGTAATTGCAACCATTAGAATAGTTGCAATAACTGGGCTTACTGCTTCTTCGTTTCTGTTTTCGTTCTTCATTTATTTTGTCCTCCTTGTCCCTCATGGGACGTACTACGCCCACAGTAGCCGCGATATTTAAACCCACCGCCTAAAGAAGTCTATTTGGCACGTTAAAACCGCATTACTGCGGACATGTTTAAAATTGTTGATAAGTATATTTTTTCGCGCGCCAAGGGTTAATTGGTACAATAAATTTGTAAAAATAGCCATTTTTACCTACTTCTTCAGAAAAGGGTTTGATTAAATACGCGAATAGAGAGCCTAAATTGTAAAAAATAACATTTTTTGAAGAATTGATAACTCCAACTGATTTTGTTAGAAAAAGAGGTGAACAGGGTGAGAGCGAACGGAGAGGGGATGGGATGCACTCAACGAAGACCTCACGACCCTGTTCGACAATACTAGGGGCTCACAGTTTATATTGGTTATCATATCTTAAATCAGTGGAAAAACTATCTATTTTGCACACGAATTTCAATCACTGAAGTATCTTGTATCATTCCACGGTGAGGATTTCAGCTCCACCATCTGTAATGTGTACTGTGTGCTCAAATTGTCCAATCATTCCATTGTCTGAGCATTTTAGGGCATGATAGGTTTCCAAGAACCTTATGCTAATTAATTTCTTGACCAGAGCATTCCATTTGCTTTGGCGACTTGCTTCATCTGCATCTGGGAACGGTTTCTCTAACATTGGATAAGCCCACCTCTCAGCAAATGGCAATGTGTTGTATCTCTCCTCAAAATTTCTTGCTAATTGAGCACCAAGTGGCTTCAACTGACCTTTTGATCGAGCCTTTCTGGATGTTGTGAATCCAGTTACCCTGTATATATTTGAGGAGTTGTGCTTGCCCATGTTTGCAATCATACCGGATTTGCCAGTTGTATTGAAAGGTTCAACAGCATATATTGACCCTGATTCAACGGTGCCGCGAAAACCTTGGTTTTCTTTACCGCAAGCATACGATGGAACCGAAACCCCTGCATGTAGGACCCAAGGTTTGAGTTGATGACCACACAAATTTCTGATGGGTTTGAATCCAGCATCCTTGCTAGCCTGGCCTGCTGCTGCCCCAATTTTGTACCAAGGCGTACCAGGATGCATCAGTTCTATCGATGCATCTCTTGCTTCTCTAGCGGCTTTGATTTGGTCGGTGTGATTATTCTTATTTCCGACCTCAAATGTAAGTGCATTGTCGCCAATGTGGCCCTTGATATGAACTCCAACATCTATCTTGACCAAATCTCCATTTTTCAAAACCATGTCTCCCTCCCAATCTTGGGGTTCCAAATTTGAATGATCAGGAGTGAAATGCGCTGCAATTTCGTTTACCCCTATTGTAGTGGGGAATGCTGGCGATCCACCGTGCCTGTGGATATGTCTCTCTGCAAACTCAATAACATCTTTCCAAGGGGTTCCTACTGTCAAAACATCTTTGGTTGCTTCTAGCGTTCTTCTGGCAACATGGCCAGCGTCTCGCCAGTATTTCATTCCGTCCTTGACATCAACCATGCTTCCACGTCTTTAGCAGGTACAACGCCCTGCCTCATAACAGTTACCGTATCTACACCTGTACAATTCTCGTTAAGATTAACCTTGACAAATGTAGAGCCAAGACCAGATTCGCAAAAACCACTAACTATGCAATCGGTGGGCAAACCCAACTCCTTACCGGCTTTTTCACAGTCCGCTTGAGGGTTCACTCCAGATTTATTTGCACTGGTTGCACTTATTGGTCCAACAAGTTTTGCGAGTTCAGATGCCTTTGGGTTACTGAAAACTCTTATTGCAATATTATCTCCTCCCAATCTGGCATCAAGAGTTTCTTTTGCAGGAAGGATGAGAGTTATCGAACCTTTTGCGAAGCTATTCAATAAATCAAGCACTTCTTGGTTAAAATAAACCAAATCTTTAACCTGATTCATGTCGAATACACCCAGACTGACGGGCATATTCTCATTTCTGTTCTTCATCGAGTATAGCCTATCCAAACCTTCCTTAGTTGGCTTACATCCTAGACCTGGTAGGGTACTAGTTGGATACACAACACATAGACCGGCGTTGAGAGAATTTACTGCACTCAGTAATTCATCTTTGGACATATCAATACTCCGAACTAAGCCAATCTTCAATGTGAGTCTTAGCGATCAAACCCGCTAATATTTTGTCTTCAGTTTTTACTAGTAATTTCCCACTTGGGTAAAGAGTCAAGTCTGCCTTACCAGAGAATGTCCAACAAAGCCTATTTTGAATTCCAACATCATATCCCGCTGCAGATATGGTCTCGCCAACTTTCTGTAAATCGATTTTAGTTATCCCACTAGGGGTTACTTGGTAAGCGGCGCGATTCCCGCATAACTCCATTGTGTATTCGTCGCTCATATGATAGCCTCTAATTGGATGAAGGTGGGCCGCTTGGCGGACCAGAAGGAGGGCCTTTTGGCGGACCTGTAGGAGGTCCAGAAGGCGGTCCAGTTGGTGGTCCCGATGGCGGTCCAGTTGGTGGTCCAGTAGGCGGGCCAGAAGCCGGCCCATTCGAGGGTCTAGAAGATGCGCCGTCAGGTGATTTGGATGGCAGACTAGGTGGGGTAGGTGCGGAGGAAATCGGTGCTGTTGGCATTGATGGAGGTGTAGGAGCGCTTACGGTTTCTTCTACTGCAGGTTGATTTGTTTGCAGTAGAATGTCGTTTTGTGTATTGGTTGCAATTACATCCTCAGAGGTGGTTACCGAACTTGATTCATCTTCAGCGGTAGTTTCTGTTCTAGGTGATGAGAGCGGCAGTTTAAGCAAATCAGCTGAATTTTGAGGCTCTAAATTCCTAACCGGTTGATTGAGTATTTCAGTAGCAGGGGGGATGTTCTCTTGTTTGTTCTGCATCCAAGGAGGTACTCTTGCTTCTGGTTCATCGGATAACTCATCGGTTTTGGTAATTGTTTGATTCCCCCCGCTAGCGCTTTCAATTGTGTATTGTGTCACTTGAATATCATCAGGATTGATTAATTCTGTCTCTTTCACATTCCCGTAATCAGAGAAGTGATCTTCGAATGCTCCAGTGAATAGCGAAGAACCTACTGCCGATGACAACCTTCTCTGAGAAGGTGCCGTATATTCAAACGCAGCATCAAACGGTCCCATGTCCACTTTCATCCCGCTTGCATTGCCACTAAATGTCCATGTTCCAGTGTCAAGCCTGAATTCAAATGAAAATGCTCGAGTAGAGCCTGGACTAAGTGAGGTAATTTCTTCTCTTGGCTTGAATATTGCACCGCTTGAAGATTTAATTTGAACATCCACTCCTCCTAAAGGAACGGCTGATTCGTTTGAAAGTTCTAGAATTACAAGAATGACATCTTCATCATCATCGTCAATTTCCATCGAAACATCGGTTAGTCTAGCACTCAATGAGCCGGAAGAAGAAGTATATTCCTTTACCATCGCTATCCCTATGCCCACGCACTCGGAACAAATACTTCAATTCAATGCTAATTTTGTGAAGCAACTGATTCATTGCTTAGTAGCAGTTGTTTATCATTTTAGTTTGAACCTTGTTTCGCTAGGAAGTGACCAGTCAACCGCAGCGACTGTGTGATTCTTAATATCAACACTGGTCCTGTATTCAGCATCCTTGCTCTGGGCTTTGTAGGCATCTCTTAGTCCAAAAATCAACCAACCAATTATTGGAATTAGATACTTTAACTTGTCAAATGCTCTATTGCCCCAATGGTGTTGTTCGAGTACAGTTCCGTTATCGTGAACAATAGCAATCCTGAAAGCTCTCTGCCCATAACTGCGAGAATAAGCCCTACCAGTGTATTTGAAATAGAGCCAAAATGAAACAAAAAAGATCACCCAGTTCATCAAATAGAATGCAATATACCTTGGTCCTTCTGAAAAATAACTGAATTGCAATAACACGGCAGTAATCGGTTGCCCACCTCGCAATTGAGTGATGAATGATAGCACAATGGTTATCAGAAGGGTGTCGAGCATAAAGGCTGCGATTCGCTTCCATACAGGGGCTATGAGCATTCCTTCTGGAGCTTGTTGAATCACTTGTTTAGCCAGAGTCCCCGATGCTGAATGGATGCTCACAACACTGTCGGACATGTTATTGCCTAGGCATCCATATTTTCAAGGTGTGCTATGATGTAATCAACTAATGTGCCATGCCATTAATCCCGATTCTTCTATCCAATCAATCCACGAAGCCCAAACAGGATCATGTTTGAGCGTGGTTGGGTTTCCGGTGATGATCAACCCTCTTTTTGGTCTTGTTATCGCCACATTTAGCCTCCTTCTATCCTTTAAGAATCCAATATTGCCTTCAGAATTTGACCTCACGCATGAGAAAATTATGACTTCCTTTTCTCTTCCTTGATAACCATCAACACTCTTTATTTCGATATCAAGAAAACTTTCTTCCATAGAATTACTTTCTTCACTCTCCTCAAATAGGCTTCTAAGCAGCCTCACTTGCCCGTTATACGGAGTAATAATACCTATGTCCTTAGCGGATAAATCCCCAGTTTCTAGTAATCCTCTTGCAACCTGTAAAACAATACCTGCCTCGTCTCTATTGCATCTAGAATTCCCTTCAAAATCTGCGGTATCTTCTCCTTCTTGAGGTATGAATGCGACTGGCTTGTCCCAATCAGGCCAAAGGAATCCTGCAGGGGGTGGCCTCTCAGACTTGGTACAACCATCATCCAATTTACCATCGTAAAATCTCGAGGAAGGAAATTCTCTAATCGTAGGATGCATCCTGTACTGAGTTTTCAGCATTGTAGATTCAACCCCCAGTTTATGTAAACGTTCGAATAAAGAAAAGCCTAGACCTTTTTCTTCTGCTTCTTTACTTATCACGGTCGGAGATAATTGTGCGTGGTCGCCAACAAGAATCAACTGTCTTGCTGACCGACATATTGGTACAAGCGTAGAAGGCTCGGTTGCTTGAGTTGCCTCATCTATTAATACAACAGGGAATCTTCTATTTCCCAGTATTTTGTGTCCGCTTCCAATTGTTGTGGCACAAATTACATCAGCAGAATCCAAAATAGATTTAATCATCCCTTTCTCGATATCCATCCTATCTTTTTTACATCTGCTAAGGTCCTTGTGAGCCATTCCCTTATCCTTACCACGTAGAGAAGGGAGTTTTTTCATTATCTCTTGGAATTCTTTTTCGATAAAATCCAAATCTTGTTTTAGAGGATGAACCTCCATTTTAGCGTCCAAGGTCGAATTTCTAAGGTTCTCTCTTACCTTTACTGGCCTTCCAATACGAATTGCATTAACTCCATTCTCCATCAATCCCTCAAGTAGGTTATCAACTGCCACATTTGAGGCCGCTGTGGCCAGAATAGGCCCCCTTTCCATTTGAGAAATCACCTTCAAAAGTTGAATTGATGTATGCGTTTTTCCTGTACCTGGCGGCCCTTGAATAAGGGAAATTTTTCTATCTATTGAATTCAAAACCGCTAATTTCTGACTATCATTTAGCGGTAGTTCATCGATATCAATCGATTTTTTGCTTTTCTTTCCAGAAATTTCGGGCGGTGTGGATGCAGAATGAGCTGGGTCGTGGACTAGACCAATCAGCAAATCTCGCAGAGGAGTGGCGTAATCATTTTCTGAAGAATGAAATCTGATTAAAGCATCGTTCATTCTATCGAATGCTACCCTATTTGCGCCTTTATCCAATCTCCAAGAACCTTTTTTCAAACCCTTGGGCTTTTCAGAAACTACAACTCTGAGTCTACCTCTTCTTTTATCAAGAACGATTCCTTCAATAGCGGAATGGTCCAAGGGGTTTCCTCTGCTGATAATCACGATATCGCCATGTGAGAAGTTATGGTCGCCCAAGGGTTGCCTATCATTGGATTCAAAGACCAATATTGGTTCTCCAAAAATCCTTCCTTGAGTTCGGCAAGATAAATCAAATAATGCAACTCCAGTTGAAATTAATTTATTTCTTGGCCATTGTTTGAGGCGCTGTTCAATTAACTCAGATTCATCTGCCAATTCTCTTTTGATTAGATCTGAGTAGTGTTCTAAATGATGTTGAGATAAATCGAATTTGACTTTGAAAGCGTGTTCTTCACTTAATTTAATCATTTTTTTCGTTTTTGAGCTAGACTGGCTATTCATCTTGATGACCTTACCCTTCTTAGCCATGCATCGAAAATAACCGACTCACCCTAATATCTATGTGTTCAAATCAAGAAACAAATTTTGATACTTTATTTACTCGATTGAAGGCCACTATTAAACCTCAATCGAATCACCGGCGAAGTAGGTGGGTATATGTTTAGACGACGTAAGGATGCTGCTGAATCCAAGCAGAATCCTTGCCCATTTTGTGGTTTTGACAACGCTGTAGATGCAAAATCATGCTCTCAGTGCTACTTTGAATTCGAAAAACCGATGAGAGATCAAGGCAGTATGCCATCTGCAGATGAGCAAAATGAAGTTTACAATCTATTAATGGCTGAAACAGAAGAATTCAACCAAGACGATGATTATGCAATTGAAGCAGTCCTAAGCCTAGATGAGGTCAACGTCGACATCGACCAGTTTGAACCAACGTCGTTTGATGATGAGGCGCCGGAGCAATTCCAATTCATAGCATCCGAAGGACCAACACTAAACGAGGTCAAAGAATATCAAAAAATGGAAGAAGTGACCATTGAATCGAGTGATGTAAGGCCAAATGCTCAATCTGTAGATCTTCAGAAGTTCGATCCAATTGCAAGTGTCCCAGAACCCATACCAGAACAAGGTGGTAAAATAGTAAGTGGCCCAAATATGGACATTGAGACCAATCGAGATATAGATGCCGGGCAAATAGTTGGCGGAATAGAGATTCCTGAAACCCCGCCTCGAGAAGAAAAAATTTCGATGAGTCAGGCAATAGTTGAGGAGCAATCCCAAACGCAAGCAATCATGCCACCATCGATACCAGATATTGATGAGCAACTTACTCCTCCTACTATACCGGACATCGGCGAAGAGGAAACTATCTCTTCCCCGCCTTCTGATTCAATCAAAGAAATGACTCCTCCACCTGTTCCGGACATTGATGAGGATTTTGCCATAACCCCGCCAGAAATCCCAAAACAAGCCCTAAGTGAGGCTCCAGAACCAGAGAACCCAAGCTTGTGGCCATGGGCACAAAGAGAAACCTGGACAAATGGGCAACTAGACCAAATTCTAATCGAAGGATTCAGTTTAGTAAAATCCGGTCAAATTCAAAAATCTGCGGACTGTTTGGACCAAATTGGTCCGCACATTGGGGATAATTTGGACAAACTGTATCACGTCGGACTATTGATGAAAGAAGTCGGACGGGCTGAGGCTTTGAAAGAGGTGCTGGACCGAGCAGAGCGGTTATATCCAACCGACCAGCGTGTTAGAACTGCGGTAGAACATCTTAGTTGATTGCAGGGGGGCGAGTTAATGGTGGAAACACCAAAAATGATTATTCAGGAAGGATTTGAACTGAGACCAGCCTCATCGGTCCTTCTTTCATTGCTTGTGGATGCCTATCATGAAGACCCACAAAGTGTTCATTCAGCACTTCCATGGATGGAGGATACTAAAATTCCTCAACAATTTGGACAAATGTTGAGAGATATTGAGAGGGCTGGCGGTGAAGATCATATGCACTTCTGGTCAATCCATGAGCCTAAAAATTCAGAGTTCGTAGGTCTGATTGGTCTTGGAGATGAGTTACAATTAGACGACACTGATTATAACTTGGGATATTGGGTAGTAAAGCAATATCAAAGGAAGGGAATAGCCAAGGACGCAGTAAATAATATCATGAAATGGCTCGACGAAAGAGAAGAAAACGTCCGTGTAGAATTAATAGTTCATCCACATAACGAGGCAGGGATTGCCACTGCCCAGTCAATAATAGAACGATGGGATGGTTATCAAATACCTCAATTAATCGGTGTCGAGGTGAATAAGCGCACAGTTCCACATCATATTTTTGTGATAGAGGTATGATGATGAATAATCGGGTTTGGCTTAGTGTCGATACTGATGATTTTCAATTTCTTCCAAGCGTTCAAGGTCATAAATCAAGATCGAAGGGCAAAAGTATTGATTTAACGAAATATCATCCCTCAGAAACCTTGATTCAAGGATTTGCTGGCTTTTGTCTTTGGATGAAAACTAATGATTTCCCTGTAACTATTTTCGTGATATCCTCCCAGTTAGAAAATGAAAAATTTAGAACTTTGCTCTCAGATATAATAGAAGAATTTCCGGATAGGATAACTCTTGGCTGCCATGGCTATGATCACAGATCTTGGTCCTCTTTTGAACCAGATGTTGAGAAATTTTCGGCAATGTTGGAAAAATCGAATCAATTAATGACAAACTTTGATTCTTCTAGGTACAGGAAGTGGTTCAGAGCACCTTCAGGATATTTTGCTTCATGGATGGCAGAACCTCTCAAAAAAGCAGGTTTTGTCGTAGATTCTTCTATCAATCCTTCATTCATTATGAATTACAAATATGGAGAGGATAATCACAAACAGGCTCTGGCTGCAATCGACAGTTCAGGACTAATAGAACGCCCTTGGAAATGCAAAAATGGACTGCCTGTATGTGGACCGGCTTTATTCAAATTCCCCCTTTCGATCAATTCTAGAATTGCGTGGAAAAATGCTGGTGAAATAATTCCTTCAAACCAAGTAATTTCTGAAGTTGAAAGCTCTAACCAAATAGACACATTTTACTGGCATATACTTGATTTTTCAAGGAAAAATGGTACATGGATACCAAGTCTCTAACATCTGCCTTTACATGGATTTCTCATAGATTAACCACTCATCTGCTCCCATAATTAGAGGTGACTTTCCTGAGTCTGCTAACTGCCAATCATCATTGATTTCAATATCAAGACCTGGTTGAATTACTAGAAAACTAACTTCCGATAAATTTCCTCTATTTTCGATTTCTTGACCATTTAGTTCAGCTTCAAAGCCCGAACTTGGAGCTCGCCAGTGTCCAACTGAATTTGGGTGTGAATCAGATAACTCAGAATGCATAGTATACAACCAATGCATTGCAAGGTCAGGCTCGTGAATCAAAAGAAAATCTTGTCCGTCAACTAGGCTTTCTGCAATGGAATCAGCTGCCTCATCTGTCCACATTTTCTGTCCATGAAAACCTGCTAAGGATGATAAGATTAAGATTAGACACAGATTTACAGTCATTATTTTTGAATTCATTTCAAGGTGTTTTAATTTTGCAAAATTTGAAGTTAAAATAATCAAAAACGGGGCAATCAATGTTACGTACCTCCCATTATTCCCTAGGATGAAAAATATCTTGATTCCTGGTGTGTCCCAAATTTTTGCTTCTGTTAACCATAGGTCTGCTATCCAATAGATGCATCCTAGTACAACGACATTTACAATTATCATTGCCGAATAATTTTCTGTTATGCAATCTTTGAAATTCTGTTTGGATGTAAAAATTGCAATCAAACACAAACCTACTGCTAGGAAAATGAATATGTCAATCATGGCTGCAAAAGAAAATAGTAATGAGTTGCCAATTGAATTATGATCAAGAGTTAGTAAAGCTACTATTGCTATAATCGATGCAACATTTAGAATTACCATCGATTGAATCTTTTTGTTTAGATCTAATTTTTTTGAAACATATTCAATGCATATCAACAGTATAAGCCAAGCAATGCCAATCAATACTGTGATGCCTTTTATCCATGCAATTGCGCCAACACCAAGTCCGCCTAAGATAAAGATGTGATATGATGAAGATATCCCATGCCTTGAATTTTTTAAGAAATTTAAGTGGCTTAGAAGGAAAATTAGAGCGAGGGGCACTTCCAAATATCCTCTGCCAGTAGCGAAGATAAATGCAGGATATAGAGCGATTATCGAAGCTGAAAAATAATCAAACTCATTTCCCATATCATTATCTTGCTTTCTGAATCCGTAATATCCCACCACAAAAATCAAAATCAAGGATGAAAGGAAAACAAACGACTTCAGTTTAATTTCAGAATCGAGCATTCCATAGATTACATCTGCACGCTCATAATATTGTGGAGCATAAGATTGGTCACTTGCCAAAGGGTCGATATTGCGCGTGTGACCCCAAGGCAGTGCCCCATCTTCAACTGCCATCAAAACATGAGAATCAAGACCAAGGTCGCTGATGATTACTGAGCAAAAGAGGAGTAAGATGCCAAAAGCAAGCAAATATTTGCTCGACTTTTCCCCGGTGAGGTTAAACTCCATCAAAAAACCGTCAAAGAGACGATTAGTTCAACTCTTTGCATGAATTCGGTACTACATGGGCAAAATCCTAGAGGGAATCAAAGTCCTCGATTTGAGCAGAGTTCTTGCCGGACCATATTGCGCACAAACCCTTGCGGATTTGGGTGCGGATGTAACTAAGGTCGAGGCTCCGTGGGGTGACGATACAAGGAGTTGGGGGCCACCATTTGCAACTGACTTCGAGGGGAATAAAGTGGCAGCCTATTGGTTAAGTGTTAACCGAAGGAAAAAGATAGTAAAAATTGATTTGAAATCTGAAGAAGGCAAGCAAAAGGTTCGCGAGATGATCGCGGAATCTGATGTGGTTGTCGAGAATTTCAAACCTGGTAAACTCGAGACATTAGTTGGTGAACTTCCTTCAAATGTGATTATAGCATCAATATCCGCATACGGCGAAGACGGTCCAAGGAGAAATGAGGGAGGCTATGATTTAGCTATTCAAGCACAATCTGGATTCATGAGCATAACTGGAGAAAATGATGGTCCTCCTGCTAAAGCTGGTGTTGCTGTTATAGACGTGGCTTGTGGACTTCATACAGTAAATGGCATACTGGCGGCGCTTTTTCATAAATTTAGAACTGGAGAAGTTAGGAATGTCAAAGTTTCTCTTTGGGATGCTGCAATCGATTTGCTGGTAAATCAGGTACACAATGTTCTTGCAAGTGGAAAAGACCCAGTAAGGATGGGCTCAGCACATCCTAACTTGGTTCCATACAGGGCTTTTCAAGCAAAGGATGGCTGGTTTGTAATCGCTGTAGGCAATGATGACCAGTGGGCAAAGTTAGTGACCAGCCTCAGCCTTGAGGATGTAACTAGTGATGACTGGGCTTCAAATCCAGGGAGAATCTCAGCCCGTGATGAAATCGAGTCATTACTAGCAGATACAGTATCTGATTATACTCGAGAGGAGTTATCAGACTTACTTGCGCAAATTCCCTGCTCTCCTGTAAATACGATCTCTGAGGCTCTAGCAGACCCGCAATCAATTGCTAGAGGAATTCTAACGCATTACAAAGGGGTTCAGGTCTTAGCCTCTCCATTGAGGTCTCTCGATGATTAATCAATATCAATAGTTCTAGTATCATTTTCAATCTCAGTCTTGAAAACTGATAAATTCAAAATTCCGTTTTCCATTTTTGCTGATATACTTTCTTTATCGGCAGTTTTTGGCAATGTATATCTCAAATTCTTAAACCTAGTTTCGCTCTCTTCGTCTTTTATTTCAGAAATTAAAATTGAGTTGTTTTTTAGTTCGATATTAATATCCTCTTTAGTCAAACCAGGCATTTCAATCTCAACATTCCAACCTTTTTCGGTTGTAGTTACATTCCAATTTGGACTTCGTGCTTTCATTCCAACCGGTGCACAAAATTGCTTAAACATCTGATTTGCTACTTCATCAAATTCATTCCAATGGCTCAATGTATCTCCAAATAATCCTAATTTCATTTTATCTCCTCATTACTTAACCTGTGGTTCAATAGTTAGAAGAAAGGTGGGGTATAAAAACCCATGCTTTATCATGAATTTTCCAGCAATACTGGCTTTGGAATTTAATTCCTATATATATTAGAATGAAAATAAAGTTGATTGTCCACTCTCTCGCAATCTTCCTGCAGCTTTCAAATCGGCAAATGCAGAGTCCATTCGCCTTTGAGAAAATTGTCTATCCTCTTGAAGGAATTTAACCAAACCTTCTCTGTTCACATCTGCCAACTTGATCGCACTTGAATCAACCTGATTTGCTGGGTGATTGTGGAATATCTCTCTAATTTCATCAAGTCTTTCCGGCAACTCTTTTCCTTTTGCTTCACAAACAGCCTCAACGGTTCCGTATTCCCTGATTAGTTTTAGTCCTGTTTTTGGACCAATTCCTTTCACACCCGGGTGGAAATCAGTACCTATCATGATGGCTAAATCGACTAGTTGCTCTTGAGAAATGGCTAGATTTGCTAACATTTCTTCAAGGTTTATTTTCTGTGATTTTATGACCCTTCCATATTTTTTTGTCCCGTGACTCATAATATTCCTTACTAGGATTGGGGTCCCGTAAAGCAGAGCATCCCAATCTTGAGTGGCTACAACATCAAGTTGCCCAAGTTTAGCCATAACAGCTGCTTGTCCTTCTCCCTCGGCTTTTGCATCTATCCAAGGTACGCCTAGCAAGTCTAACATGTCCTTTGTTTCTTGAACCATTTCTGGAGAATAATGCATTATCCTAGCAGCTAACTTATGCACTTCTTTGTAGTCTCCAATTTCAAGTGCATGTTTGTATGCTTCTTCAGATTCCATTCTTCTTGATCTTCGAATCTCTAATTCATGTGATTTCAACTCAGGAGGCTTTCCATCGAATATGTAAACTGGGATTATACCCTCTTTGAGCAACGAGCATGTACGTTGTAGAAACCCCATAAGATGGGCTACATAGCGTCCAGAATTGTCTCTAAGTGGCATACCATCGCCGTTTGTTGACCTGTCTCTCATAGTTGTGAGGAACTGAAATGCAGTTAGAAAGGCATCAATACCAACTTTCTTTCCAGAAAAATCTGAAAGTTCACAATCCTCACTAGTTGCAAGGTCCTTTAGGTTACAGCCCATATGATTTCCACATGTACAAGGTTTCTTGACTTTTTTGACTTGAAGTATTGAGATAGGTATGCACTATTTTCCTAAATCCGGAAATTTCAGTATTAAATACAGAAGAATTCGCCAATTTAAGTTATAAAAGTAGCCATTTTGTTAGCAAACACACAAACCTCCCTTTATATACTAAACGAGGATGATATAAACTTGAGGAATATGATAACACAAAAATTCTCGAAAACCCTGAGCCTGCTTTTGATCGGAACCCTGGCGCTTGCTTTGACTACTACAGTCAGTGCAGAAATCGTCAACCCAGCTACTGAATATGATGGAGAACCACTACAATTAATTACGTTCTTCCTCTTCTTCGTTGGTTACATCTCTATGGGTGCAGCCTTCGTCTTTTTCATGGCTGAAAGAAACAACGTTGCCCCTGAATACCGTACAACAATGACTATTTCTGCATTGATTGTTGGTATTGCAGCGTTCCACTACTACTACATGCGTGGTGTATACGTGGAACTCGGCGATGTTTCAATTGAGTACAGATACATGGACTGGATTATCACAGTTCCATTGATGGCTCTGAAATTCCCTTCCCTTGTTGGAAAGGACGCTATCACAGATGCAAAGTTCCTGGGAATGGGCTTCACTGGAGTTTGTTTCACTGGTGCTCTAGTCATGATTGGTTTCGGATACCTTGGAGAAGCTGGCGTCATGAACGGACTAGCAGGTCTAGTTCTAGGTGGCGTTGGATGGGCTATGATCATCGTTGCTACTGGTACCCCATGGTCCAGCGGTAAGGGTGTTGACAACAGCAAGATTCCAGAGGAATTGATGTGGTCTGCTAACGCTCTAAGATGGTTCATCGTCGTTGGATGGATCATTTACCCACTAGGTTACCTATTCAGCCCACAAGCTGAACTAATCGATGCAGGAACAACTGGCGCAGAAGTCATGGCTGTTCTATACAACATCGCTGACATGATCAACAAGATCGGTTTCGGTATTGTTGCATGGATGGGTGCTAAGAAGGCTACAGAAGCACTAGCTTCCAAGGCTTGAACCTAATACAGACAAACATATCACCAATCTCACTAGTTGCGATTAGGTGAAGAACACAGGGTTACTGGATAGTAACATGCGGGATGCCATCGCTCTTCTCAGAGGATGGCATCCCGCCCTATCCAAATCCGAATTAATTTCACTCGTACCCGAGGTGTGTGTCAATAAAGACATAACCGCACGTATGATACAAATTACTGAGATCAGCAATTCTGCTGATTTGGAACAGACGTTGAAGATTAGTGCCGGCATTGAAGGGATTCTAACACCAGGAAAAACCACTCAATGGGAAGGTCTTGAATCACTAAAACAATGCATAACTAGCTTCATCGGTGCTAACGACATACCCCATGGCTCCATGAAAGTCCTCTCATGGAATCATGGAGGTAAGGTCTTAGATTTCAACCATCAATCAATTTGTGAGATGATTGGTGGTATTTTTTTCGAACTTGGTGCTAAGATAGATTTACATGCACCAGATAACATTTTTTCTGTCGTTATTGACAACGAAACCTTGACCATTTCCTTTGGTTGGTTAGTTGGTATTGGTTCGAGATTCAAGGGTCAAACAGGCAATAAAGCAACCGAAAGACCTTATTTCAAACCGGTAAGTTTGGATCCCATTCTAGCTAAAGCCTGTGTAAACATAGTATCTGGTCCTCCACAAAATGATACAATGGTTCTAGACCTAATGTGCGGAACTGGAGGCTTTTTGATTGAAGCAGCGTGCAGCGGCAGGAAAGTCTTGGGTATAGATTCTGACAAATGGATGATTAACGGAGCAAAACAGAACATAGTTTGGGCTCTGGAGAAAGTTGGCAAAAGGTTTGATGAATCAAGGCACATCTTGATAACTGGAGATGCTACAAATCTTGAAGATTATATTGGCCACTTATCTGGTAAAGGAATTCTTTCAGTTGTTTTTGACCCACCATATGGAAGAAATTCACAAGGGACCATAGAGCATTTGCAATTAGTTGCCAAAACACTAGAATCCTTGCAGAAGAATGCAACAGAAGATGCACAATTGATTGTTTTCTTGCCCTGCGAGGGAGCACCTGTCCTAATTGATAGAGAAGTCACCGATGAGGACGATTTCACATTCACTTATGCTTCGAATGATGAAGTATATTCCATGATTGGAAAATCTGGATGGTCAGTAAAAGCTAGATTTTTCGAGCGAGTACATCGATCACTAGGCAGGATGATCATTCATCTAACAATTTCTCCTCGAGATTGAGCAAGGTCATAGCATCATCTTCGGTAGGTTCTGGAAACTTATTCTTGTATGGGCAACCGTCATCGAGGATTGCATTATCATCAGAATCAAGCACTACAGGATAAGTCGTGCATCCTTTTGGTCTGAAATCATAGATGGAGCAGATTCCTGGGGCATTCACCTCTTTACTTTCTGTTATCAAGAAAACACATGCTTCGGTGTCAGATGAATTTAATAAAGTCAAAATTC
The DNA here is from genome assembly GCA_002718195.1 of Methanobacteriota archaeon. Lineage (GTDB taxonomy): Archaea > Thermoplasmatota > Poseidoniia > Poseidoniales > Poseidoniaceae > MGIIa-L4. The sequence goes on along the minus strand of PBDU01000026.1, from coordinate 45,916 downwards.
CATTATTATCCCAAGCAAAGCTTTCAGTTTCCATGCCAGTTCTACGAGAAATTACTGCGCTTTCTGTTCTCGTAATTGGCATTGTTGTATCCCTACAACAGGCAGAACATCCCATGGGAATGCAAGGAAGGTTTCTGCCCATGTTCTACCATGGAGTATCGTCATAATTGAACAATATGGGATATCTAAGCAATATCTTTCCAATCTCTATAGTAATTTGAGTGGCGGAGGATGCAGGATTCGAACCCACGTCTCCGGCTCCGAAGGCCGGAAGGATATCCAGACTACCCTAATCCCCCAGTAATGATGCTGAGAAGGCCATTATTCAAGGATATTGTATATCACTCTGCATATCTGGAAAGAAGTCCTTCAAGTGCTTCGATATCTCTTTCAATTAGTTCTCTTTCTTGTCTTCTCAGATTTCCTTGCTCTAGTTGTTCCTTCAGATACTCCAAATCAACACGAGCAGATTCTCTTTCTTCCTGGAACTTCAAATCCTCTTGAGCTTGCCTAATTTCTGCAATGTGTTGTCTTGCAGCCTTTCTTCGAGTCATTCTTTCGCTATGCTCATGAGATTCAAATGGAACCTGAGCTTTATCCAACTCGATAGCAACTGGATAAGGAATCACGATTCCCTCAGCATCAAATCTGCGATCCATTTCTCTTAGCAGCCAGTCTCTGGCAACAAATTCATCAGCATAATCTTCTATCCAGGCCCATAATCTGAAATCCTTGGAAAATTCTCCTAAATTCATCATAAATGTTCTCGGGCTTGGGTCGTCAACAACGTAGGGGCAGGATTTTGCAATGTCTCCAACAACGTGTTTTACGTGCGCAACGTTCTCATCATAGGCAACTCCAAAATCAATGTGTAGAGTTAACCTTGTTGCGATTCCATCGCCTCCCCCTCTAGCAAAGTTGGTAATTGTTTTAGATACCAACGTATTGTTTGGGATAACGATTAGCTCTTCTTGCAATGTCAGAAGCTTAGTAGAAAGGATACCAAAAGAAACAACTTTTCCTGCTACTCCATCAACTTCAATCCTGTCTCCGATGTCAAATGGCTGGTCCAAAGCAAGCATTGAGGAGTTCAATATGTTACCAAGTGTTTGTTGAGCAGCGATTGCAAAGACAAGAGAAAATACAGCCAAGGATGCGAAGAATCCGGTGACATCATAGCCGATTTGCTCGAATGCAAAATTTGCACCGATCAACCAAACTGCGATTCTTGATGCTAATACCACTAACGTAAACTGACCACCAACAATTACAGAGTCTTTCTTCGAGAAACTCTGCATGAGTTTTGGTAGAACTTCCTTAATCGCTGAACTCAAAACCGAGGTTATGATAAGAATGTAAGCGAATGCGAAATAATTAGTATAAATCGTATGAGTGTCCTTATCTGCCCACCACATGGTGAATTCAGTCACCATTAAGATAGTGAAAAGATAAATCCGATTCATGACTGGAGGTAGTAGTTTATCATCCCATGTAGCATCTGTTGCCCTTGTTAATTTTGAAAGAAGTTTTGACAAACCATACTTTTCAGAGGTAATAAGGAGAATTAGTACCAGTAATCCAACTCCGACTTGGCCCCATATGCCATATGATTCCAAGACAGCCAATACACCACTAGATTCGTCTGCCATGTAAAAACCTCAGTTGCCTATTATTTTAGAACTTCTTTTTCGTCGGAGACCTTTTACTTTGTTTAGGAGCCTCTCTATTTATTGAAACAAAACCTAAACGTTGTAATTCAAGAACCTTCTTTTGCTCTTCATCTAATTCATCTTGCCTATTGGCTTTATGTGGATATATTGAACCATCTGATCGGCTAGATTCGTTAGCGACTGTCGGAATTGCGTACTCGGAGTCTTGGTCAGAGGCTTCTTGATTTTGTGAAACTCTAGATGAAGTTGCAATAGAGGACAATTCTGGTGACTTAATCATTGGCTCGTCATTTGATTTGTTTGTGCCTCCGTTTCTTTTTACAGACAGAATTTGCTTTTTTGTCAATGCTGGCTCATCAATAAATCCGTCAACCCAGTCAGTTTGAATTTCTTGATCGGCTAGTTGTTCATACCACTGGTTGTGATTCTTTTTGGAAAATAAGTTCCTCAACCAACCAAAAAACCCGATGTTAATTATGGCTGAAATTAGAACAGAGTTTATGATTATTCCAATCATATATATTCCTCCTTACCATTTTTTTTCATTGAACCCTTATGATCATAATTTGCATTTTTGAGATGAGCTTAATCCAAAACTCATCTTATTTTCCTCGTTTAATCACAAGTCGTGTCTCTTTCTTGCTTCTGCATTTGACCAATGATAAGCCATTTTCAGAAGGTTTAGATAATGACCCAATCCATCTTTTTCCATCCTTTGATGAAGTTGTTCGTTAGCCATTAGGACATCTCCCCAAACATTTGCTGCAGTTCCTTCCTTGCCTTTTGGTAACTGGAAGATTTCGTCAGTTGTTGGCTCTAGCAGGTTCTTCCAAACTCTACTAGGATTGACCGCAAGGGTAACCTCCATGATTATTTCATTCTCTCTAAGTCCAGTTCCAGTTTGCCAAGAATCGCTTCCTAAGTCTGCTAAGAATGGTAGAGTAAGGTCAAGAATTGAAAGAGCAGTGACCGGGTCAGCACCGGTTAGTTCAGCAAAAATTTCTCTCATCTTTCCTCTGTCTGCGCCTCTTGAACCTGTCATGTAACGCATTTTATCGATTGAAGTAGGAATTAGGAACCTTATTTCTGTGTAGTAGATTAGTGGTTCTTTTAGGGTAGAATCGAAGATATGCTGGTATTGAGCCTCTCCTTCCCTTGTATTTTCTCCAAGTTGGTCCATAGGGAATAGGGTCTTCAATGCGTTAGTAGCAGTTGTTTGAATTGCTCTTCTCATCAATCTTTCAGGAGCAGCAGATACTGGGTTGAAAGTGTCCATGTATTCATCAAATGATAGAGTTTCGTATCCTCTAACTGCCAAAAGCGTGTGTACGTTTGGTCCAAGGGTTTTCTCATCGCCAGGTAGAGTAGCTTGTGAAATCCATCTTGAACCTCTTGCCATTGAGCTTGCAGTTACAAGGTCTGCATATGCCTTAATTCTGCGGTTTTGCCTGTTTTGGAAGTCGGCTTGATCCAGTTTAGTGAAAACAGTTGATTGGTAGTTTTCTTTAATCGAGTGGTCAGCAACTTGGCTTGCGTTAGTGCAGGTTAGCAAGTTGCCTTGGTCGAATGGATAGACCAGAAGTCTTCTTCTCTTGTTCGCCCCACCAATTTGTTGGATTTGAGGGTCGGTTAACAAGTACCCAATAGTTGCACAAACTTCGAACAGTCTTGAGTATCTATCTTCGTCGCTTGACATCGATATCCACTCATCAATCCCTTGCTCGATTAAGTGCATTTCCAAAGGTACCATATCTGATCCTGCACCGAACATTCTCCTAACGGTTCCACTATTCATCATACCCATTAACGAATAAATAGAGGTTTTACCAGTTGTCAAATAAATATCGGTAATTCCTTCTTCACCGAATGAAACTCTTCTATCGGAAAGGTTGCACAATATGTTGAATGCTGAAGGCGCGTCTCTTCGACCATCTACAGCCGGCCAGATCCAATCGAATGGTCTTGTAGTTAGGTAGCCATTGGCATCTTTCCCAAAGCCCTCGGGGGAATATCTGACCCATCCAAGTCTGTTGTTGAATGAAACATTTCTGTGCATTAATGAAGGCCAGTATACCTTGTTTTGAGGATCTGATCCTGGCACGACGCCTTTGTGGCCCATGGACCAAAGTAGTGCTTCCCACTCTGGGAAACCGTCTTCTGTATCTTTCAGGAACATGTGGTCTTCAGAAGGTCCTTCATCTTCGTTGATTGAGGATCCCATTCTATCTTCATCACCATTTGAACAGAAAACAATTGTTTGAGTTGTTACAAGTTGCTTAGGCGTCCACATGTTTGCGTTCATCACTGTTTTTTGCTTGATGAAATCAGACATAGTATTGATTCTTCTTTCAAAATTGAATCTCTCATTCTCAATCCATGTGGAACCAAGAATTAGATTTGTGTTTAGGAATCTTGCTTTAGATTGACCGATGTATCTTGTTCTTGGGTCTCCTCTGATCGTGTCGCTTTCAGGAAGATTTTCCCATGGACCTCTGTTTGGTACCTGCTGCAAAAATTGTTCATCATCTAAAGCAAACGCTTGTGCTTCCATAACTTGTGTTTCAACATAATCCATTAGCTGTATGTATGTTTCATTTGGCTGAATTCTACCAGTTTCTCTAAAATTCTTATCTGTTATTGACTTATGTTCCCACATCGTATCACCTCAAATCTTCACCCTAGGACCCTTAGGGACCTCTTCTTCAGGCTCTTCTTCCTCAGGCTCTTCTTCCTCAGGTTCTTCTTCCTGGGGCTCTTCTTCCTTGGATTCTTCTTTGGACTCTTCTGTAACTTCCTCTTTTTGTTCAGGCTCTTCATCGTCCGGTTTTTCCGAGCCATCAGAGATTACTCCTGCTTCAATTAGGCTCTCTTTGATGACTTCTGCATTCGCCCTAGTAGCGGTTGAACTTGCATTTGGTATAACTCTCATCACCATTTGTAACATGACACCAACAGTACCGGAAATAGCACCGAATGCGATGATTTTCCCATCATTCTGAATTCCGTTGTAGGTGTTCCAAAGAACAAATCCGATAGCTATTAGCGCTACGGTCATTGCCAATCTAGAAATCATAGCCAGAGAGTCTCTGTTATCGAGAAGCCATACGCCGGATGGGTCATCGCTCATGGTAAGAGGTCTTGTGTTTGGTATAAAACATATACTCCTTTATCAAGAGTAATTTTGGCGACTTTTCGTTTCAAAAAACCTGTTCAGTTGTTCGGTTTTTTTTATGTAATGTCTAAACAGAAATTATTCCTTTTTGGAAAAAACTTCCACAATTTCTTCTCCCCATTTTTCAATTTTTATTAATCCGAAGCCTATATTTTCTAACATTTCTTTGTTTATTCCTGAATCTAAGGGTTCAGAATGAGTAATCTTAGAGTTCACAAGATATAACTTGGAAACATGTCTTTCATCGAGAAAATGTTGAATTGTTGTTGGTCCTCCCTCAACCAATAAAGTCTGGATTTCCATATCTCCTAATTTATTCAATAGAGAACTTATGCCATTGAATTCCGATGTCAAATGTAGTGTATTAAATTCATCATTAAGTAGTAGGCTGGAAGAGTCAATTCTATTATTTGGATCCACTACTATTCTCAATGGTTGCCTCTCGCTATTGACACGTCTAATCGTAAGCTGAGGATTATCTCTGATTACTGTGTTTGCCCCAACAAGAATTGCATCAAAATCCTTCCTGAAATCGTGGACTTTGTCCAAGCATTCTTCAGATGTAAAACGTTTGGATTTGCTGCCTAAATCATCAACTGAACCATTTTTATCTACTGCTAGTTTCACCGTAACTATTGGTTTTCTATGCTTACACCAATACAAGAAACCCTCCATCTGGTGTGCAGCTTGGTCTTCTAATAACCCATATTCAACTTCTATTCCTGCCTCTTCCAGTACGCTTATTCCACTTCCTCTGACGTTTGGGTTTGGGTCTTTACAAGCGATGACCACTTTTCCTATTCCTGCCCAAAGAAGGGACTCGGTGCAAGGGGGAGTTCTTCCAAAATGATTACATGGCTCTAGTGTCACATATGCCGTTGCACCATTGGTTGATTTCCCATTCTCTTCAGCATTGTGGATTGCCATTTGTTCAGCATGCAATGCTCCAAGATGGTCATGCCAGCCCTTGGCTATGACCTCTCCATCCTGGACAAGTACGCATCCGACCATCGGATTTGGGGATGTTTTCCCCCTACCATTCCAGGCAACATCAATCGCTTGTTGCATGAATGATTTTTCCTCTTGGCTCCAAATTCGCATGTTTATCTGGTAGGGTCTAACAAGAATTTGCTTTTGATACCTCGCCTATATTGCAAGATGTAAAATATCATCGTAGGCTAAATTTATGCAATTGTTCCCAATAGACCATCTATGGAACCTCTCCACTGCATAGTCAATCCAGCCAGCAGGGATTGGAGGTGTGGAAAAGATTGGCCAATAATGAAACAGAAACTTGAACTTGCAGGATTTGAAGTTATTGAGTATATAACAGAACGAATAGGACATGGAGCAGAAATTGCAAATGAATTATCTAATGACCCAAGTTTAGGAGAAGACCAACTAATCGTCGCAGTGGGTGGAGATGGAATTGTTCACGAAGTTGCTTCTGGGATTAGAGGCTCAAAATTGGTTTTGGGTCAGTTGCCATATGGTTCGGGTAATGATTACTCCATTACCCACGGGATTCCAAGGGATAACCTTGATGAAGCAATTGAGATTCTAAAAAGCGGCAAAGATAGATCATGTGGAGCATGGAGAATCGAAGCATTTCCAGCCGAGGGGCAATCGGACTTTCCATCTCCGATTCAAAGAGAATTTGATGGCAAATCTGTAGATGGAAGAGTTGTTCGCTGGATCTTTCTAGAAACAGACTCGGGGATTACTTCGGCAATTTCAAGGGCAAAACTTTCGCGAGCAAAGTGGTTACATGGACCCAAGAAGTATACATATCTGGGAATAACAACCATTCCATTCTGGCCCCGCAGGAAGGTATCGATTAAGTTCGACGAATCCGAACCTCAAACTCTAGACCTCAGCATGCTTGCAGCCTGTACTGGAGAAACCTTCGGAGGAGGATATAGGGTATGTCCAGGCATGTCACCAAACAGCGAAGATGCCTCGGTAGTCATAGCCCCACGCTTATCGCGTATTCAGATGCTGAGTCTAATGGGTCCAGTTGCCAAAGGGAAGCACATTGGCAAGTGGGGTATTTACGAGAAACGCTGTAATTCAGTAGAAATTTTTCCCGTTGATAATAATGGAAATATTTTGGATAAACCAGATGAAAAAGTCACTTGGATTCAAACAGACGGTGAGCCCGTGCTCCAGTTACCTGCTAAATTAGACTGGCACACCAACCAAATCATCGTAAGAGGTAATCAAAATCTGACGTGGGATTGATCACAAGCTAAAATCTTCGAATTCCTCTTCTTCCTCTTCCCAAAACTTTTGCGAATTCATTTCTTTTTCTACTGGTTCAGGGTCTGGTTCAGGCGCAGCAGCCTTTTTAACAGACCTTGTTTTTCTGACTTTCTTCTGTTTGGCAACAGGTTTTGGTGATGATGATGTATTGCTCATGCTAGAGAAATGTTCTCTCTTTGAGTTTTGATTTGTTTCTGCGCCGCTCGAAACTACACTACTCGTACGTCTTGGCTCGGATGAAAAGACCCTTGTTTCAGAAGTAGATTTTATTTCAGCATCCATTTCTTTAGCTTCTTGACTTGCAACAACTGATGATTTTGATTTATTGTTTGGACCTGAATTTGTGGTACCAGATGTGGAGAGTGCAGCATCAATATCAAATGATGATTTTTGTTCTTTCTTTTTCGGCGGTTTTGGCTTTTCGACCTTTGGTTTTGGCTCTGGTGCAGAGATTTGGTCTTTGGCTGGTTTCTTGTTTGATGCAGCCTTTGCCTCAGCCTTTGCTCTTGCACTTGCTATCATCCCCTTTTCGCCTAACAAGACGCTTGCTTTTTTGTCTGCGCCTCTTACAACTTGTGAGTTAGAATAGATGAACGCCCCTCCTCCACCTGCTACGAGAGTTATCAACATGAACATCACGAAGCCATTTCTGCCCAATAGTGGCATTTGACCCATTTTCCATTCATCTGAAGATTTTCCATCGGATGAAATAATTCCGCTTTCCAAAGTAATCTTTGTTACCACAACATAGTATCCTTCGGGCGTATCAACAACACGAACTTCACAGTTAGTTGCCTTTGAATTTTGAGAATTGAAGTTTTCTAGATTGTTGGTTGATGGATTTTCTTCATAATCAAATACGATGTAACCAGTTATAGTTACAGCTTGGTGATTCTTTTGTAAAGCAGAAAATCCATTGAGTATATTTTTGGTTTGTGGTATTAATCCAAGAACAAAAAAATCCTCGCTTAAATCATTAGAATCCAAATCAACAGTTCCTTTATTGGTTTCTGGGTTCAAAGGGTATGTCCAATCTTTTACAGGAATTCTTGCTCCCTCGCCTTCCGCGACAGATTCAGCATCAGAGAAGCTCATCTCTTTGATAACAACCGCTGCTGCTACGCTATCATCAATGTGGTTTGTATTATCCGAATGAGATTCGTATAATCTGGATTCAGCGAGATATCCCGTGAATTTTAGAGGAACAGAAGCATCTTGAGTCACTGTAGAATTTTCACAACCTGCCAGATCAAGATTGTATGTTATTTGTTCAGGACCCAATCCTGTTGACACAGCATTGTTTTGTGAATCATAAGAAACCTCTCCAGAGCCATCACCCCAGTTCACTGAAACTTCTGATAAACATCCTGATAGCGAGAATAACAAGACCAGAATGAAGGCCAAAAGTGCTCTGCGCATGAGGCACCTATGAAGGGTTTAGTTTGAGAACCTATGGGATGGAAATCAATGGTGTTGGATGGGAAAAAGAGCGCGGAGAGAGGGATTCGAACCCCCGCGTCATGGAGACAGTGGATTTCAAATCCACCGCAATACCGGGCTATGCGATCTCCGCAGTCAGCCTTCGCAAGTCAAGGTGCATTTTGTTGTTTGGGTTCAGAATATTTTGCCTTTCCTCGACAACATGAATGCGCTAGCGCCCATCAATGCAATGATGGACGAAGCGCCTAAGAATGGAATTATTCTATCCTCCGATTCAATAATTCCTTCTGAAGTTCCGAACTCTTCTAGATCAGATATGAAGTCTTCAGGGGACCAATCGTCTCCTGTCCAAACTATCATCGGTTTTAGGTCCTCACTCAAGATGTAGGTAAGTGTGGAGTGTCCGACGAAGTATTCGTCTTCAGACTCAATGCTGATACAACTCAACCGATTATCTTCAGGGCTTTCGTATCCTTCATCGCACATACAGTGCATTCCAGATCCCTGTCCCATAACCCAACCATGTCCATCACAGTCTTCTTCTTGTTCTAAATTCTCTCCTGGCTTAGTGATATTTTCAAGCTCAATGTAAGAAGGAGTCCAGGCTATATTTCCAGGTTCAAGCAAGTCATCCATGCCAACTTGGGATTCTTCCCACAAGTTTCCAGATTCATTCCACACTGCAAGTCTCCACCACCAAGAATAGTCTGAAGGGCCTTGTAAGTCATCAGCGGATTCCAAATAATGTCCGTATTGAGTCATCGGAGCTGTGAAATTGATTTCAGAGTTTGAAAAGCTGGTGTATGTAAGGTCATAAGCAGTAAAATTAGTCTTTACGTGATTTGCGGTTGCGTTATCTGGGTAGATCACTTGGACTTGAATACCTTCTTCATTAGGTTCTTCGAGCAATGACGAATTAGCATTTGATGCCACCCATGCGATTGATCTATTTTCTGAAGCATCTACTCCGTCAATGCCAACTGGGGAATCTTCCCATTCAGTACTTGATTCATTCCAAATTTTTAGCGACCACCACCAAGACCAGTCTTCCGGTGATTCGTACCCATTGATTTCTGAAACCATGTTACCATATTGAGAGGTTGAATAATTGAAGGTCCAGTTTGCATCTTCGGCAACCAAATTGAACATAGTCCATCCGTTGGGGGAATAATCCAATTCTTGCATTGAATTATTCTCAATTCCAAAATAGAGTTTTGGTTCGTCAAAGCCCATATCCTCATCTTCGTGGTGATGATGTTCTCCTTCTCTTGCCTCAGCATGCGAATCAATAACATCTCTTTGTACGACTACTCCAAATGCATTCCAAATATCCTCAAGAGTCGCATTATCTCCGGTTAGATGAGGCCATTCAACCCCGTGCAAGTCCATGTATTCTCTGAGTGTTTCAGGAGTATCTCTAGCAGGGTCAACTGAAATGGAAATGAATAATACTTCATTTTCAAGCCCTTCTGGAAGACTTTCTTGCACTGCTTTGAGGTTTTGAGTTAATACAGGGCAAACATCCGGGCAAGCAGTAAATATGAATGAAACAACGTTGATTGGTTTGGAATTTTCTTCTAAAGACCAGTCTTCCCCATCTTGATCTGTGAGCGTAAAACTGTCAATTTCAGCTCTAGAAATTGAATGCCCCCCATAGGCTTGGACTGGAAGGGTTCCTACGCAAAGCAGAAGAATTGTCAGTAAAGCGAAAAAACCTTTGAGTTTCATATTTCGACCCAAGGTAGTCATATATTTGAATCATATTACGATTATGGCATAATACCAATGATATCGTAATTAGGTGTGCACCATGCTGGTAGTGAACTGACCGCATTAGGGTTCGATAGTCCGATGCCCCACATCATTAGTGCAACGAATATGAATGGGAACATGGATGTCCAGAAATATGTCCTTGGGTCGGTTTGCAAGTGCATGAACCAAGCAGCGATGAAGTAGGCTTTGATTATACCAACACCGATTAGAATAGCCCAAACAGTGTAGAGAGACATGTCTTCGCCCAAGAAAACAGCTGCAACTTCGATTACTGTGAAAACCATCAGTACTACGAAAGAGAAAGCATAAACGTCCATTTTGAATGTGTTTTGAATCATTATTTCCATTTTTGATTGATGTTCGCCCATATTATCACCTCAGTATAGATAGAATGCCGGGAAGATGGCTACCCAAGCCAAATCGACAAAGTGCCAGTACAAACCAAAGTATTCGATGCCTTGTCCGTTGTCCTCATCAAACTCAATGGTATCTGCTTTGAAAATCATGTAGAGCATGACTAGAAGTCCGACAAATACGTGCAATCCGTGTGCGCCGGTTGCAATGTAGAAAATCGAGCCTTGTGGGCTTTGAATTGTGAATCCTTCGTGAATGAGGTGTGACCACTCAATTAATTTCAGAACAATAAACATTGAACCCAACAAGAATGTTGCAAGTAAATAGAATCTAACCGCAGATTTCTTGTCCTTCAAGAATGGAAGTAACTTAGGTGCTTTGAACGGATTGTCTTCAGTGTATTTTGACTTTGCAGTCTTCAAAGCAAGAACTATTGTGTATGAGGATATAATCAATGCAAACGTGTTAATTGCACCCGGCATCAACTTGCCAAGATCGTATCTTAGTAGGTCAGAAGCGGTTACTACAGTACCAAGAGCAACATCTGCACATTCTCCCATTTCTGCTCTGATTGCCCAGTCTGTACACCATTCTGTTCTCATTCTTAGATAAGAAGAGAAGAAAGATGCGAAGACCATAATTTCAGACATTATGAATACCCAAAGTCCTACTTTTCTGACATCTTGTCCTTCAAATGGCCAAGAAGTAGCGATTTGCTCTCCCTCTCCGTTGAAGGGAAGGTCTTCTCTCCACCAATTGCCTACAGCAGCAACAATAACCACAAGTCCGATTGTGCTCAGTAGTGCTCCAGATGCACCTCCTCCTTCTCCATTGATTAGTGGGGTGACAGTGTCTACAAATTCAGGGAATCCCATCAGGAATAACATGACACCGAGTGCAAAAATTATCGGTGAAAAGGAGCCATGGTGTTCGTGATGGTCGTCGTGATCATCATGATGTTCCTCATTTGGTTGAGTGGAATTGATGAATCCACCAACACCAAGGAATGCTGCATACACTATACACATGTAGAGTATTGCAGTACCTCCAACTTTGAAGTTTAGATACTGTAAGTGGGCAGCTTCCTTGTCTTCCTTGAATTCAGAATAGTCTTCACCATTCGCTTTTGCTTCTTCGTACATTTCTTTGTTTTCTTCGTACTCATGATGGAAGTAGCCACCAGCGCCTACTGCTAGTGCTCCATATGAGACAAGACCGATAACGGCAATTACTCCTGCATACATTACGGCTTTCATCCAGATGTTATTGTCTACAGATGCGGTTGAACTCAATTGCCCACCTCCTTTCCTTTTACAAGGTTCTCAACGAAGCCTGCTTTGTCCTCATCTCCATGATGTCTTGATGTGTCAACTCTTAGAGTAGGCATTTCAGCAAAGGATGGAGTTGGCGGAGGAGATGTTGTTGACCATTCAAGTGACCAACCGCCCCACGGATCATTTTCGACTTTATCTCCCTTGGAAGCAGATTTGATAATGTTCCAAACGAAGATTAGTTGGCTCAATCCGAAGATGATTGCAAATATCGTGATTGTCATGTTGTATTCTGCCCATCCTGTTTCAGCAAGATAAGTGTGGGTCCTTCTTGGCATTCCTTGGATTCCAAGAGCGTGCATTGGCCAGAACGCAGCATTGTAGGAAGTAAATCCAATCAGGAAGTGCCACAATCCAAGTCTCTCATCCATCTTTTTTCCAGTTGCCTTAGGGAACCAGTAGTAAGTTCCTGAGAATAGAGCGAAGATTATTCCCCCGATGAAAACATAGTGGAAGTGAGCTACTACGAAGTAAGAGTCGTGGAAGTGGATATCTAGACCAGCTACCGGGAAGAACATTCCACTCAGTCCGCCAAGGGTGAAGGTAATCAAGAATCCAAGCGACCACATTGTGTGGGATTGGAGTTTGATGGACCCGCCTTGCAGAGTCCAGATCCAATTGAATATCTTAGCACCTGTAGGCACAGCAACTAGCATTGTAGTTACCATGAATAGGGACCTCCAGAATGGTGACATACCGGATGTTAACATGTGGTGACCCCAAACTACGAATCCAACAACGCCGATTCCTGCCATAGCAAATACCATGGATTTGTATCCGAAAATCGACCTTCTAGCACTTGTTGCAAGCACTTCAGAGACAATTCCGAAAGCGGGAATTACGACAACATATACTTCAGGGTGACCAAAGAACCAGAACAGGTGCTGGAACAGAAGCGGGTCTCCTCCAAATGTGTAGAATTGAGCAGCCATTGTATGGTCTAGCATCAAGAAAGCCACACCGACTACGAATGCAGGCAGGGATACGTAGAGCATGAAAACAGAAACGAAAACAGACCATGTGAATAATGGCATTTTCATTAAGTCAACACCTCTTGCTCTCAAAGTGAATACTGTTGTAATGAAGTTGACACCAGACAACGTAGAGGATGCACCAAGCATCAGTATTCCTGCAATAAATGCGGTTGTACCTGGATTGTTACCCAGGTCTCCGAAATTATTCAACGAGGAGTAAGGAGGATACATAACCCAGGTAATGTCTGCAGCCTCTCCGGTCCAGACGCCAGTAAAGATGAGTGGCGTGGAGAATACTAGAATCCAAAGACCAAGAGCATTGATTCTTGGGAATGCTAAATCGTAAGCACCGATTTGCAGAGGTAGGATATAATTCATGAATCCAGCGATCATTGGCATTGCCGCTAAGAAAATCATTGTCGTACCGTGTAGAGTAAAGAATGAGTTGTATTCGTCATAAGATAAGAAATCATTCTCAGGTAGGGCAAGTTGGATACGGAATAGTAAAGCCAGCAATCCACCGACTAGGAAAAAGAACATTCCGAATAAGAAATACATTATTCCAACTTCTTTATGATCTGTAGTGCTCAACCAAGGCTTGAGGTAGCTCCAGAAGTTTTGCATTGAGAAACTCTCAGGGTCTCTTTGGTAGAAATTCCACAATACTCCAAGACCGATGATGATGATAGCCAATAGGATAGCAGTCATCAGAATTGTAAGAGGTGGGGCACTGGTTCCGCTTGCGTTGATTCCACCGATGTTTAGAATTTCTTGATTCCAATGGTCTCCTCCTGAACCATCTCCTCCGTTTACAGCGTTTCCGTATATCCTCATGGTAACTGTTACAGAATCATCAGCAGGAGCCGTCCAAGTGAAATTCCAGGAGCGCTGCATATTTCCATCGGATGTGTGTGTAAGCCCACCATCCATTTCATGACCTAGGTCTGAAGGAATAACCTCTACTAATCCCCCAGAGGAGCCATCGCTTGCAGTCGCAAGGATACGGTATCCTCCAAGTCTTCCACTGTCTTCAGCAGCTCTAGGGAAGTCTTGGGCTTCTATAGTCATCGAAAATTCATAAACTTCGGAAGCGTTGAATGATTCAGGCAATCCTATGACGACAATTTCAGTAAGATCGCTTGCTCCACCGTGGCATGAACAGCCATCATTTCCAGCACTTCCAATACCAGTTGGCATTGCAGTGAATTGCGGAGTTGCCAATAGGGTTAGTGCTAACGCTAGCACTATCAGGATGCCTCTTGTCTTCATCAGTAGCCCTCCTGGTCTTGGTTGCTACTTTCTTTCTTCAAACCGATGTCTACGGCACAGGTTTCTCCCTCTTCAGCAACGATGTCAATCTTGCCTTGCATTAGGGAGTGCTTCAATCCACAATATTCTGCGCATCTAATTGGGAAGGTTCCTGTATCATCAGGTTGGAATCTCATGACGGTGCCGGATTCAAGTCCTGGAACTAAGTCTTCTTTGACACCCCACTCTGGCAGCCAGAACGAGTGTTGAACTCCAACATATCTTGGTTCTGAATCATCTAGCGGCCTTGAATGCATCCACAATATTGTGTAATCATCATCGTCAAGGGAACAAGGAACGACTAAATGATCTGTAGGAGTTACAAATTTGTGTCCGATTGGAATGTGTTCCCAAGTATGTAGCAGGTTGTCGTCTTCATCGAAAACCTGCACTTTTTGGTGAATTAGTGGGTTAAATCCAACTTCGTGAATCACCATATCCTCTCCGTTGAATGGAATATCTGTGGTTAATCCCGCAACTGTCAATTCAGCGTATGCTGGGTGTGCATCTTCTCCATGTTCGCCATCATGGTTGTGAGCGTGAATCATCATGACTCCGTTGTTATTGTCCCATTCTACATCCATGTAAGGGTGCTCGTCTTCCCATGTTAGTGCTTGATTGTACTCGAATTCCCAGAACCACTGCTTGCCGTATACTGTAACCGTGAAGTGTTCGTAATCGTAATCATCTTGACCGTAAATTGCAGTGTCCCAGAAATCTTCGTCTCCCCAAACTGCAGTGGTGGAAGAGGCAGCAATAGCGGTTACCCAGATTACCAAAATCAAAGGAACTATGTAGAAAGCAGCCTCAAGTTTTGTGTTGTGTCTTTCAGCAGGAAATAGCCCGACCTCGATTTTCTCGAATTGACTCTCATCGATTGCAGCAGAACCTTCTTTGTACCTGATCATGAACAAAAACATTGCACCGAATGTAAATATTCCAACGATAATGGACCAGAAAAGGAACTCTTCGTAAAGGTGGGCGAATACGGTGTCTTCCGCAGGCATAATGCTCCCTAATCTAATGGCAGCAAAGGCCTGTCTTAAGGGTTGTTGGCATCAAATCATGATACCTTAAAAAACAATGTTAGACTGTAATTTATTATTAAATATATGTTTCATAAAATCCCAACGGATTCAATTGAGAATAAGATTTTTTAAACCTCTTTCATTGGTTATTTTTAGTTGATAATTTGTTTATACAAAAAAGGCTTGATGGTTCGTTAATTCTCGATGTAGAGATTAGTCCAAATTCAGAAACAAGTAGAATATCGGGGGTTAATGAATGGAGAAAAAGGCTTAGAATTGACATATCTAAACCAGCAGTAAATGGAATGGCAAACGAAGAACTACTTCGCTTCATCATTCAAAAATTCAACATCAAGAGTAATCAGGCAGAGTTAATCTCAGGACACAAAAGCAAACAAAAGTCGATTATGGTAAGTGGTATATCTGACACCGACATCCTCAGTGTTGTAAATCAAGAGGTTTTATAGGATGTCAGTTGCAAACCGAGAATTACGATTTCGTAGGGCAGGACAGGCTATTCAAGAGGCATTAGAAAGAGTTTCAGATTTTGGTGCAATATTAGTAGTTGAAGGAAAGAAAGACACCATTGCACTGCAAGAATTTGGCTTCCCCAAGGGCTCAATCTTTGAAATAAACAGAGGCTGGGACTTAGAAAAAATCTCAAATCACCTTTGGGAAAATCACGAACGCAAACTCCGTGATGGTTTTCCAAGTTTGATCCTCCTGATGGATTGGGATAGGACTGGTGGAACATTACAGAAAGATATCAAAAGACGCCTTGAATCTCTGGATCAACCTGTTGATGAGAAATTAAGACGCGAGTTATCCATTTGCTTGAATCCTGAAATCAAATGTGTCGAAGATTTGGTATCCTTCAAACATTCAATAGAGAATGCTTGCGGGTATCAATTCGACTCAGGTAATTGAATCCCTGATTCTTTGACCGTATTGAGAACTACCTGTGTGAATGACCTAGTAATGCCGTCCAAGGTAAAAACAGTCTTTGTTAAATCATTCAAATCTTCTCTGTCAGTAACCCTTGCTAGGACCATCGAGTCGTACTCTCCAGTTACATCATATACAGCAAAAACTCTTGAGTCACTGCTGATTTTTTCCTGCACTTCTATCATCCTGCCTTTCTCAATACGCAAACCTGCGATTACAGTCATTGTCCATCCGATTTCTTCAGCACCTAAATCTACAGAGTATCCTCTAATAATTCCACCATTTTCCATTTTCCTGATCCTGTTAGTAACAGTACCTTGAGCGATATTCAGTTTCCTCGAAATTTCTCTTTGGGAAGTCCGAGAATCAGCTTCCAAAATTCTAAGAATATCCTTGTCTATTGAGTCCAATTGATTATTCATGAGCATTTGCACATTGCAGTGCCTATTGAACCTTACTTTGAATAAAAATTAAGAATCAAATTCTTTGTTTTGTGGGCATTTCAATAGTTTGCGTCCATTCTCCAAGGTCTTCGATTTCCAAACCTATCTTGATTACTACATTTTGGTCAAGTTGTTTTGCAAACTTAATTGAAAAAGACGTTTCTGAATCTTTTTCTATGATTATTTCTTTCACCTTGCCTTGGATTTTCCAAGGTGGTTCAGCACTTACCTTGTTCAATTGAATCGTTTTCGTCTTAGCAATTATCTTGATAATTAACCGCGAAGAATCTGAATCTTTCCAACTTGCACTGATCTCTGGCAGAGACTCATCAACGTTGTTTATGCTTCTCAGTATTACAATAATTACAAGGATCATAGCTATCAAAATTGGAATGAAAATCATGAAATCATTTAACTCAATCTGATTTTGTGTTGGGTTTAGTTCTATTCTATGCACGGAAAGAATTGAGGTCTCTTGAGTTGCAAATTCATTGAAAAAAACAATTTGAATCTGCCAGCCTCGTGATTTCTCGTTAAAATTCACCCCAGCTGCTTCTAGATGGATATCAGTCAAGGTCCAATAGACGTCAGTAGTATTGTTTTGTTGCAGGGCAAAACCAGTTTCAGGCTTCCATTCCCGTACTAAATTGTCTGCTGACCTTCCGAAATCATCGATTGCATAATTTTCTGTTAGAATGAGGTTAGCGGTGGTTCCTATGGGCAAATCATTGTTTGGAGACATATTAAGGTCCATGATTACCCTAAACAGACCATCAGACTGTTGAGCAATTTGTACTACGCCTTCAACTTCTACTGCCGATGGTATTTTTTGTGCAGAATCTAAGGATTCAATGTGTGATTTGATGGAATCTTCACTGTATTCCCCAATGTATAACTCTCCGTTGATTACAATGGCAGGATATTCATACACGCCTAACTGACCAGCCCTAATGTTTGCATCGTCATTAGGCCAATCCAGGCCTTCTTGTTCAGCATCAATCCTCCAATGAATTGTATTTACAATACCATCCATACCTTCAAGCATCTCTGTAACATTTTCATAGCCTTTAGCAAAGAAGAATTCTACAAGGGGGCGTGAATCAACATTTTCCGAATTTACACTGGTGCTAGAAAGTTTCTGTAACTCGATTAAATCCTCCTCTGCACTTGCAAAGTTAGACAAAATAACAACCAAAAACAGGCAGAGTATGAAAATTGATTTTTTGTTAATCTTCATTCCTCCTCATTAGAATCTGTTGACAAAGGGAGATTTAATTTACTTCTCAAAATGTCTTTTCCATCTTCATCTATCATCAAGGTAACCTTCGCAGCAAACCAAGCAGAAATTAGGACATCTTGTCCAAGGATTGAGGTTTTGAGTAATCTTGTTCCCAGAGGTTCAGAAGGGATTCCAGTGTCTTGGATGAATGAATCCAAATCAGGAGCATGTCCGCTCAATAATTGAATCAATATTTCTTGGCTGATTTCTCCTGCAGCGTTAGTTTTGCCATT
Organism: Methanobacteriota archaeon; assembly: GCA_002718195.1. Taxonomy (GTDB): domain Archaea; phylum Thermoplasmatota; class Poseidoniia; order Poseidoniales; family Poseidoniaceae; genus MGIIa-L4. The sequence goes on along the minus strand of PBDU01000026.1, from coordinate 27,704 downwards.
AAAGAAAGGCAATCCTGCCTGTCGAACTCTCCATCTGCCCCGATTATCTGATAGAGCAGGCAGTCCTGCTTGTATCACCGAAAGTGGATGAAAAGTGTCTTCAGGATATAGATTACCTCTCTTGTCTGGAGTCATTGGCCTGTGGATTTTATCAACCATGGAAACTGGGGCTACATGGATTCTTTTTCCTCGTTTGAACCAACTGATTGAATTTGCATCAATTCCATGTTCTAGAGCGATTATTTGTTTCGTTTCTTCATCGAGCAAAGAAAGCGTATGTCTCGATTTATGCGGGGCTTTTCTCATGTTTGGCTCATAGAAAGTGCCATCCGGTTTTACTCTAGATTTTTCAGGATAGCATCTTGCAAATTCTCTATTATCTGGTCTGTACGTGAGTTTGGCAACAAAAAATCCACCACTATTGTTGTCACTGTGGTAGATTCGCATACATTTCGAAAGCTGAGAAGTGATTTTTTCCTCTATTTCTTTGTCGAGTGCGGAGTCATATTGCAAGCGCTTGCTCGGGTCGACATGTTCCATTTTCAACAGGGGCAATTTAGGAAATTGCTCATCTGCTACAGCCCTTCCGTCCTCGTCAAGGATACTCCATTGACTCAACCCTTGACGGTAGTTTAAGTCAGAGATAGATTCTGAATTGATTATTTCTAGTTCCATCCAAGGGCACCGTCGGAGCAATTCAGCCACAACCGCTTCATTCTCACAGGGGTCAATTGAGCAGGTAGAATATACCATCTCTCCACCTGGTTTCAACATCATAGCAGCCCTCTCTGCAATGCCAACTTGCACATCGAACATGGACCTAGATTTCTTTGGAGACCAATTAAACCAAACATTTCCGTTTTTTCTTGTGGTGGCTGTACCACTGCACGGTACATCGCATACAACATAATCAGCACCCGGTTTTGGGATTCTACCAATCGATCTACCATCGTGTTTACAGATTATCACATTGTGAAGGCCCAATCTTGCTGTATTCGTTACAAGCAAGTTCACTCTTCCTGCTACGGGCTCATTTCCTATTACTATTCCATCCGGCAGTAATAATTCAGCGGCTTGGGTTGCCTTTGAGCCGGGAGATGCACAAAAATCGATTAATATCGAATCAGATTTTGGGTTCAAGATTTCGATTGGAAGCATGCTTGCAGCTTCTTGTCTTGTAATTCTACCGGAATCATGCAGGAGAGTGAATAACCTCTTACTTTTATCATCAACTCCACCTCTAACAAAAGGCATCTCATAGGCTTCGATATTTTTCATCCAAGGAATTGCCTCGCCTCCTAATTTTTCGATTTGTGATTTTGTCCATTCTTTGTCTGGCAAAAACCCAGTAATTCTAAGAGTTTCTGGAAGTTTCGAGGTTGCGATATTTAGGAAAGGCTCTTTCTCAAGTCCCAGGGATAGAGCTAAGCCTAGGAGCGGGGTGTTTTCCACATCAGAAATGTCGTTTATGACATTCCTTCTAGCGCTCATGCTATGTGCCAAAAATAATTCCCTAATGATTACTTTCCATGAATCTAAATTCATTGCCTTAATAATTAGACCACCATCAACCTCATTTGTGCGATATAGCACGCATAGTTTGGGGATAAGGTATGGTCTCAACTCTCATACCAATTTTTGCAATCTCGTTACTCCCCTCATTTCTTCCTAAAGAAATACTCTCCAGGTTCACCAATAAAAGCAACAGTATATTCTGGCTAATCAGCCTTTTTCCAACCTTACTGATTTTTTTGATATGGGCATCGAGGGCAAGAGAAGTTTTTTCTTTGACCCAAACAAATTATTCTGTTACGATATTACTTGGCAACTCTGCAACCTTTTTTGAGAAGATTCTTGCTTTGATTTCAGGGCAGGCAGCCGTTGAAATCGCTCTTTTGTTTGCAAATTTTTACTTTCTTGCAATTTTTCTTAGGAAAAATCCGGATTCAAACTTTGATTCTTACTTGGTGGAACACAGGGCTAGGGCAATCTTTAGTTTCGTCACCATTGCAGGGCTAACATTTTTCTTTTCAGAAAAATTCTATCAGCATGTTTCGAATTCTTCCTTAATCGTCCCAATTGGATTTGACAGCAATCATTTAATTTTCACAATTTTGATCTATGTTGGGATTTTATCTCTCTTGGTTTCCTGCAATTTATGGTCAAGTGCAAGTATTATTGGAGGACTAAACAAAAGAGCGTTCATTTTTCAAACAATTTCCTCTGTTACAGTGTATCTAGCATTATTGTTTTCTGACATAAATTTCTCAATTTACTTCGAAGTCATCAACTCATTGGCTTATTCGTTAATTCTCATGCCGTTAGTGATATCCTTGTTAGCCTTCTTCATTTGCATTGAAAATATTCAAAAAACCACTGTTAAACAATCAAATCAAATCATAATTTGGATTTTTTGTTTTTCGAGTATATTCATGATTTCATCAGTAGGATATGCCAAACAATTTTTGTCAGATTTGAGCATTGCTGCAATATTATTCATCTCTCTAGGTAATTTATGTGTCATCATTGGCTGCAGTCTACCATTTCTATTTCTGCCATATCTCGGCTTCGATTCCCAAACCTATGCAGAATTTACCCACTTAAGGTTAGTAATTTGCTTCATTCCTTTGATGATTTTACCTTTTTCGGAGTTTCAAGCATTAATGGTAAACAGCTTTACCGTTGCTGCGCTAACTTCTCTCCTACTAACGCCTATTTTCATTACATCCAAGCCAGAAAATCCTCGCTTGATGTTTGAAGATAGTTAATCGATTGAGAAATCAGCATTTTCCCCATTTATTTATCGCGCTCTTTATGTATCAAAGTAATGACATGGACATGAAACCTTAGGGTTTCGGATGGGACAATTATGGCGAGAGCATTTCGCGCAGGCGTAGAAAAAGAGAGGAGAATCCGAGCACCAGTCACACAGCGTGCTTGGAAGAATTTGAATGACTTGAAAGGACTCAGCGAAAGGTCTGCTAATGCAGAAGAATCGATGGGAGAATTGGTAAAAATTCCAGCACTTATCAGAATTGAAGGTGAACACTGGGTCTTTGAGAGATGTGATGCTGACGTTTTGAAAGAAATCACTCACAAATTGGTCGTCCATTCAACCTCTGAAAAGCAGGTTATCGGTGGCACCATTGGAATTAGAAGTGCTCTAGACGTAGCCAAGAGAATGGCTAACGAAAAAGGCGAGGTTGTTCTAATCCAACCAATCCTTTCAGAATAGGTCGAAAATCCAGCCAGTAACGCCTTGATTGACTAGGTAGATTAGTCCTGCCATTGCTATGCAAGCCAAGTAAACTTGTCCCTTTGTGATCTTCCAAGCATCCTCAGATTCTTCATCGAAATAACGAATCAAACCAGCTGCCTGCTGAATCCCACCATCATTGCTCTTTGCCATTGCAACCGTTCCGCCCACAGGCATCTCCTTTATCAACGCGACGCGTGACCTTTAGGGTTAGAAATTACTCCTCCTCATGCGAAAGGTCGACGAATGTGATTCCATCATCCATTTCGTCATTCAGTAAAACATGACCATGTGGAACAGAAAAATCATCATCTGGATTCATTATTTCATCGATATTGATCAATAATGCTTCACATCGAGATAGGGCTCTTTCGGTGGCAGGAATATTTCTGTCCTCCAAAGCAAGTGAAGCCATTTCAACTTCTTCATACGCCTCTGTCAAACTTTCAGCAAGTCTTCCAGAATCGAGTTTTTCTTCGAACATTTCGCATCTTTTTCTTACGATATCAATTTGAAGATTAACCTCTTTTGTGGCTGAATTTTCAGCCTCTCTCCAATTTTCTCGATTCGCTTCAAGCGAAAGGTTGTAATCGTACTTTTTTAACCAGTTTTGGAAGGCTTTAGGGTGTTTGAATTCCCATGGCTTGAAATCTAAGGATGAAATCACGTCAAAAATAAGACGATTGCCAACTTCTTCTTGTGATGATAACGTGATTTTGTTAGCATAACCGCTAGAAAATAGTCCAAAGCCCCAGTATGAAAATGACTCAATTTCTATTTTCAGTCCATTGGAAGAGGTTGACATTCTCCAACTCTGTTCATCCCACTTTGAGAAGTTATGAATCTCTACGTTAGATGAGGTAATCATCTTATTGAAAATCGCATTTGCAGTCTGACCAAGGTAAAGTTTCCTTTTGGCATTTGGATGATTTTTTGGCCTCAGAATCATTTCATCCTCGTCCATGCCATGTAAAGCAGAAGCTCTACCAGCACTACAGAATAGTGTCAAACACCACCCCGATGGGTTCACCATATTGTGGCGCCCGTGGTTTAGACTCATGAATTCGACCCAAGATTGATTAGATTTAGCCAAAGAGTTCATCTTCTTCTTGTAACTTGGACGTAATAGGTGAAGACATGGCAAAGGACAGCAGGGAAAATTCAGTTCGAGTTTTGACTAGCATTCCAGGCGTTGGAAAAGCGACAGCAGAGAAGTTAGTGAATGCCGGTTATGATACAGTGGAAAAGGTTTCATCTGCTGGAAAAGAGGCACTTGAAGCCATAGGTCTAGGCGCAGGAAAAGCAGATAAATTGGAAAAAGCCTCCTTAGAAATTCTTGGTACAATGAAATCAGCAGCCAAAAAGGCAACAACCAAGACAAAATCGGCTGGTAAAAAAGCATCAGCGAGTGCAAAGACCACAGGAAAAAAGGCAAAAGCCGCAGCTAAGAAAACGACTCAAAAAGCAAAAAAAGCTGCTAAAACCACTACTCAAAAGGCTAAGAAGGCAACGAAGGCAACTAAATCAAAAGCAAAGGAGGTTGCTGGCAAAGCCTCTGCAAAGGCAAAGCAGGCAAAAGAGGAGATTTCCGAGGCTGCAAGGGCTAAGAAGAATACCTCCAATGATAATGTAAAGGGCAGAAAAGGAAAGACCTTGAAAGTCGGTTCCCTTGCTGAGATGATGAAGCGCTGGAATAAGAATTGATTTTGGAAATAAATCAAGAACCCCCTTGTTTAATGTGAATCAATGCCAAGAAGGAAGTATGGGCGGCTGAGGAAGGCAGTAGAACTTCCTAGTAAGAATAACTGCTCTCGATGCAGAAGTGGCAAACACTGTCCAATAGAAGGCCACGAGGGATATGTGGTTTCCAGTCATAGAAATTGGACAGGACCATCTAAAATAGCCAAGAGAAAGAAATCAAAATCTTAATCAGAATATATTCTCTAATTCAATGCCAGCTCCAGAGGAGGAGGGCGTGATTTCTTCAATTGATGGCTGATCGACATGAAGGTCTTGTGCTTCTTTTGCCCTCATTGACTGAGCTCGGTGGTATACTTCTCTCAATGTTTGGTCGGAAATCTCAAGATAAACCCTAGTTGTGGAAATATCACTGTGTCCTAGTAGTCTTTGAATTGTAACGAGGTCTGCGCCTCTTTCCAAAAGACCGGTTGCGAAATTATGCCTCAATACGTGAGGAGTTAATCTCCCCTTAGGTAAGCCAGATTCTTGTCCTAAGGAATCCATGATTCTTTGCACGGCTCTGGGATTTAACCTTCTGCCGTGTTTATTGATGAATAGAGAAGTTTCATTCCCACAGTTGAATGATTCTCTAATAGGCATCCATTGCTGGATTTTTTCAACCCCTCTACTTGTAAACAGAACATACCTATCCTTGTCACCCTTACCTGAGCGAACAATTGCCGATTGATCTTCAAAATCAATATCGTCAATCTCAATCTCGCATATCTCGCTGACTCTCAAGCCAGTCTCTAAGCAAAAAATCACTATCGTGCTAGCAAGCGGGTCCTCTGAATTTTCAGCGGTTAGAAGAACATTAGACAATTCTCTCTTTGTCAATGTTCTTGGTAATTTTTTACCAGTTTTTGCTCTTCTAAGGTGAATTGGCCATTGGAAACCAAGCCATTTCATAAGATGTTTAGCGGAAGCCAGTCTTGCATTATACGTAGTCGCAGAAAGATCGATTAAACTGTGACACCATCTGTCGAGTCTGCCGTTGTTTGGATCAATTCTCTCAGCCAATTCAGTGACGGTTAGGTCAATGATTTCCTCTTCGTTGAGAATCTGCTCTCTGCCAATGGTTTGTGAAATTAAACCTTTCAATCCATACATGTATGTTTTTTGCGTATTTTCCGATTTATTCTCAGATTTCAATTGATGTAAGTAACACTCAGCCCAGGGAAGGTTTGCAAGGTGTTGAATTCTATTCGGAAGGTGATTGTAAGTATCCTCAGTAATACGTAATTGGGAAGGGCGTACAGCACGTGGTTGGACATGTCTATACCCTCTCTCATCCATAGCGTTCACCGCCTTTGCCGATTTCTCGGCGTGCATCCCGTGTCCCGGAGGACGAATTGCCATCAAGGGGGTGTTTTATCAAACCATCGCGGAACTAAGCGATATCTGCAGGCTCAAAATAATCCTGTTTTTGCTCTTCAATCGTCTCGCTAACTGGCTTGAAAATTGCTAATTTCAACTGGGTTCTCAATTTCTTTAAGTCACCATAACAGATTACAAGGTCATCAAATCGAAGTAAGGTTTCACCATCTGCATTCCAAATAAATTCGTTATTTCTACTTAGGGCATAAGTTGGTAATTTCTCGAGCCCTTCGAATAAGGATTGAATTGGATTACCAATTAATTTTGGATGCTGTCTTACTTGAATAGAAAGAACACCTTCCCCAGGTATAGTTCTCAAAATTTGATCCATACTCACTTCAGAGAATGTAGCCTCATTGATTACATAATCAATAATTTCACCTGCAACATTCACTCCACTTGCCTTTTCGATTCCTTCAAGCCCTGGGCTTGAATTTACTTCCAGCACCAAAGGTCCATCCTCTCCTTCTAGCAAATCCACTCCTGCGATGTGCAGTCCTAACAATCGTGCTGCTCTACAAGCTACTTCTTCATATTCGGAAGGAATCTCGAATTTTTCAACAGTCCCATTTAGGTGGTAGTTACTTCTGAACTCCCTTCCTCTCGCTCTTCTTCTCATACTAGCCACAACCCTGTCTCCAACAACTAAAGCCCGAATATCTGTACCATGACTCTCCGAAATGTATTCTTGAATCAACACAGCCTTTTTTGATAAAAGAAGCCCCTGGACAAGGTTTTTTGTTTCCTGGAAAGAATATCGCAAAAAGACTCCATCTCCTTGTGTACCCTGAGTTACCTTCACCACAACGGGTAATCCTCCACAATACTCAATTGCTCTTTCGACATCTCTGGGGTCTCTTACGTATACCGTTTTAGGGATAGGAATTTTATTTTGAGAAAGGATCTGGCTTGCCTGTAATTTATCCCTTGACTGTTGAATTCCTTCTGCTGAATTTGCACACCACACGCCCAGTTGATCAAGATGTCGCAAGACAGAACAACCATGTTTAGTGATCGAGTGTCCGATTCTAGGGATTACAGCATCCCATTCAAACGAATCTCCCTCACTAGTAACATCCAGTGAATCTCCTGCTGAAAATAAAGAAAGAGTCATTGGGTTGATAATTGAAACATCAATTTCTCTCTCCCTTGCTTCTTGGAGCAATCTCTTGGTAGAGTACAATCTTGGGCCACGCGAAAGAATAGCGAGGCGCAGAGACATGTTGTCTGGAAAAAGCCCCTCCTTTATCATCCAATCGCCTTCAATGCTCTTGACCTGTATAGTTGAAATGTTAAGGTGATGTGGAACTATTATGTCGGCTGATGAAAATACTGATTCATCTGAAGAAGAATCCGTCACATCCCAAGATTTGACCGTAGAGGACAGGGATGAACAGATAGAAGAAATGACTTTGGAAGCAAGAATTGAGGATTTGAAAAAGAAGAGAAATAACGTATTTTTATTCCTCGGAATAGCAGTTCTCCTGTTTTCTTTTTCCTTATTTCCCATGCCATTTTCGGCTGAATACGATACGAATTGGGGTAGCGCAGATGTGGGGCCCATGCTGATTTGGGGGGTGCCATTACCAGGTTCTGATGTTACGGATGTACCAGTCCATGTCACAGTTGATGTAGAAAATTCTCCCCCTTCTCATACAGAATTGGTTGGATGGTTAATTCAATCCAATGACTGCATGGCTATTGACGGCGAGAATTACATCGAGGCAGAGTCTGGTGGCTCTTCTACCAAAGCTTACGATTCATCTCTTGGTCCAGTAAATGGGGGCGAATCGCATACTCTGAAGTTTAGAGTTGACCCAGGTCAATATTGTCTAAAGGTACAATTCCTAGATGCCGATGGAAATCCTCCTGTAGACAAGAGTTTGACCTCTGTTGATATTAAGGGGAAAATGTGGTCTAACCAAGCATTTGGTGGTTTGTTTGGGTTAATTAGCCTAACATTGTCGATCTTTGCTTTTATCGGAGCTCAGAAGCAAGGTGAGTACGTTAAGAAATTACAAATGCCAAAGGAAAGCGTGGAATCTGAGGTACTCGAAAGCGTCTCGCAATCCAAACTTCTTGCAGGACCGGGTGCACCTCCAAAGTCCGGACCAACTTCAGGTCCATCATCTGGTCCGGGTGTAGGTCCTAGCACAGGACCAAGTTCGGGTCCATCTGCTGCCCCTAAATCACAAGCTCAAGAGGGTGAAGTAAACGACTCAGAAACTGCAGGTTCAAGTCCGTCAACAGCATCAGAAGAAGTGTATGAGGATGCAGGAAATGGGTTCTTTTTCAGAAAATTACCAGACGGTAATTACGATCAGACAGTGTATGTAAAATCTGAAGATGGTTCATACAAACCTCACGAAGAATGACCGCTTCCAATTTATGAGGCTAGAAATTGCCCAAATTGAATCAAATCATACATACCCTTGAAATGTAGTAGATACAGGCAAATGTGAGGTAGCGGTATGTCGGATTCTCTAAAGACGCCACTTACAGTCGCTAAACTCAAGGCATTATGCACTCTAAATGACCTTCCTACCTCTGGTAAGAAACTAGAACTGATTAACAGATTACTTGAATCTGGAGTTTCTCACGAAGAGTTGAAAATTGAAAATTATGAAGAAGAAATCAACTCTGATATTGAAGATGAACTTGAAGTTGAATCCTTTTCGTTAGAAGACGAGGATTCAGAAACCATTGCAGAAACTGAACAAGAAGAACCTGAAGAAAGCCAATCCTCATCTGATGAAGATGATGAACATGAAATCTTTGATGATTATGACGACCCATTGGATTTGAGTTTGGAATCGGATGAAGATTCAGTAATTGATGCAGAGATAATGGAAGCGGAGATTATCGAAGATGAGCCGAGCAAGATTAAGCCAGTTGAATCTAAGTTAGAAAAAGATACCCCACCAACTCTACTAGATTTACTAAAACAGCCAAGGTCAATTGCTATTCTGTGCGCTATAGTAATTCTTGGCGGCGGAGGCTACTGGTTCTTCGCCCAATCATTGGAAGCGATGGCTGTTGATACCTTGAATTACGGAGATGAGATGCGTTACATCATAACCGATGGAGAATTTCTAGCAACTGAGGAATTTATCGAACCAGTCGTTGACTTTATTGGCTATGAAGACGAGATTTGCCGTTTAGAGTTAGATTTTTCTGGTATCGGGTCAAATTCGATTACCCAAGGAACTAGTGCTGACCTTGTTAGTCAGTCATCCACCAATAAAGCAAAATTGCTGGGTGCAGTTCCCGCAAGAGGAAGTTATGGTGGCGAATGGCTTACAATTGAGTCTGTTTCAACCTATGAATTCAATGAACTCACAGCAAGTATCTTTTCGCCAATAACCCCAGGTTCAGATACTTGTGATACTCAATATCCTGATTCTACGAGTGGTTATGCTGAGCTTGACTCAAGAACCTGGTCAGAGTTAAGTTCTAGGAGTACGATTGCTTCTGAAATTAACTGGAAGACTAACATTCAGGGAGACCGAGAAGGAATAGTCCACAGTTATGGAGCAAGTGGTATTCTAGGAGATCTTGATGTATTGGGTCCTAGTGTTACAATGATAACTCAGCCAATAGAACTGAAGGAGTTATTTGGTAATGATTTCCTTGACAACGAGGCTTCTGGGTCCAATAATGGATGGAATTGGAGAGTTCTTGGAACTGATACAATCAGCGGAGTAAAGATGTGGAAGGTAGTAGCAACCCAAGCAGATTTAGAGCAATATTGCTTAGGTTCAGCGACACTTAATCTATGGATAGAGCCGAATAATCCATGGCCGACTCAACAAGAAGTAGATGTTGGCATCTCAGGTGCAAATGCAGACAGGCAGGGCTGTTCAGCATCAACTCAATTCCTTGGAGATAGGGTTCTTCCGGAAGGAGAACTCAGACTCAGCCATACATTCACCAGTACTAGCCTAACAAGAGGAACAGACTCATTGGATTTCGGCGCAACATATGATAACAGGCCAAGAGGAAATGAATTGGGCCCAACAGATGAGCAGAAATTTGACTGGGCTGCTAGTTCTAATCATGCTCACGATAATAGTACGCTTAGGAGTATAGCTCTAGAGGATGCTGTAGAGTGTTTCGAGACCCAGAGTTTGAGAGAGAACGCAAGTGGTGCAAGAACAGCACTACAAGACAACGGCTATGTCTACAGAAGTACTCAAGAAGATACCAACGGAATGACCGCTTGGAATATTTCATGGATTGATGAGGACAATGCGGCTGGATGGGTTACTTTCAATCAATCAGGTCCAGCAAGTGATGAGAATTGCACTTATTCCACAAAAGGATTGCATGATGAATCCTCTGACTGGAATAAGGAGGGTGTACCAGACATGGTCGAGTTTGCTTACATTGAAGATCAATTAACCTCCTCAGGAAAGTATCCGGGGTTACTAGGAGAAAGGGGAATTTTCACAAGTGCAGGCGAATATCATGATGACGTCAGGGTTGGACACTTAGTGGTAACTCCAACATCTTCGGTAAACGAAATTTTATCATCATTTATTGATACTGGAACTGGTGCATCAACAATGGACATTACCAGAGAATGGAGCGAAGGTCAAGCGGACCACAGAACTGATGTATTAGTCGAACTAAATGATGGCAGAGTGCTTGGATGGAATTACATCAAAACGATTTCTTGAGTCAACTCGGCAAAAATCTAGTCCTCTAGAAAACCAACAAATCAACGCACTTGCATCCGTAGGGTGTATATGATAGAAGATTGATGGAACATGGATGGGGGAGCAAGGAGGAGAGCGTAGCATAGTCCGAGATGCCGAGTTTGAATCGGTCTCTTCACCCTCGCTATCGAGTAAAAATATCTTTGACAGCAGTGCAAAACCTAGGCATGCTATCGATCTTCCACATTCAACCCAAACTAGGAAAGGTTTGGCTAGAGTAGTTTCAATAATCAATTTGAAGGGAGGGGTTGGAAAAACCACCTCAGTGATTAATATCGCTGCAAGAGTGGCAGAATTAGGTCTACGAGTTCTGATAATTGATATTGATTCACAAGGCAATTGTGCAACAGGACTAGGAATTGATAAATCAAAAGTTGAGAATACAACCAAGACACTCGTTCTAAATCCTGAAAAAGCCATGTCTTGTAGATATTCAACCGATATCGAAAATTTGCATATAGTAATTGGAGATGGACGTCTTATTTCTTTAGAGCAGGAAATCATGGCCGACTTAGGAAGAGAAAATTACCTAGCAGATTCATTAGAATCATTATTGCCTCATTATGACCTCGTGTTAATTGACACTCCTCCAAACTTGAACTTACTATCAATAAATGCACTTTCTGCAAGTGATGGAGTTTTGATTCCAGTGCAGACCGAATATTTCGCATTGGAAGGTCTGGCAATGCTAACTAACAGCATCAAAGAAGTACGCAAGAGAATCAATCCTCGATTAGGTGTTGATGGAATATTTTTGACAATGCACGCTCCCACGATTTTGAATAACCAAGTGGCAGGGCTGCTCAGAGAACATTTCTGGGAACACCTTGTAGAGCCCCCTATTAGGAGGAACATCAAGTTAGCAGAAGCTAGCAGCCACGGGCAACCGATTACAGTATTTGCACCAAAGAGCAATGGAGGAGAGGATTATGCTGCCTTGGCTGAAAACCTAGTTGCTAGATGGGCAATAGTTTCAGGAGGCAACTGACATGGGCAAATCAAACAAATCTACTGGCAGAGGACTTGATCATTTAATCGAGCAGAACTCTACAGAATTAGATTTTCTAAGTGCATATGTTGGCCCAGAGCAAGTAGATTCATCGGAAATAATTAGTGCGATGGAAAGATTCTGCGAAAGGAAAAACTATGACTTTGAGGTTGCTGATTCCAAGTTAAAATTCCCCTTTGGTTCCGCAGAATCGCTAGCAGACGGGGTCGCAGTTATTGTGAAGGGGAATCACCTACCGTTAGTTCCAAGTGATTTAGTCCAGGTCGGCTTTGCCGATGGCGTATTGAGCAAGAATAGAGACTCCTGCGAGGTAGTTTTTCTTGAGTGGAGAAATACTCAGCAAAGATTCCTTGAAAGAATATTCGAACACTTCGATTAATCTCTCCTAGAGGAAATTATTGCAGCCATTGCAATTCCTGAAACTACTACGGCTAACCCAAAACCAGGGCTGTCCTTTTCACAGCCATCCTCGCCAGCATCAACCCCACCCCATTTACCATCGTCATAGTAGCAGGTAGACCATGTAGTGTACCAAGATGAGGAAGGAAAGTACTCCTCATTGCCATCTTCATCAATTAATGTAATTCTAAAGTTCACATATGTGTGATCTTCTGGTGGTGTTAGCGAAGTGGAGTAAGTTCCGCCATTATTTTCAAGCGTTTGTGGAACTGGAGGGTCACAAACTCCGTCATTAGTGCATATTTGGCTAATGACCTCAACCCCTGTGTTATTGTCAACATAACCTTGATCTAGGCTGAAGGATAACTCCCAAAGTTCGCCATCAACACTTGGGCTGGTAGCGCTTGCCGATGAAAAAGGAGTAGTTTCAGTATCAGGAAGCCTATCCTCTCCGGAATTTCCCGCTGCCGAGGAAAGTGGTAGTGATAGAAGCATTACTGCTGCTAGGATAACAAGTGCTCTTCGCATGGTAATATATGGGCGCTACTCGTTATTGAATCATTCCATATTCCAAAGTTCATCTCCAACCCAATGAATGGTTTTGATGCCCTTACCTTTTGTTGCCTCAGGCATCTCCAATCCAGATGTCACTGCCCATCCAATAGCTAATGGCCTTTTATGCTCCATATCTCTGATCCAAACAAGGTCCCCCTCATTTATTTCTGAGTCAGCTGAATGCACTCCTGCAACCATGCAATCTGCTCCGTTCATCAAAAATGGGATTGCTCCATGGTCCACTTCTACCCACTTTTGTGCATCTAAATTCGCAAGGAATCCTCTCAGAGTCAAAAATGCATATTTCTTGTGTTCATCATTCTGAATTTGTACTGCTATCGGAGTTTTGTCAAGAAAAACCATCTCCCATGGGCCATACATAGCCATCTCAATGAAAGCGCCATCCACTGCTAAATCAATTCCCAAGGAACTTTCGAGTTCTTTCAGCAGAGGAACGATTGCTTTTTTGCGAACTGGTCTTCTTTTCTTGATATGCCACTCCTCTGCCATGATGATGGGTCTAACCCATCTTCTTTCACTATTTTCATAGAATTTAGTCGATTCGAATATTAACCAAGTTCTTTTAGTAAAAACATGGCAATTTGGTGCACCATCAGAACCTTTGCTGCTCATGCAAAAGAATTGGGAAATGAATTACCCAAAGACGTAATCACCTTTGTCAAACCAATGACTTGCCTAAACACAGATGGTAGAGTTAGGCTAAGTAAGCACCCTGGTGAAATGCATTACGAGATTGAGTGTGTTGTTAGACTGGATGCTGACTTGAAAGTTGATGCCATCGCAGTTGGCTTAGATCTAACAGATAGGCAAGCACAAATCCATCTCAGAGCAGAAGGTTATCCTTGGGCAGAGGGTAAATGCTTCAGAGATTCTGCGTTGATTGGAAATCTCAGTGATTGGAAGCAAGGCGTGGAGGAAATTAATTCGGATTCATCTGGACTTAGACTAGAATTAACGGTGAACGGAGAAGTAAGGCAATCAGCAAACTTGTCCGAAATGTCAATTCCAATACACCACCAGATTTCGAGAATATCTGCTTGGGCGCCTTTGCAAAGAGGTGATTTTCTATTCACAGGTACTCCATCAGGGGTTGGAAAATTAGAGGTGGGAGATGAAATGCATGCAATCCTTGTAAACGGCAGCGGTGATGTCATTTCAGCAATTTCAGCCACTTGTGTTTGAGGGTTGGATTCATATACGCAAGGCAGGTCGGTGTGACCCGCAAGAGGCGTTATTATGGCTCAATGGCACGGATTTTCAAGAAGAAAGCCTTCAGGTGGTCGCTTTGTCCAAGCACGTGGTAAGCGTAAGACTGAGATTTCCAGCGAGAAGCAATTTGCTCTAGTTGGCGAACCCAAGAGAAAAATATACCGTAAGACCGGTGGAAACTCAATGGTGCGTGTAATGGCAGAAAACAGAGTTTCAATCAACGATACCAAATCTGGAAAGACATCACTTGGAACCATTGTAAGCGTTATAGAGAACGAATCCAATCCGAACTATGTCAGAAGAAACATCCTAGTTAAGGGTGCTCTAATCGAGACTGACAAAGGCGTCGTGAAAATCACATCAAGACCTGGAAAAGACGGCGTTATCAACGGCGTTAAGGTCGAGTGAATCTGAGGTATTCCGCCTAAGCGGTGCTTGGGGGAGTTAATTTGGACCACAATCCAGACAGATTATGCATCTGGCCAAGTTATTTTGATATCAAATCTTCAAGGCGTGCTGGCAGGAGAGTTCCCAAGGATTCAAGTGTCCTAAAACCTAATCTTGAAGGATTATTTTTAGCATCAAGAGAAGTCGGGCTAAGAAAAATCAAGCGCGAAGAAAGAGTGGCTCATCCTAGCAGACCCTTTGCAAAGGAAGGAAGGCTTTGGGTATCAAAAAAAGGTGCTAAGGAATCTATTGGTGCTTCATCTAAGGAAGAAATTATGCAATTAATTGGTGCTACCTGGAAGGATATGCAAAGAAAACAAAGAGCTGCCGAGCAAGACACTTCTCGCTCCAAAGGTAGCAAGCAAAAGAAGTCGAGTAAATCCAAATCACCTCAATCCAGCGGATTCAAGAAAAAGTCATCAGGATTCAAGAAGAGATCATCTTTCAAAAAGCGATGAGCACGATTTGATTTTTACCAAATTAAAACGAAATCATTACCTGCTAATTTTCCCATACATGACCGAAGAGTTGGTCTATCCAAACCTTTACGGGTTAACATGTTCGAGGGTAATCAGCACCTTCATGATCCCGAGAAAGCGGCTGAATTTGCACGCGCTTTGGGTCTAATGGTTGGGGGGCACCATCCATTTGTTGGCGATTGGCAGGTCAAAGGGCTCTATGCGTACCGTTCTGGCAAATACAAGGGCCAAGCATATTTCGGTTCAGGAGGCAGCGAAAGCGATCGACTCAAAGACACATACGATCCCATCAAACCCGGGGAATCAAATCAAAAATACCGTCCGTGGAATCGCGATGACCCCAAAATACCAGAAGACATTCGACTAAAACTAATCAGATTAGAGGACAGAATGAATCGAACCCGCCAACCCTCTACAAAGCCCTTGTCCAGGGACATGCTTTCAGGAGAAAATATCCTAGTTTCGAAGCACTCATTACCAAAATACAACGGAATTTACACAATTCAAACCAATGAAATTAATGGAAAACCATGGTACAAAAACAACTCAGGGTGTATATTGTATTTCTACAATGCTAATTCGGGGGGAGGTGCATCATGGAGTTTAGACGACCGTTCTCAAGATGGAACGAATGATTGGTTTAGAGGGGGTTGGATCGAACCACCGAATTCAGGTAGTCCACCTTTAGGAATTCGAAGATGGGAAAACGCTGGAACAATAAAAATGGAATCCGTTTCAATATCGGATGAAGATTCTAGAGACGTCACACCTTTGAAAACAGGGTGGTACCGAATAGAGCACGCAGACGGGAGCTTGGTTGAGCGCGTAAGGGTTCACCGAAATGAACGGAATTCAGGTGCCACCAACGAATTCACAGCAACTGGCGACCTCACGGGAGATGTATTGTGGTATGTTGAAGGCAACACAGTAAACGTCCCGCAGTTTGAAAGCACAGGTACACTTCAGGCGGACGGAAACATCACTTGGAGTCGGGACGGCAACAAGGCCGTTTACGAGGGAAACGCTGGTTCCCCTTCAACAAGGGATGAATCCATCCACAATGATGTCGGAAAAATAGCGCTCAAGAGCATCCATGGCAAATACCTCAGCGCGCAGCCCGATGGTCGTGCTGAATGGAATCGTGCAATCGCAAACGACTGGGAATTTTTCGAATTAGGTGAGCGGGATGGGCGAAAAATCACGCTCAGAAGTACGCATGGGAAGTATGTTTCAGCCCAACCCGATGGTACCGTGCAAATTAATCGGGATTATGCGCCGCCTGGCGGATGGGAGGAGTTTACTGTTGAAACCCGACCTGGACCAATTCCAGGAGATGCACACGACTATCTCCATTTGAAGTCAGTTCACGGAAAATACCTGAGCGCGCAGGCTGATGGTACGGTACAGTGGAACCGGGATTACGCGCCACCTGGCGGCTGGGAAGACATCCAATTTGTACCACAAGGCACACAAAACCAAGATTCAGCACCCAGCAAGCAGGAAGAATCCATTGAAATTTTAGAGGCTGTAACCGGTAAGCCCATTCGTTTCAAACTCAATAGTCCACCAATCCACAACGATGCTTGGGTCGGCATCTACCCGCCAAATGCGAGTGACAAGGACCACGGAGCGCAGAACGATCGGTGGAAATGGCTTCGTGACATCGATGCGAGCAATGCGTCGTTCAGTCGTGGAGCAGCGGGCCCTCGGAGTATACGGGTGTTCTCTGACGGGGGATACACGCTTCACGCAAGGAAAGACTTCGTCGTTGAGACGGCTGAAAAATCTCGACGCGGAAGAATAGGATTCGCAGCTTTGTTTTGTATATTCTTGATTCTTCCTGGTTTGCCGCTTCTCATTGTGGGGTCCATATCCACGGCCGAAGACAGACTCGCAATGTTAATCCCAGGTGCGGTTTTGATGAGCGTTGGCGGCTTTGCACTGCTTAGATCGATAGCAGCCGTCATCAGCGGGGGGTCGACAGAAGTTCGCTCGTCCGTAATGTTACACCAGGAGGCAGTGGATGGCGCTTTTACCAAAATCGAGGTACTGTCGTTTAACCACCGTCAACCTATACGTTTCAAAATTATTAACCCTCCAACCGACAAAAAGGCATGGGTAGGCATCTACCCTAGTGGAGCTAATGACAAAGAACACGGGAGTCGCTGGATTTGGCTTAGGGACATGGACATTAACAACGCATCATTTCCTGGGCAAGAAAAAGGCACATGGAGCATAAGAGTTTTCTCTAATGGCAAATATAAACTACATCAACAAGTTGAATTTGAAGTCGAAGCTGATGATAAGAATGAGGTCTGGATGCATGATGCTCGACACGAGGATGGGCGGCTAATTGGGCAGGTGCATTATGGTAGTAATAACCAATTTACCAAAGAAATCACCACAGATAGAATACTATCCCATCGTTTGGTTGGAAATGTCAATAGATTTGAAACACAAAATACAATTTATCTCGTCTATGAACATGAATTAGGAAATGAACTCAACGACAATCCGTTCTGGAAAATTTGGTACCAAAATAAATGATTCATAATGTTTCTCAAGAATGACAATTAGGCAGTGGTGGTTTGGGAGAACGCGTTTTTACCAAAGAGAACAATATCTCACTTGACGATTGGAAGAATTCACAATAAAACCCTTTTCATTCTTTGGCGGGAATACTGTTATAGACTACCTTAACAAAGTTAACAATATGAAAACTAAAAGTTTGGTATTTTTTATGAGCTTACTTATGATTGGAATGACTTTGTCTGGGTGTATAGGAAATGAACCTGGAGACGAACCTGGAGATGATACAAGACCAGTTGATGATGTCGATATAAAGAATCCAGATGTCCAAAAGCCGCCTCGCAGCACTATTGAGAATTGCGATGGCATCAATCAAGAATTGATAATCTATAAAGCAGGGGCAGCTGATGATTTTGATACCACTAACTCAGATGCAAACCCTGCTACACCAGGTCCGGGGCTAAGTTTTTGGCAGACAAATGTGTTAACTGGATATTACAGTACAGTCACACCGAGTGGTTTTGATGAAACTTCTGTTGACAATTTATTCCTACATACATTCGCATTACCAACTTCAGGTCAAATTGTTGATGCGGAGTTAGAGATGTTAGTACAAGGAATAGGAGGTAATGTCGGAACTGACTCTATTGCTCTTAGGTTTGATAATTATGATTCCAATACAGGCATCTATTCATCAGGCAATCCTTGGAGCAACTCTTTTGTCAATCAACCAGGAAGCACGAACCTCTTCCTTCTGGCTCTTGACGACCTTCCTGCACACAACTCTGGAAACATTGTCCCTCCATCTTCTACAGGATTCCCATCCCCAGATTCGCGTATTCAAGAGATGGAAACACATAGAGTGTTAGACGTGATGATTCAAGATGATGTGTCTGTAGATTATCTAGAATTGACAATTTGCTTAGAGTCACTGCCAACAACCATTCCTTGCGAAGGGGATGACATGATGTTGCATAAATTCCTTGCCGGAGCAAAGGACGGTTTTTCACCAAATCTTGTTGATTCTCCAATGACGCCTTCAGCCGACCTTCTTGCTTGGCATTCCCAAATTCTCGGAGGTACCCCTCCTTTGCAAACCGCTACCTCAAATGCACCTCCAAGTTATGGAATGGGCTTTGATAGCGTACTAACAGATCGTTTATTCGCCCATAGTTTCACCAATTTGCCGACTACTGGAACGATTGTAGATGCTCAAATTGATATCAATGTAAGAGGAATGGGTTGGCTGGTAAGCACCGATAGAATCTACTTCAGATTTACTGATATGAGCAATCCAAATCCGAACACACCTTATACACATCATACTTGGTCTAATGATTTTGATAATGGTAACAACGAGGCACTCTTCCGTTTTGCTCTCGATGATCTTCCCTCTGACGCAAACCCAAACAACCTCGCAGCTGGTATTGTTGATAGTAGTATAATGGGTCCTGCACATACTGACGTGTTAACTAATTTGGATGCCTTGCGTTACATTGATGTCATCATCCAAGATGACACAAGTGTTGATTGGGTTGAACTTTCAATTTGTATAGAATCTGAACCAGTAATCCCTGAGATTTCTGTTGGTAAGGAGAATTCGTATATTTGTAATGAGGCTGGATTAGTTGAGCATGTAATCCTTCTAGGTGCAAAGGACACATATGGTGCCACTCCAGATGGGGCGCCTAATCCAAGTTCAGCTCTGCTCAGTTTACCTTATCCAACCCCATTTTCGGGATATGATGACCCACAAGGTGCGTATTTCTTAGAAACATTTGATTGGAGTGGATATATTTCGAGTAATGTTCCTTCTCAGTATAGTACAATGAATTTAATTGCTGCAAATTTAGAAACAGGACTTCGATCGTATGACATCTCTAATGGTGACATGTTTAGTCTTCGATTTGATACAGCAGATATGAACTACCCTAGTTTGAACCCTATGAATGATAATTGGCATCATTTAATCGGCTCTGCTACATCAGGTTCTAACGGTGCAATATTCCAAATGAATCTTGCAAACCTACCGGTGATTTCAACGACCTCATCTATGACAAATCAAGGGACCCTAGGTCATAATCTTATTTTGCCAATGGATGCTGGTATGAGTCTAGATGTGTTAGTCTATGACGCTCATGAAGTCGACTACCTTGAATTGAGTTTGTGTTTCGGAACTACAGATCGCCCTCACCAAGAAACTCATGGCAATTATAGTTGTAATACAACAAATAGCATGGTAAATCAATATGTTTTCACTACAGGTGTGGCTGATCAATTTGACATTGGAGGAATGGATGCAGCACCGACATACACAAACCCTACATCTCCGAGTACAAATCTACTAAACTGGTTCAGTGGTGCTACCAACACATTAAGCCCTCCTGCGTTGATCGCAGAACATGACTCTGCAGGGAATAGTTACAGCCCAATGGCTTCAGAATATTATTTGCACACATTCGATAACCTTCCGTCAGGTATCACGGATGCAAGATTATCATTCACAATAAAACCATTCGAGGAATCTAATCCGTACAATATTGATGATACACTAAGTTTGAGATTTGAAGGAACAAACGTAGTTCCATGGACTGTAGATTTAGGTACATTACCGTTGCAATACCCTGGAACAGGAATAACATTCCACATGGACCTTTCTGACCTGCCAGCATCCGGTACAAGTGACCTAAATGCAATGTTGTCTATGGCTCAAGGCAGTGGAGTAAATACTGTAATCGGGGCAATGGAAGCGTATGACTTCATTGATGTGGTTATTGAAGACCAACATAGTGTAGATTCGGTTTCTCTAATCATTTGTAATGAAGAAAATGGAGTAATCCAACAAGACCTTCCATTAAATTGCACAAAACCTGGGGCAACTACTCCAACCGGTGGTTCATATATTGTGGAAACACACATGGCAGGATTGTCTGATTTATACAATCCGAACTTCATTGATCCAGCATTGTCTCCAAGCCAAGCACAGATGGATTTTATGCTCGCACAAGTTCCAAATTTACAAGTAAACACAGATGTCCATCAACAGGATAGGTGGCGAATGCATGACTTCAGAAACCTCGTAGGCCCAAATGAAGTAATTATGTATGCAAGTATGCATGTAGGACTAGATTATGTTAGTGGCGATGTAGACACTGATGGCTTAATGTTCACCTTCTTGGAAGAAGATGCAAATGGAAACTGGTTGACTACAACTAATAGTCAAGGAAATACTGTAGGTCAAGGAATTGGTGTTGTAGATCAAGACTTGTGGAATCCAGCAGCTACTCAAAATACTATGAGCAATAGAGATCAGCATACATCTGACGAATTAGTGAACTATATCTTTGAGATTTCAACTGGAAATTTGCTCACTAATGGTTTTGTTCTCGGAATGGACTTAAGCAAATTAGCGGTTTCAGGAACATCTCTGCTGAACCAGCAATCACTTAATGGACAATATTCAATTATTGACGAGATGAATGAATTGGAGAGAATAGGTGTCCTTATTCAAGATGACACCAATGTTGATTATATCAAATTGACAATTTGTAAAGAAATCCTTGACAGTGATGGTGACGGTATCCCTGACCATATTGAATTGGGTGGACAATCAGGCGGCATAGATACTGATGGAGACGGAACCCCTGATTATTTGGATTTGGATAGTGATGGCGACGGTATTCCTGATTCTGTAGAAGGAAACATCGATACTGACGGCGACGGCATCCCAGATTATTTAGATCTAGATAGTGATGGCGACGGCATCTCAGATGAAGAGGAAGGACTCATAGATACGGATAGCGACGGCATTCCAAATTATCTGGATACAGATAGCGATGGAGATGGATTGCCTGATGATTGGGAAATTCAAAATAATTTAGATCATTTAACGCCTAATGGTAATGTTGATGCGGATGAGGATGGCTTAACGAACTTACAAGAGTATGAATTGGGCACAGACCCGAATAATCCGGATACTGATGGCGGCGGAATAAATGACGGAGATGAAGTCGACAATATGAGTGATCCGAATGACGGTTCTGATGATGGAGATATTCTAGGGTAGCGTAATCTGCCTTTCGGAAAGTCATGAAAAGCTGGCTTCAGCGGTATTCATGAGTGAAGGATGGGAGGGCAGCAAGTTGGCTGTGCCGGTGATATCTGAATTCAGATGCCTTCTGGCAAAGGATGAATCCAAGAGAAATTATCCTCAGAAGTTTGATTTTGAATACCGGTGAGCGCCTCATATAACTCAACGGTAATCGGTTGAGGTGTTCCGTCACCATAGGTTGCCGTGTTTTCTCCCTTTGTGATGCTTGCAATAGGAGATATCACGGCTGCTGTGCCACAGCAAAAAGCCTCATCTGCAGCCATTGCAAACTCTGCGCTTACCTTTTCCTCTACGACTTTGTAGCCACGGGATCTTGCTAGTTCAATTATTGACATTCTTGTAATTCCTGGAAGGATGGTTCCAGTTAATTCAGGTGTGTAAAGCACTTTGTCCTTAACACAGAAGAAGTTTGCTGCACCAACCTCTTCGATGAAGGTATGTGTCTCTGCATCCAGATATATCACCTCAGCATATCCCTTTGCTTTTGCTTTCTTGCTTGGCATCATCCCTGGCGCATAATTTCCTATCGCTTTGACGCCACCGGAGCCTCCAGGGGCTGCTCTGTGATATTCTTCTGAAATTAGTAGATTAATCGCTGACATGCCGCCTTTGAAATAAGGTCCTACAGGTGTAACATAGATCAAGAAAGTGTATGATGGTGCAGGAGAAACCCCCAATACGGGGCCGGAACCGAATAACAATGGCCTGACGTAAAGAGCACCTTTGCCCATCGGCGGAATCCATTTCTTATTAGCTGAAACTACTTTTTCAACAGCATCGATAAATATCGATTCTGGTACGGGTGGCATCTTTAGTCTGTCAGCCCCTCTTTGCATTCTTCTTGCATTCTCTTCAGGTCTGAAAAAGACGATGTTATCTTCTGCTGTTCTGTATGCTTTCATTCCTTCAAACAGCCCTTGTCCGTAATTTAGAACGCCAGCAGCAGGCGACATTTTCATGTCTCCATAAGGAATTAGTTCTCCTATATCCCAAGGTGAGTCGATATCCGTTGTTGTAATGTACATTGTATCGGTCGGAGTTAGTGAGAAAGTTAGGCTGTCCCAGTCCACTTCGTCGCTCATAGCGTCATCTCCAATGTGCCCGTAACGATATGGACTTTGAACTATTTGCCCCTCTTTATTGACAGACAAAGCCCATATCCTCAGTCAAATTAGCCCTGCAACATGGATTGGAGAGCAAAGGTCGGCATTGTCAGCCTTCGCTATATTTCTGATCAAGATAACAATAGGACAGTCATCGAAGTTTTCGGTAGATGCGAAGATGGCTCATCGGTATGTTTGCTATACTCTTCACTTTCTCCTTCATTTGAAATAGCCCCCAGAGGAAGATGGGATGAAGATAAACAATTGGATGATTTCATTCTATCAAATATCGATGCTCTGCAAAGAATAGAGAACGTTCATTCAGTCGAGAGAGTTAATGATAAATGGACTGATTTGGGGGTGAAACCCGTTTGGAAAGTAACTGCTAAACAACCATTTCATGTTCCTAAGTTGCGCAAAGACCTCTACAATAACTGGTCAGTTTTCTCTGGAGACATACCATTTACCAATCGATTTTGCCTAGATTTGGACATTGGTATGCACTTTGAAGTACATGCATCCGTTCTGCATAAAAATGGTGAAGATGAGAAGTTAGGTGCTAAAAAAGTGGCTGAAGCCGGCGGAAGTGGGCTATATCCAGTAGATTACATCGTATCTTGTGGTCCAGGGGATATTTCAGCTTGTGAAGCATTCCCGACTCCTTTCAAGGTTTATTCCTTCGATTTAGAAACAAGCATACAGCATGACACGATTCTGTGCTCGGCTGTGGTGTGTGAAAACATGCTGGATGGTTCTCGAACAATTCATGAATTCAGGGGAAGCGAGGAATCGATATTGATTGGAATGACCGATTTACTCAGAGACTTTGATCCAGATATCATAACAGGTTATAATATCGATAATTTTGACCTTCCTAGAATCGTAGAGCGAGCAAATACATTGCGTAGAGCAAGCGACCACATGGGCAAAGCAGAACTAATCGGTTGGGGGCGTTGCCCAGTCTTGCTCGATGAGATGAAGCGAGGCCGAGATTCGCTTCAGCCAAGAAGAGCCTCGAATAAAGCATGGAGTCTTGCCGGGCGCGCTATCGTCGATGCTTGGTGGCAAGCGCGCATGGAATTACGTCCACAACGAGAAACACTTTCCTTTGTTTCAGCCCTACTATTCCCTGAAGATGATGACAAACAAAAAATGGATATAGATTCCTCCAGGATGGATGAAGAATGGGCAAATCGTCCAGACGAGGTTATGGCATACTGTGTCAGAGATGCAGAACTACCATTGGATATTTTACATGCCATTCAGGCAATTCGCAGAAAGGAGGCTCTTGCATCTGTAGCAAAATTACCATTTGAAAGAGCAGCAAATGGCTCGACTAGTACTCTTATTGATTCACTCGTAATCAGGCTTGCAGATTCTTGGGACATCGCAGTTCCCCTTACAGGTTCTGCAGATAAGAAAGAGGGACAGATAGCCGGAGGATATGTGCACGATGTTGAAGCAGGCTTGCATCCATGGATTGCGATTTTGGACTTCAAGAGTATGTATCCTTCGATTATGATAGGCCACAACATCTGTTACACTACCAGATTAGATTCCAGTCGAGAAGTAAGCGAGGCGGAACAATCCATGATTCATACCGCTCCTAGCGGAGTTAGGTATTGGGGAGTTGAGAAAAGACAAGGGCTGATTCCCTATTTGCTCAAAGATCTAATGGCACAGAGAGACTTCCACAAATCCGAGTTGAAGAGTGCAAGATCAGCCTCGGATGATGTAAACGCTAGTTTCCACGACTCAATGCAGTATGCTGTAAAAATTCTGATGAACTCGTTTTATGGAGTATTTGCAAGCGAATTTTATAGATTTACTCACAGGGACCTGGGCTCTTCAATCACAGCTTGGGCTCGTCACAATATCAAAATGATAATCGAAGAAGTGGAAAAAGAAGGGCATCCGGTTGTTTATTCTGATACTGATTCAATTTTCGTGAAGTCACCTATGTCAGGAGAAGTCCCTGGAATTTTACTTGAAGATGCAACGGATGATGAGAGGCAAAAATGGGAGCAAGCCAAGCAAAACATGGTTGATTTTGGAATTGCATTAGCATCTAAGTACAGCAGGGATTCTGCAGTTTTGGAATTTGAAACAGGGATGAGTGTATTCTTCTCACACGGGGCAAAAAAACGCTACGTAGGTCAGGTTGTATGGCCGAATGAAAAGATGATGATCAAAGGATATGAAACACAGAGAACAGATTCATTCGAATTTTTGGTATCGGCAATGAAGCAAATATTCACTTTTGCATTAGCAGGTCAGAATGACCAATTAGTTGACTATGCTAGAAAGGCAGTGGATGATTTGAAGAAAGGCTTAGTAGATGTCCAACAACTCGTATTGTCAAAATCCTGTAAGGGCTCGGTTAGTAAAAAAATCAATCCTTCAACCGGTGAAGAGCAGGTAAGCGTTGACTTCAGCAAACATTACGCTAGACCAGATTCGATGGCACAAGTCCGTGCTGCTAAACAATTGTTGGAAATGGGTCTCGGATTTACTCCCGGAATGAAAGTCTCGTTTGTTGTCACTGATGGAAGTAAATCTCCTATGCAAGTTCAGGCTTGGTTGGCTGAGCAAGAAAGTGGCGGAGTCAAAAATTATGATGGGATATTTTACGCTGAAAGATTAGCAAGTGCACTCGGAAGAATAACCGAAGCATTTGGTTGGGATGCTAAGGATTTGATGAGAGGAAATAAACAAACTTCTCTTTTCTCATTTTGACCTGATTGATGCATAAATAAGTGCAAAATAGGGAAGGGTTCTTCATCGAGAATAACTTGGATTTTATTAATGAAGGCTAAGTTGCTCGGTTTAGGTCTTACCAGTTTGCTCTTATTGACCTCATTAGCAGGGTGCGTATTCGAGGATGATGGCTCCTCAGGTACAATGCTAGAAGCGGTATTTTCTTACTCACCTTCCGAAAATATCCAAGAAGGAACAGTGGTGAGTTTCGATGCAAGTGCTTCTTTGCCAAATGATGGAACTCTAACATTTAGATGGGATTTTGATGCGGACGATTCAACAGATGAAACTGGCAAAAGGGTTGAATGGAGATTTGACAATGCAGGAGAATTTGTTGTCAAATTATCAATTTCTGATGGTACCAAAACATCAACTCAGGAAAGGACAGTAACGGTATATGGTGCAGAAGTACAACCTCCGAGTGCTGATATATCTTCATTTTCTTCTGATGAAGATTGTACGGGCGAAGACCCTGATACAGGCAATTACATCTTGATATGGCTTTGTCCAGAAGATAAAGAGAACAACGACAGGAGAATTGACGAGACAGCAACAATTCCTCTGGATGCATCAGAATCAGAAGCTGGTTCAAATCAAGACTACATTTCTGAGTGGCGATGGGATTTAGATCTGAACGATGATTCAGACAATGATGGAGATATGGAAAACGACGCAGACCTATCAGGAGAAGAAGTTGACTGGAGTGATGTAGCGCCTGGAGAATATGAAGTAAGCCTCACTATTGTTAACGGAGGAGGAATGACTGATAGTACCAAAATGAAGGTATACGTCAATTATGCAGCCTTTTGGAAAGACTTCGAAATCGGTGGTAACACATCAAATTCAGCAGTAGACATCAATTTTGACATGCCTGTTGTGTACGATAAAGACTCAGGAAACACAATTCGTAAAGCAATTGGAAAACTTGTCTATCCGCAACAGGATGATGACTGGGTTGTTGGTGGAGGAAATAACAACAACAACGTATTGGATTTGTATGCTTTCAATGAGGATGATGATGAGGTTGCTAACACAACATCAACTACGGATGATCAAAGGGATGAGGATGATTGCGATGGAGACAGTTATTGTGTAAACTTACTTCTTTCATCTTACATGATGACAGACACAACTAATGGTGACGGCGAATGGACTTTGACGCTAAGAAATGAAAGATTCAATGATGTTCAAGTCACAAGTCTTGGAATATTCCTTGAATACAGATGAACCAAAGCGTAGCGTCTGTATCGACCCACTGCAAGAGCATTGAACAGACAGGGCGTAAAGGGCAAACGTGGCGGTAAATGGCAGGGTTCTACGATAGTAAGGGTCACATCAAACCCATTCCACAAAGCCAGACATCTCTTTGGTTATCCTACTAACTGGGGAATCAAACCTTGGCATATGAAAAAATAGTAGTCTTTATTGACAGTTGGCGGCGTATGTGGTGCATGGTTGGTGAAAACTCAGGACGTTTTGTACCAACCAAACCATCAGTTGCTAAGCAGTATCCTGAAATTTTACATGAATGGAATGATGGCTTAGATCCAAGTACAATCTCTTTAGGTTCAAATAAAAAAATCAATTGGAAATGCAAGGAAGGTCATGAGTGGGTAATTGCTCCATGTGTTCGTTTTAGAAATAATAGAATAAAACAATGTCCAGAATGCAAAAGAGGGCCTTCTCTTGATATTACTCATCCTGAAATCTTAGTTGATTGGAACGATGAAAGGGACCCCGCTGATTTTACCTTTGGAACAGGTAAACAGGTGTCATGGAAATGTCACAAATGTGAGCATGAATGGTCTGCATCTCCGAATAACAGAATCAAGAAGGGAAAGGTTGCAGGATGTCCTTGCTGCGTAGGTGGGAGGTTGCATAGTGATAAGAGAAACTCATTGGCGATTTTACATCCTGAGATTTCGATTGAATGGCATGATGAACTAAACCTACCAAAAACACCATTCGATGTGACTGCAAAATCAGAATTTTCT
>PBDU01000025.1 GCA_002718195.1 Methanobacteriota archaeon | reverse complement strand
TTCTTAGTTCTAGAATTTTATATGCTTCATCAATAGAGTGAATCTGATTCACCTTTTGATCTGAAATACCAGATTTCTCATTTAGTTCAGAGATCATAAATGAAATAGCATTTTGTTCATCTATGTGTGAGCGGAATTGGGACACACCGTTCCTAACATTGGATTACTTAAGATCCTGACTATCGAAAATTCTTCTTACTTACTTCTGTTAAGTTATCAATCCATATTTCTCAGGTTTACTATATACGTCTACGCGACGGCGGAAATCTTGGACACTGGGTTGGTATGTCCGTCTTTTTCTGCTTGTTGAAGCAGAAGTAAAAGTGGATTTTCGGGTTGCTATATGGTCGGCCATACTGCACGGTGTGTCTTGAAACATTATTACGATAAAAAATTACAAACAGGCGTTTATAACCTCAACATGTAATTTACAAACATGACAGATAAGCCAATTCTAGCAGTTTCTTCTTGCCTATTAGGTCAAAGAGTTAGATACAACGGCGATGCTGCTGAATTCAGACCTCTTACAAGAAAGTGGGGCAAATTTTTGAAATTAGTCCCAGTATGTCCTGAAGTTGGAATTGGAATGGGGACTCCAAGACCCACAATTAGATTGGTAAAAACCAGCGATGGAATCACTATCAAAGACCCAAAAAACGATATCGACTACACTTCAGAAATGTCGGAATTTGCACAGATAAAATCTGATTATCTTGCAAGCATTGGAATTTCTGGATTTGTGTTCAAGAAAGATTCTCCAAGTTGTGGTCTTGAAAGGGTGAAAGTCTACAGGGAAAACAACCCTCAAGCTACAAGGGATGGACGCGGATTATTCTCAATGATATTTACTTCCCTTTATCCACATATTCCTGTAATTGAAGAAGGACGCCTAACAGATCCAAAACAAGCTGAGCATTTCCTAGCTAGAGTACATTTCTTCCACCAGTGGCAAGAGATTGGAAAGGAAGGATGGAGTGCTGAGAAATTGATGGATTTCCATAATGAAAACAAATTATTCCTAGTCAGCCGTGAGCCAAGCTCTGAAACAGAATTAGGACAATTCATCACAACTCAATTTGAGCAAGGCGAACACCCAGATACAGTTGCACTCAGTTACATGACAAAAGCCCAAGAATATCTCTCTGTTCTAACCAAGGATGAACGAATTGCCCACGGTATGGAAAGAGTAATGGGCAAATTCTCTGATCGACTAAACTCTGATGAAAAACAGGAATTAGTTGAGGTCATTAATCACTTTAGAGAAGGAAGTATCCCAAGATACGCTCCAATGGTTTTGTTGAATCACTACATGAATAGATTCAATCTCAATGATAGGAGCTTAACCAGATTCACAAAGCCTGTACCAATCGAGTTAGGCTTAATGTCAAGGATTTGAGTTTACTCGTGCTCATCCATCGGCAACTCGACTACGATTGTTGGGATATTCATCTCTTTGGCAATCTCAATCATTCTATTTGTCCATACAGATCCTGGTCCAGGGAATGCAAGCAGGTGTGTAGCATTCTCTAGCATCATATGAGGAAGGTCGTTTGAGGCTTCAGGTCTTCCTGAATCAGTTCCATCGCTTTGTCTTGGCTGTTGCCATGCCTCGCTAAAAACCGCAATTGGAATGTTTAGATTTTCAGCCCAACGTTCTGCTAGATAATCAACTCCAGATGCTCCACCAACGATAACCAAATCTGGATATTCATTGTATTTCGTCCATGTTTCTAACTCATTTTCTATGAATGAATAATCATAAAATCTACTATTTCCGGTTACAACTAGGTTGACTACGGCTCCAGATTCATTCAAATCCTTACCTGCTAGGCTCCTAACTACTTCCCTACCACTCGTTCTCGTCATGTGCATGCTATATCGGTAAGGTGTTTTCAATATTTCCTCAAAATCCGGGTATTTTTACCGAAAAACAACAATTTTTTGAATATTTTTTCCTAAAATAGTCCTTTTTTCAGTCCGAGAATTTCCGAAAAATTAACAGTTTTTTGAAAAATTTGACCGCTTTTATCATAGATTAGTTTGACTTGGAGGGGTCATGGGATTCAAGCGTGTATTGATTGCCAACCGTGGAGAAATTGCCCTCAGAATCATGAGAGCCTTGAGGGATATGGGTATTGAGGCAGCGATTATCCATGGAAGGGAAGACCGCCTCTCTCTGCCTGTTAGAATGTCAGATGTTGCATATGCAAATTACAAAGACAATCCATTAGATTCCTATCTTGACATAGAATCTGTAGTCGCTGCTGCCAAGGAATTGGAATGTGATGCAGTGCACCCAGGATATGGATTCCTTGCAGAGAATGCAAAATTCGTAAAGAGATTGGAGGAGGAAGGAATTACTTTCATAGGTCCAAGTGCAGATGTAATCACTCTTCTTGGGGATAAAATCGAAGCGAGAGCAGCGATGGAAGCAGCCGGATTACCTACAGCAAAGGGTTCAAGCGAGCCGATTTCAAGCGCTGATGTGGCTAGACAGCTCGCTGATGAAATCGGCTATCCTGTCATCATCAAAGCAGCCGCAGGTGGTGGAGGAATTGGTATGCAGATTGTGGAAGAAGCATCCGAATTTGAAAGTGCATTGAAACTCTGCCAGTCGAGAGCTAAATCTGCTTTTGGAGATGACCGTGTCTTTGTTGAGAAATACATTATGGGTGCTCAACACGTGGAATTCCAGGTTTTAGCTGATGGAAAGAATGCAATTCACTTTGGTGAGAGGTTCTGCTCAATCCAAAGAAGACATCAGAAATTAGTAGAAGAAGGTCCATGGTTGACCGATGAAAAGAGAGCAGAAATAGGTGCATTGGTTTGTGCTGGAGCAGAATCGGTTGGTTACAAAGGTCTTGCAACATTTGAATTCTTGAGAGATGCTAACGGGGATTTTTACTTCTTAGAAGTCAATCCAAGAGTGCAAGTTGAACACACTGTTACAGAATTGATCACTGGACACAACCTGGTAGAACTTGGAATTAGGGTTGCTCAGGGTGAAGACTTGCCACTCGCCCAGGAAGACATCAAATGGAGAGGACACGCAATTCAATGCAGATTAAATGCTGAGGACACAGTGAATTTCGTGCCAAGTCCGGGCAGATTGTGGGATTGTCACTTCCCAAGCGGCTTTGGAATAAGGTGCGATACTCATGCCCATCCGGGCTATGAAATGCCGGGCTGTTTCGATTCCTTATTGGCTAAACTTCTAACATGGGGAGAGGATAGGGAATCAGCGGTTCGTAGAATGCGCTCTGCATTGGATGAGACAATAATTGAGGGAGTGGAGCACCTAATTCCACTACATCGAAGAATCATGGATGAAGAAGATTTCATCAATGGAGATATCACTATCAAATACATCGATGAGCATCCTGAACTACTTTTCTAGATTTGTGGCGTTCGGAAAGAGCAGATTGGAAATTTACAATAGATATTTTTCTCTTCAATATGTTTGAGTTAAATGTAGGATTCTTTTGGATTGAATCATGGCAGTTCTGAACATCGCAGTTTTTGGCTCAGATGATTTGTGTAAAAGCATTGCAAAGCCTAGCGACCATAGAGATGTGGACACGTATGTTTACAAGGAAAATGGAGCAAATGGGGCTAGGATTCTTTCTCTTATCAGACCGGTGAAATATCCTGAAAGATTGCGTCCACTGTTGAATTCGATTTCTGCTGCCAGAGTAGGAATGATCGAGGTAACTGGAGTCAATGCTGCACTTGGGGAAGCATTGGTTGCGTTTGCTAGTGGTGGAATTGAGGATGGATTAGTGATTATCAAACCGCCAGAAGGTGAATGGATAGATGAAGACCAAGTAAAGATGCTATTCAAGCAAGCGGGACTTGCAAACTGGACCTTTGAGAAAAATGATGGAATTGA
The DNA here is from genome assembly GCA_002718195.1 of Methanobacteriota archaeon. Classification (GTDB taxonomy): domain Archaea; phylum Thermoplasmatota; class Poseidoniia; order Poseidoniales; family Poseidoniaceae; genus MGIIa-L4. Next base: position 38,243 of record PBDU01000025.1, on the reverse strand, counting down.
ATTGAGAAATAAGTTGTATGATTTGCTTGACAAATATGAATCAATTCTTGAGCAAGCAAATGACGCTCCACTTGTCATTCCTGTGGACCAATACTTCAACGTGAAAGGAATAGGTTTGGTAGCAATTGGTTATGTGCAATCAGGAACTTTGAATGTTCACGATGAATTGATTATGGTTCCAACAAGAGGTACAGGCTCAGCAAAATCCTTGCAGGTAATGGATGATGACGTTTCAAGCGCGATAAATGGCGATAGAGTCGGAGTTGCAATGAGGAATGCCAAGGAAGAGGATTTTTCAGGTGGAGCTTTGATTATGAGGCCAGGGGTTGATGATAAGAAAACTGGGAAGGTAATTCCAGAGGCACTTGTTGAGCACAAGGTGTCGATTTTGAACATCAGCAAAAGCCCGTTCCAAAAGAGGGAGTTCAAACTAGGAGATGTAGTCCACATCTCGGTTGATTTACAATTCGTTGTAGGTAGGGTTCAATCAATTGATGAAGGTAGGGTAACAGTAGAATGGGATTCTCCAGTTTTCATCAGAAATGAAAACCCTCCAAACGCGGTCATTGCTCAATTGGATTCTCAACCGAGAATATACGGTTCAGCAGAAGTGAAACAAGCCTAATTTTTCGGCTAATCACATAGGATTCTGAAACCTCTTCGCGAGGCTTTCTATCTAGGATTACCTTGATAACCTGTTACACATGCTGGGAGGTGGGATGCAAGAAGAGAGCGGGCTGTTGAGCCTCTCGACTTCAGATGACAAAGAAGTCATCTCAAGGTTGAGAGCATCAGGAGCAAAGGGAAGAGTAAGCGCAATTCTTGATGAGCGCATGCTGTCTCTTGAAACCAAAACAGGTCAAGTCCTATCTGTAAAATTGGATAATATCTCCAGAGCAGATCATCACCATACTACCCTAATTCCATTTACTTACGCTTTCATCGGCGCTATGCTAGTATTGATTTCAATACGCAATTTAGTGGATCCAACTGCCAAGGCAGCATTCCTAACTCTCGGAATTTCACTGGTTTTTGGACATATAGTAACAAGAAGACCAACACTTACTATCACGTATAATGATGAGGATTGTTATGCAATCCATGGACCAGATTCGAAATTAATGGATATGACCTACTTGATTCAAAGGCTCAGAGAAGGGCTATCTTTGGATGATGCCAGAGCAGGGCTACAGACCTTGAATCAAGATACAGACTTTCCGATGACATCGGTTATTGCCGAGGAGATCAAAGAAGTCAAATTGCGTCAAAACCCAAACATCGGTATGTTCCTAGAACAAGAGCCAGAAGAGGATGAAGAGGATTCAGAATTCATGTTCCCTCAATTACTCGATGAGCCATCTGGAGAGCAAGTATTGCAATCTTTTGAAAGCGAAAGAATCACTCAAAGAAGGGATGGCTTGAAGGAGCGCGCATTAAGGAATATTGAGACAAGAAGGAATTACCTCACCGTACAGATTCCAACCGAGCAACTAATGCCGCCTAGGCAAGAAGAAACCTATCCCGTGCACGGAAATGATTTCTTAGATAGCGAGTTTAACTTTGGAGGGTTTGGTGAAGAGCAAACCTCTGCTTCAGAAAACGCAATGGATGATATGTTTGGTTTTGACTTTGGGCAAAGCATGGATTCAGAGCCTACAATTCCTGAGCCAGAGCCAATTATTCCAAGACAGATAAATCAAGAAAGTCATGTTCAGCCAACAATAGCCAACAAGTCATCTGCGCAAATGATTAGAGAGGCAAGAAATGAACGTAATTATGTTCCTTCATTTGCCAACCAAGAAGGATTCCATATTCCAAACACACAGGAAGAATATCAGCCTCCTAATGATCATAACATGATTTCTAACCAACCAGAATCAAGGTCGATTGTCAGGGATGCAATGAGATCCGGCTCAACACAAAACGATTCTCAAATTTCGAATACCTCAAGCAACCAAAAGGTCTTGCAAAAGAAAAAGCGAAGAGACCTATTCGTGAAGAAATCTCAGTCCAGCTCAAAAAATAGCACCTTCGTAAAGAAGTCTTCAGCACCTAATACAAACAACAGGATTTCATCAGTTGGCAGTGCAATAGTTAACTCAATCAGTGGTATCAGAAACAGAAATTCTTCAGATTATGCTCAAGAATATTCGGATGATGACTCACAAGTTGCACCAGGTCAGACCGTTCCGAACCTAATGACAAATCAATACCTCAAACTAAGGGCTTCTCAAGATGGTGAGGCAATGGTTGGAGGTCTTCGTGAGAATATCGAAAATTTAAGCGTCTCAAGAGGCGGAATCGTTGAGAACGATGTTGTCAGCGAAATGTATTCGCACCTAGGAAATGGAGTTAGATTAGATAGAAGAGTTGAGGGAGATAGACTGAAAGAACTTGAAGAAGTAAACCTTGGAGACTTTGAGCAACTAAATGCTGAATCTAGTTCAAACAAAAGTGGTATCGGCGGTCTGAAAAGGCTAGATTAATTCTGCCCAAATACAATATTTTCGTATTCTGTAACCCTTGAATTATACTCATCTTGGTCTAGTTCAAACAGCCTGTTGATGCTAAATGACTCCAGAGTAAATGATGCTGTAACCGTGGCATGAATGAGCGCTTCTCTAAGTTCTTGAATCGAAATATCTCCCCTGCCTTGTGCTAATCTAGCAGCAATGGTGCCGGCAAAAGTATCTCCACATCCAGTTGGATCGGTTAGATTCTTTGTTGGGTAAGCTGGCAAACTAATCAGTCCATCATCATGCCAAGCAAGTACTCCATGCTCGCCCTTTTTGACCACCAAGATTGAGGCACCAGTACTATTCCTTACATCTTCGCAAGCCTGCAAAAGATTGTCAGATCCTGAAAGCATCTTTATCTCTCCGTCATTTAATATGACTAAATCAACCTTTGAAAGAACATCCACTAACTCGTCTCTAGCAATATCAATCCAGAGATTCATTGAGTCCAGCATTGTTATTCTTTCAGGTTGGCTTTGTTCCAAGACGCTTTTTTGAATTGAAGGATGGAGATTTGCGCAAAAAGTAATCTGAGGCTTAGAGTGCTCAGTTGGTACTTTAGGATTGAAAAATTCAAACACATTCAATTTGGTATCATGGGTCTTTGCCTCAGCCATGGAGCCATGATAGGAGCCAGACCAGCGGAATGTTTCGCCTTCTGCAATTTCCAATCCATCGGTCTTGATGCTCGATGTTGAAAAGATTTTCAAATCGCTTTCTTTGAAGTCACTGCCAACTACTCCAACAAGGGCGACATTTCCACCATCGATCAGTTTGGAGTGGAATGAGCTTGCTAATGATCCATAGGTTGCAGAGCCACCAATTCCGTCTTCAATTGAACCAGCAGGTGTGCTGATTGTATCATAGGCAATGCTACCAACAACTAGAACATCTATGTCAGACATATTTGACGGGGGATAACAAGAGTCAATCAACCCTTCTATTGCTTTGCTAAACTACCTTCCTTTGTTTTTGAGCATGTTATTTCTAATCTCTTGAGCAATCTCCCATTCCTTCTGCTCCTCTTCATTCTCAGCAACAAATTGCGGAATAGGTATGGGTCTCATCATTGAATCTATGGCTACAAAGAAGAAGTAACCTTCACATATTTTTTCTCTCTTCCAATCTGATTTACTCATTGCTGAAGCGGTTACTTTTACACCAGCTGTGTGGGTACTTGTGAATACAACTTGTCCGGTAACTTCGAGCAAATCTCCCTGTTTAGCTGGAGAGATAAATTTCAGAGTATCAATCGATATTGTTACAAATTCTCTGTGAGCGAACTTAGCACATGCAATTCCTCCTGCTTTGTCCATAAGGGCTAGCAATCTACCGCCGAATAGAGTATTGTAGGAATTTGTATCTTGGGGAAAAACTTCCTCAATGAGTGTTATTGGCTCCTTTGTATGTGGTTCCATGTTCGTCCGAGAATGACTTTACTCATGAATGATTGTGTTGTTTAAGGGCTGATTGCCTCGTTTTTTGATTATTTATAAGATAAAGAAAGTAAACAAAATTCAGAGTCTCTCATTTTTACAATTTGATATATAAAAAACTGTATTTTTTTCATATACATTGATGAACGGATTGGATTTAGAATAATCATGGGGGGAAAAAATTGCATCGCTCTTGTCTCAGGAGGCATAGATTCCCCAGTAGCCGTAGCCAGGATGTTGAGGCTTGGATGGAAAATAAAACCAATCCACTGCAGCCAAGATCCAATAACTGGTCCTGAACCAGAATTGAAAACGATTCGTTGCATTCAAGCACTTCGAAAAGTGGACGGCAAGATTGGTGAAATTGCTCGAGAAAATATCGATGATGAAATGATAGTAGTTCCAGTGGCAGAAACTCTTTCTAAATTTACAGAAAAATGGTGTCACTCAGAATATTTTATTCACATGAAAAGGCTGTATAACGCAATTGCTGATGTGGCGAGCGAGTCGTATGAATCAACCCACTTACTCACAGGAGAAAACCTTGGTCAAGTATCCAGTCAGACCTTGGGAAATCTTGGCGCTGTCGAAGAAGTCACTTCGCTAACTCCGCTTCGCCCGCTCTTAGGTTTGGATAAAACCGTGATAACACATATGGCAAGAAAACTTGGTACCTTTGAAATTAGTTCAGGCCCTGAAGTCTGTGATGCTCTTGGTCCATCCATGCCTACAACGGTTGCGAACAAGGAATGGTTGGAGAAGAGTGAGGAAAGGCTTGGAGGATTGAGAAATCTAGCCATTGAAGCGTGGGCAAAAAGAAGAATCGTTTCCCTATAAGTAAAAATCCTCATTATCAGTGAACCAAACTGATTTTAGGGGGGTTATTCCTCGGATAAGTGTTAGGTGACTCTATGTCGATTGGAAACCGCAAAATTAAGACCGCATTATTCATCATCACATTGATGATTTTGACCCCTCTGGCTGGCGCAATCAATGTTACAACTTTTTCAGATGGTGCAAGCGAAACTGAGATTGAAATTAGAGATGCAAGAGATTGGACAAATACCGAAGATGGTTCAATACAAATTCCAGCAACGGATACTGTTACAGGCGCCACTATGAGCATCGGTGCAGACATGGCAGAACATCAGGCAAATGTGAGAATCGACGTCGACACTATGCCCCGAGTTTGGAATCCTCTGTACAATGGTCAGTTGACACAATTTTCATCCAAAGGAGACTTCAAGTTTGAAGAAGGAACTACCTCCACAGCTGTGGAGTTGACATCCAACGGAATCCTCTCTGATTTCGAAGGAACAAGAGGTGGTTTCCAAGATGCGACAATCCCACTACCGCAGAACGGTCAGGGCTGGTCTCACGGTGCACTATCAGGAGGCGGGGTCATCTCTACCAATTGTAAGTCTGGAGATGATTGCTGGGGAACAAATTTGCAAGACGATGACTATACCGATGACCACGGCGGCGCAATATTGTGGTCGATGACATCACCTGCTCTTTTCGTCGATCCTACTTACACGTCCAAGAAGGCTTACTTCGATTCATGGCATTCTTTGCAAACCATCACCACCGGTGGGCAAACTCCACAATACCGTTACGTAGACTGTGCATATCTGGAAATAAGAGATTCTAACGACCCCAATTTCCCACCAGATGCAAGTAATTTCGATTACATTAGATTCGATGTAACTAACTCAACTAATATCGGGTTCGGTAATGGAATATACCAGAGAAGCAGTGGCACCACACAAAATCAAATTGATTACAGGTGTGATGGAGTCCCGTCCTCTGCACCAACTGGTCAACCAGTTCCAGTCGGACTTGGCGGTACTTCCGCTAATCCAAACAACCCTAACGGCTGGACAAATCTCGCAGTTGACCTTGACCCATACTTAGGAAAGTATGTTCAGATAAGATTCGTTATGGAATACAATAACGTCCAAGGACAATACACAAATGACTCTACTCCTGGCTGGGTAATTGACAACTTTAGGCTGGGAGATAAACTACCACCAACTGGGTGGATGAAAGTAAGAAACATGCTTCCAAGTGTTGCAGGCGGAGAAACGCACCCTAACGGATATGGTGTTCTAAACCTAGAAGCGGAAATTCCTACCGAAGATAGTCTGACCGTGGATGTTCTATCCACTCAAACCGGACAAATCGTAAAGGATATCCATGGAAATGAGATGACAGGATTAACTGGCAAGATTATCGAATTGTGGGATATTAACTCTGCTGATTATACAGCCATTGACTTCAAATTCAACTTTGATTCTGGAACGGATAGATTGAGTACTCCTAAATTGCATGGATTCAACATAGGAACAACAATCGGGACAGGTTTCAACGAAACAGACCTCACAAATCCCGATGTCTATGATGGTATCTGGCATTCTCCGGGTCTCAACATTCCTTTCTTCTACAATCCTACCATCGTGGATACCGACTCAACCGATTCTTATCCGCGTAACAAATTCTCATATCCAATAACTGCAATCACTCCTAGAGTATACGATGATTGTCCGAGCGAAGACCCAAGTATTGGTGTTGCTTTCCCTGGCGACGAACAAATCATGAACTTAACAGTGGGAGTTGAGAACGTACTCTCCACGCCTGTTTTCGGATTCTCGTCGATTATCTCCTACCAAAACTCCTGTAACATGGGAGAGCTGTGGTTTGATCTAAAATTCGGACACCATGCTAAGAGAGTTACAGTTGACATTGCTGGAGACGGCGATACCGACTGGGGCATAGACCACCCTGCATTCGATGCCTTGGGTCGTCAAACCTTCTTCTACCAAAATTACCTTGATGGAGTCTACAGAGGACAAGAGACCTCCTCGATCGTAGTTGGAATAGCAGGCAGTGGTGAAGGAGGTCAATTCCTATTGCCAAGGGGTGCAAATGTAACTCTGGCAGACATTGTCTTTGACAATAACACGATTTACTCAACTACTGACCAAATGATTGGATTCGACCTTTCAATCCTAGCAGGGACACAAAGTGTATCTCTAGGGTCAATGGACAACAGAACAACCTACTACAACGAGGATTTACCGATGGCTGTAGATTATGCTTCAGCAATCAACTCATTGATGAATAATCCAATGGTTCCAGCAGCGGTTATCGATGAATACGGAACCGAATGGGTTGCTTTCAGATTTGCAATCGACAGTCCGAATGCAACCACTGGAGCAACAATCGATCTAAGAGGTCTAGATTTGATTTATGATTGGGAGACATCAATTGGAGATGCTGAAGGCTTTGACACCGAATTGAATCAGGGTGTAGCACTTTGGACAGGTGGTTCGAGTGCTACCGTAGACATCGTGGTCTCTTCCCATTCAGGTGGATCTGTTGCTTTGAGTGACTTATCCATCTCGACTTCTCCAGGATATGATTCCACTATGGAAATTCTTGGTAATCCAGTTGGTCTGTATCCAAACGGAGATATCTACCAAATTACAACCACACATTCAGTGGCTTCAAGTACAGGCTCTTCATTTGCAGAAGCAAAATTAGTCTTTGAATCCGCATCTGGAAATGCTGAACTTGGTTATTCTGACCTTCTAGGATTCAGTGAGGTCAGCGACACTCTAAACCTCGTGACATTGGAGACCTCAACGGCTGCAGACATAACTACTCCAGTTGTTGGAAAAGAGATAACATGGAGATTCAGAGTCAACCCAACTTGGGATGACACAGATACTGTGAGAGTTTACGGAAGTCTAGTTGCTGCAAACGGAGTAAACGGTCTTCCAGATGCATTTACATTCGATCCACAGGTTGGAAATGCTGTTGAAAACGATGCAGGAATTACAGAGTTAGTTCTAAGAAATGACAACGACATAATTCAAAATCTTTCAAATGCATCCTCTAACAACAAGTTCAACCTACAAGGAAAGGTAAGACTTCAGGACTTAGATGCATCACCTGACCCTGCTGCATATTACTTGGTACTAGAACAACAATATGTCAACAATACCGACGGAAATATCACTCTTGAGTGGATTGAAGTAGACAACAAGAGCGGAACAATAGGTGGAGATTTCAACTGGGATGTTGATTTGGGTCTAGGCGCTGCTGGTACAGAGATAATGAGGGTTAGACTTGGTGGTTACGAAGGTGGAGATACACTGTGTCCTCCAAGTGAATTAACACCTGATGAGGATTGTGCAATTCCATTCACACTCCACATCGATGCTTACGCTCCAAATTTGCTGAATATGGAAGTACACAAGGGTGGACCGGATATACCCGAAAACTGGAGAACACTTTACGATGATACATGGGTAGTTCCAAACGATGATCAATGGTTGAGAATCAACGCTCAAGATCTTCCAAACCCGCCTGCAGAGATGACTTTGAATATGTGGGTTGAATATGAGCATGATTCTAACAATAACGGAATTGCGGAAGCAAGTGAGTATGCTCAAGTTACCGTTTATTCTGATGGAGGTGCTCCAAATGCTACCTATGAGATTAACTTCAATGATGAGGCAAACCAAGGTCAAGATCCGATAGGAAGAGTAAGTCTTTGGTTGGATGGATATGACCTTGCAGGTAACTCCATTGATGGGGGTTCAGCAGGATTTGAAAACGACCACGTTACTTATGTTTCAATGTCGAGTAGAATGCCTGAGGTTCTTAACTTCCACATCGAGGATTCATCCGGAACAAGGATGCTTAACAGCGGTGACCCAGGATATGAAGGTGACCAAAATCGTACAATCTTTGCAGGAAATGAATATTCATTGATAGTCGAAGCCTCTGAGCTAAACGGATACAGAGACCTAGACTTCTTCAAGATAAACTTGGACGGTTCAAATGCTGAAGAGATGGTCCTGTACTACTCTCCTAGAAACGAGACGGCATGGACAGATTCAGAGTTTGTTTCAATCATCACTGATGGTGAAGGGCCAAGAATGCTGAGGATGGATGGCGGAGCGATAATCGACCCGTTTGAATCAGAATTCTATCTTGACCTACCGGTCGCATTTGATTGGGGTGTACCAGATTTACTCGGTCTTAACACACCAACAATCTCTTTGAAGGACTTCGACAATGTCGAGCAATCTTTCTTCGGCTTTACCGGTCATCTACAAGATTGGAAGTACGATGACCAAGTTAGATTGGATTTCCAAGCCAACCTATTGGAAGGGGAACTATTCTCACCAACAATTACTGACATGACAAATCCAATCACTGCTGATACGCAAGTCGGATTTGTAAGACCTGGTGACACGATTGCCTTCGAGGGACAGTATGCCTTCGTAACCGCTCTTCAAAACGGTGCTGCAATCCTCCCTGAAGTCGAGTTAACAATGGAAATTACCCGTCAAGAGGCTCTTCAGACTGGAAACTTCATCCCATATGTGGGAGAGACATGGACTGAGACTTTCAGCGGTGGTTCTTTTGATTTCAATATCACAGCACCACCTGTAACCAACAAATTCCATTACACCTTCAGGCTGATAAATTTGCCAGATGGAGCATCCGATAACACTGACAGTTACTGTCAAGGATATGATGCGTATGGTTGTGGACAGTTTGACCTGTTAGTCGACTTTACAATTCCAGAAGTTGTAAGAGGAACATGGGAATTAACTAACAACGCAACAGGAGAAGTTCTAGGGGCTAACATGCCTTCTACTGCTATTCACTGTGTTGATGTTTACGTTGAGTTAGATGAGCCTGAAAAGTTGCTAACCGAAGAGGTTGAATTGAGATGGCAAATGTTCGTTGACCCTCAAACATCAGCTTCCTGGGGTCCATATAATACAGCATTCGATGGAGAGCCATTGAGTTCAGAATTGACTCTACAAAAAATAGTTGGATCATACATCGGTACCGCAAATTGTGTAGATCTCTGGCCTGACCCAGTCGATCCGGATTGGAACACTTTGTCTGCTGCTGTGGATTTGATTTTCTGGATTCACGGAACAGATTCTGCGGGTAATATCATCCGTGGTGGAGGACCAACTGGAGAAGGATCTGTAGTGCCAATTCAATCCAGTGATGATGAGCACACTTCCGAATACAGACTAGAATACGAAGAAGCATTATTCAGGATAGAGGAAGATGCATATGTAAGATGGAGCCCAGATAACCCCACAGTTGGAGAATCTCTTACAATCACTGTAGAAGTAGAAAATTATGGTTCAATCGCAGGTCCTTTGACAATGAGAGTTGAATCGGTAAGAGACGGTGGAATACCGGTATTCGAGACCACAGTGACAACCGAAGAAATTGCCTCAAAGGAAACAATCTTTGCGAACGTAGAATTACAAGCATATGGAAGCTCAACAACAGGTTTGTATTATTTGATATTCGATGATAATACTGACACGCTATTGTACAATGGTTCAGCTAGAGGGGACCTAATCAATGTCAACATCCAAGCCAATGATAACAGTGGAAACATATTGCTTATTATGGTTGGATTAATTGCGGTAGTAGCAATTCTAGGTGTTCTTGTAATAGTTCTGGTTAGAAGGGATTCCTCTGGTTCAGATTCATTCGATGATGAATACGAAGAGTATGATGATTCGAAGCAAGTAGTTGATATCCCATCAAATGCACCTTCAACCCCTCCTGCTAACCTTGACCCTGAAATGGTTCGAGCCCTAGAGGTCTTCCCACAATGGACTCAAGAACAAATTCAGGAGTACTTTGACATGGGTTGGAACGTTGAAACATTGCTAGAATGGGTCAACGAACAATGAGGTGAATAAATGACAAATCCTCTTGATTGGGAGGATATTGTTTGGGATGACCCTGCTGGTGGGCAAATTAGGCTTTACGGGCAGATTCCTACTACGATTACACCTAATTCGTTGAGGCCAAGGTATTCTTATGACGCAGTTGCTTTTATTGAGCCAAGTGATATAGTCGAATATTGGGATGATCTTACAGCCCTTGAGAAAGAGTCTCCAGGAATAAGTCTGGAGGCTGTTAAATTCGGAGCGACCGCTAAATCCAGGTTTATCAGAGACCTAATTCAATTAAGCGATTTATCAGCAGGTAGGTTTCCTGATCCAGAGCCCGTACGGATTCACAAATCTGCAAGAAGAAATGACATACCTCAGTACTTCCTAGAGCCTGATTTAGACGATGAACAATGGGCAGAATTGATAATTGAAAAGGCTAAGTTCGAATCCTCGCCCAGGCAATTGCTGAAGGCAGTGTTTAATTCAAGACGCTGGAATAGGAGCCTCAAAAGGAATATAAAAATCGCAAGACCTCACCCCAAAGGTGAATCTTCTGATTATTCAACAGCATCAGTTCTTGCAGCAACTTGGTGGAATATGGAAAGATCTTCCATTTCAAAATTCATCGCAAAAAGCATGGATGAAAGGATTGTGGCGAGAATGAAAGGAGCACTGCAGGATTTAAGAAATCAGGGAATAGAAAATCCGGTCTTGTTGGTTCCAATGCTTCAACCGAGAAGATTAGAGATATTGAATCACTTAAAATCAGAAATTAAACTAGAGGAATGCTCATGTTACAGTGGCAATTCGGATAGCACGGAGGAGGAGTGATGTCGTCAACTGTTGATGTTAAAGTTGAAAACCAACTAGTGAGATTTACTTGTCCGCAACCAGTTGACCAGGACGAAGTTGTCGAACAATTGGGCGGCGTGAAGTCTGGTGGTGTTGTAATCAAAATCTTAGAGCGCCCTTCTGCAACAATCGTTATCGATGCAGAAGGCAGAATTGTTGTCCATGGAACCAAAAAAATAGAGGTTGCAAGGAAAGCAGCAAAAGAAATTCTATTGCTACTGGGCAAAGATGACAGTGGATTGAATACCGAGTTGGGCCCTATCGTTGCCTCTTTCAATTATGGCAGGGATGTAGATGTTCAGAAAGTAATCTCCACATTCGGTGCATCTGTTGCAACAATGGATGAGAGGCTTGGGTGTGCGATAATCGAAGATACCCGTCACGATCTGACATTGAATATTTGGCCAAATGGCAGAGCAGTCGCTTTCGAAGCAAGGCATGCAAGGATGGTTGCAATGTCTGCGGTTCACTGGAAGTCAAAGCTAGAAGAGAACAATCTAATTTCTAATGCGTGATTACATGGCTAAAAGTTGGACTGGTCCAATTGTCGACAATCATTTTCACTTAAACAGAAATGGGAGATTTCTGGATGCTGCTGCTGACTTTTCTAGAGTGGGGGGGACAGGTCTAGTTCTGGTTCATTGCCCTAATTTTGCCTCTCCCCCAAATGGGTTTGAGGCTCATAGGGAATCCTACCTTGATACTATTTCCATGGCTGAGTCAGTCCAAGGTAAGTTCGGATTAGAGATGAGAGTTGTTTTGGGACCTCATCCTGCTGCCTTTGCTCATGAACTTGAGAAAGCCCTCCACTCACAAGATGGAGAGGCACAGGAATATGCCATCTCGAATTATTGGGATAGCATTGAAGCGGCACTTGAACTTGTCAAGCAAGGCAGAGCCAATGCAATTGGGGAAGTAGGTCGCCCTCACTGGAAAGTAAGCGACGAGGTTTGGGATTTATCAAATCAACTGCTAAAGAAAACAATGAAAATAGCTAATGAAAACAATGTCTCACTCCAACTTCATGTTGAAGGAGAAAGTGACGAGACATACCCTGAATTGGCTCTTTTTGCAGACCAGGTTGGCTTGGATAGATCTAAATTGATTAGACATTATGCTCCCGCAAATGTTTCTGACAAAAACACTCATGGAATCATTCCTTCGGTATTGTGTGGGAAGGGAAGCGTAGAGGAAATCATAACAAGCCATGATTCTAACAGTACAGGATTTTTCATGGAAACTGACTACATGGATGATCTGAAGAGACCTGGTGCAGTACTAGGTCCAAAGACCGTACCAAAGAGGGTAAAGCAGTTATTTGAAATGGGGATCTCAGAAGAAATTTTGTATTCCTCGCATCAGGATTTACTTGTCAAAGCGTACGGACAGCCTCTTGAGTTCTGATAAATTTAGATTCGAAAGACCATTATCTTCATGTTTGTGAAGAATTTCCGTTGTACAAGGAGAGGGTTAAGGTTGAGGTCAGTTCCAGCAATTTTCGTTGCTCTTATCCTAATTTCTGTTGCGGCTACTACTGCATCAGCTCAGGTTCCAACTAACCCGCCGGGTGTTGAGATAGAGTGCGGAGATGACCCGCTTATCGATGTACACCCACAAAGGTATGAGCCAGCCGTAGTTCAATGCACAATCACCAATCCTTCTTCATTTGAAGAAACGGTTTCATTGGAAAGTGAATGGGATGGCGTAGAGGTAACAATGACTATGTCAGAGGATGAATTGACCATAGCAGCCGGTGAGGAGGAAACAATCGACCTCACCTTTGCAAAGAGTAGTTCAAATTCCAAACTCACCTCTGACCTGTCTTGGGATTACGAAATAGAAGCAAAGGTAATGCAAGTACAAGGTATTCCTTGGGATAACTTTGGAGCAAATGCATCTACTACCGGTGATGTTCGGATTGCCGAATACGGTATGGTCGAACTTGTCATTGATAGAGGAATGAAGACAGTTGAAGCAAACACTAACTTCAATCTGAGTTTCTACATGGAAAATAAGGGTAATGCGAACGACATGATAACGGTCAGTGTTGCAAATACTGGTGAACTGGAAGCAGCTGGATTTTCATTCCCTCAGACCTCCTTTGTGAAAGAAGACGTCATGGTTAACGGGCAGTCCTCTGTTAGGCAAATTGATTTTAGAACACCATCAGGGCTTGAGGATGATTTGGAAATTACAGTTGTACTCGAAGCATCTAGTGGAAATGACGACCTGGCTGATATTGATCGAGTTACAATCAACTTGTTGGTCGAGCCTGAGTCAACTTCTGTGGGTGGTGTAGACATTTCGCTTTCCTCGGTCTCAACAAATGATCTAATCATGTATGGTTACATCGGTGGTGCATTTTTACTATTCATCTTCCTTCTTTTGATCATAACAAGAATTGGTAAGCGAAGAAGACAAAAAGCAGAGCTTTTTTATGATGTCGAAGATGAAGAAGACGTATCATATCAAACCGAGACTATTGTAGAAGATGAATTCGACGAGTTTGATGAATTTGACGATATGTTCTCTGATATTAGTGACGATGATTTGGAAGCAGGTTTTGCAGACCTGTGAGCCGAATTGCTTGTAATTAACACTAAGTTTATTTTTTGCACTATGTGGCGCTAGGAAAACTAGTGTATTTCACTAAAAAAATGCCACTTTTGAGGGTAATAGTCAAAGGCGGTATGTGATAGGAGCACTTTAGTTCACCGTAGGTGCTGTTTATGTTAGGTCTACAAGGAAAGGTAGCATTCGTTTTTGGCGTTGCCAGTGAGGATTCAATCGCATGGGCAATTTGCAAGTATTTATCCGACTCTGGAGTCAAGTTATACCTTGGTTATCAGAAGAGGTTTATGTCAAGAATTTTCCAGTTGAAGGAGAAGTTACCTTCGATTGAAGGGTTCTATCCATTGGACGTAGCATCTGATGCTACAACTAAGGAATTCTTTGATGCTTTTAGCAAAGAAAATCCCGGGATGAAAGCAGATATTTTGATCCACGCAATCGGTTTTGCTCCTAGAGCATGTTTTGACAGACCGATATTATTCGTTGAAGATTCAGATATCAACACAGCTATGACGATATCAGCAAATTCCCTTCAAAGATGCCTAAAATTCGCTTTACCTCACCTAAATCCTAATTCTTCAACTATCACACTAACATATGCAGCAAGCACCAGATATGTGCCTTCTTATGGAATAATGTCCATGGCAAAAGCAGCATTGGAATGCTGGACTAGAGAGTTAGCATGCCACTTGGGTCCCGAAGGACATCGAATAAACGCAATCTCTAGCGGGCCAATTAGAACTATTGCTGCCTCGGGTATTCCTGGCTTTGATAATATTCTCAATCACGTTGCTGACAATGCCCCGCTCAGAAGAAATGTCAACCAAGACGATGTAGCAGGAACCACACTATGGCTAGCAAGTCCCCTCGCTAGCGGGGTTACCGGACAGGTAATCCACGTAGATGCAGGATATTCGATTACGATGGTGCCAGAATCCATCATGAAGGAGTGATCAAATGACACTAACTACGGCAGCTGGAAAAGTATGTGAAGGTATTGATCAGGGTCCATTTGAGCCAATTGCGATCGTAGGTGCATCGGCTTTGATGCCCGATGCAGAATCGATGGAACAATTCTGGCAGAATATTATCGATGCAAAGGTCAGCATCAAAGAAATTGACCCAGCAAGGTGGGGAGGAGATGTCAATGCATGGTGGAAGCAAGGAGGTCCAGGAAACTCAACTGAGGGATTCACTTATGCAAAAATTGGTGCATTTGTTGAAGGATTTGAATTTGATTGGAAGCGATGGCGCCAACCACCAGGGACTCTACCACAGATAGACCCATGTCAACTCTGGGCAATTAGTGTTGCAGCGGATGTACTTGATGACGCAGGATATGGAATCGATGGAAAAGAGCTAGACAAGGCACGCTGTGGCGTGGTATTCGCTAATGCATTGGGTGGTGAAAATAGGAATCTTTCCAATATCCGCGTCTGGTCAGAGCACACTTTGAACGTGGCTAAGAAATTCGGATTACCGGTTGCTAATTCGGAACAATTTGTTGCTGAGTTGGTCGATGGAACTCCTCGAATTAATGAAGATACAATGCCTGGAGAATTAGCGAATGTAGTGGCTGGAAGAGTTGCTAACCTATTGGACTTACAAGGACCAAATCACGCAATGGATGCTGCGTGCGCATCATCTTTAGCCGCAGTTATGGACGCATGTAGATTATTACAAACAAGGCAAGTTGACAGCATGATATGCGGGGCTACTGATAGGACCATGGATCCTGCAACATTCTCTAAATTCAGTGCTATCGGAGCTCTGTCTCCATCACACTCCACGCCTTTCGATGCTGGCGCAAATGGCTTTGTAATGGGTGAAGGCGCTGGTGCTTTACTTCTGAAAAGATTGAGTGATGCTATTGCTGATGGTGATGAAATCAAGGCAGTCATTCGTGGAGTTGGAGCCTCTAGTGACGGTAGAGGCAAAGGAATCACTGCGCCGAGTCAAAGAGGGCAGGTCCAAGCAATAGGTCGTGCTTATTCACAAGCAGGATACGATGCAAACTCAGTACAATTGGTTGAAGCACACGGAACTTCAACAAAAGTCGGTGACGCAACCGAATTATCCACTTTAGGAAGATTGTGGACTGATATAGAACCAGGAGATAGGGTTGCTGTAGGTTCAATAAAAAGCCAAATTGGTCACCTAAAAGCAGCAGCAGGAATTGCTGGAATACTCAAAGCATCTTATGCACTACATCATCGTACAATACCTCCATCTGCAGGATTTGTAAATCCAAACCCAACGGTTGAATGGAGTGAAAATCCATTTTTCGTTCCAACTCAAGCAATGGAGTGGCCTGCGCCTGAGGGTCACCCGAGAAGAGCAGGAGTTTCGGCATTCGGCTTTGGTGGAACAAATTTCCACGTTGCCTTAGAAGGATATGATCCAGAATATCACTCCTCAATTTCTGAAATGTGGAAGCAAAGATGGTCTGCTTACTCTGGGCAAGAAGATGCTGGTAGCGTTCCAGATGCTGATTCAATCCTTGACAAATCAGCTATACCGGTTTATTCTCACGAGGAAATGAAGGGCATTGAAGGAGGAATTTTGCTTCTAAGCGGTGAGTCAATTTCCGAAGTAAAGGCAAAATTAGAGTCTCTCTCATTTAGCGGAACTAACTTCGATGATTCACCATCTGGACTTAGATTATCCAGTGAACTGCCAAAAGCCTCGAAGGAATATAGCGCTAAAGATGCAGTCAGAATGGCCCTCGTAGCAACCTCTTGGTCTGAGTTAGAGAAGCGCAAAGCACTTGCCCTAAAGGCAATGGAAGATAAGGCAAAATGGGGCTTTTTGATGGCTCAAATGGTTCTACTAACCGATGATACTGCCTTACCTCTGCAAGCAAAAGTTGCTCACATGTATCCTGGACAGGGGTCCCAATATGTCGGTATGACATTCGATTTATGGAAGAGATTCAGCGCAGTTCAGCAGGTATGGGAGGCTGCAGATGAAACCATGGTTGATGTATTGGATGGAGAGACGCTTAGCGGTTTTGTATTGAGAGATAACTTGAGTAAGGAAGAGATGGTTGAAGCATCTCATAAACTCAAGCAAACAGAATATACTCAACCCGCAATGCTAACAGCAGATTTGGCAATCGAGAAATCACTCAACGACCACGGATTGTATCCAGACATGGTTGCAGGACATTCACTTGGTGAGTATGCTGCATTGATGTCTTCTGGCATCATGGACATGGATTCAGCCTTGAGAGCAGCTGCAGCACGTGGTACTGAAATGGGCTCAGTTGAAATTGATGACAATGGTCTAATGGCTAGCGTTACGGCAGAATACGATGAGGTTGCAGCGGTAATCGAATCAATTGATGGATATGTTATCGCAGCGAACAAAAATTCCCCTAAGATGACCGTTATTGCTGGGTCTACTCCAGCAGTTAAAGAGGCAATGGCTAAATTTGAAGAAAAAGGATTCAATTGTGTAGTCCTTCCAACTTCACACGCATTCCACTCGGAAATTGTGGCACCAGCAAATGCGCCATTGAAGAAATTCCTCGAGGGATTGGAACTTAACTTCCCGAAAATCCCGATTACCTCAAACGTTGATGGGCAATTTTATCCAATGAAAGGAGAGTCTTCAAACGAAGCAATTCTAGAAAAACTTGCACCACAAATGGCTTCCTCAGTAGAATGGACCACGCAAATCAATACAATGTATGATGCTGGTGCAAGAGTCTTTGTCGAAGTTGGTCCAAAGAGAGCGCTTACGGTATTTGCAACTCAAATTCTAGAAGGAAAACCTCACCTAGCAGTAATGGCTAACCATCCAAAGCAAGGAGGAATTGCTACTTTCCTTGCAGCAGTAGCCTCAATGGCTCTTGCAGGAAGAGATGTAAAGATTCCATCTTTCGATTCAGATGTTTATACTGAAGGATTCAGAGCAGGTCCATTAGAAGCATACGAGATGTCAAGTGGTAAAGAAATCACAACTAGCGCCCTTGAAGATTTGCG
This sequence comes from Methanobacteriota archaeon, assembly GCA_002718195.1. Lineage (GTDB taxonomy): Archaea > Thermoplasmatota > Poseidoniia > Poseidoniales > Poseidoniaceae > MGIIa-L4. The sequence continues at coordinate 20,151 of PBDU01000025.1, read as the reverse complement.
AATCAATGCTAGACCATTGCCAAGTGGCAGTACAGGTGCTGTTGTCACTCAAACAGTAGTTTCTGCTCCAAGAGCGGTTGATCCTGAAATGGCTCTAGCCAAGGCTAAAGACGCATATGTTGGTGATAGGCTTGCATCTCTAACAGGTTATCCCGCAAGATTCTGTAATGGTGCGGTTAACCTAAGATTAGGATTAGGGATGTCAGAAGACCAGATTGCCGCTGTTATGAAAACCATTCATTCAGAGGCAGTTACCGATTCAGAATATGACGTAAGCGGAGCTCAGACGGCTGCTGATTTAATTCGCTGGGTACAAAACCCACCGAGCAGTTGGAATCCATTGTCTTCCACGACAAGGACCACAGTTCCTGTTGGAGGAAATACCGCAGTCAAGGCAGATACAAGAAAGTCTGATCCTTTTGTAGTCACTGGTGTTTCACTAGGTCTGCCAGGCGAGAAAGTCTTCACAGAGGATAATTTCGAGAAATTAATTCGTGGAGAGACCTGTATCAGAGAGGTCTCTGATGAGTATAAGCAAAGATTGCTCGACAAGAACATTACTCGCCTAATCAAGGGAAGAGATGGTTCGGTAAACATGGATCAAGCAACGGAATTTGGTGATATTCCTCAACTTGCAGGAACCATGGGTGCATTTGACCTTGCAGAAGAATTCGGTGTAGATCCAAAGGTGATTATGGCTTGGGATATTAGTACACAATTAGCATTGGCAGCTGGTTTGTTAGCACTTCGCGACGCTGCAATCCCACTTACACCTGAAGAGCAGGTCGGTAAAGGCGGATTAAGGCTAATTAGGTCGTGGCAGATTCCTAATCATCAAAGAGACAGAACCGGTGTTATCTTTGCATCCTGTTTCCCAGGTCTTTCCAAGGCATTTGACCATGCTAAGGTAAACGGAGATGACGGCGAAGGCAAGTTCGACAGGAGATTTTTATTCCAAGTGCTTAATATGGGGCATTCACAATTTGCACAGCATGTTGGCATTAGAGGACCAAATACCACGGTAAATGTGGCTTGTGCTTCCTCAACCAATGCTTTCAGCATTGCAGAGGATTGGCTTGAAAATGATAGAGCGGACAGGGTGGTAATCATATCCGCAGATAACGTCACGGGAGATTCCCTTTGGGAATGGATCGGTTCTGGTTTCGCTGCAAGCGGTGCAGCATCCACTTCAGACAAAGTCGAAGAAGCAGCCCTTCCATTCGATGCACGCAGAGACGGTCTTGTTTTGGGCATGGGTGCAGCATCATTTGTCATCGAAAGAAATTCAGAGGCACAAGCAAGAGGAGTGCAACCTTATGCTGAAATATTGGGAACAAAATTAGCCAACTCAGCATTCCACGGAACAAGATTGGATGTTGAACACGTTGCTTCAACCTTTGATGGATTTATTTCAGAAATAGAAGACAAGTGGGGACTTGACAGGCATAAGATTGCAGCAGAAACAGTCTTCTTCTCCCACGAAACTTACACTCCCGCAAGAGGAGGTTCTGCACAAGCAGAAGTTAAGGCACTTCGAGACACCTTTGGTAAAAGTGCAGATTCACTGATTATTTCCAATACCAAAGGATTCACTGGACACCCGATGGGAGTTGGAATTGAAGATGCTTCGATGATATACGGATTGCATCATGGAAAGATTCCACCAATTGCTAACCACAAGGTTGTGGATGAAGAATTAGGAAATCTCAACCTTTCAAAGGGAGGAAGTTATCCCAACCTGAAATATGGAATTAGATTCGGTGCTGGATTTGGATCACAGATCGCTCTTTCATTGCTGAGAAAATGGCCTGTGGTTGGCGAAAGGATAGATGCTAAGAAATTCCTCGCATGGAATCAAGAGTTAGCAGGTACTAGTGATGTAAGAATGAGAATTTTGCAAAATAAGTTAGTTGCTTATGTCAATGGTGATGAAAATCTACACGGTGGTGTGGAAGGTGATGTTTGGGAGTTAACCGCTGGTATTGAAGGAACTGATTTACGAAATGTAGCATCCACCCCTGAGGCTCCAAAGCCAGTTCAAACACAGGCTCCAGCCCCAACTAAACAACCATCCAAGCCAGTTGAAACCAAACCTGAGCCGGCACCTGCTGCTGCTACATCAGCGCCTGTTGTTGCTGCTGATAGTGATGAGATTCGTAAGGTAGTGCTGGAGGTTGTAGTTGAGCACACCGGTTACCCTGCTGACTTTGTTGAGTTCGACCAGGACCTTGAGGGAGAATTAGGAATTGACACCGTCAAGCAAGCAGAAATTATGGCTGATATTAGAGGCAAATTCAATCTGCCAGTGGATGAAGACTTCATTCTAGCAGATTATCCAACTTTGGAGCACATGATGGGATACATCGTCAAAATGCAAGGCGGAGAATCCGTTGCTGCTCCAGCGCCTGCTGCCGCACCTGTTGCAGAACAAACAGCTGTTCAAACTCAAGCGCCTGTAGCCTCGGCACCTGAGGCATCAGCACAGGTGAATGAGAAACCAGCCCCTGCACCAGTTGCAGCGGGTAGTGATGAGATACGTTCCACTGTTTTACAAGTAGTAGTGGAACATACTGGCTATCCAGAAGATTTCATTGAATTCGACCAAGATTTGGAAGGAGAATTAGGAATTGATACTGTAAAGCAGGCTGAGATCATGGGCGATATCCGTGCTAAGTTCAGCCTACCAATCGATGAGGATTTCATATTAGCAGATTATCCAACTTTGGACCACATGATGGGCTACATTGTCAAGATGCAAGGAGGAGAAGTTGCACCTAAATCAACAGCAGTTGAACCAACTGCTCCTATGCCATTAGTTTCACCAGCACCTGTCGTAGATTCACCTACGGCAGAATCTTCTCCATCACCAGCACCTACTCCAGGGGCAGGTTCTGAGGAAATCCAATCTGCAGTGGTTAGCATCGTCGTAAAGCACACAGGTTATCCAGAAGATTTCATTGAAATGGACCAGGACCTAGAAGGTGAATTAGGCATTGACACCGTAAAGCAAGCTGAGATTATGGGTGATGTGAGAGAACATTTCTCCCTTCCTCTAGACGAAGATTTCGTCCTTGCTGACCACCCTACACTGAATCACTTCGTAGCCTATATTTCGAACATGAAAGGTGGGAACGAGGCAAGTCCTGCAATCGAAGAAGAATCGCCAACGGAAACTGCTTCATCAAGCGCAAGCGATGATTCAATGTCAATCGATGAGTGTAGAAGGTGGCAAGTAGAAGTCGAGCAATCCCTGGGAGAAGATTCTCCTCTGAATTTAACTTCTGGAACTGTTGTCGTGAGCATTGATGATTGGGGAGTTAGTGAAGAGCTTGTCAGTCAAATAAAGCAAAGAGGGTTGAACGTAGTAAAGGTCGGATTCGAGCAGGGAATTAGAGGGACATCAACCCAAGAAGAGAATGGAGTTACCGTTTTCCGTGCAGATCCTGGAAAGCCTGAGCACATCGCAGAAATTTGTGAGCAGATGCAAGACATGGATGTCGTTGGAATCATCCACCTCTCTGCACTCAAGTTAGCGGGAGCGGACTGGCATGCAGAAAGTGCACCATCCAGCCAAATCGCTTTGTCAGCCCATGGCTGGTTTGGACTGCTAAAGGGCTTAGATGCTAAGATGGCAAAGGCAGAAAATGGCTTTGTTGTATCCGTTACTTCAATGGATGGAAGGCATGGAAACCTTTCAAGCAAATTCAATTCTTTACAGTGTGCTGCTAGCGGTGTAACCAAATCATACGGTGGAGAAAGGCCGGATTTGAGAGTAAGAGCATTTGACGTTCATCCTGATTTGATTCTAGATGCGGAAAACATTGCCCAAAAAATCTTGGATGATGTAATGTCTTTGGGCGGAGATATGGAGATCGGTCTTGATAGAGATGGAACCAGATGGACCCTAGTTTGCTTTGCAGAAGATTTGGTTGAGGAAATTAAACCACTCCAATCTGATGACGTATGGTTAGTCAGCGGAGGAGGTTCAGGTATCACAGCGGCAAGTATCATCGGAGTCGCTCAAGCGAGTAAAAACGCAGGTGCTAACTTTGTTCTGCTGGGTAGAACAAGCCTAATTCCAGCAACTAAGGATTGGATTGGTTGGAGTGAAGAAGAAATCCAGGCAGAAAAAATGGCATTACGCGAGAGGATGATGGAAGCCTCTTCAACTGGTAAAGTCACCATGGTCGATTGGAATAAGGCATTTGATAAAATGCTAAGAAGCAGGGATGTCTATCAAACAATATCTGAAATCGAATCTACTGGAAATAAGGCTGAATACCACTCAGCTGACGTAACTGATGTAGAAAAATTAGAGAAGATAGGTGGCGACTTAGGCTCGCAAATCACTGGTCTTGTTCACGGAGCAGGTATGGAAGATTCTAAGTTAGTTGCAGATAAGAAAAATGAAATTTTCGACTTGACTATTAGAATCAAAGTAGATGGATGGAAAGCAATGCTTGCGGCTGTAAGGGCTAGCGGGGATGAAGAATTGAGATTCGCTGCATGCTTTACAAGCGTAGCAGGCAGGTTCGGAAACATCGGTCAAACAGATTATGCTGCTGCGAACTCAGTCCTTGATGCTGAAATGGCTAGATTAACTGCTTCTGGTAAAACAAGAGGAGTAGCCATCGGATGGACCGGCTGGCAAGATGTGGGAATGGCTACGCGTGGCTCGATTCAAGCGGTATTCGATGCATCAGGTATCATGACCATACCCAAGGATTTGGGTGTGGAGATATTCGTCAAGGAGGCACTTGCTGGCGGCAAGAGAAGAGTAATCGGTTGTGGAAGTCTAGGAATAATGGACAAGTTCAATTCATTCAGAGAGGCTCCACTAAAGTTACCTGCAGAGATGTCTGCGGTAATCGCTAATCCAAGCAGGTTCCCATTCATCGATAAGGTGGTGGAACTAGATGCTGGTAAATCATTGACAAGTCAGAGTATGTTATCTGCTAAATTGCACCCGTTCTTGGTGGATCACTCAATCGATGGAGTTCCTTATCACCCTGGCGTGATGGCTTTGGAGATGTTTGCACAAAATGCACTCTTACTGAGACCAGACTGCGCATTTGCTGGATTTGAAAATGTAAAATTCGGCTTGCCTGTGAAACTGATGAAATCAGAAATGATTACTAGAGTAAAAGTTGAGGTTTCATCAGATAAATCAGGAATCGTTCTGGTACAGGCAAAGTTAGTCAGTGACCTAATGAATTCCAAGGGTCAAGTATTTGGCGAGAGAGAACACCACGAAGCAACTGTTAGACTAGTTGAGAAATCGGAAGATTTGACTAAATTCTTCGAATCAGAAATTAGTCACATGCCTTCGATTGGAACACCAGCAGATGGCGAGTTAATTCACTCACCCTCGTTCATTTATCTCAGATACTTCCACGGTCCAAGGTTCCAAAGCCATGGTGGAGTTCTAAGAGGTGTAGGTACTGAAGATGCGCCTGGAGTGGATGGTATTGCTCTGATGAGACACCAATTGCCTGCTACAGACCAATTCGAGATGGAGACAAATGGAGAGGAAGTCTTGCTTGAAGCTCTACCAATGCTAATTGAAGCTGGATTCCAGAATGCTGGCTTAGTAGCCATGGAAACTGAAGGTTTCAGTAGTCTTCCGGTAGGAATAGAATGGTCTAGTTCTCTTAGGGTTCCAGAAACTGATGAGAAGTTGAGACTAAGAAGTGTAAAGACAGCAACTGAAGATGCTGGAGTTACAGTTCATGATGTTGTAATCGTTGGTGATGACGATGCTCCAGTGCTTTCATTGAAGGGCTTGAGACTAAAGGCAATGGCACCTGTTGATTCAGATCAAGCATTCAAGTTAGACAGAGATTGAGTGGATTGTATGGAAATTATTCCAGTAGACTGGGATGTTGGACCAAGGTTTGCACTCTATCGGGCAGTTATTTCAGACCACAATTTGCAAGACGTAGGCTTAGCAATCGCTGAGGAAGTTTCTACATTCAAAACTGAAAAGAGAAGAAAAGAGCACCTTAGTGGGAGGAAATTACTGTATGATGCTCTCTTGCATTGGGGGCTTAATTCGCCTGATGAGGTGGAAGTAAGGCGTGATGAATACAGAGCACCAAGTCTAGCATGGATGCATGGAGTTTGGAAGAACCAGCCTTTGCCGGGCTTGTCTATATGTCATTCAGGTGAACATGTATGGGTAGCCCTAATCGAGCCTGGTTGGAGCATAGGAGTAGATGTAGAATCTGGTGATAGAGTCATTTCTGCCAATGCTCTTGATTTAATGGCAAAAGGGGATGAGTTAGAGATGCTAAGAGAAAACCCCGCACAAACTATCATCTCTTGGACAAGCAAGGAAGCAGTGCAAAAGGCGATGGGCAAAGGAATGCATTTTAATCCAAGAGATATTGTGATTCCCGAGGGAGAAGGTGAAAATAAAATTTCAATTGAAAATTTGATTTTTCAATTGACAAATTTATCACATATGGGTAACAGAATTGCTATTTCTTTAGTGAAAAAAACCAGAAAAGTCAGAGTGCCTGAAGACGATCTATTAGATGCGACCATGGAAGCAATGAGCTCAACAGATTGGGGAGTTGGTTGTAATACAACGCGAAATAACGCTTGAAGCGAAATAATTCGTCGGGGCTAAGTTCATAGCACCACGGGAAAATCGAGCAATATGACCGACGAGTTCCTGCCGAAGTCGGATTCGGACAAAGAAGAAACATCTCCATTGTCAACTCCTTTTTGGGGCAGCCTTCCTGAAACGAAGCCAGTTGAGCCGCAGACCCAGGATATGCCAGTAGATATCAAGCCAGAGTTAAGCCAAAATGAAATTCCAGATACAGCAGGATTTGATTTTGGACCACTTCCGATTATCACCGGAATCGAAGAAAATCAAGAGCCAGCAGTTGAAATTAATCCAGAGGGGATACCTCCAGTTGAGATGACTGCAGTTGAGACAGCTCAAGGTGGGTTGACTCCAAATGAAAAGACAACGTTCGAGAATCAAGATTTTGATTTCCCGGATTTCTCAAAAGAAATACATGGCAGCACGGTCTCCAAAAAAGGCAGTCTATCTACAACTCAAAATAAGCAGATAGGTTTGGCTATATGTGCAGTATTTATTCTGATAGGTACATCGTTGTTTTTTGGAATAGGCTATAGTCACTACACGGAGGTAAGTGAGCAAATGGATTTGCAGGAAAGGGCAAAAGATTGGCCGATTGCGGTGATAAATAATTCCTCAGAGATATATGGTGAGCAATCGGAGTCGTGTGATGAGGATGGCTGTACATCCTCTGCCTGGTTCAGAGCGGAAATCAAACTTGTTTGTACAACCAATGAGACTGGGACATACCTATGTGGAGAGGGTGTTTATGATCAAAATAGCACAACTGAGATGTTCACAATCGAAATGGGTTGCGAAAATAGATTGAGATACAGAAGTTATGGTGACATGCCTTATGCTTGTGCAGCAGTTTGGGATCTATCCTATCATTTCCAATATGAAGATATTTTCTTTACATTTCCGATCGGGGTTTGGGATGACTCGAATTATAACGAATGGGTAGTTTATGATGAAACCTGCATATGGGAAGGAGAGTCTGATGATGTCGAAAAATGGTCTTGTTATTATGACGGTGGATATTATGATACTTGGTGGCATTATTGTGAATTTGATGAAGAATATGGGTATTGGTTGTGCACAGATGGACTAGGAGATGATGTTGGCTCGCCAGATAATAAGGATGGAGATGAAGCCCCTTATTGGATCGCTGAGAGGGCATATGCGGAGATATCAAACTCCGGGATTGACGGGTTTGTGGTAAAGTATAATCCTGAAAATCCTTCTGAAATATTCTTACTTGAAGCACGAGTAGAGAGTTTCGATTATCTAAATCCTATATTAGGAATGGCAATACCACCGATCATCACCCTTTTTGTTTGCTTTAGGTTCTACTCTTGGGCTGCAAGAGGCTTCCAAACAAAGAGTGAGTGATAGCTCAATCATCCTACATTCCTAATTTCTGGAGTTTGGTCTGCAATCAAGAATTCAAGCATTGCTGCCCACATTACAAATTGCATACTCTTCTTTAGCTCCTCTTCTCCACCTACAACATCAATCATGTTTGCAAGTGTATCTGAAGGTGAGTGGTATGCGTCATAATCTGCATCATACGCTCCCAAGTGGAAGATAGTTTGAGCACCTAAGTCTCTGAAAGTCACGTGGTCGCTTCTTCCGAATGTGTCCTCGTGTACGTCCATCACTAGGTTTTCATGGTCTTCCCAGTGCTGGTCGCATCCAGCACCATACGTTCCATCAATTCTCAAATCCATAGGTGCTTTGAGGATATTTCTGTGTACATGGTCCATTACGTAGGTGATTTCAACTTCTATCTCATTTGGATCATTATCTGGTCCTGACCATGCGTGGTAAGGGAATGGCTCTCCATTTGCCTTTATTGCAGGCCATGATATTCCCATCATATCCATGTTGATGTAAAATTTCAATTCCTTGTCCTTAGGAAGACAGTAAGAACAGTCGTTATTTGCAAAGGCATTTGAGCCACGAAGCCCTTCTTCTTCACTCGACCACAGTGCAAGGAAAGTATCACACTCGAATTCAAGGTCAACAAATGCTTTGGCATAGAGCATCATTGCTACAGTCCCGCCTGTGTTGTCATATGCTCCTTCGTAAGTTCCACCAGCAGGTGGACTTGCTGGTGGAGCAATGTCCATGTGCGCTCCCATTCCTTGCACACATGAACTGTTTCTTCCGTACTTCCAAGCAATAACATTCAGCGATTCAGGTTCGGTTGGATTTTGATGATCTAGTACAGATAGGATATGGGTATCATAACCTAAGCCTTCAAAATGACCTTGGAAGAAAGATGCAGCTCTTTCGAATGCTGGATTTGGTCTTCCCATCCAGCGGTTAATGTAGCCTCCACAGCGAGTTGAATCAGCACAGACTTGTGTTATGAATTCCATTTTATCGAACCATTCATCACCGTTTACGATAGCAGTTCCATTTGCAACCGGAAGCGGATATGAATCTTTGACACCGTTTGCATGCGTGATATTTAGGGTGGCATTTGTGACGTAAGGAGTAGGTAGAAGCATTCCAAATAGCCTATCTTCCTCGACTACAGCCATTCCAGATGGAATGATTGTATTGTTGACAAATAGCATTATGTCCTCTGGAACAGTAATCATTGTGCCCTCTCCTTCGAGGATGAATTCGTTGTACTCACCTGCAACGACTACAGCAAGATCTGCTCGAACTTGATTGAGTGTGAAGATGTCATTGAAATCTGGAGTTTCAACATCGTCATTGTTGCCAATACAGCCAGAAAGTGGTGCTATTGCCATTATGAGCATTAGCAGAATTGCGGAAAGGGATTTGCTGGATAGCATCGTAACCGATTTGCCGTCTTGCACCCCATTTTTGAGTCCTTTGATGCGATGGTTAACAACTGGTTGAAAGATAGTAGTTTTCAAAAGGGAGATGCCTCACGCCCAGCATACACCAAACATGCGGATGTGGTGTAGCGGTAGCACTGGAGGTTTCCAACCTCCCTGCGTGGGTTCGAGTCCCGCCATCCGCACTCTTCTAATCTACATTGAAGTAATTAGATGTATATGCCGAAGAATTCATCTAAGACAAAGGCTACTGAAATGAATAGAATAATCAGGATTGTAAGTATGTCAAGTGGCAGGGAGATAACAAAAAGGAATTTTTGGTACGGCTTCAAGTGGTCCCATACCGTATTGCCATACAACTTTCGGAAGACGCTATGTTCTAGCCAGTAGTTCCAAAATCTGCTAAATATCCCCATATTCAACAATACCAAACAAGCGACAGAGGGTAAATAACCTCACCCGTATTTCTTCACTGAAGGTCTATTCAGTATGATAATTCTTTATTCCGGAATAAAATTCATCAATATCAAAACGAAACGCAAATCATGCGAAGAGGAAATATCATCTTCATTTCTCTTCTCCTTCTGCTTGCCTTTCTACCTCAAAATGTCGCTGCAGATGGTGAAAACATTGCACTTGAGGTAATATTGGTGCTCTCTTTTTACTATCAAATTTTTATTTGCTTTCCAGCTTATTTCCTTGGTTTCTTCTTGCTACCGTTTCCCAAGACTAGAGAATACACATTTTATTTGGGCATAGGTGCATTCATTGGAACTCTAACTTCTATGGGATTGCTGCTATCTAATGGTTATACATCTTCTGAATTAAATTCAGTTTTACTAACGCATGTGATTTTTGGTGGTTGCTTTTACATCGTAGGATCAAATGCTAGGAAGGCAAAAAGGGTCCAAATGACACCGGCTAAGGATATAAAGAAGCAATGATCTTTCTGAATTTCATAAGAAGTTTCAGTTGTTATTCACCTTTCTCGCATTGTTCTGCGCAGCAAGATTTCCCTGGTTCTTTCCTCTCTAGCTCTAGCATCTTTCTTCTTGCCTCTGGCGTTTCTGATAATCAGACCGAACGTCAATAAAACCAGTAGACCTAAGCCAATAAATGCCTGAATTGTTGGATCTTCAATTGCCTGCTCAACCATTGTTCTCCAGTCTTGAATTATTGGGTCATCCACTTCGATTATAATGGTTGAATCGATTACGTTCAAACTAACGCTTGTGGTATCCATCGCAGTTGGTCCACCAGGTTCTGATGCCTCTATGTTCAATGTATGTGAACCTAATTCCACTGCACTGCCTTGGAAAATTACGGTTGCATTGTTTGAAACTGAAGGGTCAATAGTAGTGGATTTAGCACTTGATGCAGTGCTTACTTCCGAGGTTGTAATCCATCGAATTGTAACAGCAAAAGGTACGGTCATGTCACTCTCAACAGTACAGGCAAAGGAGAATAGCTCACCACTAGGCAAGTCAACTTCTATCGTAGTTGGACTGCATGATAATTCCACATCTGCTATGTTCCTTGTAGGATCAAACGGCCAGTGGTCTGGGAGATATGCTCCTAAGGTGTTGTTATCTCCATATCCGTCTCCATCAGAATCAATGTACTGTGAGAATTGGTCTGGGAATTCATCTTCTATGTCCGCATAGCCATCAAAATCTGAATCTGGGCAACCTTGGTTGCTTCCTCTAAATGCGGTACCTGCATCGAGTGGGCAATAGTCGCCATTTGTACCATTGCTGTTGTCTCCGTATCCATCACTATCGGTGTCAAACCACTGGCTAGCATCACCATTCCAAAGGTCGTTTTCATCACTGGCTCCGTCACCATCACTATCGATACAACCGAATCTATCCAAGGTTGAAGTTCCTGCAGTATTCGGGCAGGAATCTCCTTCAAATCCATCAATCTCATCTCCAAACCCATCACCATCTGTATCATTCCACTGAGTGGATTCGTTCACGAATGCATCGATTGAATCTGCATAGGTATCAGAATCAATATCTGAGCATCCATAAATTCCTTGTGCGCTCGAAGAGCCAGAGTCCGATGGACAGTTATCTGCTTGGAAACCACTTGCATTATCACCAAATCCATCACCATCAGAGTCTTGCCATTGTGTAGCATCTTCAATAAATGCATCAGCACCATTTTCGACGGTCCAAGTATTGGTCTCGTTCAAAGTGTAAGGGTCTGCATATCCATCACCATCTGTATCAAGACAACCAGTCCTTCCAATTGTGGAATTACCAGCGATGAAGGTACAGTTATCCTCTAGATCATCATAGCCATCGCCATCAGTGTCTTGAGAACGTGTTGGGTCATTAGGGAATGCATCGTTGTCGTCGCTTAATCCATCTCCATCTGCGTCAGGACACCCGTACCTATCAGTGGTAGAGTTGCCTGCTTCGCCTGGGCAAGCATCAGGGAATATTCCAGTGGCATTGTCTCCATATCCATCACCATCTTGGTCTAACCATTGGCTTGGGGTATTAGGCAATACATCGATTACATCATCCCATCCATCACCGTCAGTATCCACACAACCTAGTCTATTTCCTTGAGTGGAATTTCCGGCATCGAATGGACAAGCATCTGGATTTGTTCCCCCTAAGTTGTCACCATATCCGTCTCCATCATAGTCAGCCCACTGAGTAATGTCATCTGGGAATGTATCCTCTGAATTTGCCCAGCCGTCTTCATCATTATCTGGGCATCCTAAGGTTCCGTTCTGCCAAGAGTCTCCACTTTCGTTAACGCAATCATCGCCCAGATATCCACTTGCATTGTCTCCAAATCCATCGCCATCAGTATCTCTCCACTGGCTTGGTATGGTCTGGAATGCGTCAGCACCGTTGGCTACTGACCAGTTTCCACTAGGGTCGGAGTATCCATCACCATCTTGGTCGGGACATCCAACTCTGTCAATCGTTGAAGTGCCTGGAGCAGTAGGGCATGCATCATCCAATTGATCGGCTACTCCGTCGCCATCAATGTCTGACCAGCGTAGGGGGTCACTTGGGAATGCGTCAGCTCCGTCAGAAACTCTCCACAACGAATCTCCATCAGAATAACCATCACCGTCAGTATCAGGGCATCCTCGCCTATCCGCAGTTGAGTTGCCTGCAATTAGAGGACAGGCATCTCCATTTGTTCCGTTTGGATTGTCTCCATATCCATCACTATCAGTGTCAATATGTTGGGTAATGTCTGTTGGATAAGCATCAGCACCGTCACTTTCAGTCCAGGCAGGTCCATTCAAGCCTGAAGGGTCAGGGTCAGAATAACCATCTAAATCGGTATCAGGACAGCCGAATCTATCCATGCTGGATGTTCCAGCAACAGTAGGGCACATGTCGGAATCATTTCCGCTGGCATTATCACCATAGCCGTCCAAATCCGTATCATTCCATTGGGTTATATCGAACGGGAAAGCATCGATTGAATCAGCCCACATATCTCCGTCCGTATCGTTGCAACCTAGTAAGCCAGCCATGGATGAAGTACCATACACAGTTGGGCAATTATCCGCATTATTTCCGGATGCATTGTCTCCATATCCATCACCATCCTGGTCTGCCCACTGAGTTGGATCTAGAACAAATGCATCTGAGCCATTTGCAACTGTCCAACTTGCATCAGGGTCAGAATAACCATCACCATCTGAATCTATGCATCCGTACCTATCTATTGTGGAATTACCGTTGATTGTAGGGCATCCATCTCCAGTTGTAGCGGGAGGTGGATTGTCTCCATATCCATCTGAATCAGTGTCATTCCATTGTGTAGGGTCACTGGGCCAAATGTCTGCTCCGTCAGCAACGTCCCAAGCAGTTCCATAATTACCTAATGGGTCAGGGTCACTTGCTCCGTCACCATCGCCATCTGGGCATCCAGATCTATCGATGTAACTCTGCCCAGATACCGTATCACAGGCATCAGCTCCGTTGCTTGTAGTCCAACCAGCATCTGGATCACTGAAGCCATCGCCATCAGAATCGATGCATCCAAATCTGTCGATAGTTGAGTTTCCGGAGATTGTTGGACACCCGTCAGGGTTGTTACCTGCAGCATTATCTCCATATCCGTCAAAGTCTTGGTCCGCCCATTGGGTTGCATCTACTGGGAACGCATCAGCTCCGTTTGCAATACTCCAATTGACATCTTGATTGGAATAGCCATCGCTGTCAGTATCAGGGCATCCTAATCTGTCGATGGTAGATGTTCCGAAAGTGTTTGGACAATCATCGTCATCGTCCTCAACGCCGTCCAAATCAGCGTCTTGAGTGGTATTTGTAAGAGTCCAATCTTCGCTTAAGCTGATTGCAAATTTCTGTGGTCCTGTTGGAACATTTGATCCCACAACATGTACTTCCCATGTTCCTGATTGAGGGCTGGTGAACACCTTTCCACGCAGATTGTCGATATTGTTGGAATCATTGTGCCATGTTCCGGAAGGGTCCTTGACATTTAGATCAAGGTCGTTTACTAAATTCGTACTCGCTGATGGAGTGCTAGCAGGGTCAGTCCATGCAGCAGTGACTCTGAAATCAGGCGCTCCACTTGGGACTTGGAATGACCATCCCCATGAATCTCCAGTTTCAACAGAATCACCATCGACAAAGGAAGCCTGCATGGCTGTGTGCATGTCTAGAATTCCCCACCCCTCGTGCTCATTTGGTGCAGTTTCTCCAGCACCATTTGTGTTTGAGGAATACTGTCCAGTCATATCCTGTGCACTAGCAGTGAGTATTGCTTTGATTAGAGCACTTGAAGGGTCAGCGTGATTTTGATTTTCAATTAGATGTTCAAGCAATAAAGCAGTTGCTCCTGCTGTGATTGGAGTAGCCATACTGGTTCCACCCATGTATGTGTATGAGGAATTGTAGGCAGCCCAACCTGTACTAGTTGTTTGACTTGATTTTGTGGATAAAATGTAAGTTCCAGGAGCAGAAAGGTCAGGTTTCAATCTTCCATCATCAACAGGACCTCTGCTAGAAAAAGCAGCCATACCGCTGATATTGTCAGCAGCCCTGTCCGAATTTACCGGATTTGTTGGATAATCTGACGGCCAACCGCCTCCCCAAGTTAGCGTGAAAGCAGGGCGGTCATTTTCAGTAGCACCTACGGTGATGACGTTCTTAGCAGTTCCAGGGCTTGCCAGGCTATCCAAGTCAACTTCTCCATCGCTATTTGCATCAGTTCCTTCATTTGCAGCAGCAAATAATATTGTCATGTTGTAATGGGTTCTTGCACTAGCGTCTGCTTGCATAGAACTGGAGGTGTATAGCCCGTTTACTGCTGATCCCCAGGAGTTAGTGTGAACCAAGGAACCGTTTTCTGCTGAAAGAGCGAACATGTCGTCCAAGTCGTTTGGAATGCCGAGTAGAGTGGAGCTTCCACTCACAACCTGCCCTACAGCGTGGAATAACAAATGGGATTCTGGAGCCATACCTTTGAATGCACCACCAGATAATGTTCCATCTCCATTCACAGAGCCTGCAACGTGTGTTCCGTGTCCGTGACCATCCGCAGCTCCGTCGTCACAATTTCCGGTCATTCCGTACGCCGCACAAGTAGAGGTTGGAATCGGGAAGGATTGGATTCCAGTAATGTGGTCTCTGAAATCAGCGTGCATAGCACTTGTATTAGAGCCAGTATCCAGTCCAGTGTCGGCTACGGTAACGATGATTCCAGACCCATCAAGACCAGACCACGATGAATTTCTGGATGCCATTTGAGTAGCATTCCACACATCATCAACATTGGTAATCCATGCGGCTTCTTCATTAGCAACCGTAAACCAAGGGCTCTCTTCAACGAATTCAATCCAGTCTTGTTGAACCAACCACTTTACACCTTCTGGAGTTGCTCCCATAGTTGCAAATCTTCTTGATTGCGAGTGCAATTCAACTCCTTGGGCTTGAGAGAAACTCTCTCCAATCGAATCACCACTCAAGACAACGCTTACTGAGGCAAAGTTGGTGTCAACTCTAGGGTTATCGAATATTTGCGGATTGCCTTCCATTTCATGGAGAAGATTCTCCCTGATCTTGTCGCTTTGATCTAATTTTAACATCCCTTGGACATTTAATTCTAGCAGTTCAACTATGCTCACAGATGAGAGTTCACAGTGGAAGGCATTAGGTGGCAGGAATGAGAAGCACTCAATTCCACTTTCCTCTAACTGTCCAAACCAAGGGGTTGGAACTGGATATTCATGACTGAGAACATACCATCCACTTAGCGAGCCATGCTCACCGGTTAGTTCAGGCCAATCTGATGTAGGGGTAAGAGTTGCTTGTCTGTGAAGTAAATCGATTGTTCCAACACCATGGCTAGGGTTGTACCATCCGTTTTCCAATTCACCAGAGGGCTCCATTCCCCATCTTTGAAGCAAATTCATGTCGTTACTTGTACTAACTTCAATTTCCGGCAGAGGGTTGAAAGCAGTAACGATTGGCATCATCAACTGAGCCAGAAATAATGCCATAATTATCCCGCTTGTAGAGGCCCGCCTGTCTCGCATAGTATTACTCTGTACCTGCTACCTCATGAAACATTTGTCTTCGTATCAAAAACTCAAAGCCATAATTTAAACATGCGAGACTATTCGACATACTATGAGCAACGCACCATTGATAGAAAAGTTGAACGAAGCACTAGGTTGGGAACTTAGGGCAATTTCCCAATATTCTCACTACGCAGCATACATACGAGGAATTCATAGATTTCAACTTGCACCCCATTTCAATAGCGAAGCACAAGAATCAATGACTCATGCAGATACTGTAAGGGCTTCGATTGTAAAACTCGGTGGGATTGCAGTAACTGAAAGGAATCCGAAAGCAATTGAGCACACATCAGATTACAAAATCATGCTCCAAGAATCACTCGATACCGAGATAAGTGCTTCTAAAGTGTATTCTGAAATTTTAACCCTAGTGGAAAAGACAGGCGATTCAGATCTATACGACTCAATAGAACAAATTTACCTTGCAGAAGTAAGAAGCGTTGAAGAGCTGAGAATGCTTGTTGAGTGATTCCAACAAATTGCTTAGCCCAAGACAATAATCTGCAATCCGTTTTAATCCAAAACAGTAGTATTCAATAATCACCTTCTTGAGGATTAACTATGTCAAGAGGAAGGTCCCAAAACTCCAACCCTATGGACCCTAGTCGTATCAACGACCAAATTGGGGAAACCTCGAAGCAAGTGTATCGGGTAATTCCCTACGCCACTTCCTATCCAGCACGTCTTTTAACTGGATTTTTTGCCAATGCTGCCGCAAGAGCGTGTGACCTGATTCCCTTTGTTGCAATCGGATGGGCAGTGGATTACTTTACCAGAAAGAGTACCAGTGGTGGAGATCTAGTCGGTCCTGGCGTTGTGCAATCATTTGTCGATATGTTTTGGAGTGCTGAGTTCGGCTATGGTTTCCTGATTTTCTTAGGATTCTTGATGCTTGCAATATTCCAAGGAATTTCTGAATATTCTTGGCAGACATTGGGATACAAGATTCAGCACGACTTGAGAATGGATGCTACAAAGTCGCTGATTGCGATGGAAGCCTCGTATTATGACATGAGGCAGACGGGTCAAATTATGTCTGTACTCGGTGCGGATGTAAATCAACTTGAAGACGTTGTAAGCGATTCATCAACATCTATCATCAGGATTATCGTAACCTTTGGATTTGCGTTTTTGATCCTTATTTCAATGTCATGGAAATTGGCTGCAGTGTTATTTGCTCCACTTCTTCTAATCATTCCGATAGTCTATCTTTTCACCACCAGAGTACAGAGAAAGTACAGAAAGCAGAGAGAATCCACAGGTGGAATTACCTCAGTTCTTGAGAACTTAATCTCTGGAATTTCAGTTGTCCAAGCATACAATGCACAAGACTGGGAAACCAACAGAGTAGCAGACCAAAGCGCTGCTTACAGAGATCAAGCAATGGGTGCGAGTAAGGATAGGAATCGATTCGTTCCAGGATTGTACGCTGTAGCAGGAATAGCATTTGGTTTGCTTGTTTCAGCTGGTGGTTTCTTGGCAGCAGAGGGAGATATCACCACTGGTGAGTTAGTTACATTCCTGCTGATTTCAACTAGAATGACAATGCCGATATTCATCTTCGGTATGCTAGTAAATCAACTACAACGTGGAGAGGCAGCGGCAAGAAGGGTATTTGCAGCAATAGACTTGGAGCCAACAATAGTCGATTCAAAGGATGCTAAGGCATTGGAAGGAACGATTGACACAGTAGAATTTGAGAATGTTTACTTCACTTATCCAGGAACTTCCACCCCTGTTCTAAATGGGATCTCATTCAAGGTCAGTGGAGGCGAGTTCTTGGGAATTATGGGTCATACAGGAGCAGGAAAAACAACCATTCTCAAATTATTGATGAGGTACTATACTCCAGATTCTGGAAGAGTTCTGATCAATGGGCTGAACATCGAAACCCTCACACTCGACTCGGTTAGAGATGCTATCGGCTTTGTTTCCCAAGAGCCATTCTTGTTCCATGGTACGCTGAAAGAAAACGTGCTCTACAATCAAACCGCAACTGATGAAGCTGTAGAAAAGGCTCTAGAGATGGCCGGTGCCTTAGAATTCGTTGGTGGTTTAGAAAACGGAGTTGATACAATGGTTGGAGACAGAGGCACTATGTTAAGTGGCGGACAAAGAGCTAGAGTCAGCCTTGCTAGGGCTCTATTGAAATCTCCAAGCCTGTTGATTCTCGATGAGGCTAGCAGTGCTTTAGATGCAGAAACCGAGCGCAGAATACAAGAGAACCTGCTTTCCAGCGGTAGCGGTAGAGCCACAATTGCGGTAGCTCACAGACTTTCTACAATCAGAAATGCAAATGAAATTCTTGCGATGGTTGATGGGGCAGTAGTTGAAAGAGGAAGCCACGATGAATTGGTAGCTAATGATGGAGTATATGCAAGTCAATGGACTATTCAAACTGGTGAAATGGCTGGCTTGAGCCAAGAAGATCAGTGAGCATCAATCACAGTTTCCTTCACTCTCTTGTCGGCTTTTTCCATAACAGTTTCCTGATTTCTATATGCTCTATCGCCTATGGAAATTAATGCTGTAACCAAAAAGAACAGAGGGATGCCCACAATTGGTGCCCATAATGCAAGGGTAAGACCTGCAACAAATCTCTCTTCGAATACTTCTGATACAAGGACTGTGAGAATGACAATTGAGATGCGAGAAAGAACCAGCATCAGCCTAATATTACTCCAAATTTCCTCTTCTTCACTAACATCTGCCTTGTCATCAATGGCTTCGAAGCGGTCACGAAGACTCTTCTTTGCCATGATACTCTCTTAATTCAGGCATTGAAGTAAATTGCTCTGATATCTACGTGGATTGACACGATTTTCAGATAGTTCTGTCCCTGTCATCAATTTGACGACCAACGCCTGCAGCTCCACCAGTTCTCCTGATTTCTTTCCAGGCTTTCTGAACACCTTGTCCATAAGAGAAATGAGCAAGGAAGACGAATAATGGCGCTAGGAATACAGTTCCAATATTTCTGTGCGGACTTGTTCCAATCGCAGCACCAAGCCAGCAAATTGCCACGTAAAGGACCATGAATCCACCGGGTATATGGAACATGATTCTAGGGATTGTCCATTCGCCTGCAAGGGTGAACCAAGTTTCTGCTGAGGCGCCGCCAAGGGCTAGCCCGAGAAGATTTAGCACAATTCCAATGATTGCAATGTATGGGAAGTATCCAATTGCGGTATGGCTCCATTCTGCAATCTCAGGCCAGCGCTGGTTTGCAACCATTCTAGTGTAGCCATAATTTCTCATTTGTTTCATGTATGGCTTGAAAGGTCTTCTTCTGCGGTGAGGCATTACATTCTCTGGATCTATGAATAATTTATTTCCAGCACGCTGAATCTTAGCGTCAAGAACTACATCCTCTGCACCAATGCAACCTTCTTCAAAGAATCCTACCTCACGCAAGTTTTCCATTCTATGGGCACAGTTTACTCCTGGATTGTGAGTAATCGGAACTAACTTTCCTTTTGGCTGAGCACCGTAGCGAGTCCCTGCAGTCATAAATTTAGTACAGAATGCAACATCCGCACACTTTGCACCAAATGGGTCATCATCTGGAGCGAAATTTGGACCTCCTACTCCGCCAACTTCAGGGTCTTCGAACCAGCGAATCAATTTCTCAACCCAATCAAGGGGTGGAACAGTATCATCATCAGTGAATAAAACCAGGTCATAATCCATGGTCTTCAGAGCAGCAGTACAGGCATCTGCACGGTTGGTTGATTCATCATCAAACCATATTGCTCCGTGCTTTTCACAGACATCTTTTGTGTGGTCTCTAGACTTAGAATCAGAGATTACAATATCGAAATGAGGGTAGGTTTGTTTTGTCAAACGCTCCAAGACGATGTCCAACTCATCTGCGTTGTTGATTGTCGGAATTAAAACCGCAGCAGTGTAAGGTGTGCCGTCAGGTTTTTTGACAGGCTCAACCGCTGAATTTGCTTCGCCCATGACATTGCGAAAAACTGCTTACCTATGAGTCAATCGCGAGAATTATCCAACTTTCAACTCGGCTTTTCAAGCGATTTGTGTTAAGATTTTGAGTGGTAAAATTTCGCGGTTTCGCGATTAGGCATCAATTAGTTCATAAGCCCCCAAAGAGGCAAGGGCTTTTGAGGGGTGTATCTCATGTTGAACATCAC
>PBDU01000024.1 GCA_002718195.1 Methanobacteriota archaeon | reverse complement strand
CGCAAATGCAACCATTAGACAGCATTTAACGAGAGCTTTCGCACGCGGGGCTACACGCGGTGATTGACGTAGTGACGGCCTACACCGACCCATTTCGGAACTTACTTATGGTAGGGAGGATAGTATCCCCTCCCCAGCTCTCGTTAAATGCATTATCGGAATAAATCGGCAAATTCTATTTCCGAATTTTCAACTATTTCTGAAAAAAAAGGCTATTTTGGTCTATCTCTTCGTCAGCCTAAATAAGCCATGAATTTGCGCTTAAAGAAACCGCAATAAATCGGGCTTCACAATCGGCATAAAGTCTACCGAAGCGGCAAGAAAAAAAGAAAAAGCGAATTTTGGCATCGACCGAGGCGGCGGGACCCCGCCGCCAGCAGTGAAAGGAGCACATGTACTCTCGTCTGACTTTATGGTTATTCAAGAATCTTTTGTGCTAACACCAACGAAGATGTTCCGGCTTGCACTACGCAGCTAGACCTCGTAAGTATCCTCACAAACGACGTAGAATGACAACTTTCAACGAGCTCGGCTTAAGTACCTCGGTTCTTCATAACATCGCACGACTAGGCTTACACACACCTAGTGCCATACAAGCGGCATGTATTCCAGCTATTCTTTCTCACAAGGACGTTATCGGCATCGCCAAAACTGGTAGCGGTAAGACAGCGACGTTTGCCTTGCCTATTGTGCATAAGCTACTAGAAGATCCTTTTGGCATCTTCGCTCTCTGTCTTAGCCCTACAAGAGAGCTGGCTCATCAAATTGCTGAACAGTTTATGGTATTTAGTGCCGGAACCAATCTCAGGTGTGATGTCATAATTGGCGGCGAAGATTTAATTGGACAGTCAAACCTGCTTCTGCAGCGTCCACATATAATAGTGGCAACACCTGGTCGCCTCCTGGAGCACTTTATGTTCTCTGCAGACATAGTAAAATGTTTTGAAAAGCTTCAGTATCTGGTACTTGATGAAGCTGACAGACTTCTAGATGTTTCGTTTGAAGCGGAGCTTAGATACATCCTTTCAAACTTACCACGGCTTCGTCAGACGCTGTTGTTTTCTGCAACCGTAACTCAAAGTGTTACTGCTTTACAGTCACTACTAGGAAAAGGCACATTTTACTACGAAGATGTGGGGACGTCAAAAATAGTATTGAGATGTGAACACCTTTACGCTTTCATGCCAGAGAGGATTAAGGATATCTATCTAATTCAAATTATCAGAGAGCTTTCAGTAGAAACGACTCGTATGGTTGTATTTTCATCAACGGTTCAGAAGTGTGAAATGTTGTCACAGTTACTCAGTGCATTAGGTATAAGGGCATCTTCGCTGCATTCTGCCAAAAAACAACGTGACAGATGTGGGACGTTGAGCTCTTTCAAGAATGGTTCAGTCAAGATTCTGGTAGCGACTGATGTCGCTGCGCGCGGACTGGATATACCGGATGTCGAGTTAGTGATAAATTACGATGTACCCATGGATTATCGACAATATATACATAGGGTCGGTAGAACAGCTCGTTTCGACAAATCAGGTAGAGCTGTAACACTTGTGACACAATATGATGTCACAAAAATAAAGAGTATAGAACAAAATATTGGGCACCAGCTTCGGCAGCTTACACTTCGCGAGTTGCATATGAAGCACTTGGTCAGCGAAGTTTTTGCGGCGCGACGGCTTGTGAAATTACGACTAGCTTCTCCAGCTGGCTTAAATGAGAAATTTCGGTCAAAGAGGCGTTAGACGACTCCCTCACAAAAGTGTCAAATCCGGCACCAAGTGGATGGGACATAGTTTGCAGGCTCTAGCTTGAATCAAGCTGTTTGATATCATACCAATGATATGTACACGCCCATTTCTCGGAGATATGACATCTACAAAATGGCGAAAACGTCCTTTTATATCATATTACAATATAATATAACCCATAGCACGAACAAGGATAAATTTTATTCGTTCACAGCTACGCATAACTTATGCGGCATAAGGGGCGCCCCGCAGGCTCCACGCAGCTGGGGCCGGCTCTTGCACTGCAAGTGCGCACGGAAAACCGCCGTTCAACCAAAACAATCCTTGCTCGAATCAGTTTGAAAAACGAATATCGATACCCCCAGGCGCGCACTCTTTCTTGTTGCTGCGATGCTACATAGACGATGTATACTTCCGTGCCGATCTGTTCGTCTATACATATTCTGAGCTTGAATTGCCGCGTACTTCTATCACGTGATTGGCGTGGTGAAATTTCAAATAGCTGCCTTCGGTGTCTGCTCGATCTACTCGCGTCTAACCTAGACCAAGGCGTTTCAACACCTGTTGTCAGTGACAGCAGTTGTGAATTTCGTCTCCTCTTCGTGGAACACAACGATTTGCTTGTAGCGTGTACTACCAGAAACACTAGTAACATGATGGCTGCTTTCACACTACTACATAGACTCATTGGTACGTTTACAGCTTACTTCGATGTGTTTGTTGAAGAGTCGGTTCGTGATAACTTCGTCATCATTTATGAGCTTCTTGATGAAGTGATCGATGGTGGGTACCCCCAGCTCACCGAGTCAAATGTCCTTGCTGAATTTATCAAAGTCGCCGCATATCGTTACGAAATACCTTCGTTGCCTTCGTCGGCAACTGACTCCCTTTCATGGCGAAAAAGTGGAATATCGTACAAGAAAAATGAAATTTTCTTAGACGTCATCGAAAAATGCACTCTAATCGTGGATAGCAACGGGAAAGAAACGAATTCATCTCTTTTGGGTACAATGACTGTGCGTTCTCAACTCTCAGGAACGCCAACATGTCAGCTAAGCCTCAATAAACATGCCCAGTTCATGGCTCTGAACAGCTCAGATGAGCTTTGTGCTGGAACACACGAGTGTGCAAGCGCCCTGGAAGATGTGACGTTCCATCCTTGCGTAGATGTAGATTCATTTCGGACAAAACAACTGGTTTGCTTCACTCCTCCCGACGGAAAGTTTGTTCTGATGACCTATCGTACACTCCATCCAGCGAAACCTCTTGTTCATATCCACGCAACAGTAGTCTCCCCTTCCCCGAGTAGGGTGGATTGTGTGGTTAATCTTTCCACTCTGTTTAAAGAACAAACTATGGCTAATGTCGTTCGGGTCGAAATTCCAGTCACTCCTGATACCACGTCTCCTAAGATACAGTGTAGCTATGGAAACGTAGTTTATGCACCTGAGAACAATACACTTGTATGGTCCATGAAAAATGTCAAAGGCAAAAGTGAATTCAAACTCCGAGCGAAGATGTGTCTGCCGTCGACAGTTGATTCGTCGAAATTGACCGAAAATGCACCAGTGCGGGTCACTTTTGAGATACCATATAACACAGCAAGTGGTGTGCAAGTCAAGTATCTCAAAGTCCTTGAACAAGACGGTTACAATGCGCTACCTTGGGTGAGATATATTACACGTTCTGATGATTACGAATTCCGTTTGAAGAAGCTAGCACAGTAATAAGTATTCCACATGGACTCTCAGCGTCTTATCGCCACCCTAAAACAACCTTCACCAGCTCGGCGTCGACACGGACAGGTATTCGAGGCATCTCTCGACCAACAGTACTACTACGTCGAATAATGCTATCGACAACCACAAGGTTATCCAATACGTGAAGCAATGAATCTTTCTCATCGATTTGTCTTTCGATGTTGGCGTTTTCAACACTACATAGTAGTTCATCATTTTCTGTGAAAATCTGTGATGGACTTCTCCCCGCTCTTATAGAAGTACACTTCGTACGGTCGACATATGTAACGCCTTCTTCGAAAACATCACCAGGTGCATGTCGGCACTCCGAGGGATGTGTCTTATGTTTACTTACAGTCGCTGTTTGTGTTAGTAGCCGGTGAATCTGTTGTGCAACGTCTCGAGTGAGCTTCTCAGGCAAAAGCGCCGCTATCTTGACACATTTGGAGACATGGTAAGCGGTTGAATCCGTTGTAAACCGCCAAAGTTCACGACTCAATACTCGCATCTCCTCTTCTGACCAATGTGTGTCGGGGTTCGACTGTATACGCGGACTCATGAGAAGGGTCGAAACGGAACCGATAGAAGCTAAGCAGCCCTAGGCTATCACTTCCGCACACCTCCTGGAATTGCACCACTGATTCCGCTGGACTGATGATTTACTGGGTCCAGAGTTAGCCAAAGTCTGAGGCGATGAATTCCCTATTTATTCTAGTGAATGCCCTATTATTCAGAATGGGGAACACATCAACAGGGTGGATAAATGGCTGTGATAGAAAATCGAAATCCGTTCACTTCAAGCCATCATAGTGTGCCATGAAGTTCAACATGTTGTAAATTTTTACACTACCTCGTTGTGTTACATGTACATGTAGCACGAATCGAAACTCTGGTGAATTTGAAAAATATGCTATAACAAGAGAAAGTATGCAACACAACACAAACATTTGTGTTTCCTTTTCTTCAACATATTACAACATTACGCGTCTACCTGTAGTTGACATAAAAACAGAAAAACTGACTTGGCGTCGTATCTTCATCGCAAACTCGCTCGGTTTAGTGCATGAACAAATTCTTGTGGAGGCATGATTTGTTGTACACTTGAAAGTATGTCTTTCGCTAAGGAGTGACTCTGAACACCCGTGGTACTCGAATCTGTTACGCATTCCTCGACACATATTTGACACAATGCAACCGCATGAAATAAGACAGCGTCAGTTGACCTCGCTCCAGCTTCGCTTGCAGATATCATCGCGGCAGTCATCCGAAGAAGTGAACATCTTAATGCCGCATTACTCACCAAAGCAGTTTTGCGAATGCGAGTGAAGCAATCTACACATATACGCTCAAAACCCGGCTGTGTGGACAGAGTACAAAACATTTTACTCAAACAGTAGAATAACTCGTCGGTACTCGCTGCACTTAGCGTTTCGTCACACCGCACGCACTCAATGTTTGTGACAAGGGCTTGTGCAAGCCGGCTGACTTGCTCTATTGATACACATGTTAACACGTCGTCACCCCATTGGTGATGCACTTGCAGGTGCGATTTCAGAACGCGGATGGACGCAAACTGTACCCATGCGTGCTCATATAAAACTGCACTAGGAAGTAAATCAAGTAATTTTGAGCAATTACTCAGTGACTTAGTCAGATGTTCTCTTCGATACTGATTTGCACACTCAAAGCAACTCAACAAACAGTAGACCCATGACCAGTCATCAACACATGGATTGTGTAAACTTTGTCGCATTTGGTCTAGCATCCTATCTTCGTTCCTTGTGTAACATTTGAATGCAGAATGCGCATGTGTCCTGAATCCAATTAATAAAACCTGGCAAGCTGCCTGTCGCAGTCTATCTTTTCTAGAAGACCAAATGTCAGTGAACGCTAGAAGTTCCTCTACTTGTTCAGTATTAAGCCGCAGAAACAAAGAATCGATCGCTCTACTTGCCAATTTACTGCAATTACTGTTGTCATCTGCAACCATGCGTAGAACGAGTGGGAAATAGAAAGTTAGGCCGTGAAATTTAATACTCGTGTCTGGTAGCCTTGTGACGAGCCCCCTGATCGCACTAATCGCTGAAACACGACCACCAGGGTTAGAGTACTCGAGTGATGCCACCATATTTCTCAGCAGTTTTTCCATGTGACGTTCTCCAATTGGGTACGTTAGAATAAAACGTATGACAACGTGGGAGCACATGTGTCGAAGCTGAGCTGTCTGTCCCTGGCTAATCATGAAAAGTAAATCATCAAGGAGTGTATACATCTCCTCAGAAATCATCCTTCTCGAAATCATTGCATTCAATAATAAAAATGATACCCTGAGATGCATGGCATCCTCGGCCAAATTTTTGAACGCAAACTGGAGCAAAAGCGATATTTTCTTTGAATGAAACGGAGGAGAACTACGAAGCTTTATGATGTGAGCAAGAACTCTCAAACAATTCTGTGCCAACCGATCGCTGACGGATTTACACGTCATCAGTGTCCGATATATCTGTTTTGCTAATGAATCCATAGGCAAATCTCTACACATGGAAGGATTTCTCAGGATCTTGTTCAATATACGTGTTGCCCCGACTTGCACATCATACGATGTACTCACTAAGCATCGTGTCATTAGTTCCACAATATTATGAATACCACCTACACTTGGAAGTTTATCATTCGTTGCACCCGAGCTCGATATTTTCTTTAAACAATCGCACAGTAGGCCAACTGCAAACTGATGAACCTTGATCACATACTCCGGCGAGATGTCAGTGTTTTCTTTCTCTGCACCAACTTTCGAGATTCGCATACAAATTACGTACTCTTCGATAAAAGAACCGGCCAAGTATAGAACATGAGTTGTATTCAAATGTGGGTTCTGCGATATTCCTTCACGGAACGCACGTAAGATGAGACCAAAGTGATTTTGGTTGCAGTTGGTGGGCACACTTGGAAGCTTACGTATGAATGTACGTACAAATTTGAAGAATTGGTCATTTTCCCTCAACGACGCCACAAGTATAGAAATTGTTTTCAACGAATATACTGACTTTGCTTCGTGAACCAAGCTGCTTGATTTTCCAACAGCTTCGTTTCGGTGACTGATAAAAATATTTGAATGAAGACACATCACAATCTCTGTGAACACTGCTGAAGCAAATTCTGCTAGTAAGCCATTGCAACTGCTGACTACCACATATATTGCCTTACCAAGAACAGGCAGATGGAAACCCGTAGCTCGACCAGTTTTGAGAGACTGGATTATAAGAGGTAAATGGCGCTCACCTAGCACGGAAGAGATTGACTTCAGTGCAGCCAGGGCATTATCACGTAACTTCTGTGAACGATTTGCAAGGTTTTCATTGACCATTTTTAACAATTGTAACAGACCTTGCTCACGTGTTGTGTCATCAAGCAGTGAAAGTAAGCCACTTGCACAAATGACGGCATTTATTTGTAGATAAGTGTTTGAGCATGTCGAATCATTTCGCGCAGCGTGAAGACGCGCTTCTGCCAAAGGAAGTACTGTGAGAATCAATTTTTCACAGCGTATACTGTCTTCATATGCTTGTGGAAACACATGTTCAGTTCTGTACTTGTCTACCATACAAGCAGCACCACGGAGATAGTAATGCTCTGTACCATCTTTCGAAGATGCGCGCTGTAGTAGTCCACGTACTACAATCACAAACTGTGACAGAGTCAAATGCGTAGACAACTGACCTAACCCATCGACTGCTGTCGCCGCTACATCGACGCTCGCATCGCGTATAAAAGCAAGCAATAATGGTACAGTGTAGCTCATACATGTATGAGACCCCATCGCTTGCAACGTGTCACTCGCAAATAATTTTCGCAGTGCACGTGATCTCCTGTGCGACTGAATATGTGACAAATTGAGGAAAACATCTTTGTCCTCGTTATCAGCACAAAGTAAACGTAACTGAGGTAAGTGATGATTCAACGTCGCATATCTCAATATTTTTACCCCACATTCTCGTACAAGGCCCATTCTACTTTTTAACAAACGCACAGCTTCTTGAAGCACTATATTAATGTGCTCGCAGGGGTGCAATTCAGTCGTAGAGTCGGCTGCTCTGTCAAACTTCAAACACTCACGAATTATTGCCATGGCAGAATTCTGTAGCACTAAATCTCCTGTGTGTAGAGCATGTAGGGCATTGTATATCCAAAGAGTTTTCGCCATATTAGTTTCTCCACTCCACTTAGTTCGTAATTCGTTATAAATGTTGATCCTTCTCCCATAATCGAACTCATCTATTCTTTGTTCCACGTAAGAATTCATTTCATTGAGTGTCACAGAAATTGTTCTATCGTGTGCACTGCAAATTAGCGCATAAATTTTCAACAATTTACTCCTCGATGTTCGTGAGCTTTTCCGCAAAAAAAGTACTGCAAACTTCTGCATTGTCGAAATTCTGAGTCCTTCATCGAGTGTCAACCCATCAAGAACGAGACAGATAGTATCAAGTAAGAGGTTATATTTTTCTTCATAGAGGTCTTTTGAACACACCACGTTTACGATGCGTTCAAAAATGTTTGTATTCCAGGGATGTCTTCTTCCATAGAAAGCCATTCTTTGCAACACGTGTAGTTCTGTACGGGTATCAACATTGGGATCAGTACGTGTACTGTTCCCTAACTCAAACGAGCGCATAAAAGATAGCTGCATTGAATATGCTATATCGTCAAACAAGGTCGCAACAACTCTCGGGGCCGAAGTGCACGCTGTGTTTCCGACGAGACAGGAGATGATGTTGAGGACTGCTTGTCTACATACAGCAGATATGTTCGGATTCCTCAACATTTTTGTAACATTTAAGATGAATACATGGTTGCTTGTTTCGTCGAAAAAACCATCCAAATTCTGACAATGTACAACAGAAGAGATTACCCTGAGCAATGCGGGCTCATTTTCACCAACACACTCATTTGCCATTCCTTCAGCGATGAGTTTCAAATTACTGTAAGAACGTTCCCAATGAAGTTTCAAATCTTCTTTGGAAGAGGTCGGTACCATGCACGCTAGTAGCGTCAGTGTCACGGCTCTCAATGACTTGTAGTCAGTGCATACAGTCTGATCTTCAGTAATACCGTCACACGAAAAGTTGAAAATCTGGAAAGATGTACAAAGAAGAAGTGAATTGATCGTCTTCATATGTTCTGGTATTGTCTGATAAACTTCTCGCAACTGCATCGTGAATGAAATCAATGTATGGCATGGAACGCTGCAAATCATGGTCTCGATTAAATGCTGCTCGCACACAGAAACACCACTGTATGCACGTGCTACCAGACCGGTACCCATATTTCCGAAAGGAAAGAATAGCATTTTCATGAATGGCTCCATTTCAGTTGCCTTGAGTGAAGCGAACCAACGTAACACCAGAGACTTAATGGGTTTCGAAGCAATTTTCTTGGAAAAAATGTACTTTGACACAAGCTCTACAGTAAGAGTTACGACCTCAATTCTGTTTTGTCCAAGTACTGGAAGAAAATGATTATCCTGACTTTCACGTTCAAAAGTCACGGAAGTAAGAGTGCGCTTAACTGTCGCGGGATTCGCCAACATGGAAAGTTGTGTCAACCTATTTGATGAGAGATAATCCAAGTGCTGTAAGCTCATAGATTTCAACGCCTCCAGCGCAACTTCAGTATTTTCATCTGCTGCCAGAACACGAATTTTGTCAAAAAAGTCGCCGTGCACATTCACTTCATCTTGTTTCCGCTCATCAAGATTCTGGAAACAATTTATTTGAATCAGCTTGAGCATCTTCACCACAATATTTGCATATCGTTTGTCGATGTATCTTTGGTATCCCTTCGCTAATGCGAATAGTCGATGAAAAATTGAAATCGAAAAATTGAAATCAGTTTTACTACACTTGATGAGAGCTTCCAGTAGAAATTCCATATGCTGATAATGATCGATGCTCTTTTCATAAGGAATCAAAGCTTCATGAATCTCTCGGCGAATCCCACTGGTTTCACAATTGTTTGCAAACTTGCGCACATCTTTCTGACCTGAAAGTTCGTTTTCTACTAATAGAACACCCTTTTCCAAAACATGCAGTGCTCCTTCATCGCATTCCCCTATTACTCCAATCAAATCAATGACAGGCTCCCATATAGGCTTGAAACGTACACGCAACGCGCCCAATGCCATGTGCATCATCGCAACATAGTTTGTGGAATCATCACGTTCAATTCTCAATCTTCTAGTGATGTTCATGATCTGGTTGACGCACTTTCTTGAGCGTATGAGCACATCATTGCTGTCGCTAGATATCTCATTCACGTAGCAGAACAGTTGAACAATGTCGCTTGTTATGCCTAAGATTGTTTGTGAATTTGGATGCTGCTCGTTTGTGGACGCCAAACATCTTAAGATGGATAATCTCAGGAAACGATTAGAATCGCTCGCATATCTGGTTAGGTTACTTCGGCGCAACGTTTCAGCAAAAGATAAATCAATGTGATGATGATTCACCAACTCCTTAACTTGGAACCAAATACCAGGCAAAAATAGTTCTCTCCGTAGTACTATATTGATGAGGTTGTGTGTGAATGCACTGTCTACAGAAGGACTCCTTCTTTTGCACACTTCCTCTGCTTCAAGTGCAGACATGAGAATAGTGGCCTCCGTGATAGAGTAATTATTCATGCTCATGTTATTGTTACTTGATTCAATTTTGGAGATCAACTCAGTTATGGTTCTGTGTACAGTAGCAGGGCCTGTAAAATAAGGTAGAATTCGTAGAGTTGCCCATATTTGATCAATTCCCCCATCCATCCACTGGCGCTCAAAATATTCGTCAATGATTCCAGGCTCAAGTTGAGCAAACTGGATGTCATCGTGTACTTGGGCAACGATAATCCTCTCTATGATGTTCGCCAAAAGTACAGAACACTCGAAGTCCTGAAACACGATTATATGGGCTGTTTCGATTAGCAGCGCTCTGCACATATTTTGCGCCGTGACACAACCTGAAATCAAATTTCTCCAAAGGACATTCAACATCACAGTCAGTGAGTTTGTTCCAAATGATTGAACGATATTGCTCCACGTAAGGGGTTCCACAAGAAGAACAGTTTTACATTCGTCACGGGATGAAATCGTTCCGAGAAGCTGTGCTACAGTGTGCTGCTCTACTGTACCTCCTTCACCTAGGCACCAAGATATATATCTGTACAAAAAGTTTGGTAGCTCTGCGACGCCAAACGGTACTTCAAACTTCGTGGTGCACAGAGCTATAAATACTTTTACACAATACGCAGCGTCATCAATATTGGAATGATCTATGATGTTGAATCTGTCCAGAACTGAAAGAAATGGTGCCCAGATACTTTTGCCTGTGGATTTAGGCAAGGTGACATCAAGGGAAGTAATCACGTTATGAACAAGAACAATGTGTTTCGAATGTTCAGCAGAGAAGGAAGGATTGAATAAAACTTCCAGCATGATATTTGACTTAGAATGTAGCGTATTCGGTGGGATAACAGTCATATAATGCCACATTAGTGTAACAGCGTCAAAAATATGCTTCCAAGACGTAGTGAAGTTTAAAGTTTCACACGTGCACTCCAATAGCAAATAATCGATGATCCTGAGTAAATCCGTCTTTCTCGAACTGCGCAAAATTGGGGCTACTGCTTGTGCGGCAAACTTGCGGATATACTGCTTCCGATGTTGTCTAATTTCTAATGTGATTTCGAGAATTTCGATGGGCATGACCCTTTCCGATCGCCACAGAACCATGCAAATCGATGCGAGTGTCCGAAACATAGCCTCAATGTGATTCGCATCAAGTTCCATATTGTTCAAACAAAAAGTCATGGTCTGAACTGTGGATCGAAAATATAAAACAAAGTCACCGCCGATATCCTTTGCAACAGAAGCAACGGCGTTGAAAAATGCTACAAGGGAATGGATATCACCAGATTTAACCCCAGTAAACAACGAATCCACGATTTCTTCCCTATGTAAAATCAACTGCGCTAATGTAGAGCACTTTGGAAATATTTTGGCTGAGGATGTGACGAACGCCGATGAACAGCATAACTCCTGCCAATGCAACAAGGAGCGTTGTAAATGGGTTCCGAACAGATCTTCCTGATCAAATTTACGGTCACTTTCCTCATGATATGGCGTGATTCGAATGCTAGATAACTGGTGCTGCAAAGACTGTGTGTGTGTGTGTGTGTGTAAGGTGGAGTTGTAGACAAGATAGCTGTGATACTCACCTTAAAGACGAACCTACGTTTGCTTTTCATTCGCTCGGCCATGCAGAGAAGTTTCTTTGCTTCTATTGCGCTCCATCCGATCGGTTCACTTTCACCTTGACTCGTCTCTTCTGGATCTTCCCGTCGAGGCCTCAGCAAGAATCCGTGTGGTGGCGGCTCCTCTGCCATGCTAGTCACTCGAGGAACACGGAACACTTTGAATGCTGTTGTAAACCGAGTGCGTAAATTATCGAAATTATTTGTGCCCGCCTTGAAAAAATGTCGTCGTTGCGGGCAGCTAACGAGCTGGCGTGTTGCGGTTCAGGTAGCCCGTGACGATGCGGGCGTTGGTTCTGGGCCAGAACTTCTGGGAGGACTTGTTCGCACTCCCAACTTTTAGGTCGGGGAAACTTCCCGTTTGTACAGTCAAAAGCTTCGCTCCGCGTTGATGAAAAAAGCAAAATCGGCGTTAACTGTGTAGAGCGTACGGACGAAGATAAAAATAAGTCGCATCACATTGATGAAGGTACGCGGAAGGTGTTAGGGAGCGATACGCTATACTACGAAGAACCGTAAGCACTTCACTGAGAGTGTCCCTGGTACCCGTTGAACTAACTCACGCTACGAGTATCGCTATGGAATGACAGAAGGTGCAGTGTCAAATATGTCTATGTAAGGATTGTTATTACATGTGTTACCTTCTCAAATGTCTTGAAATAAGTTGAACCATCAATCGGTTCTTTCTGCAAAATTGAAACGAGTGAAAATGGTTAAGCTGGTGAACACTATCAGAAGCCAGAAGAATATAAATTTGAGAAAATCATGTACTGTACTTGCAGTACTACCAACAAGAAACATTCTCACATTTTCCATTCGTGGGCGCATGAATTCTTTCTTCGCAGAATGATGGTTGGAAATGCCCGGTGTTTGCTCAGCCACTTCTGCTTGTGTTGCCTCATGAATGTTCTTTATGACCTGATGAATCGTTTGATTAGCTCCAGTGTCAGTAAATATTGATTTGATGTCTAATGCCAGCCTAAAACGCTCTTGTAACTCAAGTGCAAATTGGCTCATTCCCAAAGAGTCTAGTCCTTGACTCAAAAGAGTGTCCTGGAGCGACACGGGACAGTGTAATAATGATTCTAAAATACCAACCACTACTGTTTCGACTTCAAATAATGTTGGGTGGCTCGAAACTTTCCGATAATACATATCCACTTCGACCCGATCGTCAACCGCACTCACATGCAAGGTGTGACTACTAACCTGTGGAGCACTCGAAATGGTACTATGGTATGGAGAAGACACGCTGCTAACGACCGGGACGCCAAGACGACGAGACTCCAAACCGTGTACTGCGCAAGAACGATGGCTTCTGTGCTGTGACGCCTCCCTCAAGTGGTGTCGAGAGCGCCTGCTGGATGCCTTCACATTCTGGTGCATATCAGGAGAAAGCAAAATGGCAAAGCAAAGCACGCGCGTGTCGTGCTGACCACCGCGAGCGCAGACTGCTCCGATCGTAGCTGGCACGAGCGGAGATTGCATCGTGTCTTGCGTGCTTGAGGTTGTACAAGTGCTGAGTGCGTGCAGCGCCGCGTCAATCACAGCTGGCGCCGCATAAAACGTATGCGTTGACATGGATGTCTTGTGCGAGTGTATGGACCCGTAGACGCACCCACGCACACCTTGGTCTCGATTTTGCGCCACAGGTCGCATAGACGCAGGACCGCGAGTGCGCGCGTGTCCGAGCGCCGATATCCCAAGCGCATCACCATGAGTCGCGCGCAGAGACGTGATTCTACACGAGCTTCTGTAACTTGGTGAATCCAACTGGGAGCGAGAAGACGCATCCGCCGAAACACCCACGCGAGCCACACCTTGGGCAGTGATGTCACAGACTACTTCCACGACGGATTTGCGCAGCTCAAGGGGGGCGATGAATGCCAACTGTACCGGGGCGATTGTCGCGTGGGACTCGTTGACCATCAGACCACTCACAGCGCGGTATATCTCAACGTGTGCGGTGCCTGGTAAGATGTGCTGGAACCCAACACTGTGGTCGAGCATGCTTGAGAGCGCGGTTGAGTGCTCCAGACGCACGCTTGACCGCGTGAGCATACGCTTTGAGCCAAACTGCTGACTCATCTGATATGTTGCTTCAACAGATGTCACAAAACAGTGGGGCTCAGGTGCGCACCACTGGCGTTGGCGTTCCCAAGAACGCAGCATTGTGTGCGTCTGATTTGTGTATCCACTCAAATGCTGCTCGGGCGGGCTGTGTCTTCGACATATGATGGCGTGCGCATTGGTGCCTTGGAATGCAAAGCCACTCACACCAGATCGAGACAACGGGGTAGTCGCAAGTTCTCCACGCCCGGACTCCGAGCCAACTATCCATGGTCTTGGCGCTGCTTGCCGAGGAAGTGTCGGTACTCTCGCGTGCGGTACACGTGTGCTTCGCCGTGTGGCGGCTTCAACGTGGGGATTGAGCTCACGCAGGTGGATCAGTGGCGCCATGGTGCGTTCGGTTATGTGTGACATCGCAAAGAGCATACCCACAACACCAGCACCCGGTTCACAGTGACCCGCTCGAGGCTTTGCACCTTCCAAAGTCAGCGCATGCCCCGGGCGTGCCGCATGTCGGGCCGCGGAGGATGGCGATGCGAATACTTCAAGCGCGGCACCAACCTCGATAGGATCCCCGAGCGACGTCCCGGTACCATGCATTTCCAGCCTATCGATCACACCACCTTGCACACCCGCACGCAATAACACATCCGTCATGAGGGTCTGCTGTGAGGGTCCATTCGGTGCTGTGAGTGAGCTCGATCGTCCATCTTGATTGACTCCTGAGTGCTCTAGCACGACGAGAGGCAACGCGGATGAAGATCGCGAGCCCGTGGTCGCGTTGTCTGTGGTTGTTCCGGCGCTCACACGAAGCACTACACAGCATTCGCCTTTTGCGTAACCATCAGCACTCGCATCCAAGGTCTTACACCGTCCGTCCAAAGATAACATGCTCGCCGCGGCTGCGACCTGGAACGTACCGATACCCACGTTAACGCTCACGCCGGCAACCAAGGCGTCTTCACACTCCATGTCGCGCAGGTGTGCACTCGCAACATGCGCCGCCACGAGCGACGATGAACACGCTGTGTCAATGCAGATCGAAGGTCCCTGCATACCAAACGTGTACGACACGCGTCCACACAGAACACTGAGCTGCGACGCAACAGCTGTGTATGGTCCAGGCGCTGATGCATACACCCTGCACAGATCGGCATATTGTGATGTCCATGCACCCACCGCAACGGCCGTGGTTTGTTTTGGTGCCCCATGCATGGATGCGCAGAGAACAGAGAATGCATTTTGCAGGAGCACGCGCTGTTGTGGATCCATCAATTGTGCCTCTTTAGCTTTGATTCCGATGACATCGATGTCAAATGTTTGGCTTTGTTGTATAAAGTATCCAAAACTTGTATGATGCTGCCCACTATTTTGATTCAGTTGCTCTTTCTGAGTCTCGGATTGTGTATTGTGTATGTCATGAATGCAGTTGATTTGCGACATACGTTCAGTTGAGTGTTGGTGCGAGGCAGCGCCTACTATATACAGCTCCAAATCATCGCACGCTCGAGCACCTGATGAGGTACTTTTCTCAGACAAAGTCAACTTGATGCTTGAAGAGGGCAAAGTAGCGATACGCCCCCCTACAGTAGACTGCATCATTCTCTCACACTGGGTGTGTTCACGACCAATCATCGAATCATCACGCACGATACGCGATACGAACATTGTAAATACCCCACCAGAATACGACGAAGACGGCAGACTCTCCTGTTTCGTATTGCCGCGACAAATACTCAACCGAAGAAACGACACTACTGCGCATAAGTCCACATCATTGGGATCACGATCATTTCGTCCAGGGCACAGCGTGGACTCATTTTGTGTTGCTTGTCCATCGCGTATGGCCGCGTTGGGTTCTGTAGAGCTCGTGCGTACGACCGCATCTGAGGTGTGTGCCTCCGACGACTCAATCATCGCGTTGTTCACGTATCCCGCTATAGCTTTTATCGTTGGGTAATCAAACGCCAGAGTCGCCGGCATGGCCACCCCTGTCTCTTTCTGCAGCGCTCCTCCAAGCTCCACTGCGGCGAGAGAGTCGAGACCCT
Organism: Methanobacteriota archaeon; assembly: GCA_002718195.1. GTDB lineage: Archaea > Thermoplasmatota > Poseidoniia > Poseidoniales > Poseidoniaceae > MGIIa-L4. Next base: position 14,023 of record PBDU01000024.1, on the reverse strand, counting down.
CTTCCATGAGAGATGCTTCGGCGGAAATGTCTCGGCCCAGCGCCCGTGTGACGGCTGATGCGACGAGCTGGGAGACGGTCTCATCTGACGAACGTGCCCGCCCTTGATTCGTAGAAGGCAGTGTGTTGGCATCTCGAAGTGTGTCTTTCTTTGGCTCAACGCTGTACTCTGCGATTAAAGCGCGTCTGCGGTACGTGCGCATGAGTACGGACCATTGAAACGGTACGACAGCCAGTATCCCTCGAGCTCCTCTCCAGTATCTTCCGACATCTGTCTCGTCAAGCACCGCGCGCATAGCCCCAAGTCCAGCTCGTGGATCAAGAATGCCTATGCCAGAGGTATGCGCTTGCTTCAGGATGGCTGGATTTGATAGAGCCATGCCTGCACCATCCCAAGCTCCCCATTGCATGGCACAAACGGCGTTGCCTCGATGCCATTCCTCTGTCGCTGTTGCATCAAGGGCGGCATTCGCGCCACTGTAGTTACATTGTCCAGGACTGCCGAGCAGAGCTGCAACAGAAGAGAAGAGTGTCGTACGTCGTGTGCCTCGTTCAACGCCGGCCCACTGCTGCAACAGCACACGTGCAGCGGTTACCTTGGAGGACCACACGTAGCGATGAGCAAATGCAGATTGGCGAGCCGTCACGGAATCTCGCAGAACGCCACCCGCGTGCAGCACACTGTGTGCGCGCACGCGCGCGTGGGCGTGCATACCACTGCACGAGCCTTCGTCCATGACACTCGCGTCAGCGCGAGACACGTGCAGGACACCGTTGTGTGTGCCTGTTTGAGACACCCATCGCAATAAAGCAGATCCACCGCGGCCACTACGACCCGTGACGTACGCATATCGAGCACCAAGATGCGTGTGCCAAGCGGTCGACGACTGACCTAAAGCACCAAGGCCACCGGTCACAAACACGCTTGACGGTGGCACGTGGGCTCCCGCTGAGTGTTTGCGTGTTTGCGTGTGTATGCGCGTGTGCGATTGTGAGCCAAAAGTCGGCACCAGACGGTCAACGCACAGTGACCCAGTGTGAGACACGCCTGTCGCGCTTCCATCAAGCACACGCACAGGCGCAGAGGGACACGCACTCGTGACGCTCAGTGTCAACGGTACACTCTGCTCCTGTACGGAAGACTGGATGACGGCGCGCGCACTTCTCCCGGAGGTGTGAGATGCAGAGATCCCAACTCCACGTCCCGCGCGCATGGACGGTCCATCACCTCGAATGTGGTCGCTTGAGCGAATGTGTGTTCCGACCGCGTGTGGCTGGGCGCCAGCAATCTGTAGGAGTGCGGTTGCGTGAAGGCATGCCTGAGAACTGGTTGGTGTGCTCGAAGATACATTCGTTGCCATATTCCTCATGATTGAGTGGGCGTGTTTATACGTTTTGTCAGGTTGCCTATGTGATACTGCTTCCGGACATCTCAGCGCTCTGAGCACATACAGTAATCGCACTTTTTTTTCTGTAAATTGCTTTATGTTTGTCTGATCAGAGATGTCTGAGGAATTCGTTGAACGTTTGCAAATCAGTTTGTGCATAGACACATCTAGAGTCAGTCCTGTTGCGCTTGTCATGGTAACAAAGTTGTTACTTTCAATCATATTTGTTGTTACCCCAAGCGTGCGAAGTCTTGTTGAATGGGTACATTTCATATCGGCTCGACGTGTTAATGAAACACTTTTAATGGCTGCGGGCAATCGTGGTGCAGCAATCTTTTCAGTGACAGGCGCATAAGGAGGTGAACATACAACGTATGAAGAGCATTGCAAACCTGCATCAACTATACAGGGCTGGAAGTTGTATTGATGATTCGGCTGTATCGATTTTATGCCTACAAAAGCGGTTAGTGCGCCACTTTTCAATGTATTCGGGAACGATAGATGTATCCGAGAAGATGACATCTTGCATCGCCCATTCAATTTCTGCAGGCGCGAAACACTACATGACTGATCTGATTTCACTAGCATGGAACTTTGAGCAGCATGTAAAACACCCGACGATTTCATCTTTATGCTGATACATGTACCTTGTAGTAGACGTAGCGGTCGAACGTAGGTGATTCTTTCTAGAACGAAGAGTGCGTGCCTTAAGCACACACTTTCAATCAACTGATGTTGAAAATCAATATGACCCGTTGCCGGCAGGATACAGCAATCAGATACCCGATGATCAAATAACTCGTGCGCTCGTTGATCACTTCCTATCGTAATCACCTGATGAATCTCGTTGATGTGTGATTGAAGCATTCTAGATGAAACACAATTACTTGCAACGAAGTAATCGGGATCGAGCTGAATGCATGAACGCTTCGCACGAGCGCGCTGCAACTCCTGACAAGCTCCTTGATGCACACACATCAGAGAGGCCATTGCATTTGTGCCTTGAAATGCAAAGGCACTGATGGTCGTGACACTTGAAGAACATATAGACGCTGCATGACCCTCCGGAAGCCGCTGGAAATACCGTTGTTCCGTAGATTTTGATACATGAAGATTCAATTCACGTAGATGCTGCAGACCGTATATTCTGCGTTGAGAAGCAGAGACGACCGCGAGTATCAAACTGCATAGTCCAGACGCAGGTTCGGTGTGTCCGCGCATGGATTTTTCTGCAATGTATATTTTTTTCAATGGTATGTGAATCAATGCAGAGTCAGATGCAAAAATTTCTATTGGATCGCCAAGAGGAGTACCCGTACCATGTGTATACAGAATCACTCTCTCATGTTTTGAACTATTGAAAATTTCTTTTACTAGTGCGCCCATCATATTGCGTTGAGATCTACCGTTTGGTACTGTCAAACCACTTGATGTGCCATCTTGATTCGCTCTACATGAAACACTGATGTCATGGTGCAGAGGATTCCTGCGAAAGTTGTCAACGTTGTCAATGTCACCAAAAGTCACTAATATGGCATTGCACGCTTCGCTTCTCACATAACCATCAGCATTCGCATCGAACGTTTGACAACGATGCTGTAGTGATAGCATACCAGCTTTGTTAAATCTATGCGTCATAGTGCTTGATAAAATCAAATTAACCCCGCACACTATTGAACCAACACTCTTAGCAGAGTTACCTATTGCATGGTGCAGCGCCACGAGTGATGATGAGCAAGCTGTGTCGACGGTTACAGCGCAACCTTGTAGATCAAAATGATATGCAATACGGCCTGATGACACACTGATAGAAGTACCAGTGTTGTAATATGCTGAAAACCCCTGTGTGGCAAATTTCCCACATATCTCTTGAAAATCCACCCATGATATTCCAACATGCACGCATAGCTGCGATGAATGCCATCGCAAACGGTTGTCCATAAAAATATCAAACGCTGCGAGTAGTAGACATCGTTGCTGCGGGTCCATGAATTTGATTTCTTGCGTTGATACGTCGAACAAAGAATTGTCAAACGCATACACGTCTTTCAGGATGTGTGCGTTAAAATTTCTCTCTGTAGCGTCCTCTTGGGTGAAGTTCGTCCTTAAGACCCTGTTGTTAACACATATCTTGTCATGAGCATGCATTTCTTTGCTGACATCATTTCCACTCTTTCGCTTGGCTTGAGAAACATCAATAATGTGACACACATTTTTAGTAGATGATGCGAACCAATTTCACTCACTGGACTTGCTGACATCTTAAGCCACTTCCAGTCGTTTTCCGTGAAGTTATGTTGAGTTTGATGTTCGCGCTCTATGGATATTGTTCTCATGAATGTCATTATGTATCTGAAAACGAATGATTGATCATTCGGTGAGAGGTTTTGCTTGCACGCGTCGAGTGCAAGCTGAAAAGCAGTTACGTTGGTACTTGTCCAGCTCTGAACTAGTGTATAGTACGAATCACATTGAACAAACCGATATGCAAAAGACAACAATAGATTAGGATGGAAGTGTTCCTGTCTCGGTACGTCGGTGAGCCTCCCGGTTTGGTGCACGTACCCGCCTATTCTATTTGATTCGCACTCCACATACACACTAGTTCTTGCGCGCGCCTCGACCTCGTCCGTACAGGTACATGATACGCAAGGCCGATCTGCTTGAAACATTTGTCGTGGAAAACGAAGAAAGAGCGTAACTATACCAATGAGTTCACTATGCAATTCATCGGTTCAACCAACCTATGAGTGAACTCTCGGACACCGTTGTTGCTGTTCACACGACGAAAAAAACGCATGTAGGTACGTTTTCATCTTTGGACGTTCTAGTTGTAGAACTAGAACTCGTGCGAGCACGAGGTAATCAAATGAAGGCGTGATACCTTGAACCAAAATACAATACGAGATTATTCCTGACATGTTATCATAGACCCATTGCAATAAGGTTTTCCTATCATTTTACATATTTAATTTTACCGTTCATGACTCGTCATGACACACTGGATACTGCCGATTCGGCAGTGCCGAAGCCCCATATAGCCTATGAGACAGGACTGGTGAATCACGAGTTGAGATGGTGCTCGACTGCTGATTGTAGTAGTGGCCTGTAAGCGATGGCACTTGCCAGCTAACGCTGACGTCCTCACTGCGCTGAAGCCCTCATTGAGGGAGAAGATGTATCGGCAGCGAGCCTACGCGCACACCCGTGTTTACACAAAGCAATACGAAAAGTACTTTGGAATCAAACGTTTACAGGTACTGTGTCGGTCTGCCAGTGAAAGAAAGCTGCGAGTGACGCTCAAGAAGCCTTTGGGACTGATTCTACTACCATTTGAAGGAGATAGGGGCGCGCTTATAGACGAAATAGTACCAAACAGCCATGCGGAGGCGAACGGGCGCATCGCCGTGGGTGATGCTATAGAAGCGATAGAGATAGGAGAAGAGAAACTATCCGGCTGCAGTGGTGTCCACTTCAATGACATTGTTTCTTTTATTTCAAAACATAGTGATACCGATGTCGTAATCGTCTTCAATCGACCAGAGGGATTCTTGAGTAATGATGTGGACATGTTCTCTTACTGGGAGAAGAAGAGAAAACAAGAAATACGTGGTCCCTCGGTCCTCCGAAGAACTGTTGGGGTGCGACCTGAGGATATAAGTATTTCCAGGAATGGTCCGTTAGGTGAAGGTAATTTTGGTACTGTATTTCGAGGCAAGTGGAAACGTAAAGAGGTCATTCTGAAATGTGCGAAGGCGAATGTGTATGGTGCGTCAGAATTGTTGGATATGGAGCTCGAGCTCAATGAAAGTGTTCATAAGTTAGCAAAGAATTCTTGCGCAAGATTTTTAGGCTGTTGCGAAATTGATCAGCGGAAAGGAGGTCAAATCTACAATGGTACTCTGCCAGGTGGTTTGTGGCTAATGTGGGAGTACTGTGGATCTGTAACACTCAGCATGGCCTTGAGTGATGACAAGATTTTACTGAGAGCAGTGTCTGAAGCATATGATCTGTCATCTCCGCATCCACAGGTGCTACATGTCGCGGTCAAACGCGTTATGCTTTCCATTTTAAATAATCTTGTTATTTTACATAGCGCTGGGATAGTGCACCGGGATGTGAAACCTGATAATTTACTCTTCACGGCCCACGGGCTTATATTCATTGACCTAGGCTCTGCTGCGCAGTGCTTGCGGAATTCAAAGAATTATGTGCCCGGAGAAGGACCTGCTGATCCTAGATATTGTTTTCCTGAGGATTTATATTTACTGCCTTCTGATGCGCCGCAACCTACTCCAAGTAACTTGAACCAACTTTGGGAGCATTACCAACCAGACAAGTTTGATATATACAGCTCTGGGATCGTGATGCTCCAGTTGTGCATCCCTGAACTCAGGCAAGAAGAAAGCTTAAATCAGTTCAAACTCGAATTTGAGCGTTGTGGGTATGATTTGGTCACTTGGAGACAGTGTTCCGATTCAGTGTTTCAAGGAAGATTGTGCAACACTGTGCTTGAAGATGATGAAGACGCAGGTTGGGAACTTATGACGAGCTTACTTGACCCTGATCGCGAAAAGCGCGTGAGCGCAGTCGAGGCTAAAACGCATCGGTTTTTCGGCAGTGTTTCGTGAATCTCTGTCGTAGGCTGTACTTCTGTGTAACCAACTGCCAACTGAGATTAACCGAGCTGGAGAGACTATGCTGTGCACTCGACCGCACTTTAGGAAAACAGTTGAAAATATCATCATAATTTTATCCACGCGTCCTGTGCTGGGATGCCCGAGTGGTCTAAGGGGCCAGACTCAAGTCTCGAACCACGAAGACTTCGCCGGGAAAAGACGGCGAGCGAGAGCGTTCTGGTAGTCACTGACTGCGTGGGTTCGAACCCCACTCTCAGCATTTTTTTCTTTTTTTTTGCGTCTTGAGACATCTGAACAAGTTTTTTTTCTTGTTTTCGCCTAAGGAAACCGTGTTTCTGGAAATACCCCTCTGGTAGGCTGCAAATTAGATAAAACACATAGAGTGAGGTGCGTGCTTGCACAAGGAACTGACATGGCGGCGGCGAGCACTTGCAGTTCACGATACGCGAACGAGTTGGTACGTACGGGCTGGCAACATTTGTCTTGACCATACGCGGGTCAGCACCAAACATCCTTCTTCAACGTATCAAAGTCTCGTAACATGCGCCCCCCGGCTGGCAGAGGTGGTCGCATTTTTGGTCGCTCGAATGCTAGTGGACGAGGCGTAGCAAGATTTTCTGGGGCTGGTCGTGGGCGTGGAAGAGGCCAGTTTCGTGATGATGCCCCCCCAGCTACAATTGAAGGTATGACATGAAGCCCTTGACTTCATTAGTGGCGCTTCTGACTGTGCTCTTTAGAAATTGGAATTCTCTTACACGCGTGTGAGGGAGAAATCGTGTGCAAGTCTACAAACAAGAGGGCAAGTAATAATGACGAGTCACACTGCGATGTGCTGAATTTTTAAATTAGATACCTTACTTCAACGGCGGAATCTACCTCGAGAATAAAACCCAGGTCTTTTGAGCGTGTTAGTTGACTTCCTTGAGCACTGACTCTTGTACTAGGTTGGCAAAATTGAGGAAATATTTGGTCCAGTGGATGGAATGGTAGGATAGGATAGATGCTTGCGCTTCATTGCTCTTAACATTTATAGATGTTTACCGTCAAATTACTGGAAGGTATCCAGGCAAATTCATATGCAAAAGGTATGTACTCACCATGCAGTCACTGTGTCTTAATGTTTCACCTCCCGCCCCAGGTGCAACTTTTTACATAAGTTCTGATAAACTTCTACCGATCGAGCGTTTCACCAACCCAGCTGGGTAAGTGGCTTTTCATTGACTTTCACATGGTACTGATTTGTCTTAGTCCTAGTAGACCACGTGGCGGAAGAACTCCTGGTGGTCGGTCAGGTCGAGGCTCTGGTCGATCAAATGGCCGAGGGCGTGCCGGGAGAAGCGCTCGGGGTAATCGTGGACGATTTTGATGTATCAAATTATCGCCCTCTCACCACCAGAGGCATATTTTCATATTTTTGAAGCCACAGCGATGGAATGAAATGACAAGATGTCTGTTCAACTGTCTTCTGTACTCCATGTTTAATAATTATCTTTAGTCATGTATTTCCATTAGCGTCTTGCGTACTACCGATATTCTCCGATCTATGGAAAGACAAGATTATGTCTTGACGCAGTCATCTATCATAGAAGTTACCTTGAAACCAAAAATCCGGGGTTCGTACGTATCGCTTTGTTTGGATATTTGAATGTGCCTGAAACTCATCAGGAACAAGTGTGGGAACGTCGTGCCAAAATAGGCTCCGTCCGTATTACCCTGATACTTACTCCTTGGAAAATAAATATCCTAGTACCGAAGTCGTAAGCTGGGATCAGTCACTGCTTGAACACCCTACTTACCTTGCACTTTGGGCAAAATATCTTCACAGTTGCTGTTCGAAATATATCAGATGTACCCACCGGTAAGCACGGTGCGTTTGCACAAAGAAATCGAGGGCATCTTCCGAAATGATTTTGTTTGTACTTCTCTAGCATTGCTGTCATACCCCTTGTAGTGAGTATATACCTTGCATGGATCAGGCCATAGAGCATTTCTGCTGCTGACTCAATGAGTTCTTGCTGTTGATCGGTGATGTCGCTGTGGGGTCTGTCGATGTCTAGTATCGTATCCAGTGCGTAATCATAGTACGGTACGGATGAACTGAGTCCACTCAAGTTGAAATCATCTTGGATGTAGTCTTCGTCCACTTCACAAAATAACTCGTTCCCTCTCAAACCACAAAACCACGATATCCAAGACTGCTCCGTGTCTTCTAACGACTCCCCGCATGAATCTTCTCCTGACGATGCTGTAGTATCAGTCGTATACGCACGCTGGCGCATGTTTGCCCGACTTCGACTGCCCAAGCGAAGGAAAGAACGGGGACTCCTGGGGCCATCATGGACCGGCCTGTCGGTTGTACAGCACATAAGCTACATTTTTGTACAATATGTAAAAGTCACTGTACTTAATAAATAAAGATAGTCGAAGAAATTGAATTTTTTTATTTTGAGCTGCCAGCTTGACAACGCCGTTGTCGAAACGGGCCGCACATACGACGACGATCAGCAAGGCGATTCTACTTTCAAAGCGTCCTCTAGGTATTTCCTACCGCCGGCGATTTTCGCTAGTTCACCGTAACGGCATAAGTGCGCATGAAAGCTGATCTGCGTCCGTTACTCGATCGAGAGTACGTAAGCGCTTGTGTGGAACGTTTGACTTTCAGTCTTTCCCAACACTTCCCCACGCTTCAGGCCATCGATTATTTTGCTACCGCGTTAAATCAAAATGATGTAACATTCTTCATTGGCGCACTCATGCATTTTGTGGGCGTCAGTTTTGATGTCTCAGACGTTGCGGAATCTGAACAAGTGCAGTTTGCCATGAGGAGTCTTAAATGTCCTTTCTTTAACTCCTCTCTTGTGCTAGGAAAAAACGTTCAGATAAATGATCCAGTGTTGGCAACTGTTTTATGGTTAGGATACTTGGTGTCCTACGAGTCCATGCGTATCTCGCGCAAGGCTCAATCGGGGATTATATCAGTACATGAACAGTTACAATTGTCCTACCGAGATTTTTTGAGAGGTTTTGAAACGGTAGCGTCTACGACCTTTTCGTCTGTAGATTCCATCGCCAAGAGAGAAGGACCATCAATAGAAACTATGGCGTCAGAAAACGCAAAGTTGGAATGTATCCAGCGTGTTCTCTCAGGGAGGGAGACGAAAATACGAGAAAGCTCCTGTACAAAGGCGACACTCTTGCAAAAGCTCAATGGACTAGAGCACCGTGGTAACGAAGCTCTTCGACGTCTGCAGCTAAAGAAACGATATATTACGAAACACAAAGAAACGCTTCATACGTACCTCGAAGAATTTCGCATCCGACGGGAGGAATTCGTGCCAAATACTGATGTAAAGTTTTTCAGTAAACATCAGAACATTCATCGAGGAACTCCATCCATCACGGAACGGGCCAACAAGCGTGATAGTTTGCACACATCAACTGAACTTCGCGCGTCAGTTACACGATTGTACACGAATTACAAGAGTTTGCTGAACGAGCTGGGACTAAAGAGCAACGTAAGCACTTTTCCGAAGGCAGATATCGCCCTTGGTACCGAGATGTTTGCAGCTCGCAGAGACTTACAAGCGCTTCACTTAAATTTACGAGACTACGCAGTGCGCTTAGCAGCGGAGTCACACGTACACGCTGAGAAGATACAAGACGCAGAAGGTTCCCTCGAACGTAGCGTAAATGCATACGATAAGCAGTTTCATGACTGTAATGTTCTTGAGAACTGTCTTCACAAGTCTGAAGTTCAGTACCAGAATGAACGTCAACGCAATGATGCATATATTCAAGAGACTATTCGAAATCTAAAGACAACAGAGAAGCACATTCACTCAATGAATCAGGCAGTCAGCGCACAAAGTGTACACGCACCTACTGGTCAGCTCAAGAGTCAGCATGGAGAAGTGCTCCGCACGTGCAGGCGTGAAAAAGCCGCATTACAAGGTGATATTTTGATCACACTCGACACACTTATGTTGCACAAACAGCAAAACCATGAGATTCTGCATAACTGGAGCTTGGATGAGTGAAATTGAATGATTTAGAGAGCCAGTCTTCTGTTCTGTACTGCTCACTTAATACCTAGCACCTGTTGCATATCCGTCGTTAGATCTAGATTTAATGTACCAGCTTTTCTCATATGCCTTTGAATAGATTTTCTTCTTGCATCGAGTTGCTGAATGGGTACTCCATGTCTCCTGAAAGCCTTCACAAACTGAACAATACGGGTGTTTGTACTACTGTTTGGCATAGAGCCATGAACGACGCGTTGATCCCAAACTAAGAAACTTCCAGCCCGCAGTGTTACCCTTCGTTTCAAGCTATGGATGGGATCTTCTTCCGCAAATTTAAAGCTTCCAGCGCCGTGCCCGCGCCAAACAAGTCGATTAGTGGTTAAATTATTGTGCTTCATGTACTCACTCATTGGTCCCAACGATTTCACCCAGTCAGTAAATACGCCATGAAACCCAGGAACAACAACAGTTCCGCCATCATTCATGCGATTGTCCGTGATAGATAAAACACCCTGCACGTGTGGAGCATTCTGATGTGTAACGCTGTTCATTTCTTTACTGAAATCTCGAATACTCTGGTACTCGAGAACATGTTGGGATGTTGGGGTCACATGCTGCATATATAACCACGGATTCAAGTCCAAGTGTAAGCTACTTCGTGTCCTCCATTCTGGTATGTTTTGTTCTTCACCACTACTTCGGATAATCTTGGTTGGCCGGTAAAAGCACCACCGATCGTGTGATAGCAGGATATCCTCATCTTTCAACAACATTCGTAACGCCTTAACGACGTACTCATTGCATCGATTCTTAATAATATTTGGTGTAAATATCGCTGGTTCTTTCGCAAGACCATATGTCTCAGACGATAACGCGGAGTATGTGTCTATTTCACCTCGTCGAAACAACGTGTACTGTGACTCCAACTGGTCAAGAATCTCGCTTGCAGTTCCTTCACAATCCTCGGGTGTGAGAACATCACGGAAAACTACAAAACCATACAGATCAAAAAACTTTACCACTTCTCGCTTAGATATCTCATCGTCGAGGATGTCTTTATGAAAAGACACTACAAAACCATCTGCATCAGTAGGGACCTGAGTCGCAGGTGGGTACAAATTATGAGCTGTCACTTTGTCACTTTTGTGAAATCCTTCACGTTGCAAGCGCAAAGAACGCTTGATGGAAAGCAGAAACTTCGATGCCTCGCGTAACTCGTTTTTCTCCGCACCAGCAAGTTTCAGATTTTTCAGTTTCCTTAACTGTCTCTGGTAGAGTTCGTGCAAGCTCCGTGCGCCTCCAAACTGTTCACTCATCCTTCAATCGCCTTAGAAACCGCCGCAAGAAAGGCGGTTAGTATAGTGGCGCCTTACTCACTCTTCTAACGTAGACTATCACAGAAGTTCTTGAGAAACGCGTTGTGACGCCTGTGTCCGCCTCGGTTAAAGGAGGGATTCGGTCACTGACTTGAGTAACTCAGTTTGCGTTTACTTGTCGAAGTCACGTTAGCAACGAAACGACCATTCGGAGGGTTCGTATATCAACCTATCACGAGACAGAGAGAGAGCTGCTTTCTTCAACTGCACGTCTTTACGAAGTGCTGGAGAGGGCTAAATGCTACCGGCAGAAATAACTCTTTTGAAGCACTTGTTGGAAGCAAAGGTACGCATTATGGATGCGCCTTGTATATCAAACCACCACTGTGTTGACTTTACTCAATCCGAATGCATAGTCGCTTCTTCACGCCCGGCAAGTTCAACTGAACTCGACACGTGGGAAACTCACAGGTGCCCTACTTGAACTGGAGAAAAACAAACACAGCAATTTTGCAGTCCAACTTCGCATCTTATCGGCTCGCAAACGCTTAGAAGCGCTTCTAAAATCACTTGAGTTGGCGTCAACAAGGTCCAGGTGGCTTCTGATGTCTTCGAGAATCGCGTAGGAGGTAGTGCCGCACCAGACTAGAACAGTTTTTTGCCACGTCACAAATATACGACGTCCGTGCATCACGGTAAATGGATTGTCCGAAATGTATATGATTTTTCAGGCTAAAACTTGTTTACATTCAAGAAAGATACGAAATTCGATACGTTAGGATACAACCTCTTGCATTTGCTATCGCAAGACGGTCCCCAGCAGGACTAAACGCGGTGGATGTCACGTGATGTAGTGGCGTTGAACTTGTCGGCCACGTATCCAGCATAGATAAAGATGGCAAATGGATCACTCTTAACGCGTTTCGCTTCATTGAAGAAGCCACCACAGCAAGATCAGCCTGAGGGTTGATATTGATTGATGACACAGTGTTTGTAAGACTCGAAAAACACCTAAGAGGCTGTGGGTTACTCTTGCGTGTATCGCCCGTAAATGTTTTCGAACCATCGTATACGTTAACTAAACCGTTTCCTAAGCCAGTAATCAATTTTTTTCCATCAGAGGACGTACATATACTCTTCACATCATCAAAGTTTTGGGCAGTTTGCACACAGCGCTGTGTGCGTAAATCCCAGGAGCATAACCACCCATCGTCTGTGACTCCGATAACTTCTCTACCTGTATTCGGAAACAAACACGCCTGTATCGAACTGCTACTGTTTATTTTCATGACACGGGTTCGGCTCTTGCAGGACACAAGATTCAGCTCACCCGCACCCAAAATTCCCAACAGTTCCCCATCTTGAGACTGAGCAAAGTCCCCATCCACGTGCATGTCGAGCGGACAAGCAACTCTCTCTATGACACCACTTTCAATATCTCCAAATACGAGGCTACCTTTGCCACACATGACAATGTTGTCGCCGTGCTTGCTGAATTCTGTGTTTCTAATAAGACCGCCCAAGGCCAATTTCTGCAGCAACTCACTCTTGTCCTCTTTCACCGAGAAAACCCTCACGCACGAGTTAGAATTCACACTAACAGCTAAATTTTTCGAATGATGAAAATTAATGCTAACAACAGCACTTGATGAGTTTGTGTCGCCAATATTACTTATCCTTCTCCACTCAACTTGGGCTGGCCCGGTTGAGGGGGCCTTCTTAGAAGTACTTGTCCGTACGGATTCAGATGAGTGCTTATTTTCACATCTCTCGCCGCGATTAGCCCATTGCTTCATCTTCTGTACCCGCGCACTCGGCGGACTTCCTTCCGCTTTCGTAGAAGACGAGGCCTCTCGCTGCCGCTTGGTAGAGCTACAGATTCCGTCATGGATGGCGTTTTCAAACTGGTCACACCAAACTTGTCGACTCATATTCTGCAGTAGAACTACGATCGGTTGTTTGGAAAGTCGATACTTCAGCCTTGACGGCGCTTTGTTCAATGGGACGCCACTTGCATGTTGAGCCACAATGGATAGAAGAGGGCTCCCGCGCCGCCACCATGTTCTCTTAGGAGACACAGACACGAGTTTGGTCGCGCATACCTGGGCGGTGCGGGAACTATGAAGATGGATCCCGTGAATAACACCTGATGAATTTTACACGGTTTCCTTGTGCAAAAAACGCGAAAATATTAAGGGGGTATTTTCCAGAAACACGGTTTCCTTATGCGAAAACAAGAAAACATTCAGGGCGATTTAAACCCTAAACCCTAAAGGGGTGATTTAAAGCCCTCAATTTTTTGCATAAGCAAACCGTGTTTCTAGAAAATGCATAAAAAAGTTACTATCCTCCAGCCCTTGGAAAACCGAATAAATGCGTCGATAGAGGCCGTCACTACGTGAATCACCGCGTCTAGCTCCGCGTTCGAAAGCTCTCGTTAAATGCTGTCTAATGGTTGCATTTGCGCTATTCTTTTTTCCACGAATTGCGCCGGAAACTGCAGTTGAAATTTTTCCTCATGGATCAAAATGATAGAAAATGCATAAAAACATTGCAAAGTTGGACCGTGATTTTCATAAGTTTTTAGCGCTCTTAGGGTTAACGACTCAACACTACGGCCATCGCCATCGATCGAAGATGCTGACAAAGCGCGCCCTT
>PBDU01000023.1 GCA_002718195.1 Methanobacteriota archaeon | reverse complement strand
TTTATTTCTTGTTTGAATTATTCGGAGATGAATTATTTCGAGTAGATTACAGACTGTCTCGCATCAACGAAGAGCGTCTCTGGACGCTGTATATGACGTTCGATCCCGTACACAACACATAGCGTCGCGCCACGCACGCCCTGGACGCGGCGACGACCGCGCCGCGCGCGACGCGGACGCGCCGAGATCGCGACGAAAACCCCTCATGTGGCTTTGGACGAGATCTTGGCACGAGCGCGCGCTCCGCGACGCCGCCCGAGCGCGTCGCATTCTATCCGAGTCAGCATCTTCCGCCATCACGGGCACATCGCGACCGATTGCGGCGCCGATCGCGCGCGAGACGCGCTGAAAATTCGAGAGGGGCGGTAAAAAAGGAAGCGTGAGCGATTCGCGCGTCGAACGCGCGCTGCGTCTCTAAACCCTCGCTACACCCCCGCTACACCCTCGCTACATCCTCGCTACACCCTCGAAATCGCACGATTCATCGCGCGCGTGGCGCGTCCAGTCGACGCTTTTCAACCGCGTCGCGCTCGATTGTCGATGAGGAACGTTCGTTCTTCCGTTCCCGCGCGTTCGTTTTCGCCGAGAATGTCTCAGTGCGTGGAAGTGCATTTTTTTGTGACGGCGGCCAATTAAAGCGCGGAGAGGTCGGTCACAACCTCTCAACTCCGTTTCGAAGACGGTGACATTAACATTAATACGGGGATATCAGACGTTGATGAGTCACGTGCTGTCCAAGCAAACTGTTCGATACTTAGTATCGGATACTATCGAATCGAGTGTAAGTTTAAGTTGTTCCTTGAGTGACTCTACAGGGGTCCAGCACTTGTTGGCTCAAACAAGCTCCATAGAAGCTCACACAAGTGTAGAGCGTAGGGGTTGCTCGATGTTGAGATGCACGGCGTCGAAATCCGTCTTCATCTATCGTCTCAGATCTGCGAGAGAGTTCAACGCGTAACCGGTCTAAAAGGAAAATAGTGACGGGAAAACGGTAGTGTTGGAGGCCGCGCCAAATAAATGGTTGGTGTGCTCAATCAACGTAAATCTAATGTATTGTCTGCACTACTCCGTTCGAGTGGTTTACTGGTTGGCAAGATCTTGGCACCAGGTAAGGTCGTCTTGCAGCTCTCGCTTGTTCCCTTACAAAGCTATTCTATCAACAGGAACATACAAAGTTCTTTCATGTATAGGCTTGCTACGTTCCACTCATTGTACTGAAGCGAAGATTGGTACTCGTCTTGCAAATGCGGAAGCTGACGAAATCATAGTAGTACCGCTACTACAAGGAGCCCTTCGCAAGGTAAGCAGGAGTCCGCTTTGGCGAGAGCAGATCAATGTCGAGGTGCGGCTGAGATATCAGAATACATAATATATTTCTGACGTCTATCGAGGTCCTGCACGTCTTATGTGGTCTTTTTCTGCCTGGAGCATTGAGGACACTGAGGTTCTATCATTTTCTCACGAAGCTTGGTCTGGGGTATGCTAAGACATCATTATGGTATGACTTCGTTATTTTCTCTACCACACTAAGATTCGGTGAGCAGGGAAACTAGAAAGCTGAAGTCACATGCCGAGATAGCTGTACGATTTCACTTCCCTTTGTTTGTGATAATTCATGATAGCATGATAGGAGGTATGGAGCAACCGGCATGGCTGGGGTGCACAGCTAACCAAGACTGCAGTAATGGATCTTTCTGGATTCTATCTGAAAGTAAATTGTGCTGCGGTTTTAAACTGCAGTAACTGACAGTTTATCTAGGTGGCACAGGTATTTGCTACGAAAGCAGATCTTCTACCTAAGCAATATATTGTTGCTTTAAGCTGTGTCTTGGATGACTGTGACCCAATGTCTGTGATACAAGTCAAGAAAATATTAGAAAGTGAATGGGATGCTTCTCTGTCATCTGTTTGCCGTCACTTTGAAGAAGTTCCGATCGGCTCAGCGACAATCGCACAGGTACACAAGGCGATCACCGTCAAAGGTGAATGTGTCGCTATAAAGGTTCAAAATCTCCACAACAGAAAGCTGATGCGTTTTGACATGAGTTCGATGCTATTTGTATCGAGATTGCTTGATAAATTGCACATTTTCCTTCCATTCGACCACACCAGTATCCTCGTTGAATATTCCAAACAGGTATGCTGGGAACTTAGATTGCTGCACCATTTTATGAGGCATGTCACCACAGGTTCCTCTTGAATTTGACTTTTTTCGCGAGAGACGAATGTTGAGCGTCATGGGTCAATGTATAAGACAAAACTACTCAAAGATACACGTTCCAGTGCCTATTGAAGGTCTGTGTACGGCGAGAGTATTGACCATGACCTTTGCTGAAGGTGACACACTGGCATCATATATTCATACTTTACCTGTTGACGGTATGTCTGTATCACGCAAGCAACATCTGCACAACCGCCTATTGAACCTAATTGAATGTTTTGGATACCAATTGTTCACGCTGGGTATATTTCATAGCGATCCGCATCCTGGCAATATCCTCTTTCAAGAATCCCACAACTTGGCACTTCTAGATTTTGGACAAGTAAAAATATTACCGGATGAAACACGAATTCTCTTCGCACATCTTGTCATCGCTTTGCATGATGAGTCCGACGATTTACTTGGAGTACTACGATACTTGAAAGTACATTTCACTACTGAAGACCCAGTACTAATTCAGACGATCGCTTCAATCTTATTTGACACGCGAATGGACTTGCCCGAAGCTCGTCTATCACCACTAGATCCTGACTTTCCTCCAGAGCTACGAGCCATACGCATAAATTCTATCCCTACAGATGTTTTCATGATAGTTCGCGTCGTCGCTATTTTTAGGGGAATCTTTGCTGCAACTGATGTTGACATCCATGCTCGCAAGGTGTGGATTGACGATGCAAGGAAAGCAGTGGCGGATACAGAAGTGCAATACAATTTTGCTACTAATGTCGACAGGACGCGAGTCAGCCAATTTGAAAGGCTGAAATACTTGAGTGAATGGCTGGCTGACAACGCTTTACCGCACAAGAAAGAGCAAATGGTTTCGATGGCAAAGGCAAATTTGTTTTCTGTCACTGAAATCGCCAGAGCTGCACATGAAGATGACGAGACACGACTTGCAATAGCTTTTTCACACTTTTCCCTGCCTGAAAGACGACGATGTTTGAAACTCTGCATGACAAACTGTCGTTTGTGAGATGAAAATTGCGAAAGGAACCACATCAAATCATGCATATACACGGACACAGCTTTTCATCAAACATGACTGGGCGCATTTGTCCACTTGCTTCGTCGTGCATCTAGCAGTGATAGATAACGGCTCGATATGGTCATTATGTCGCCTCTCTTATCTGTCAGATTAATACGTTTAACTTGTCTGTAAATGATCTCGCCCAGGTATCCTGTGAAAGGAAAGGTTTCTACAATGGTAATCAAAAGATAAAGCGAATTAGATACTTGCATGTAATCATATTTCTTCAAATTATGAAGAATTCCCTTCGTGAGCCGATGTTCCCACTTAAACACTATTTTCAAGAAATCATTGAAACTCGTCTCGATGTCTGCTTGTCGCAAGTAGTTACGAATTTCAAGCACGTCTGGAGAGTCTGCACCATAAACTTCAATTTTTCTCAATCGGACAAGTTGCTGGAGAGTAGACTCTAAGAAAGTGGCAAAAAATTTACTTTCAAATTGACTGCATGCATACGTATGATGTGACGTAAGGCAAAACATGTGGTCAAAATATTGAAGAGTACTGAATGTCGGTATATTTGCACTACCAAAAGAAAACATGAACTTCGAGCTATACAAGGCATCTACGTGCGATACCTTGCACCTTGGAAGGACACAGTTGCACAGAATAGCAGCTGCAGCTGTACTTGTATTTTCTGTTCTGATCCACTTCGATGCATTCAGGGTGATATATTCCTTATGTCGGGCAGCATTGCTAACACGATTTGCAAGTTCTTCGGATAGCTGATTACCTACCATCTCGTTACCACGAGCCCTAGCAGATTGGAATTTTGCCGTCAGCTTCTGTTCACTGCACGCATAAATCTCTACGTTCGGTAAACAACTCTTTCTATACATTTGTGTTGGCACATACACGTCTCCCACGTCAAAGGTCCAAAAGGTTAAATACAATTCAGGTGATATGGCCGCCCACAAATCCGGCGATGAACAATTTTCTATCACGCTTGTTAACTCGTACCAACTATCCACCGCATCGCGACTGTTTCCCTCATTTTGTCGACACATGAATGCCTCAGCAAATGTCCGCTGCAACAAAGGACGATAAATATGGAAGGCTAAAGCTGGTTCTATTTTTTGTTCAAGAAGGGAGCAAAGAGGTGGCAACAACTTCTCATAGTCTGATGGACTATAAGCTGTCTGTAGGAAAGCCACATATTGCAGTAATATCGCATGACATTCGTCGTGTAACTGACTGAGAAACTTCAGCTGAGAATTTGATGTTTCAAAAATTATATTTGAACGGCAGTTTAGCATTGTCATGAGAAGTGGAATCGTTAAATCTTCCATATACTTGACGTCTTTTAACGCATTCCGCAGTCTCAACATACTTTTTGTGATTTTCTTTCGATATGGGCTAAATGGATTCGCTTTGTTAAGCTCTTCACCCCCAGCCAGACGCTCTATTTCAGTTGTACTGATATCCTGTACAGCATCAATGGACGTCATTTTCGAAACAAGATCCTTCATGATGAAGAGAGGTAAGACGCATCCATCTCGTGAGCTTTCATAAATATAATATAAGACAGCACTAAGCTCAGCCTGGTCATAACGCTTGTTCAGTGCGCCACAAAACGAACACAGAGCTGAAAACCAATGCGCTAAGTTCTGACCATCCTCTTTCAGTTTCGATTTCGTCCCGGAAAACCGTGCGAGTAGCGAACACATTAAAACATCGTGGGTGAGTTTATCACAGTATTTGAGTGCATCAACAACCGTATCAATCATGTTTGGATACGCTTCGATTTGCTGCATGACTGTACTCGTAACGATGCAAGGGTGACACAAGGTGAGCTTACTAAGCTTACGACCGTGTAATTTCGTGTTTTCATTCGAAAGCCGTCGTAGGAGTCTTTGTACTGACTTTTGGGCCACTTTCTGAATTTCTCCTAACTGTGCTAAGCGTGGTGTACTGCTTGCATACTTGTATATCTTACTGCGGATCGAGACAGGTAGCTCTTTAAGTAGCTCCCATGTCAGCTCACAAATTGCAGGATTAGGCTTAAGGAAAGCCAGGCCTGGAATGATACATGAAGAAACAACGGATTCAATAACCTCCAATTCTTTCGGACACTGAAACACAATATCTCGCAAACAAGTAAGGAGGCCAGCCAACAAGGATGCATCAGAACAAACATATGGACCAAGAATAAATGCAAGTTGCAGAATGTCACTTTTCACTTTGATCGTGTTCTGACTTCGATCAAGGTGAAAATGTTCGCAAACAACAAGTTTCAACTGTCGACATAAATCTTTCCGAAGCTTTGGTACATCGAAAATACTACCACCAAGTTTTGCAAAACGTTCTAGAGCTGCCTGAAAAGAATGCCAGCTTTCACCCTTTGAAGAATTCAAAAATAACTTAAAACCAATTGTGTCTGAATCATCTGCTAAGACATTCCTACCAACCTTCGATAGTGTGACGTTGGCATGAAATGAAGACTCATTTACGAATAAGTACCAATACAGTTCCTCCAAGGCACCGCTCCCTTTCACCACCACATTATCAATCAGTTTCTCGAGCTCTGCTCGCTTCGATGAACAAAGAAAACGGAGTACACGAAATCCGATGATAGCACTAGAGCTACTCGAATGTTTCCAGATTAACTCAAAGCAGCTATTCCGATTCAGAGCATGTTCAAGCAAAGTCAAAGCGAATAGAAAGTCAACAAATCGTGTCGCATCGAGTTCGTAGAGACCAGAAATGCTCCGCCCTATTTCTATCCCTTTCGAAAACTGTTCGAAGGATCCCAATACTTTCTCCGCAAGACAAAATAATTTGGAGAAGCCTTCAAGTTGCTCTCCTGCTATGTTGAACCTCTGAAGCTGATAGAGCCTTTTTGTGTTTATCCTCAACTGCTTTCTGCACCATGATGGATCAACCGTCCATGGATCGGAAATTATTGCTCCATTCATGTCGATATACGATCTTGTAACTGCACTGCACGAGTATATACCAAAAAGGAGTCGCTGGCTGCACTTCCTTGCCTAACTTGGTTGCGCTTGAACAAACGCGAGAGATCGATCTGCGCTTACGTGAGCAAGCGGTTCGCAGAATCGCTAACTCAGGGACTCAGGAATATGATGTCTCCTTCTCTACAGCGCGTGTCTTCCAAGCCTCCTCCCCAAGAACTCAGTCACTCGAGTCTAATGCACACCACCACAACCACAACGATCGACGTTGAGGTCGAAGATCCCGTTAGATTCATCGATAGTACTATCGTAGTTCACTATCGGATTCAAAAGCCCCATTCAAGCTATCTCTTGCACTAAAAAAATTGAATCGTCCAGCGGGCTCGTTGTGCTGTCTAGGGTTTAGGGTTTTGTCACCATCTTCGAAACGGGGTTGGGAGGTTGTGACCTCTCCCCACTTTATTTGGCTCTCTCCACAAAAGAATGCAGAGTCAACTAACTCAGGTTCGTTAGAATTTGTCCAGCGAATATCATAGGCTCAACACAGACAGGTGGCTTTTGATGAGGCTGTTACGTTCTATGTCGAAAATTTTGGCTCTGATGCAATAACAGCCAGAAAAGAAGCCATCGATGAATTTGTGTTGCAAGGGTTCGATCTTTCTTTCGTTGACTTAACACAAGGAGAGGAAATAGTTAGAGAACATGAAAGTATTCCACTAGAAAGAGCTCTGGACGCTTTTTCAAGTTCACTTGATATCCTCAAAGAAATTCGAACGAGCAGCTCATGCGAAACAGATCAAGGACAAACAAATCAAATATGTTCCTCCCTCGAGCAATTCTCCTCTATCTGTTCGTCAAATGGTTTTGGTTCCTCTGGTCTCAACTTAGTGTCAATGGTGGGAGAGAAAGAGGTCACTACTCTTCTGGGGGTTTGCAATTCCTTGTTACCTTCTGTATACATTGAGAAGATTTTGGCGTGCCTCACAGGTATTTGGATCTACTAAACTTTCAATTTTAAATGAATTATGTGTAGTGCTCATGGTGACACATGAGAACCGTTGCTTAGCAGCGCGCTTTCTTCATGCGCCTGGCTCGTTGGATAATTTTTTCATGTGTTGTTCAAAGGCTGAGTTTGCCGTGGGGCTCAATCATTTTTTTTCACAAGCTATCGTTGGTCAAACTATCCTGAAAGAAAAGTTATTATCGGTGAGTTCTTTGTTGCATTCGTGGCTAAAATGCTTACACATTACACACATAGAAGTACTCAACTGTAAGTGAGGGCATTGACTCAACTGACCCTGAGGTCGTCCATTCAACTTGTAAATTGTTGATTGCCCTCATGACAGATGACGATGAAACAACATTGGTAAGTATCAAGAACCGGCATGCGTTAGTGCTGCACGAGAAAGGGTTGCTGAGAAAACTGGGTGCGGGTATGAGATTACTGTGTTGTCATGCATGAATTTGACTTTTGACTTTCTACAGCGATCAGGATGTGGGTACAGAACGAGCAAGTGCAGCCACTCGTCACGTTACTCGAACTGGTGAGGTGCTTCACTCCCCAGTTTCAACACATGACTTTGTATTTCCAGCTATCGTATTTGCTACTATGTGAGAGTATCTGTAGAAGCGTTGAAATTGAGACTGCTGACATCTTGATGGTAATGATTCGGTTGTAAATCCTGAATTCATCAACATTGACCGTAACTTTGTGTAGGAAATCATTCGGGGTAGGCAAAGTGGTGTGGTTCTAACAAAAAGCTGCAAATGCGTTCGGCAACTCTTGATGTCTGATATATGGAAATTGAAGCTATTGGACATGAATATCATTGTATCTTTTGTCGCGTTGTTGAAGCGTGGTCACACAGGTGAGTTTAGCAGTGTTAGCAGTAGCACTAACTATCTTACAACAACATGTGTAGAGATTCAACTCCTCGAAAATGTGGTTGCAGGTTTTGCATGTTTAACACTTCGGAATTTGGATGCTGTGAGCACGATACATGCCCACGGTGGAATAGACGAAATTTTGAAAATCATGCGGTCTTGTGATTACGCTAAAGTTCTACGCCAATGTTGCATCTTAGTGAGAAATATGGCGGTAAGAAATGTAGATGTCAAGGTATAAAGTCTCATGTGCTTCACAAGTTGGTTTATGTTTACCTATGTGCAGAACTATCTTATGTCGACTGATGTCGAACATATCCTGCAAAAGTTGAAAGTTCATTATCCGAAATATTGCCTTGATGTTGGAAGTTCAGCACTGCGAGATTTGGGTTGTGCTGACTACAACCTTGGTTGGACCCCGAAAACACCTGTGCTAGGTAGTGATGGCGTCATCTTCGATTTTCGTCAGAGCTAGGCCTATTATGAGTTCTTCAGACGTTGAACTTGAAGACCATTATATCTCCCTCTTGAACTACATAGTCTTTGCCCTCTAGTTGCCAAAGCCCTTTCTCCTTCGCTCCAGAGAATCCACCACAACTCACAAAATCTTCGTAGTGCACGGTTTCTGCTTTTATAAATCCCTTTTCAAAATCAGTATGAATAACACCAGCAGCTTGGGGTGCTGTAGATCCATGTTTTACCGTCCACGCGCGTGTTTCTTTCTCACCGGTTGTAAAATATGTGAGCAAGTCTAGCTGCCGATATGCTGTATTGATTAGCTCGGTTGTACCATCACTCTTCACACCAATACAAGATAGAAATTCGTTTCGTTCATCTTCGGTGAGGTCCCTTAACTCCGCTGCTACCTGTGCCGATACTGGACAAACCCCAGCACCGGTATTTGCAGCAAACTTTGATAGAGCTTCAAAGTGAACGTTGCCAATTCCATTTGTTAGGAGATCTTCTTCCGATAAATTTGCTGCATATATGCACGGTTTTGCTGTCAGCAAGTTCAATTCTTTGATGACAATCCAGTCATCGACACTCATTTCCATCTGACGCACTTGCTTACCATCTTCAAGCCAGCTCAAAACTCTGGTAAGCGTTTCTATTTCCGATTCCATGGTGTGTCCTTCAACTGACACCTTGCCTTTACTTTTGCAAACTTTTTCTATACGCTTTTGAATTTGGCCCATATCTGACAAAGCCAACTCTGAGTTAATTATCCCTGCATCTCTCGTTGGATCTATGCTGCCATTCACGTGGACAATGTTATCATTCACAAAACATCGGACAACGTGTACGATCGCGTCACACTCTCGGATGTTTGCAAGGAACTTGTTTCCAAGACCCTGTCCTTCTGAAGCTCCTTCAACAAGACCCGCAATATCTACGATTTCTACAGAAGTGGGAATAATTTCCTTTGAGCCGGATATGGTAGACAACTGGTTAAGACGTTTATCAAAAACAGGTACTGTCCCAAAGTTTGGTTCAATGGTACAAAATGGAAAATTGGCCGCTTCCGCACGCTTATTTGCCACCAAAGCATTGAAAAGAGTGCTTTTGCCAACGTTTGGCAATCCAACCATACCAGTCTTAAGGGAAGCTGAGCACTTGTAACGTTCGATCCGTTTATTTTTGCTTTGTCTCGGACGAAGTTGTGAAGCCCGCCCAAAGAATAAATGCTGTGTCCCTTGCGATTGTCTACAGCATATCTCACTAGGCCGCTGGTTTCGAAGCACCCCGTGAACAAATTTCAGAATCATCCGATCGTTCGAAATCGGTTAGCCGTTCGAGCCAGCCTTGCGGCGCGTCCAGATGAGCACTCCGAGCTCTGCTTCGTCTGGGGCTAAAGCTAAGTGTTTGATTAAGCTCGACGCGACGAAGGGGCGTGGCTAAATGAAATGAATGTGGGCGTGGCTGAATCTCACACCTATCCTCCGGACAAAATGTAACTTCACAAATAGGTCGGTAGAGGCCGTCATTACGTCAATCACCGCGTCTAGCCCCGCGTTCGAAAGCTATTCTGACAAGGAATTTCTATCTGTTAACAGATATATAAGATTGAGTAATGTTAACATTACTCAACCTTACTCAAGAAAAAAAAAGCGAAAAAAGACCCCCTCGTGAATTCACCAATCACGAATCGTCTCACTACTTTCGGATCGTCATGGGTAGTAATTACTTTACGCATGGAGGATAATATGAAGATCTCCCGTCCAGCCTTAGGAGTCCACAGTCCGTGCGTTTTCCCTTGGACTAAGCGTTTCCTTTCTGTTAAAAACACCAAGTCGCCACATTCGGACCAACTGAAAGTATCGACCATGGAAGGGGTTTGGACGTTGCACGGAATTTCTAATTTCGTGACTTCTCATAGTTTCTGGGAAATGGGGCCGCGCAAATATTCTGGTTTCTTGCGATACAACTTGAGGACAAAAGCAGTCTCAGTTTACTTAAATCCGTATGGCGGCGCGAATTGTCTGACAGTCTTGACTCGATATGATCATACTGCAGCTAACTATCTTATTCGGGTAAACTTTTTATCTAAACCGTCGTCAAGATGAGATATTCGGTAGGTATTATTGCTAGTCTTCTTGGGCATAACATGCTGCCTAAAGGAAAAGATTGCTACATACGTCGGCACCGCTAAGAAAGAATCCAGTGCGTGCAGTATGATCCATTACACTGATCACATGACGGTTAATTTTCGTTTTCTATTCAGACGGCGTGATATCGCACATTGTGAATGTAAGCACAAATAACATTGGAAGCTCAAAGGTATCCGCTTCTTGACGGAAGAAACTCTAGTGAACTTTGTCGTTCTCTTCTTAGGGAACTACGAACCTGACCCGAACATATATGCTTTACAAAAAGGTAAGTTCTAGTTCGAGGCCTCAAGTAACGAACGACTTCAAGATATTCTAGCACAACATACCATTCCTTGCGTTACTCCTCCGCACACATTTTGACAAGAACAAACTGTGCCTTGCCTGGGGCAGGTGATAGGTGAGCTTAAAATTCAATAGCTCTTAGATCAGAACTCCAAGTCACTACCAGGGAACTTTACTATAGCTGTGCATATCGTGAATGCCGCCTTCCTGCTGTGCCGCACCTGAGCGGACCTCCATAGTCATAGTGCCATTTGATAAAATATCGTGAGCCCTTTTGATTGACTCCGTTCCAAGATCTTGAAATCCCTGCTTAACACCATGGACAAGGTAAGGAATCATTGTTCTCACAGAGCCCTTGTCACGCACTGTGCCAGATACTCCCTGTGCAATCTTCAAGTGGCCTGATTCACTCAAATATCTTGAGTCACTTCCTTTCTTCATAGCATCAAGGCTTCCCATACCTCGGTATTTCTTCACACGCACACCATCTTGATAGAAATACTGCCCAGGAGCCTCCGTGGTACCAGAAAACATGGAGCCACACATGGCAACACTCGCCCCTAAGGCTAAAGCCTTTACGACATGCCCACTATTTTGGATGCCGCCATCTGCAATGATAGGAACATTGAACTCTTTCGCCATCTGACCTACCTTGTATACCGCTGTTGCCTGACCCCGACCAACCGCACATACTTCCTGCGTCGTGCATATGCTGCCAGAGCCCATACCGACACGCAGACCATCAGCACCCGCTTCCAGTAAACGCCTAGCCTGGCTTTGCGTGACAACATTTCCAGCAATGATATCAACACTAGAAACGTTATTTTTAAGGAACTTGATCATCTCCAACTGATATATGGAGTCACCCTGAGATGAATCTAGGATAATTGCGTTTACACCGGTATCTGCCAGTCTTTGTGCACGGATTCGATCAGCATCTCGTGTCCCGATGGCAGCACCGCAAAGCAACTTGCCATGGGTATCAAGAGATGGTGACCCAGATGGTGGTCGGTTCAAGCGCCCTTTCACATTCGCGCGTGTCAACAAACCTGTCAAACGTCCTGCTTCATCGACGATCGGAAGTTTGCCACGTTTGGACTCCAGCAGAACGCTCTCGTTCTCCTTAAGACTCTTCGTTGAAAATCCCAACACAAGATCACTTGTTGCGGTCATCAACTCAGAAAGCGATGTATTTCTGTCACGAACAAGCTCAATGTCACGAGTTGTCACAATCCCAAGTATGGGGCTATTCAACGAGCCGTTCTCAGTGATACAAGCTGAAGTAAAGCCTCTCACAGAGCGTAACCTGTCAAGGTCGCTGATGGTTGACGTTGGACTCAAAACGGCTGGATTTGCGACATAGCCCGCATTGTGCGACTTTACAGCTCGTGTATTATTGATTTGCTCTTCCAACTACGGTGAAATCATGAATATAATATAATGAAGGGCATTAGTTGGGTCTCACATACCGACATGTTGTAGTGTAAAAAACCCATTCCACCAACTTCAGCCATAGCAATTGCCATCTCGGATTCTGTAACTGTGTTTGAAACATTTCAATAAGCGCAACAACTGGACAGCGATATTCGACTTACCCGTGTCCATCGGAGAGCTCACCAGGGGTGTGCGGATCGACAAGTTTCTACTCACCCTTGTAGTCAAATCAACCTGCAGTTCACTTAGGTACCGGACTGCGTCAAAAACTTTGCATGCAAACCTGATCGGCCGCGAAGTCGATAAATCCAGGATGGAATATGACATCATCGTAAGTGTAGCAAAAACCTGGCCGCGCGCGTTTAGTCAGAAGCCGTGCAATTTGATAAGTCCGGAGGAACTTACCCTGGCCGAAAAGAGTTTCACCCGAGAAGCCATCGATAGTGGACATTGCAACTGTGTTCGCACAAGCTCGAGCAGAATCTTTTAGCACAAGAGCGTCTAGTTTCAATTGCCTGACGTCGTGTTCTACCGTGCGCTCCGGAACGTCGAGTAGTGCGGCTGTGCGTCTCGGGGAGAAAAATGCCTCACACTAGCTATTTAAGTGCCATAATACGAGCAGGGGTCCTCTCAACAGGACTACGAATTTGAACACGAGAAGTACAAGTACAAGTTCGGGCAAAAAAAAGACAACGACTTGCGAAAATACCGACGGTGGTTGGCCAACTTGCCCAAGTGCAAGTCGACGGATGTACGTGCCCTTCTCTCGTGACATCGACGTCAGTCTGGAAGTGTTTTCAGGAGCATTTATCGTTGGGCCTAGGTCACTGCCACTGTGGGAAGTTACATATGACTTGAACGCATGAGCTTGAGGTCTGTGGGACTATAATGGCAGTTTCAAAGTGCCACTATGCTTGCGCGGCGCAGTTGAAGCGTGCCTTTAGAAGTCGAAACTCGCAGGCTTGCCGAAGAGCTAAAACTCAGCGTTGCAAGTATTCAACACATGCCACCTCAAATCCACTGGAGCGTTTGGAAGAGCTCGGTACACGTCGCTTCGGCGCATTGTTTGACTTTGAGGGGGTGCTGGTGTCTTGCAGTCGTGAGTCCGAGCAAGAAGACTGGCTTAGACTGGCCTCAGAACATCATCTTAAAACACCATCCGACTATGAATTGAGAGTCGCGTATCGTAGAAAGTCAGATTTTGCTATCTCTCAAATCTTTCACTGGGAACTGGAGCCACAACGCATCAAGTACCTGACGGAACAGAAGAGCCTCCTTTTGTATGAGAAAGTCCTTGAGACTAAGTCTCTGAGAGAAACAGTACGATCCTTTTTGCAGTTGTTACACAAGTTTGGTATCCCATGCGCTGTATATTCATCACAATTCACAACTAGTCAGCTTATCGACTTGCTGCACCTTCTGCAAGTCGCTGAGTACTTTTTACCTCGGCCAAACACAGCACACTCTGAAAGCTTAATTATAGGCTGTGATTACTTGCAAAACGGACTACCAGACACAGAAATTTTCACAACCTTAGCGAACAAGCTCTCTCGTTCCATTTCAAAATGTGTAGTTTTGAGTGACAATCATCTAGCTATTGAAGCTACATCAGAGTTAGGTATGAAGTGCGTAATCGTTGCCACCACAGAGTGCCTTTGGGAGTTGCAGCACGCGGACATGGTCGTTCCCTCGTTATCGTGTGTATCATTTCGAAATTTGCAGAATCTTTTTAGTTTAGAGGTCAATGAAAGGGGCTAATCGTAACTGTGCTCATTCCATGAGTTGTCGTTTTGCTATCACCTACAGGAGTACTCAAGGCGTTGTGTTTGTTCCGTTTGGACCACTTACCTTTGCGCCGAGAAGTCCCACAGATGGATGGTTTACTATGGTCAAAGGAAACGATGCCATAAGGTTATGCATAGAGGCATTACATCGATTGAAAGCATCCATGAGTTCACCGTCTTGCTCGGTCAGAAGAGGAAGGATTTTTGGAGGAATACCTCCAGCGATGTACACACCACCAGTTGCAAGCGCACGAAGTGCAGCACTAGCGCATTCTGAACCCTAAGAATCTCAACTTAGACAAAGATATGTAATCTTCTGCGTTATACCAAAATACGGAGGAATAAGCGTACTGCCTCCACGCAGAGCTCACACGAGTTTTCAAGGGCCTTAGAAGTTATCTGCAGGTAAAATGTGAACCAGTACTTTCTAGCGGATTCTCATAGTCAATCTTACTTCTGCAGGACTGGCACTAACTCGTTCTATGCCATGAAATACGCATAAAAAATCGTAAATGTGCACCAAACCAGGGCCAGAGCAAACGTGCTCTACTTCACAAATCTGTAGAGAATTCTGTCAAAGTTTGGGACGCAAAATTTTATGATTTGACATACATCACTTTTGTTTGCCCACATATATTGGAGCAGCTACACGCAAGAGGTCAAAATTGAAACAGATGTAACCTTTGTAACAGACCTGTAATTCGACTTCATTTTTAGGCGCAAATGGGGCATGCGAAGCCTTTTCAAAGTTCAAACAAGTACTTTTCTCCACATCAAGCTCATACCTCAGTAGACATGACGTCATAGGATCGAATCGATTCATTCCAAAACATCATAGCCTCCTAATTAAATTAATTAAATCGAAAATAATCTCTTCTCGTTCCCATCGGAAGCTTACCCCTAAACCTGTCCCCGGCCCAACTATTGCTATAGGTCCATGGTCTCTGTGTGGCGTGTGTCATGACAAGCAGAAGAAGCTACGCAGCAACATACTCGGGACGCACGTTGTTGACTACAACAAGATCTGAAGCCGGTACAGCTGTGATTCCATAACCTACAGCAGCAAAATCATTGAGGATGCGTACACGTTGAATTTTGTAACGCGTTTGTATTGACCTGCTGTCAACTCGCCAGTTGAGATTCGTCATCTATGGGACAAAGAGAACATGTGAGGATAAAATATGCTACTGGAAGTTGCACTGACCTCGCACTGATTATTTTCGACAGGTCCGGCAACAGCGAAGCAAGAGGCATCGAACTGGTACATGTTTGACTCCTGTAATTGTATTATTTCTTGAAATCATATCGTGTCTCGAGTTCAGGCGTACTTCACAAAACTTTTCAAAACAAGCTTCAAAAGTTTCATAGCGGTGAGTTTCATATGTCTAAAAGAATCGCATCAATCAGTCAATGACCTCCTCGTGGATTTGAGTTACTTCTATACCTTCTCGTATAGTAACACATCATCTTCCTCTGCTTCCCCAGACGTTGCCCACACCTGAGGTCAGGGATGTTTAACACAAGAGGTATACAAAATGTGCGTCGTGGTTTTACCTGAAACCGTGCATTTGTACCACCAATATCAGCTGCGATGACGTTGGATTTCTAGCAGCTAAAACTTCAGCTGCGTTTTCATATAGTTTGACGCGGCAAAACTACCGTAGAATGAACTGTCATTGCTTGTCCGTGTGTTGCAAAACTTTTGCAATCTCGTGCTTGCTGCAGACTCCGTGGAAACCTTGAGCTGGGAAAGATTGTATACGAGCTAGCCCAGTGCGCGGTGCCTAAGGGCATGTATGGAACGAGAAGAAACCGCAGTAAGTTCGCGGTGGGCTATTACGTAAGTATATGGCTGAAGCACGTCAGAATTCAGGTCGGGCCCTGATATCTTCGGTGGCTACGATTGTATTATATATACATATCCACCGATGACAGTAGTGTGCACCATTAGTCCAACGGTTAGGATATGAGCCTTCCAAGCTCGAGACCCGGGTTCGACTCCCGGATGGTGCATTTAG
>PBDU01000022.1 GCA_002718195.1 Methanobacteriota archaeon | reverse complement strand
GTGATGTTCAACATGAGATACACCCCTCAAAAGCCCTTGCCTCTTTGGGGGCTTATGAACTAATTGATGCCTAATCGCGAAACCGCGAAATTTTACCACTCAAAATCTTAACACAAATCTTTGCCGATGGTGAAAACTTTATCCACATTATTCATCTCTTGTGGGACTATGAACCACTTGAGAGTATTGAATGTATTAACTTTGAGCGCCCTACTTATCCTAACTGGATGTTTCGGACTTGTGCCAGAATCTGAGGCAGATGGGCAGACTGAACCTGAGCAGGTTCAACCTCATCTAAATTGGCAAGTTGAATCAATGGGAATAATCGAAGATGAGTGGGTGATTTACTATTCAGTATACGACCCTAGCATGGCTTTTTCCAGTTTTGGAATGGACACTAACTCAGACGGTGTGGTTGATTATCCTGGAACTAATTCTTCCGGGTTCATCTCCCTAAATTTGAGTGATGTAACCTCAAATGACTTGCCTGAAGCTGAATTAAGAATTTATGATGCAGTTTTTATTGGCGTGATAAATAATCAGGTAATCAATTCTCAAATTCTAACAGAAGAAATCGACATTTACCCTGAGAATGATTATACAGGATTTGACATTTCTGCGGTTGACGCTGGCGGAGACGTAACAACAGGAACAGACGACGACTTGGTAAGAATTACCATGAACCAAGGATCAGATATTAACTGGGCTGCAGTTAAGATCTCAATCAGTGTTGATGGTGACGCACCAATAACCTGTGACAACCCTGGACAAACTGGCGGACAATGCGCTGCAGTTGAGTTCGGAGACACATCAGACAACGACTGGTCAGTCGGTGACGGTGTCACAATCACAGAGTCTGGACAAGACCTATGCAACTCTGGAACTTGTTCCATTGAGATAACAATTGTTGACACACAAGCTGAAACAACAATTGACACATCTACTGCAATCGCTCAATGAAGTTAGTTCACTAACTTGAGTAAAACAATTAGATAAAGAACGTCAAAAGACGAGATTGCCCCTCCTCAAGCCACGGCTTGGGGAGGGGCTTTTTTTTATTTCACAATTCAGCGATTAACTCGAGTTTCGGTGTGCTGGTCCCATAGATTGGATGTCTTACCCAGTAAAATTGAGACCCACGCAGAAATTAACGCGTGCATTCCAGCAGAGAATGAACCTAGAGCAGATAATAATGGAACTCTAAGTCCGAAATTCAATAAGATAATCGAAGAAAGTAATGTTGCCTCAACAATTGTTGTAATTTTTGAAGGTAAATCGATCCATATAGAAGAATAATCAGATTGAACCAATGCAACACCATGTCGGAGTGCAGATGCAAGGAGGAATCCTAAACTAAACCAAGGTGCTTTGACGTGAAAGAAATGATTTAATTTGTAATTTCTTTTCGATTTTAGATCTAAGCTTGACGAAGAGTTCACCTTTTTGTTTGAATTTAAAAAATTTCGAATTAAGCCCTGCCCTCTTCTCTTTTTCTGCCTAAATTGCTGTGAGCGCTTGCTAGGAGCATAATCAATGAATTTTGCATCTGGCGCCTGTATAACTCTTGAACCTGTAAGAAAAATGCTAGTAGCAATTTGAGCATCATCTGCATTCGAATCAATCATAATGTCATCAGTCTTCAGTAGATTTGACCTCCAAATCATTGCAGAACCCTCCAGCATTGATGTTGACCCTACTCTTGATTCATAGTCACGCAGCATCGAAAACATATCCCGATGGACTGTCTCCGAACTAAGTCCTCGTTTTCGATTTGGTGTTGCACCAACTGCCCCAATAGAATCGATGCTGAACCATCTCAATAGATTCAACAAGCACCCATCCTCTAGTATTGCATCAGCATCGGTCATGAAGACCAATTCATAATCTTCGCTAGCAGCGTTAACTGATTCGAGAGCAAGTTTAACTGCTGCTGATTTCCCTTTCCTCTCATCCATTTGAATAATTTGATGTTCTTGAAATATTTCCGAATTTTCTCTAAGCCAGTTTTTGCAAAATTCGACTGATTTATCCGTAGAAGCGGAATCTATGATTAAAATTGATATTTCATTGCCGGATTCAGCATTTACACTCTGCACCTCTTGTTTCAAATTATCCAGTTTCGATTTAATTACAGTTTGCTCATTCCAAATAGGGAGCAAAATCAAAATTTTCGATTGTGGGATTTCTTCAGGCGTCTGAAGCGATTGTGGTTTTGAAAATTTGATCTTTGCAAAATAATATGCAAAGGGAATCATTGTAATGTTAGCAAGACCCAGTTCAATAAGAGGAAGTGGGTTTACCATAGCCCTCCTAATTGATTGTGATTTTTGATATCTTGGGACTTTTTCGGACATTTATTCAACAATTAGACCTACGCCCAAGCATGCGTGTCCTCCACCTGGGTCCTTCCGAGGCTAGGGGAGGAATTAGTGCGGTCATCTCGATTCTCACAGACGTTGATGGGGCAGAAGCATCTCATAGTGTCCTGAATACCTATAGTTCTGGTAATTTTATTGGCAAGATTCTAGCATTTTCTAGAGCAAGAAAAGATGTAAAAGCACATCTAAAGTCGAATGCTTTCGATATTTATCATATTCATTGTGCAAGTGATTTTTCGTTCATACGAAAAGCGAATTATGCACGACTTCTGTTAAGAAAAGGGCAACGCGTGATACTACACTTGCATAGCGGAAATATAGTGCAGTGGTTGAAAGAGAAAAATAGGTTCAAAAGATACGAAGATATATTTTCAAACGACAAAGTGAAAGTAATCTGCCTAAGTGATGCTTGGAAAGAACAAATCCAGCCGCTTTTAGGGGAAGTGCATGTCATTGAAAATCCGATCCATCCAAGGCATAAACCAAGTCAAAGCAAGGAGGAAGGAAAAATATGCTTGATAGGAAGAAAGGATTCTGTAAAAGGACATGATTTTGCTATTGAATTGATTAATCGTTTGAACAAAAAAGGGCATGAGTTCCACCTTTACTGCACCGGAATTACAAATTCTGTTTCTGAAAATACCACAGCCTTGGGATGGATTAGTGAGAAAGAGAAAGTGGATTTACTGTCCAGCTCGATTTTGACATTACTGCCTTCAAAGTACGAAGGGCTTCCACTAGCAGCGCTCGAATCATTGGCTTGCAATACACCAGTTTTGGCAAACGAGTCGCTTATTGGTCTGCCCCTAATCGTAGAGACTGCAAAAGATTTTGACTTTGAAGATTGGGAGAAGAAAATCATTGATCTAGCAAAAAAAACTCGAGACAGTTTTGAATTAATTGATTCTGTGAAAGATTATGAGAAGGAAGTAATATGTCAAAAATGGGAAGAATTTTATCACCGAATTATTGATTCAACAACCTAGAAATAAATTCAGTAGTCGTTAAATTCCAGTCAAGATTTTGCTCTGCGAATTTTCTTGATAGTTGAGATAGTTCAGCAAAATTTCCATCATCGAGTACCGATTTAATCCACTCGGCAGAACCTTTGACAAAATTCTCTTTTGGCTCTAAGTAAATTGATTTCAAATCCTCATCAAATCTATTTCCAGTATGGTCTATTCCAACAACTAATAAACCAGAAGACAAATATTCGGATAATTTTAACGGGCTAGATATTTTCCACATTTCGTAATCTGAGGGCATCGGAAGACAGCCAATATGACAACCTTGTAAGAATCTAGAAATTTCATCATGAGTCATTGAATCGTGAAGATAAATGCTCTCATTATCTTTGATCATCTCACCTACTTTCGTGCTGGCATTACCATTTCCGATGAGGTGCAGCTCGTGTTTGATTCCTTTCTGGTCAAGAATATGACTGATAAATGGCAATGAAAGCACACCTCGATGTGCATCTAATCTTCCATGATAAACTAGTTTCAGTGGATTCATACTCCTATGGTTTGACGAATTGAACTTGTTAATGTCAACACCAGCATTTACGATGGTGATATTATCAACAGATTTGCCAATTTTATTCTTAACAAATTCTTCATGTTCCCTAGAGACAACCATAGCTAATTTCGAATTTTCACTATCTCGATATTTTTTCCATGCAAATTTCCAATCTCGCCATTGTAACTTAGAGAGTATACCTTTATCGGCTGGAGGGGACCTATCGATTAAACTCCAGGATTCAAATTCATTAACCTTTTTTCCAAGGTATCTAACCAGTGGCCAATCTATCAAAACATGCTGAAATTTAGAAAAATCTTGTTCTGAAAGCAAAAAATGCTTGGCTAAATTTTTGGTTTGAAAACCAATTTTAGAATCATCTGGAAAACTAACTAAACCCCAATTTTGACTAGGTTCATATTCTCCCCTAGCCCAGATTTCCACCTGTTCAGAATATTGTGATATCTTGTCCAACAAAGCAATCTGCGTAGTTCCACATAGATCTTTTCCGAACCTTCTAACAGATAACCAAAGAACGTTCATTTCAAACACCAGCAAAACCCTTCCACGCTTAATGGCCTTGTTCGACAGGCGCTGGAAGACATATTACACATATCCTTCGATGAATCTTTTTGTGAAAAATTATGATAACTAAATCAACACATCATAAGTTATGAGGAGGGTTTTTGTACGCAAGCAAATGCAAAAAGCGTACAATTCTGGGGATTTTGAAAAAGCTCTTGAGATCGCTTCTAGAAACATTGATTGTGAGATTAATGGCGTTGTTTCAAAAAGCATAATTGTGAGGCTACATTGGAAAAAAGAAGAATTCGAAGAAGTTATTCACTTACTTGAAAAATGGCCTGAAGCTGAGGTTGAAAACTTAAAACAAAAAGCAATCGAAAAACTAAAGCGAATTAGAACTTATGAAAAAAAGTCAGATGACTCATCTAATTTTTTACAGGTTAGAATTGACCCGACTCCAGCAAACAAAAAAATTCTGAAACATGTCTATGACTCAGAACACCTAACAAAAAACTGGTTTCAAGAAAATTCTAAGTTATGGTTTAGACACCCGAACGGATGGGTTTACTGGGATATGCCTATAGATTTCAATCTGAACAAAACTCATCCTGCATTATTGGAATTAGCAACCGATGTGTTACTTAGACCTTGGAATAAGGAAGTGAAAAAGCCAATTACGAAAGGGCGAGGATTTGGTAAAAAACTGGCTTTATCATACTCTGGCGGCATAGACTCTACAGCCGCAGCCCTACTCCTACCAAATGATACAATACTTGGATACAATGAGAGAAGTTTCACATCCATGCTAGACCATAGAAATGCTTTCAGAATATTTGATGCTTGGAAAAAAAAACTAGGCAGAGATGTGTTAAAAGTGCCCTCTAATCACGAAATAATCAGAACATTCCATGGCAAACAAGTTGGTTTTTCAACTGATTATGCAAGCGGAGTGCACCTAATCCTTCTTGCCGACATGTTTGATTTGGGAAGCATTGCATTTGGAGCCCTAATCGATAATACATGGTTGCAAAAAGGCAAGTGGTACAGAGATTTTTCACAAAGCGGGCACTGGAAGTTATGGTCAAATAGATTTAGAGAAGCGGGGCTTGAATTGGTTCTACCGATTAACCACATATCTGAAGCCGGTGCTCTGAGAGTTTGCGAAAAATCTTCTTTAATCGATGATATAAATTCCTGCATGAGAGGAAATGGAGTAACCGGTTGTGGAAAATGTTGGAAATGTTTCCACAAAAATGGTCCGCTTGGAAGAGAAGTTGATTTGAATTCAAAAGAGATTAGTAAATTCCTGACTGAAAGACCGATGAGAACTGCTCAACATGCCCTTTGGGCAATAAAAATATTGGGGGCTGAAAACTTAGTCCCAGATTTATCTGAACTCTTACAAGAAGATCTATCGTGGTGGGAGAAAGCATATCCTAAGGGTCTTGAATTAATTCCTCAAAACCATAGAGATTTTGTTGAAAGTAAAACCAGTGAATACTTACAATGGATGGATGATGTCACAATTTTGGAGGAAACGAATCTTTTCCCAAAGCAGTAAAATTTTGAAATTGATATGAAAACCATCATTCGTGGGAACTTTTTGGTGATGGCATGGCGCGCATAGCAATGCTTGTTAGCAACGCATGCTCGCCGGACCCGAGAGTTCAAAGACACGCAAAATGGCTGGCAGAAATTGGGCATGATGTGACAATACATGCTTTTGATCGTGAACATAAATACACCCATACTGAAGACGTAGGCATGTACAGAATAATTCGTCACCAGATCGGCATTTATTCATATGGAGCCAAACTAAAGACTATTTTTGGATTGAGGAAGTTTTCGAAAAATCTCAAAACAGAAATTTCTAATGAGGATTATGACATAATCTGGTGTAATGATTCTGATACTCTTGCCGTTGGTATTTCCAAACAAAAAAACGGATTGAAGTTAGTATATGACATGCATGATATTTCCCACTCTTGGGTTTCAAAACTCAATTATCCTTTAAGCGGAACTATAGCCAAGAGAATGGAAAAAAACATGCTAAAGAGGGCAAAAAAGGCTGAATTCGTAATTACATCAAGCCAGAGGATTGACGACGGGCGCTATGATGGGTTCAAAGAATATTTGAATGAGCATGGTATTGAGTGCACTTCTATCCTAAATTACGAAAGAGAAAATGTTGAAGCTATTAGCACAGATAATTCGAATGTGACAATAGGGTATTTTGGCAGGCTAAGGGATTTAGAAGGTTTCAAAACATTGCACAGGTGGGCATCCAAGCAAAAACAAATTCCAAGAATAAAACTTGCAGGAGACGGGGTTTTGGTTGATGATGTGCTAGAATTATTCACCAACCTAGAGGCTGAATATCTTGGTTCATTTAGCCAAAATGACCTCTCGAACCTAATGCAAGGAATTGATTTCATGTGGTGCTATTATGACCACTCTCGTGATAATATTTCGATGGGAGCTTTACCGGTGAAAATGTTTGATGGTGCCAAGTATGGAGTGCCAAGCCTGGTTAATTCAGAGTGCCTAATGCAAGATTATGCTGAGAAATATCAACTTGGGATAGCTTTCTCAGACGACTTGGGCATTTCAGACCTATTAGAATTAAAACAGAGCCTAGGATTTAATTTAGATGAACTAGAAGATCAGGAATC
The DNA here is from genome assembly GCA_002718195.1 of Methanobacteriota archaeon. Lineage (GTDB taxonomy): Archaea > Thermoplasmatota > Poseidoniia > Poseidoniales > Poseidoniaceae > MGIIa-L4. The sequence goes on along the minus strand of PBDU01000022.1, from coordinate 10,504 downwards.
AAAATTCAAATCAAAATTTTCAGAAATTATTTAGCATTTACAAAATAGTCAATAGTGAAGCCATTGAGGGTTAAGCATGGACGAAGACACTCTTGATGCTGCTTCGTCGGCTGTGAGAAGCGATAATGAAATCGCCACAATTGAAGAGCAATCTGGCTCAGCAGAAATTATATTATCATCAAGCGAGAGAGCAAAAAGAAGGATTCAAAGACAACAAAGGCAAATCACTCGATTAAAGGAAAGCCTATCCTATCGAATTGGCAGACACATCACTATAGCTGTAGAAAAGCCTTGGAGAATACCATTTCTACCTATCACATTCCCAGTTTATGTGTTCTTGCTGGGCTTGGAAAGACTGGGTAGAAGGCCCCAAAAGAAAATTGATACCGATTATGATTCTTTGAATTTAGAAAAACAAAACATCTCAAGGGATGCTATTGTGTTCTTTCCAACAAATGGAGTAGGTTTTGGCCATTTCACTAGGCTATACGCAATTGCTAGAAGGCTAAGAAAATCTAATCCTGAAACTGAAATTATCTTCTTTACAACCATGCCTACTCTGCACATTCCTTACTCTGAAGGATTTGTAACCTACCATTTAGCCGGAAGAGGCAAGCAGAAGGAAATGAGTGCTAGCAAATGGAATATGCTTGTAGAAGAAATGTTGACCCTAGTATTTGAAACTCACAAACCCCGAGCTTTTGTTTTTGATGGGGCTTTTCCATATCGAGGGATGCTCAATGCGATTAGAGAAAATAACTCTACAAGGAAAATATGGGTAAGGAGAGGCATGTTCAAGAAGGGGTCCAAAGTACCTGTAGATTCAATTGAACACTTTGACTTAATCATACATCCAGGGGATGCAGTTGAAGACAAAATAACTGAATTAAATCACAGCGCAGAGATAATGAAAACTTCAGCGATTACTTTATTTGACCAGAATGAATTGTGGGCTAGAGAAAAATCAAGGAGAAGAATTGGAATTCCTAGTGATTGTATTGGTGTCTATGTTCAATTAGGAGCAGGTCGAATCAATGATATTGAATCTGAGGCCAGAATGGTGATTGATTCCTTGCTTGAAAATGACGAAGTCCACGTGGTTCTTGGTGAATCCATGTTGGGCAGTAGGCTTGAAATTGAAATGGATAGAGTACACATAATGCGAGATTATCCGAATTCAATGTATCTAAACGCATTCGATTATTCAGTGCAAGCAGGCGGCTACAATTCGTTTCACGAAATGAGATTAATGATGCTGCCAACATTATTCTTACCTAACATGAACACAGGCATGGATGACCAGTTATCACGATGCCTGGAAGCAGAAAAAGAAGGCTGGGGCGTCGTAAATCAAGATAGGGCGAAATCGGGAATTAAGAAAGACATCAACAAGATGTTTGAATTATCCAATCGGGAAATTGAGGAGATTGTTCCTAATGGTGCAGATGAAATAAGTCACAGGCTTTCTGAAATATTGCTAATATGATATAGAAAAGACATCTAATGCACCAACTTGAAAAAGTGCTGTTATTGCCCGATACCATGCAAACCGTCGGCATCATAGGATTGGGCTATGTTGGCTTACCGACCGCAATTGGTTTCCACGATGCAGGATTTACTGTCTGGGGAGTTGACATATCTCAAAGGACTGTTGATATGGTTAAGAGAGGAGAAAATCCAACAGGTGATCCTGATGTTGATGATATAATTCCTGCTCCAGGAGCAGAAAATTGGCACATAACTACATCAACAGCAGAGGCTGTTCCTCATTGTGATGTTGTCCTAGTTACAGTTCCAACTCCAGTTACAGATGATTTGAAGCCAGATTTGACCTATGTTGCATCCGCAGGAAGGGCAGTTTTCGAATCCATTCCAAAAGGAAGTAATACCATTGTTGTTCTAGAATCAACTGTATATCCCGGTGTTACCGCTCAAACATGGCTGCCAATAATTGATGAATTGGGGCTTGAAATCGGTAAAGATTTAGAGATAGCATATTGCCCTGAAAGATTCAATCCAGGTGATCCTGCCCATGGAGTAAGACAGGTTGCAAGAGTAATTGGATGTTCTAATCAAGAAGTTGGTGCAAAACTGGTAGATTTGTATAGTAAGTTAACCACTGAAGACGTAAGATATGTTGGGAAACTAGAAGTTGCAGAAGCAGCTAAGGTAATCGAAAATGTTCAGAGAGACATCAACATTGCTTTGGTAAATGAATTGGCTAGAATTTTCCCTGCACTCGATGTGGATGTTGAAGATGTATTAAGCGCTGCAGCCACCAAGTGGAATTTCCACAGATACACGCCTGGAGTTGGTGTTGGAGGACATTGCATACCAGTAGATCCGTATTACATGATTCAAAGGGCTGCAGATGTTGGCGTTCCAGCCGAATTAATCACTGCTGCAAGAGCGGTAAACAGGTCTATGCCAAATCACGTTTCTGGCGTTATTTCAGACTTGCTTTGGAAAGCGGGCGTGTCTAGTGATGATGCTAGAGTTCTGCTGCTTGGATGGTCCTATAAGGCTGAAGTTGGGGACCCAAGAGAGACGCCGGCTGAGCCGTTGGCAGAAGCTCTCATGGAGAAAGGAATCAAAGTCAGTGCTTGGGATCCTCACTTAGATGGTGGATTTTCAGAGGGAGTTGAAGTCATCACAGATATTGATCAAGCATCGGGTCATGATATTGCGATTTTAGTAACTGCTCACAAAGCATGTGTTGACCTAGATTGGAATGGGCTTTGTGAGAGAATGAGAAATTCAGTAATTTATGACGGCAGAAGAGTTCTTGATTTGGAGGCACTAAAGCTACAAGGCTGGACTACACACGCAGTTGGAAGGCCATCAAACTAAGCAAATCAAAGGGCACCCCCTGATTCGTATTACTTCAATCAGCGGGTTTTTCACCTTTTCAACAGGAATTGATTTACGAATATTTCAAGTAATCAAACAATTTAGTCATTTAGGAGATGATGTTGTGGTTAGTCACTTGAGCCGAAATCAAAAAAACATCTTCCATAAAAATGAGATTTTTTTTTCAGATATCTCAAAAAATTGGTGGGACATTCCATACTATAACCAAGTAGTAAATGAAAAGCGGATTATGGCTGTTGATGAAGAATTACGCCCAATTGCAATCCTAACTTCTGGACCAATTTCTCTTGATTCAATTGCTTCACTTGAAACAGAGTTGGAAATGGCTTTACAGTCATCGGATATCCCTCTCCCACAAGGAATGCTTTCGTGGCACGCTATGAATCACGAATTAGATTCATCCACAATTACTCATATCGCTCAACGATTAAGAAGGTTAGGAGCAGCTTTCAATGCTATTGGAGATGAGCATGTTGGCGATGATCAGACTTCAAAGATGTATGATGCGCGTGAAAATGTGCAATCATATGCTAAGACCCTCAAAGGCAATCAAATCATTTGTTGGTTGGACTCTGATTTGGAATTCTCCGCTCTTGTGCAAGATGAAAACGGTCTTTCTGTCAAACAACCCTGGCCCTGGATTCACATGGTGTGGCATTTTGCATTGAACAACAAGGATGTTGATTTTGCCGTTGCAGATGTTACTGGCGACCCTCCAATTCCATCTTCTTCTACGATTTTGACGAATCTCAGAGATTTGGCTCAAATTGGTGAATTATCAAATGGGGAGCGTTGGTCGATTCGAGACCCTGCGTACGACCTTTCGGATCAAGATAGGCCGAGGGTTAGATTTCCGCCGATTGGTCAAGACTGGAGCGGTGGCGATTTAGCAAATTTGATGCTTTGGAGGGGTACATTGAATCGCCCTCTTGTGGCATCTGCCTCGGTGCTTAACAAACCACATCGGCCGTGGTATGTTCGTGGTGGAATTACCGTAGTCTTTAACAAATCTGTATTGAATAAACCTACGCCTAGATTCATATGCAATGGTCAATCAATTCGCAGAGGAGATAGTTTCTGGCTCATTCGTATTCTGATGGAGAAGGGAATTGCTGCAGGGCACTTTCCCTTCCCAATGCTACATCGTCGATCTAGCACTGTATGCGACTCATCCGAACTAGTGCAATCTTTCCAATCTCGCTTCTTTGCAGATTTGTTCGGCGCAGCCGCGCTAAAGGGCACAGTTCAGTCCCTTGAGAATAGAGATGATAACCTACATGATTGCATAAAAAACGCTCTACTGTCTAGGGCTTCTCATTCAGTTAATGTTCTAAGCGAGGCTCTAGAGACCCTTCCATTGGTTAACGGAGAATTATCAAAGACAGATTTTACTCTAATTGATGCGGCTTTGACCAATACGATAGCAAAGTTGAAATTTGTTGATGTAGAAGGGTCTGCTTTAGAATTACATGAACAGATTCAACAGTTTTTGGAGGTGAAAAGTGATGCGTAATATCTGGTCTACTGAGCACACTAACAGAACACGTATACTTGTCTCTGAATGGGTTGGTATGAGGGCTATTGAAAGTAATCCAAAGGGGCTAGAATCAATACATAAAGATATTCAAGTAAGATTTGAGGATCTAGGATTTACAGTTAATCTCGATTACAATGAGGAGGCGCCTTATCGGCCACTCATTACAGCGATTCGGGAATCCAATCCCGAGGGGAAATGGCTTGGGTTCTGGGGCCATTACGATGTAGAGGCTGCAGATGAGTCTGAATGGAAAAGTGACCCCTGGCATATGACCGATGTTGATGGCAGATGGATTGGACGTGGAGTTGGCGATAACCTAGTGCCTCTGGCACAACGGTTGATTTTGTTTGAGCAGTCCGACCCTTCGGTGAACATAGCTTATTTTCTCCAAGGAGAAGAGGAAATTGGTAGTCCATACGCAGAGCAGCGTTATGGTTCACTGGAAACCCCTCCTATCGATTTATGGATTGAGGAGACAGGTTACTTCTACAAGGATGGTAGACAACGATTCATGATTTTGAACCAGAATCCATTGTTAGGCAGGGTTCTTGAAAAATTGCAAACCATCCTAGAAGAGGATGGTAGAAGCTGGACTGTTCGTCATCGCTCTTTGAACAAGGCCTTCGGTGCAGACAGGTGTCCATGTTTGAACCACCTTCTGAAAAACACACCATATCTTGCAATCGGACCCAATGACGACCATTGTTCTGTACATGGTGCCGATGAATCCTTAGACCCCAAGTTATTGTCTATCTGTGCTAAACAATTGAAAGGAGTTATCGAGGTGATGTCAAGTTGAAAGAATTCCAAATAAATCCTGAACAAGCGGAGGTTTTTCTCGAAGCACTAGGAATAAGTGAAGTGGAAAAAACAGAAGACGGATTGAAGATACTCATTAGGAGTACCCTTTCCACTGTTCCATTCACTAACATTATGATGCTAGTTCGTCCTAGAAGATCTCCAACTCACGAGGAAATTATCGAAGATATGCTTTCTCTTAGGGGTGGGCCTTGTGGACATTACAACCCTTTCATGAATGAGGTTCTTCGGTATTGTGGATTTGATTCTAAATTGGTACCAGCGTGGATGGAAGGAAAGTTATCTCATATGGCCATCACTGTAACAATTGAAGATGAAGATTGGTGGTTGGACTTCGGTAATGGGCACCCGTATTTGACTCCCATTCGTATTGGATCTGATTCAGTACATACACATGCGGGCTTAACATATAGAATTCGTGCGCACTCTGATGGTAAATTTACTCTTGAGCACCTACTACCAAATAGTGAGAGGTTCTCTGAGAACTACGTATTCACAACAGAAGGCGTTCCATTCTCATTTTTCGATGAGATGGTTAAAGCACACTACACAACACCGGACTTCGGTCCATTTTTACAGGGGGTTCGTTTCATCCGATTTCCAGAAGGGGAGATGCTTGCTGTAAGGGATCACCAATTGCTAAGAACAAACAATGGCGAGATGGAAAAAGAGAGAATTGAAGATATCTCCAAGATGGAGAAAATCATCGACTCTTCCTTTCAACAAGCAACTTATCCTTTGCGCAAAGGACTGGAGGTGTTGGGGTGGTCGTGAGCAAAGCTTTCCAAGAAAGCGAAATTAAATTCAACAATCTCTCAGAAGAAGCCTTGGAATTTTTCGTCGAGCATGGATATGTTGTACTAGATTCTGTCTTCGGAGTAGAGGAGATGGATGAATCTAATCAAGTGTTAGAAGAGATGAGGAAAAGGTACGCAGGTGATATGGGTCTTGATCTTGAATCATACGATGAGAGAATTTGTCAATGGAGAGATATGTGGATGACTGAACCACGATTTGACGAACTACTAAGAGATAATCGATTGATACAAGCGGCTCAATTTTTCATGCGACAACCTTCCATCCAACTCATTCATGACCATGTCATTCGCAAACCATTCTCTGCCCTAAACTCTACAATACCATGGCATCAGGATTATCCTTTTTGGCCTGTAGATACCCCCGATGCGTTGTCAACATGGACACCTATGGAAGATGTGACGACAAGTGGTGGCTGCTTGGAGGTTGTAGACAAATCTCACAAGTGGGGTGTATCTCCACCTGTGGACTTCATCATGGATCCGATGGATTTCAGCGAACGCAAGGATGTTATTCGAATTCCTGTCAAAAAGGGATCAATGGTTGTTCTTCATAGTTTAACTTGGCATCGAACGAACCCCAATGAAGACAAAGGAACCAATCGCCCAGCTCACATCTCTCTGTGGGTCCCCTCTTTTGCCCGGTATCGGCCAGATTTATCCGACTGGCATCCAGTGAACGACCATATTACGGTGGAAGCAGGAGAACATCTTAATGTGGACAAATTCCCTCGTTTTGGTGAATTCGATGAATCAAATGCACCGTCACCTAACTCTGATGAATTGCACACTGGCCCCCTGAAATCAGAAAGCACGATGGACATGTTTTCCGCCACACCTAGGATTGCAGGTCACATCCATCGTATCATTGGAGATAATCAACGAGGATTACCTGTACGAAAACTGGTAGATTACGCTAATGATGAAGAGGTTAGGAGAGTAGTTTTTGAGCGCTCGTTGGAAAAGGGAATAATTTCTGAGGATCAAGAAAAATGGCTGGAGGGGATTTTTGAAAGAATGTTAATCAATTCTACTGCCTATCTCCGCCACCGTGCACGTAATGTGTACAATGATGCATATGCCCAGTGGTGGTTTCATGTTGGTGTTAAATGGGTTGAACTATGGGGTAATTTGGAGTGATAATATGCGGAATGTCATTGCAATTATAGGCACTGCCGGAAATTTACCTCGCCCGTTGAGATTACAAATAGAGGACCTTTCTGAACAATTGACTTCACTTGGTTTCGATATTGTATCAGGAGGGATGACTGGGGCGATGCGAGCAGTTGCAAGAGGACACTCTAAGTCCTTAGTTAATACAAATCTAACTCATATTGAGCCTGGATGGGGGTTCCCTTTGGTGCTGAATCCGTTTGAAGCAGGGATTGTAAGGACAGACTTGGGCTCCATGAGAAACCATCTCGTGATTCGAAGTGCAGACTTAGTAATCGCAGTGTCGGGAGGGGCAGGGACGCTTAGCGAAATAGCCATCGCTTGGCAAGAGAAGAAACCGATTGCCGTACTTAACGGAAGTGGTGGTTGGTCAGAGAAATTAGCAGATCAGTCAATAGATCAACGCCGAACAGACTCGATTAAAGGATGCGACACAGTCCAAGATTTGGTGGACTGGGCAGTTTCTCTGTGCCCTGAAGGCGTATACGCAGGACGGATGAACCGTGGATTCTATCCATTTGAAGTCCCTACAATTCATCGTATTCATGACAGTGAACCAGGAATTGTGCACACGCTCCATGCAGAGTATGGTATGTCAATTAAACTCGAAGATCTCATTGAACGCTTGAAAGAACTTGATTCAAGGGCTAAAGAGTGGGACCCTGAATGTACCGCACTAGTTACTTTTGACGACGGGTGGGCTGATGTACTCCTTCTTGAGGATACGTTTGAGAGACTCCCCAATCTGACTCCAGTACTATTTATCCCAGAGAGCCAATTTCAGATTCCCGTTCATCCTCTGCCGTTACAACGATATTACCAATTCTCCTCCGAACAAGGAAGTTATTCTAATTCAATTAGAGAAGAATTGAAAGCAATGTCTGAAGAATCCGCGCATTTGAGGTTAGATGAACTTGGAGTAAATGAAATGTTGAACCCCAGTTGGTTACTGACTCTAGATGAAATTTCACATCTTTCTGAAAAAGGCTGGATTATCGCCTCCCATGGACCCTCCCACGAGGACTTGCGGAAATCCTCCAATATTCTAGAACCCCTGCACAGAGTAACCGAAGCAATCGAAGAAAGAGTGCATACGCCATGGTTAGCATGGCCTGAGGGACAATGGTCTAAAGATACAATTTTAACCGCAAAGAAAGCTGGATTTATCAGGCAATTCGGTTTGCTGGATGAGCCACATGAGGAGCCGCCCATAGGAATGGTTATGAGGAAAATCTGGAGTTGAAATCATGAAGATATTGGTTACTGGTAGCAAAGGGTTCCTTGGGAGATATGTTGTGAATAGCCTGCAATCTTATGGTCATTTAGTTCTGCATTATGATCTAGAGGATGGTTGTGATATCCTTGATGCCGATGCATTCATGGTAGCGGTTGCGGATTCTGATTTGTGTATTCACCTGGCAGCTGTGGCTGATTTGTATGATGCCGAAGCGAATCAGAATTTGTGTGAACGAGTAAATATAGAAGGTACCAGGATTGTTGCGGAATGTTGTCAATCCAATGGTGTCAGATTGTTGTTCATATCAACAGTCTGTGCGTATGGCAATAACGGTTGTGAAATTCAGTCAGAATCATCCCCCCTTGTCCCAACGGAAATTTATGCTAAATCGAAGGCTGATGCCGAGAATCTACTTTCATCAATTCCAAATCTAGATTATCGAATTATCAGACCTGCTACCTTCTATGGGATTGGGATGAGGGAAACACTTGTAATCAAAAAATTCCTTGAATCTTCATTGAATGATGGGCATATTGAAATTCATGGATCAGGGGAACAAACTCGTTGCTACACTCATGTGAATGATGTGACTAGTGCTATTGTACTAAAAGCCGAACAATGGCCTGAATATCTGCATTTCAATGTAGCAAGTTTAGAGGAAGTGAGTGTGAATGACCTTGTCGGGGTTATTAGCTCAATAACGAAAATCGATCTTATCCCTACGTATGTGCCAGATAGGATTGGACAAATCGAGCGTAGTCGAATTGACATCTCTAGAATGGAATCACTTGGATGGACTCCCCAAATTACCCTTGCTGAAGGGGTGCTACAACTGCTTGAACATAAAAGAAGTAAAACGCATAGTCATCATTGAGATTTAGCATGACAAATGTGGGGTGGAAAATTGGACATAGTTCGTGCATTATATCTCGCAGGGAAATCCGCAGAAGCAACTGAAATTAGGAATTCTTTGTTTCGAGAAAAACATCCTAATTCTTATTCGATTATTGAGCAGAAGGTGATAAATTTATTGCAAAAATCATCCTATGTTGAATTCACAGAATTGTTGGAATCAATAGATGAGGATATTACCGAATCAATAATATTCGAATCAAGGATTAAATCAATTGCTTCAATATTTGAATCACAGAATTCTTTGCGTGGAGATGAGGCAACAATCGAAACTATCCGAGATTTATTGGGATTTAGATACTGGATCGAATGTGAACGATTTTCTGATTTTCCGGAGATGATGGTTTCTCTAATTACTCTAATTCTCAGTAAAGTTGGGACGAAATATGAACTCAAGTATATTCGATTATTTGATTCCTCAGATCACCCTTATCAGATGGCTTCTCTTCATTTCAAGGTAGATGAAATATTAGCTGAGGTTATTATCATGAATCTTTTGTTCCAATCCGCATTTAGCAGAACTCTTTATCCAATGTGGGAAGGTCACACAAAGGAGAGGTTTGATACCACCGACATCCCGTTTCCATTCAAAGAAGGTGAAATTGATTACCTGTGGGGTGTCGTTTGTCATGCTCTGATTAATGAATCAGCAATTCTACCCTTTCCAAATTACTCCTGTGCTTGCGAAGGCCATTGCATATTCAGAAAGCAATTCCAAGAGATAGACCTCGACGACATTCGAACACGAGTTGAGAGAATTTCTACCGAGTATGGAGGTGGTTTCGTATTCGAATAATAGGGAATGGCTTTAGAAGGAGGTGGTAGCGTGTGTGGAATACTTGCAACATCACGTAGAATTTTGGACCTTGATCATGTTACTGAGTATCTCCATCACAGAGGCCCTGATCTGACAAATCAAATTGAAATCAATGGGATTGAATTTGTACATACTCTACTTTCTATCACTGGTAACCCAGCACCACAACCATTCATTAGTGAGGAAAAAAGTGTAGTTACTTTGTACAATGGGGAGATTTACAATTATCGAAACTTTGGTGATTTTGACTCGGATGGACATTGTATTCTGCCATTATATGAGGAATATGAATCTGATTGTATCCAACAAATAGATGGTGAATT
>PBDU01000021.1 GCA_002718195.1 Methanobacteriota archaeon | reverse complement strand
TCTGAAGATAAATATCTCATTACTGCGATATTGATTCTTTCTTTAGTAATTCTATCATTGATCTATCTCGGAGTAAAATATGTAGAAAAGTATGAAATAAAAAGTACAATTTATTTGGAAAACCAATACAATCTGGGAGAAGAGAGTTGGAACCTGACGATTATCGAAAATGGACAAGAGAGGTCAATCAGAGGTACTGGGCACGAAAAAATTACTGCAATTGGAAGTGAAATTTCAGTGACTATTGTATATGACGAGCCTATTGAAAATTCTTGTTTGATAGTGTTTGAGGGACCTTCAGAAGAGTTTCGAGATGGAAAGAAGACATTAGGAATAGATTGTGAAGACGGAACAATCCAATCTGTAAGTGTAGAACAAAACGCTTCATCATATTGCTGTGGGCCTATTTGCTGTTTTGTTGTTTGTATATTGGTATTTACATTCAAGGATAAAATATAATCTAGTATAGTTTTGTTTAATCTGATGATGCTGATTAAGGTCGTGTCAGATGGGATAACCTTAGGATTGGATTATTCAAAGATTAAATTACACTATCAAGCAACATCCAAGTTCATAACACCACGAGCATATGAGCCAGCTCACGAATCAGGCTCAAAAGGCTATGAGTGGTTCATTGCTGATGATGGGACAAACTTCTACAGAAAGGCTGGCAGTAAGGATGATTGGATTCGGTTCGAACCTTGATCTCCTGGATGATTGTATCAACTGCGATATGAGTTCGATTTGATTTGAGCAGTGATAGAATCGCCCTTAGAAATTCAGTGTTGTTGTCATGGGTTTCAAGACCCCAGCGTCCACCATTACCTATTCTGAGAGATTGATAGGTTCAGCATGCCATCCTGAAAAGTGAACAGTTGGTGGTGGGATTTCAATTCCCTTCCCTTTCATATCCAAGAAGAATTTGATTAGCGATTCAAAATTCTTTGAGGGCAGATTGTCGTTGACTGCCTCATTTGGTACAAGCGACCAGAACAGCTCTGGAACATATCCCCCGATCATTGTCGATATTCCAACCATCTTTGATTCCATCAAGTTGATTTCAGAGTCTTGCAGACACATTAACCAAATGTTTACACCATCGTACTTCTTTAGTATCGGTTGCAGAAGCGCAATTGAGGCTTTCAAGTTTTGATTGTACTCCTGAATTCTGTCTTGTTTCAGAGCCGAGAAGTTGTTCTCAATTCCGTGTACTCTAAGTATCGTTTCTAAGTTCCAGCCGTATGTTATTGATGCCATATTTTGACGTAATTTTCCAAGGTATTTAACAAAAAAAGGAGGGGGTGTCTTGAAAGTAAAATTTAACTGAATTCTTAGCAATAGGAATCAATTTTTCTTATTATGGGAACGATTTCTATTGTATGGACTCTTAGGAGTTCGTTGCCGATTCTTATTCCCATTTCCTGATTTTTGATTGCCTTGTTTAGGCTTGTGATGTCTCTGATTATTGCGATTCTTGCCTTTGTTGTTGCTTGAATTTCTACTCTTGTTTTTACTTGGATTTCGATTCTTATTTTTGTTATTGTTCGAATTTCGATTCTTATTTTTGTTGCTGTTTGAATTGCGGTTTTTGCTGCCTGTTGAACTAGTTTTAATCTTACCAGGCTTCTGATCAGGCTTCGGAATTGCCCCTTTGAAATGATAGTCATGAGATTCATCAACATCAATATCAAAACCAATTAGTTGTTGAATTCCTACCAAGTAACCTGATTCAGTATCATCACAAAAGCCGTATGCAACACCTGATTTCCCAGCTCTTGCAGTCCTTCCTATACGGTGAACATAACTCTCTGGTTCATTCGGTAAATCGTAGTTGAACACGTGGGTGATGTTGTCTACATCAATTCCACGACTTGCAATATCAGTTGCAACTAGTATCTTAGTTTCACCAGTTTTGAAACTCTCTAATGCTTTAGTTCTTGCACTTTGGCTTTTATTTCCATGAATTGCAGCAGCATCAATCCTGCTTTGCCCAAGTTGTTTGACTAAACGGTTTGCTCCATGCTTGGTCCTTGTGAATACAATGGCTTTTCTTACCTTTTCTTGCTTGATAATCTCCACAAGCAGTCTTCGCTTGTCCGCTTTTTTGACAAACATAATTTTCTGAGCGATTCTATCGACGGTTATTTCTTTTGGACTTACATCAACCTTGATCGCGTTGTTTAGAAATGAGTCTGCTAGTTCAGCAATTGACTTTGGCATAGTTGCACTGAACAAGAGATTTTGTCGTTTCCTCGGGAGTAGATTGAGCACTTTTTTGATGTCTCTAATAAAACCCATGTCAAGCATTTGGTCGGCTTCATCGAGAACAAAGAATTCAACATTTCTCAAATCGATGTGACCTTGCCCAATTAGATCAAGCAGTCTTCCTGGTGTAGCTACCAGCAAGTCTATGCCTTTTTGCAATGCTCTGACCTGGGGATTCTGATTAACTCCACCAAAGATTACTTTGTGCTTGATGTCCATGTGCTCGCTGTAAGCAGAAAACCGCTCGTCAATTTGAGCAGCTAACTCACGAGTAGGCGACAATACTAGACCTCTAATCTGCCGTTTAGCCTGGGTTTTTGTCCTATCTAATACATGCAACACAGGCAGCGCAAATGCAGCAGTTTTCCCTGTTCCAGTTTGTGCTACTCCGAGAACATCTCTTCCTTTGAGAAGCGGGGGAATTGATTGTGCCTGAACTGGAGTTGGTGTCGTATATCCTTCTTTTTCAATAGCAAGAAGCAATTTTTCCGATAGTCCTAATGATTGAAAGTCACGCATGTTATATCTCCAAGAGAGTCACAAATCGCAACAATTCTAACTCCTAGGATTCATGCTGCTAGGCTCATCATCTAAAACAAGGTAGGTCGTATTAAGCCCTCACCTCTACATTCTACTGGTTTACAAAAATAGTCAGAAATCTATTCACGAATATTAACCTATCAAATGCTATTCATCTTTGGTTTGCGTGGAACAACTCTGAACAGAATGATGATTCCAATTAATGCTGATACACTTGCGCCTACTGCAATCAATGCTTTTGCAAAAGTAGTAAGTTCAGTTACAGGCTCTGCTAATACATAAGTTGCCGATTGGGCTTCTATCTTATTGACTCCTGCTAAGACATCAGTCACTGGATCTATGTCTCCTGAATTGTAGAAATCTGGGATGAAATCTCCGGTTGCATCATCCCACACGTATCCTTTAATGTTCTTATCAGCCCTTTGGAAATCTATATCTTGTGCAGTACCGCATGCTGTTGTACAATCCTTGGTTGAAATATCAGTTATTTTGCTGTCCTTGCTAGATGTTGTCTCGTATTTCGCATCACAATTAGAAGTTATTTTGAGAGCACATTTCCTCTTAGCCTCAAACAGGTCTTCTGCATCTTTCTTTGACATACCTGTTTTTGAGCTCATGTGGTCAATGAAGTCCTGTTTGCCTTGTTCTCCGTTATCGAGGAAATTTTCCTTGAACTTATCATCTTGATAATCTGCGATACCCTGTCCATTATGTTCCTTGGTTGCTTTGTTCACCTGCCCTCTAGAACCTCCACTCTTGCTGTGCTTTGCATCAACTTCGATTACTTTTACAACATTTCCATCGCTATCATAGACTACCCTAGTTAAATCTCTATCATATCCAGTGCCACCCTTTGCATACTTTCCAGTAGCAACCGTCACCATCTTTTCCCCATTTGGACCAAACACAACACCAATTTGGGTCAATTCATTCAACGTTCCCCTAAATGTATCAGAGTCTAAATTCTTTAATTTACCACCCTTTGAAACCATAGCATCGCGAAGATTTTTCATGGCTGCTTTTTGGTAATTAGCACCATCTTCAAGTTTTGCAAATCCGTCCATCTTTGCAAACAGATCTGGATTGTTTATTATTGTTCGAGATTGACGTAAAACCTTCTTCAAATCTTTAGGACTTAATCTGGAAAGTTCCTTCCAATCATCCATTAAATCAATTGCTCTACCAACCCTATGGCTACCTGGCAGGTCCAATTTCTTGCCCACCCACATGTAGAAGTTGCCAAGAACTTCGAATAATACCTTGAACGGGGAATTTGAAATTATTCCTCTAACAAGAATACTGCTCAGAATCGTATCAACGGTGAGTATCACGTTCTTTGCAATTGATAGTGGAAGAAGAGCTATGTCTTTCATAGTTGTAATTGGATTTTGGGTTAGGATTTTCTTGATTCCCATTAGTTCATCCGCCACTGTTGTCGTGAATGCACCGAGAGCTGACTCAGTTGCTCTCAAAGTTGCTTTAGCTGCAGAGAATGTTCCTGCCGTCAGTGCATCAATCGCTTTAGTAGCGGCTAAGAAAGTAAGAATGAACGCTACTAAGAATGACTGGTTAGATACATTATCCAAAAATGGTGACATTGATTTGACTTTGTCAATCAAAGCACCATAGATTTCCTTTCCTGTATCAATGATTGCGCTTGGATCAAAATTACCCATCATTTCCCTTATTCCCACAAGCAAACTTGACATCGTGGAAGCAAACTCTGTAGTCATTAATTTTGCAAACTTTAGGATTCCCATTCCAAAATCAATTATGTCCTGAATTGCTGTAATTATTCCATAAATTACTCCGGTAATTGCAGCAAGTCCACCAACGAAAATATTGTCTTCTCCACCCATCACATCTGCTAGTTTAATCGAGGCTTTTGCTAGTGAATTGGTCACCTTTGCTCTCATGCTATCGTGGTTTGCAATTTCAACAATTGAGGAATATCCGAAGTTATCTGTGACATTTACCAGAACTGTAACGTTCTTGACAAATGAAAAAGTCCTAGCAGAATAAACAACGCTGTACAAGATTCCGTCGCTATCTAATTGGTTTTGGATACCTTGGTCTTCAACAATTTGAGGTATCTGAGATTTCTCCTTATCACCATCTGTGACAATAATTTCCACTGAATTTAGATTTGGCTCATTTACTGTGAAATATAATCTGAAATCTTTCTTCAAGCCCTTGGATACCCTTACTGGAGCAAGGGCTTCAACTTCTGCCCCATCTAATTCCACCACCAATGGATCTTGAGCAGGGTCATTCACCTCCTCCAAATCGCTTAATCCATCTCCATCTGTATCTGGACTATACGGATTTGAACCAGCCATGAACTCTCCATAATCGGTCAAACCATCTCCATCCGAATCTATGCTATTTGTCGAGGATGTATGCTTCACAGTTCTAATTGAAGGAGGTTGCTTCAAACTAGGGTCATCTCCACTCAGATGTTCCATGAAAGACTGGAATTCGAGTAATTTAGAGTAGTGTGTTACGGTTTTAACATCCCAGCCTTGTAATTCAATTTCGTCACTTAATCCATCTCCATCTGAATCAAGAATTCTATAATTTGCTGCCTCAGAATCATCTAGTTCCCCGTCTAGGTTGATGTCTAATTCGCTGAATTGATAGATTTCCACTTCTACTGATTTGGTTAGTACATTATCTGAATGCTCATCAGACTCAGAAATTCTATCTTCGTGATCTAGCACAACCGTCAAGTAAGTTACATCAGTTTCAGGAACGAAGAATAAATTCGCTGTTTCGTCTACTTCGAGTTTAGGAATTGATACATACCCGAGAATAGAGCCATCTGAGAAAACTGCCAGTTCTGTATCTTTACTTGTTGGGATTCCACCATCGTTTGAGACATCAATTTTTACTGAATCATTGGAAAGTAATGTAATGTCATCAATGACTAAATTCGGGTAGTAATTTGGGCAGCCGTTCAGCGTCTTTTTCTGCTCAAGGTTTGAAGGAATTTGTAATTCAGAATTGCCATCGAATACTTCTATCTCGATTTCAAAATTATCACAGGAAATCGGCCAATTCATTTTGAATTCAATAGTGTCTAATTCTCCGGTTTGTAGAATTATTTCCGAAGATGTAGCAATCAATGGGATGCCCTCTCCCGCAGCATCATGGAGAGTAATTTTGACATTTGGCTCATCGACCTTAGAGCTTCCAATTATCGTGACTTCGACAGAGATTTCATGTCCGGGTCTCGGTATGTCTGGAAACACGTTCCATGTTGGAACTATGAAATCAGGCTCGTTAGGGTTAACAGCAATAATAGAAATTTCTTTTTCTGAATGATAAGTCCAGTCGCCATTATCAAGATAGAAAATATCAACTTTGGCGACCGTTTCGTCATAGGATGATAGAGTTGAACTAAAGGGAATCGAAGAGTTTTGATTTGGTGCAATTAAGTCTAGTTTAGAATACGAATTGCCGTTAATATTCATTATTGCCTTTACAGGTAAGTTTCTAGTAGATTCTTGTAGGATAGTACAGTCAATATCAACTTCTAGTCCTGATGCACTAACTAACTCTGGGCAGGTAATCGTCAGACTTTCCTCTATTGAGATCAAGTTTACGCTTGAAGATAGTTCAGTAGTTGTCCTTGTTTGCAAACCCAGTACATCATAGTCAACAATTTGTGATTCAATCCAAATCCTACCTAGGTGCTCAATTGAAGAAGTATCGATGTCGAAAGAGTAGGAATTACTGCCTGGATTTACCTGGATTTGGTGCTCATAGACTGCAAGTTGTGTATCATCTTCCCCTGTAGAATCTGAATACACGATTAATTGCAGGGACCTTGTTTGACTACAAACCGCATCCTGCATTGTGTTCACGTTGATATCCATGGTAACTGGGACGCCTCGAGATATACTCTCCATTTCTTGATTTGTTGATTGGCTAATTGCAATATCGTATGGTTCTCTAGACGTGTTGAATGCACCAATCATTGTAAGAACGCTCTTCTCTCCATTCCTATCGGTTAATTCAGAATGTAGATTCCAATTTGTAGAACTGCAGGTTTGTATGGGACTGGATATTGGAATTAGAGTTGAATCACTCGCATCAATTTGAGCGGTTCCCGATTGAATATTGACTGTTTCACCTGAGGCAGTAGCTTTTGCAAAGATATCCCACTGTACATATTCAGTGATTTCACCTATGTTTGAGATCTTGTAGTTGAAATCCAAATTCTCATCATCCGCCCTTATCATCAAACCATAGGCATCATCGTTTTCATTAGCAGTCGAGATATTTCCAACTGCCTGTTCTAATTTTACCGGCC
Organism: Methanobacteriota archaeon; assembly: GCA_002718195.1. Classification (GTDB taxonomy): domain Archaea; phylum Thermoplasmatota; class Poseidoniia; order Poseidoniales; family Poseidoniaceae; genus MGIIa-L4. The sequence goes on along the minus strand of PBDU01000021.1, from coordinate 77,643 downwards.
AATCTTCAATGATTAGATTTCTAAGTGGATATATTTGTTCGAGTATTGTAAGTCTACAGACTACAATTCCTTCATTAGCAGATTGTGGTATGACAAAATCGACATCCGAGATAAATTCTGACGTATTACTGTATTCGAGTTCATTTGATAATTCAAAAGTAGTGTCTCCACCACAGTCTAGAGATGGATAAATTTCAGATGAGTTAGTTGAATAACTAAATCCATCAACGGAAATACTTGCATTTTGTCCAGGGTGAATTGTGGAAAGAGTTTCATCAGTCCAATCAATTCCTAAAATCTCTAGGTCAGGTTGGTGATTATCCTCAACTATGACAGTGATTTGTGTGTTAACAACAGTATCGTCTTTTGCACCGTCAAAAGAGGTCTGGATGGTAACTGAGTTTGCTCCCAGTTCAAGTTTTGATGTATTCAAGACAAGTTCTGGATAAGAGTATCCATCAGACTCCAGCATACCAGAGACATTACCGACAATTTCGTTACCATTAGCCATGGCTATGGCATTGTATTCGCCCAATGATTTGTTCGAATAAATCTGGAACTGCAAGGGCCTTATGCTCTGCTGTGCAATCGTAAATTCATCATCGATTATAACTAAGTGGCTGTGGTCTACTAAAGGTACAAGAATTGAATACTGTTTTGTCGTTTCTTCAATCAATTCTTGGCTTCTAAGATCTAGTAAATCAATTTCAAAATTAATCCCTTCAGCAATTGTATCTGCTGGGGTATAAAATGAGAATTCCCAATCAATATCACTATTCTCATGCAATACAATGTGTGTTTCAGCGATTGGCTCTATGCTAGTATCTTCATCAAAATACATCCTCAACTCGAATAGTCTTGCTTGAGTAATGTCACCATCATAACCAATGCACATTTCATTCCAGTTTGCTCTTTGCAAAACTACTGTCGAGGTTAATTCAATACAATTGCCTTCATCCATATTTCCAAGATAAAATCCCTCTCCCTCGGTAATTTCTGCGCTTACCTCAGCAAAAGGAATAGCATGCATCAACAGGAAAACTGAAACCATAAACCCAACTTTGTAGAATTTATTCTTCATTGCTAATCCCTCGTTACTCTTCCTCTTCTATCCTCAATTCGCTCTTTTCAGATTCAATATCTTGAATGTGTGGTGTGTTTCTTATCTTCAATAATGCACCAACAAGGCCAAATATTACTAGTATGACAATAAGAACATATATCTCATTACCTTGTGATAAATCTATAATTTGCTCTATGAGCGTTGGAGGTTGGTATTCAACCGATAATTGCACAGCGAAAGTTTCTGAAAAACCACCATCATCCTCACAGAGAATTGCAATTTCAAACTTAGTGTTGAGAGGGACCTTTGAATCTTCCTTCGGATCTATATCCGAGAGATTTAGTGTCATCAAATTAGCATTTATTCCAACAAATTGAGTGAACGAACCATTGTATTCAGAACATTGAGTGTTTAGAGGCATGGGCTCTCCTGTATGTGGAATGGTTAGATTATCTCCTAGGTATATGGAATAATTATCTTCTGTGAAAATGAAACCATCATAACTGCTTTGGAAGCATTCGTAGGTCGTTTGGCTGAATTCATAATTTTGATTTTTACAAGTTTCCAAGTTTACTTTGTATGTTGCAGTTTTTGTCTCCCCATAACCTGTTGAGACTTCCATAATTACTTGGATTTGCTGAGATTGCTCAAATTCATCTTCGATTTGGTTTAGCATTTCAACTAAATCAATTGAACCAGTTGAATAGGTATCATTTGAATCCGTGCACAATCCTTGACTACTATATTCAACATGCCCCTCGATCCTCCAATTCATGAGACAATTTTGTTCATCCATCAAATATTGCATTTGCCAGTTCACTTCATACTCAGAATCTCCATGAGATAACTGGATATTTCTTCCAGTGGAGATTGGAATGAATGAATATTCATGCTGTTTTTCATTGCCCCACATATCGACTGTAATGAATGATATATTGTGTTTTTCAGAGAACGAAGATTGTGTTAAAGCTATCTTTACTGTAAAACTGTCTTCGGTTTTTGAGATTTCATCAACACTATTTCCGCTAATTATTACGGAATTCAATTCCCCAGTCTCATTATCGAGGTTAACTGGGTTATTGTCATCAAGCACACAAATTATGTTGATTGGGGAAAATATATCTTCTTCAAAAATTGAGTCCATAGGGTTCTCTGTTAAAGTTAAACCATCAATGCTGCACTCTGATTGCATTGGAGTTTGGTCAATAATGACCTCCACATTGTTCTCTTCAACAGTGAACACGTTACCTGCTTCATCAGTGACTACTGCCATTATGTTGTAGGTATTTGATTCTAGCAAGAATGTTTTTTCTTCTTTGATAACTCCTGAATGGTTGCTTTGATGAATAAGTTCCCCATTTGCATAGATTACAAGTTCCCTTGGGGCATCAAAACCAGTTTCAGAACTAATGTTTACTCCCACAATGCCGTTGCCATAATTTCCAAATTCATCAGATATGCTTAGATCAAAGTAATCTGCAGTGGCATCAACAAGTTGTAATTTTTCGCAAGTTGAGTACAATCCTGATTCTGAAATAACTTTGACGGTAACCATTTGCTGCCCGTCGTTTAGAGTCGTAGAGAATGTTGGTTGGACTTGATTTTCAATCCCATTTGAAATTTCATAGTAAGTCAGATTTGATGCACTAGAATTCGAGACTAAACTGAAGTTTCTTGTTGATTGATTATACCAGTAATTACTATCCAAGTCTGGAATGATTAGGCATTGGGGTGTGACCGAATCGACATATGCAATCAGGTTTGATTCAGTCATCAAACCACCATGATCTGTGACTCTTAGCACCAGGTTATTCTCTCCGTCTCTCAATTCTACTAATTGCTCGCCCTGTTGAACCATACTTGAATTTCCATTGATGAATAATTCAAATGTTGGATTTAGGTCAAGATTGTCATCTCCCTCTATGTTAATCAGTACCGATTTATCGCTGTACCAGTTACTTTGGGGGACAGCCACCAATTCAAAAATTGAAATCTCTGGGTTGTTTCTATCCAAAATGAATTCTCCTTCCCATAGTAAGGTATTACCTGCTTTATCAATTACCTCGGCTTCAATGGTTTTCTGACCGTCCGCGAATTGAGTTAAATTGACGACACGTGAAGCAACATTGCTTGATTCCTGGAGCACAACAACGCCATCCACAGTCCAAGAAATTGATTCTATTCCCGACATCTCATCATAAAAATCAGTTTGAACTGTGGTAGAATTCGAGGCAACAATGGAATCAAGGATTATTGCAGACAGTTGTATTGGGTCTCTTCTGTCAAGGAGTATCTCAAGAGTACAGGTTTCGAAATTCCCTGCTTCAGAAGAATAAATCGCATCGAAGATGTGCACGCCATCAAGGGAAGTTGGCAAAGTCACAGTTCCATTAACCACTGAGATTGGACTGCCGCGATAACTAGCCTCGAGAGTGAGCGGAGAAATTGTTCCATTTGTTGCAGTGTTGACATGTATATTTGGTAGGAATGAAAGCCAACCATTTGGATTTTTAGAGCATGAAAGAGATGGTGTAGCAAGGTCGACTTTGATGACGATTGTTTCTGTGATGTTATTGCCGATTTTATCGAATGCAGTCAACTTGATTGAATGGATGCCTGAGTTGAAATTAAAGCTGATATTTCCTATACCTCCGAGTCCTGAAAGTGGTGTATTTGAGTTGACTTGAATAGTAACATTTTCCAGACCGCTGTATTGGTCGCTTACATTCCACTCAAAGAAATGAGTACTCACGTTATTCCAGTAATTCTCATATTGTGAGAAAAAGAAAACATCAGGGGCTGTGTAATCAACTCCGAACGAAACATTCTGATAGACAATATTTCCTGCTAAATCAGCGCACGTGAACATGTAGGTGTGTATTCCTTGAGCAAGATTTGTGATGTTTCTAGTATAATTTCCGTCAAGTTTAGCAGAGGAAGAAGTACCATCACTGTATTGAACATAATCCATCCTGTAATTATCAGTTGAATTCCATGAAAAGGTGACGGAATTTGTTCTACTCCATCCACTCAATGAGGATGTTATGGTAAAAATCGGGTCGATTTTATCTACCACTACCGAGTTTTGTGTGCAGTCTTCTGCACTTGGGTTGCCAGCATTATCAACTGCTTTCAGACAAAGATGGTAGGTTCCATTTCCTACTGCAGAATTAGAATAAGAAATCACATTGGTTGTCGTACTGAATACCGTATTGTTGTTGGTATCTGTAAATCTCAGACTGTAATAGTCGATGCCTGAACCATTATCCACACTATTGGGCCAGAATGGATCAACCGAAGTTGAAGTTACATCAGAAGACCACTGTGGTCTGACCGATGAGGGGGATGTGGTGTCAATTTTGACGGTGTCTTGGGTAGGGGATGGTCCAAGAGAGTTTCCCGCTTTGTCTGTTACATAATACCAAGCTTTCCACTCTCCATCGCTTAAGTTCATTGAAATGTTGTAATTGCATGAATTGGATGTGCAGATACTAGAGTACTGCGAGTTAACCATCTGGGAAGCAGTTGGTGCAGATTCGCTTGTTTTTTGCACAATCAAGTAAATTTCGTCAACATTAGAGGTGACCGAATTTCCTACAGATGGGTCATTGGCTGATATAGAGAACGATAATTCTGTATCTTTCACCCATGTATTAACGCTAGGTGAATTGAAAATAGGTGTTGAGGAAAGTTGAGGGTTAGTAGTATCTACTCTTATTGTTTGAACATTATTGCTTATGTTACAATTTCCAGCCACATCGCAAGCGGTTGTTGTGACTGGGTAAGTCCCGTCCTGTAGGGATAGAGAGAGAGTGAAATATTGTGAGCAATCAGTGCTTGAAATGTTGTAAATCGTACTGTCCACTTCCACGTGGCAGTATGCTAATCCGCTTTGTCCTGCTTGTTCAACTGAGTTAGAGAAACTTATCTGTTGTGATCCTGAATTAATCCATTCAGTTGTTTGTAATTGTGGGGTGGTTGGTTTGCAATTATCAAAATTAATTGCTCTAGTAGCTGTGACGTAGTTGGCAAGAGGAAGCGCATTATCGTATGCTGTTACCTTTACATCTCTAGTTCCACAAGAAGTGCCGAGTTTATTCTGTGCCTGGGAATCGAAGGTCCAAGATGTTGCAGTGGTATTCTTAAGACTCCCTGATTCTCCTGATAAAGTGATGTAATAGTAGGATATTCCGTTTGTATCACTAAAGTTCCCACTGTATGTTAACTTTGGAGCAATTGAACCGTTATACCAACCACTACTAGGGGTATTCATTTCAAAACCTGTTTGAGTTGGGTTTGTCCGGTCCAATTTCACTTCATCATTAATTGATATCCATGATGCTTTATTACCTTTCGAATCTACCGCTCTTAGCCAAATCTTGTAGGCTCCATCAGGCTCAGAAGACATATCGAAGTTATCTGCTACCTGTTTCCCAATTTGGGTTCCTGATGCACTTGCAGAAGGAGCGGGAGATGATGATGTTTGAATGATATACTCGACATAATCAATTTCGCAATTATCAGAGGCCTGCAAGTTAGAATTATATCTGAATTTATCAACTCCACTCCAATGATTTTTCTCAATCAAATTATAACCAGATACATTACCAAAGGTCCCACTTGAACTTGGATTTGTAGGTAATATTGTCTCATCTTCGTACCTTATGGTTGCATCATCAATCTCAGATCTAAGGTTATCAGTTGCACCACTGATTAACAGATTCTTAGGGACGTTCATCCACCTTAAACTAACATCTAATCCGGAATTTCCGTTTGAATCGCTTGAATTTTCATAGTAAGAACCTGTCCTTCCTGATCTTGAAATCTCGCCATCAAATGGTATGTCCATGTAAATTTGTCTAAACGCAGTCCCATCATTCTGGCTTGAACTTGTCGTACTTAGTGTACCACCATTTCCGTTATCAAATTTATATGCGCGATTTGCGTTTGCAGTATCCCATGTATTATTGGTATGGTCATAGAATTGCAGCAATACAAAAGAGGCACCTGTCGGAGTATTACTCCAACCTTCGCCGTCCTCGGTTACCGCTGTAGTCCAGCCTTGAGTTCTTCCACTAGTGGTGGGACCATTCAGTTGGATATCCATGTATACTCTGAAGTTGTCATCCACACACTCTAGCCTTTCAGGGATAAAGAAGTCGAATTCTACTCCGTTCCACCCATTGTCATAATTGTATGAACCAAGCAATACTGACTGGCTTGAATCACAGCCTGAAATTGAGGTCGAAGTACAATCTACTACTTTGTCAACTGCATTGTTATTACTCCTTCCGTTTTGAATCCCGTATGAAGAATTTGAGTAATCCTTCCCATCTGTTTGGATGAAAGTCGGGGACGCATTAGCAATAGTTCCAAAGACCAAAGTAAACAGCAGCATGACTGCCAGTACTCTGTTCCTTCGCATTGGGTGAAAACCTTCGTCGAGAGGATTTAAATGTCTCTGCGATTGAGATTTTCCGATTTATCTAAAATTGATCTATTGCTTGATTTTTATTCCCAGACTTCCTTTTCTGTCTCGACATCAGCCTTCAGATCGCTAGTATCATCAGCGTCCTTTGAATCACCGAATAGGTTGTCAAAGAAGTTGGCTATTGCATCGATTATACCATTAATAGTTTCACCGATAACGCTCAAATCCTTTTCTTCAACTACCTCTTCAACGACTTCCTCATCAGGCATTTCGTTCAAGTTATCATTCCAGTCATCGACTTTGCCATCTCCTGATTCTCCACCAGTACCGTTGCCAGAACCACCGTCTGATCCGTTGCCATTCGTACCGTTTCCGCTGTTGTTACCAGTGCCACCGTCTCCGCTTCCGTTTCCAATGGTGCCGTTACCAGAGCCGGTATCTGAGCCATTTCCTGAGCCAGTGTCTGTACCGTTACCAGATGAGTTTCCACCCGAGCTGCCACCAGAGTTGTTCTGGTCACACTCGATTGTGATACAGCCATTTGCAGTATCGATTAGTACTCCATCCTCGTATAGCCATGCTGTTACACAGAATGTTCCTTCGCCAAGGTCCAAGTTTGTATCATAGGTGTAACGAGTTGATTGAGTGGCAGTCCAGGAATCAGTTCCCGAACTGATGACGTTTTGGTTGTCGTCAACCAATTCCCAGTCAAGCTCATATGATTCTCCTGCTTGTAGGGAACCAGACTTGATGGTGACCTTGTGGTCGAATGTACCATATTGCTCGTTAACAATTGCATAAATGATTTCAGCAGGCTGTGTTGAATTTTCAATAGTAATACAACTGTTTTGAGTGTCAACTAGAGTTCCAACTTCGTAAAGCCAAGCAGTAACACAGTGAACTCCAGGCTCAAGATCTAGATTAGTGTCGTAACTGTATGCAGTTGGTTGAGTAGCTGTCCAGACATCAGTTCCAGAAGATACAATGTTTTGGTTATCATCAACTAATTCCCAATCAAGTGTGTATCCAATTGTATTCACCAGATTTGCAGTCTTGATGGTTATTCTGTGGTCGAATGTACCGTATTGTTCACTGATTACAGCATACACGATCTCTGCTGTTTCATTCTCAACGGTGATACATCCATTTCCTGTATCCACCAATGTTCCATCTTCGTATAGCGATGCAGAAACACAATACGTGTCATAACCAAGAGATAGTCCAGTGTCGTAGCTATAGCGGGTTGATTGAGTAGCAGTCCATACATCACTGCCAGAAGAAATTATATTTTGAGAAGAGTCTGCTATTTCCCAGTCAAGAACATAATCAGATCCGCTGACTAATGTTCCAGTCTTGATTGTAGCCTTGTGATCATATGTGCCATATTGCTCATTGATCATTGCGTAAATAATAGTTCCATTACAGTATGGAGGCTGTCCACATCCGTTATCGATGGTGGTGTTGCCGCCAGTATTGTTTCCATCGGTAGTGTTGCCACCAGTGTTGTTGTCATCACCAGTGTTGTTATCATTGGTTCTGTCCTCTAAACAGTACTCGAAAACACCAGAGTAAAGCAGTCCACCAATATTGTGCCAGTTCTCAACACCAAATTCCAATACATTTGTTCCTTGTGTCAAACTGCTATCTAGTAGATATTCTTCCACATGGCTATTCATGAAATTGTACTCATCAATTTCTTCTCCAATGAAGTCACCATTCAATGTAACCTCGTATGAGTTATCTGCTGCTACAGTAACTAATCCAGCAAATTCAACCGCATTTTGTGGTATCAATAATTCATGCTCGAATTGTACTCCGCCCGCAAAGCCATATCCGTCAGAAGTATTCCAAACCCATTCTGCTCCTGGGATATCCGCACTCCAAGCTGGGTGAGCAGTAATCTCATTTGCAAATGCTCCAGTATAGCTAATTATGGTTGAGAAGTCGTTACTGAAGAATTGCTGATAATCATGATCTAATCCTTCTTCACAGTCAAGACGTAGGTCAACTGAATCGTTATTTGTGTCGTTATCAGATTCTTGGATACAGTCGTAAACAGGCTTGTAAGAAACAGAAGGACCAGTATTTCCACGGTTGAGGAAAGTAATCTTTTCAACAAATTCTCTCATCTCTACAGCAACTGTGTTAGGGAAGAACTTTTGACAATACTCAACTTTTCTATCAGCCCAGCCTTCACTTCCCCAATTTGCTTGCAATCCACCACCGGATGTGCCATCGGAGTCGGTTGTCCAAACACCATTCATGTTGTGTTGGTTGACCTTTCCAGACCAGAATGAAATTCTTGGAGTTGTGTCATTTTCTGTGTCGATCATTGGAACAAGAACTATTTTGTTCTCAACTAGGATATCGTTGCCGCTGATGTCTTGACCATCCAATTTAACCTCAACGTATGCAATAAAACCATTTGATCCAGTAGCATCGGATTCAATACTTAGAGGAGTCAAAGCCGGCTCAGTGCTGGAATATCCAGAAAACACAGTTGATGGTACCTTTGTGGTAATTCCATCTTGTGACTTACCGTATGTTGTGAAGGTGATATCACCGCTTGTGAGACCACTTTGACAGGACATCTCTAGATAATACATCCCAGGGTCAACTTCAACGATAACAAAATCAGTTGATACTTGATTGATGAAGTTAGGATTGTAAGTCAATCCCTGTGCATCTTGGATTTCAAGGTCACAATAGTCTTCGATTGATGTGTAGGTATTTGTTGCTGAAGCAAATCCTGTTAGTGGGGCTAACAGCATTGTAAGTATCATTACAAATGTTATAGTTATTGGCTTGTTCTTTTTCTTCTCAAACATTGTCTAAATCTTGTATCGGGTAATACTTAAGGCAATGATGGGAAGTCCAAGGGAGCCCATTCTTCTAACATTTCTAGTCACAATAATCAGATTTATTCAGAAGAATTATACTACAGTAGAGCGAAAAAAAACCGAAAATACGAATAAGCGTCTTAGACAAAAAAACTCACAAGGAGAGATGTATATGAAGAAGAAATTAGCAATTTTGTTGATGATGTTGATGATATCAGTTTCGCTTGCAGGATGCGTATCAAACGACACGGATCCCGTTGTAGAGACTAAAGAAATAACCGATTCAGATAGTGACGGAGTTCCAGACACCATTGATAATTGTCCCGAACTTTTCAATCCAGATCAATTTTCTGGACTTACTGATTACGAATGTGATGAAGACGAGGTACGTTCTCAACTTAATCAGCCAGTAATCATGCCTCGCTCCGGCGGAGGTAACCAAGTTACTGATCTACAGATCACTCCATCCTCTAACAATTATAACTTACAGGATACAATTGAAGCATCATTCACAGGAACATGGTTTTGGTGGCTCAACCAATATAACACTTACAGACCACCAAATGTAGACGTAGCTATTGACCTTGAAGACTCACAAGGTAATGTTGTCTATCAGAACGTTATTGCTTATTCAGGCATGTCTGTTTCTTTGGATAGTCATTCACCAAACGATGCGGCTATAGGAATGAGGATTTGGGAAGAGACTGGTCCCAGCCACCCTATCTTTGGTGGTCCAAATGGGCTTGATTTTTCAGCATCAACTCTCGGATTAGGTATATTTTGTTGGGTTGGGAGTTTGACAGCACATATTGATGTCGCAGGACAATACCATTCTTCTGGATCGCACTACACTCAGTTTGAGCATGCCAGTGCGAATGAATGCTTTGAAATCACAAACAATTACAGTTATTTTAATCCAACTGGAAATAAAACGACTCACACCACAACATACTGTGAGCCAGGATACTTCGATTTGCACAGAGATGTTCATGAAACTAATTCCTCGAATTCAAGCCTAATGGCGCGCCCAAAGGCTACTTTGAATAACTTCCATAGCGATCCTTGGTATCAAACAATTCCAGCCTCTGAATCCAATTCACCCTGGCACAACTCCTTCAGTCCACCTTGGCTTTATGTTAGTCCAAGTACCTCTGAATGGGTTTGGCTTAATCAATCCGATTTCACAGATTGGACAGCATGGAATCCACCTCCGGGTGCACCTAATATTGACGTTAAAATGTCATTCGATGTACCACAAGGCGCTACGGATGTTGTCGCAAAATTCAATGGTTACGTAGACAATGCGTTCATCTCCCCTAATCATCCAGATACAGATGTTATGTCTCAACCTCCAGTAGTGATAATCCAGGATAGTTCCTCTAAGGTTCTAACCTCTTGGATGATGGATAAAGTATACCATTCTGTTTATTCAGATGCATGGAATGATGGACAAGAGCACCGACAAGCGTTACCTGATTCTCTTGGTTCTACTGATTCAAATTTTGAATTGATTTTGTCTGCTGAAGATTGGAGTCATTATTGGGGAGTTTCTTTCCAGTTAGAGGTAACTTATTGCCTTCCGATTCCAATAGAATATGTCGATACACCAGTTGGTCAGGACAATCATCCTCCGCACATTGATGCTGAAGTCTACTTCACGGATCCTGGAATGCTGAATTATGTGTACAATGATGGTGATACTGCTGACCAGTATAACTACAGTGCGTTCATCAGTTGGGATACTTGGGATGTCGATGGAGTCGTTGAAACTGTGGAAGTTGATTATGATAGAGATGGAGTAGCAGATGTTATGCTACCCGAAAACGAGAGTCCGTATTACCATTTAATTTATCCATACCACCACGGAGTAGAGTTTGAAAGAGCCATTCTAGACGGCGTTTGCTACATCCTGTCGTTTAGGATGATTGACTTAATCGCAACTGATGATGATGGAGACTCAGTAACCTACACGATTAGAACAGGGACAGATGAGGTTAATGATTGGGATTATCCCGAAAATGGTGTACCAGTAACTTTCAGAAGGGATGCTCAGTGGTTGATGGATCTTTATCTGATTCAAGATACAGAATACCTAGATTGGATATATGGAGTAGGAACCAATGAATGTCCAAGCCCAATTGAATACGAATTTGAAGAGAGTCCGGACCCATTGAGCGATGGTGGGTTAATTGGAACTCTAAACATAATTTCAATGGGAGATGAGTCTTATTCATCGAACCATATGATAGGGGCCACGATTACAGGGTCAGATCCGGCGACCGGAAATCCAGTCACTAATTCATGTGGCGTATCATTCATCTATACCGGGTCAGGACCCAATTTGGCAGCAGGTGAATATTGGGAAATCTATGAAATAGATTCAGGAGATGGACTTGTCTGTGGTATCAATCCTGCAGATGTATCATCGTATACCTGGGAATTGAATCTATATGGTTCACAGTTTAATTTGCCAAATTCATATATCACAATCACTTGATACTTATAGCGCAAAAAAATCCAATCCGGCCGAGTAATCTGATTCTAGCAAATTTTGGTCTATTTGAAGTGCGCTCATTGGATAATATGAATAGTGGCTTGGAATTAGGAATTTAAGAATGGAGTTTAATCGAAGCTTGATTTTGCGAATGATTTCATTCCTAATTGGCTTTTCCCTCCTACTGTACATCTTCTCAGAAACAGATGGGAAGTTGATTGATTACATCTCAGAAATAGGCTTTGATGTATTCATAGTTCTATTCCTTACCTATTGCTCGATATTAGTATTTGATATCATTAGATTACTCTACGTATTTCACCCATACAAAGGAGAAGTCACACTTGCATCACTCAGAGGAGCAATTCTTGCTCCCTCTTTGAACATGCTTCTGCCTGCTAGAGCAGGTGATGTAAATGCACTTGTAACATCTAAATCCAGTTCCTGGGCAGTAGGGCAGCGAACCAGAAATCTTGTACTATTGCGTTTGACTGATGTGATGATTCTTGCCACCTTTTCCTTTGTTTTGATCAATTTCTACTTCTCTAATTGGTTACTTGTAGCATTGATGGTTTGCGCAATGATAGGGTACGTTTTAGCATTCAAATATTTGCCCAGTATGGTCGCTAAATTTGCAGGTGTCTTGAACTTTGAAATTGGAGATGCGAGCAAAAATAAAGTCACATCAGGAAAATATGTTTCTTCTTTGGGATTGTCGTTTTTATTCTGGATTTTCCAAGGTTCATTCACTTACTTTTTGATAATTTCAATGGGCGTAAGTGATATCGGTTTCATTGCCGTAATCTCAATTTTATCCTTTGCTACTCTTTCCAAATCATTGCCAATAACTCCTGGTGGCATCGGTTTGTATGAGGGTATCCTTGCAATCAGTTTGTCTGAATTCGGGAGCATCGAATCTGCTGCTGCAACAAGTCTAGCGCTAATGGATGGGGTCTTTCGTTACCTGTTTACATCAATAATTCCATGGGTTTTCCTAACCGTTTTCCCTAAACCAAAGGGTGGTGAAGAAGAATGAATGAGGCAGAAAAACCATCCTTTGCATTTTCAAAATTTGAAAAAATCTTCGTTGTTTCTTGGCTTGTTTGGCTCATTGCTTGGTTACTGGAAGGTCCAACTCATAGGCATGATTTCAACACTGCTCAATGGATGCTGCATTCATGGTGGTTCATTTCTGAACCGATTCCTGAGTGCCTAAACATCTCAAGAATCTCATGTTGGTATTATCCAACTCATCCTCCATTAGTCCATCTATTTGGGATTCCTGGTTTACTCATTTTCGGATGGCACGTTTGGCCCATTAGGTTATTTCAAGCCCTAATTGTGATGTGGGGTGCACTAGAGTTACGTCAGTTCACAAGCAGATATTTTGACGCCAGCAGTGGATCAATTGCCTTTGTTATATTCCTTGCCAGCCCGATGATGATTCTTTTCGGCGCTATACCAAATTACGAGCCTACGGTTACCGCTTTGATTTGTATTTTAATGAATAGAATACACCTGCAAATCCTTGAGCCAAATTCGAAAAGACTTGCCACTATCTTTGTGCTTGTAATACTCGGATTTTTGATAGATTGGAGTGCATACTACCCAGTCGGAGTAGCACTCCTGTTGGCTTGGTTCGCTCAATTCAAGGGAATAGAAGATGGCTGGCTTGGTAAATTACGGGATTATCGAATTCATATCACAATCTTATTTTTCGCTGCATGTGCTGTATTTTTCCTGCACCTATTTGTCATCAATATGGCATATGGCTCGCTCGACCCATTATTTTCAATCGCTGAGAAGCGTTCGGTAAGCTTCGATTTCTCCGGCACAAATTGGGATTCAATGTTTGGGGATTTACCTGCAGTAGCGCTAATCCCACTGACAGCAATTGGGGTTTTGTTCATCCAATTGTTCACGATGATTTCAGCTTGGGCAATCATCATTTCTGTTAGATTCAAAAAAGACAGAATCAAGACTGAGAGGATTGGAAGATGGATTATTTTACCCCTCAGCGCAGGAATAATTCATTGCATTATATTCCTTCAAGGAGCCTTAGTACACGAATACTGGACGATGCCCCTTCTTGGACCACTTTGTTTCATAGCAGCCTCTAGTTGCATTGAGTGGGATCAGAAAACTAAGGATAGAATCATTGTAGCATGTGCAAGTATAATGATGGTCTGGTCATTGATTTTACTACCCTTAACCGATATGGGTTATTCCGCAGGACCTATTGAAGAAGTGGATGGAATTGCTGAAATGATTGGAGATGATTCAAAATTGATGATTTCCTATGAGTTAATATCTGGTAGGCCAGAAGTGGTTCTAAGTCTGCATACTGGAGACTTGACGCCTACATCTTTGATTACACAGGATACTAAATTAGATGAATTCGATGGAGCAATCGCTTGTACAGATGATTCTGAATGGCAGGGATTCTTTGATGACTCTCAACAAATTAACATTATTGAATTCAGAGATTCTGAGTTGTGCACATCAGGACAATTCGGCATATTCATCTTTGTTTGATTGAATTTTCTTTACTAAATCCACTAGTTATAGAATCCACAAGTATCAAGAAGTCCAGCATATTGAACATCTCCAATGGACATAGAGACAGCGGCAAACATTGGCGAGGCAGTCAGTGGTATTGCTATCCTGTTTACCCTTCTATTCAGTCTTCGCCAAGTTAAGTTTTGGAATGAAAATCGCCGATATGAAATCGGTCGAGACTTAGCCGCTCACCTGAATAACCCGATGATTCATCGAGGTTTTGCAGTGACGACAAATAAGTTGCATGAAGAGTTGACTCTCCAAGAATTAGTCTCACTGACACGTGAGGAAAAAGACGCAATGAATGCTACAATGATTGGAATGAACAACATCGGTTTACTTGCTAAGCACGGTCACCTGTCCATCGATCTTGTCGAGGCTTTTTGCGGTTATTATGTCCGCATATTCGGACCACGCTGGCGCAGGGCTGTAGAAGTGCATGCAAAAGCCATGATGCAAGAACCAGAATCTGTAAGTGCAGTTTGGAATGGTCTTTACTGGCTGATGGAGAACCTCGATGAGGCTCCTGACTCAGATTGATACACACTCTGACTTTTAGTCAATTGAGCCATGGTGAATATGAAAAGATGACTCTCCCTCTTACCAAAAGTTATCATTTCACTTTAAAAAATAACTACCTATAATTGGTCCAACAGATTTCAGTAAATTTTAGGCATTTCGGGCAAAAATTCGCCAATAACTATTAGAAACCATTTGGATTCTTAGGAACGATTTAGATGTATTTGAACGAAAGTAAACTCTCTCGATACGGGACGCTTTGCGCCTTGTATTTCTTCCAAGGTGTTCCGTGGGCTTTCATTGCTGTAGCCTTTGTAACCTATCTTGTTGGTCTTGAAACAATCGATGTAAGCGATGACCAAATTGCAACCTTGACCCTTATGGGTACCCTACCATGGATGTTTGGGAAATTAATTCTCGGTCCTCTGATTGACCGCTATCAATCTTCCTCAATGGGTAGGAGAAGACCATGGATACTTGGTGCCCAACTTGGTATGATAGTCACAATGGCTGCATTCCTTGCAATTGACGCACCAGAGGAAAACCTGCAAGCTATTGGTTTGTTTTTCCTTGTTCACAACATCTTCGCTGCTTTGCAAGATGTGAGTTCTGATGCTCTTGCGGTAGATGTTCTTGAGGAAAATGAAATTTCGTTTGCTAACGGTATAATGTTTGTTTCCAAAGGTTTTGGATTCATGTTTGCAGCACTCGTTCTTGGAGGAGTTTTACTTGAATCCGGATTCCAAGCAGCATTGATGGTCCAATTACCAGTTCTTGCTCTCTTCATGCTGGTTCCTCTTTTCGTGTTGGAGAAACAAGGTGATCGCAGATTCCCTGGTCCAAGGCAAGATGCCTCGGTTGAGGAATTTGAGTCATTATCCTTTGGAGAAATATGGGGTTCTCTTATGCTCGCATTCAAGAATAAAACCGCAAGGTGGGCACTACTATTGAGTTCTGTTGTATGGATTGGCGGTGGTATGGGAGCTAGCATGGGTATCATCGACATCCAATTCCCATTCTTATTCCAAAGAGGACTAGGTTGGAGTGAAGAAGAATATTTGGCTCTCAAAGGTGTTGTAATCTTCTTGATGACAATGATTGGTTTCTTTATTGGTGGAATGCTTGGAAGTAAATTTGGCTCTCACAAGATTATGACTTATGCAGTAGGTCTTGGGACCGTTATGACAATCGTTTGGTCATTGCTAAGAGCAAACTGGACAAACCCTGACTTCATGCAGTTTTATTGGATGCTTTGGACCATTGTCTGGGGAGTAGTTGGTGCAAACCTAATTGCCCTGCTTATGTCTGTAACTACCTCAGACCTTGGTGGTTCGCAATTCTCTGTTTACATGACTGGCATAAACTTCGGTGCTATTCTAGGAACACAAGTTTCACCGGCTGTCTTTGACCTAGTTGGAGAGAATTATCCAAACTTGTTTTTGGTTGGTGCTGGATTCCAGGTAATCGTTCTTCTAGTTCTGATTGGAATGGGTAAGTCAATGGTTCCTGTTGAAGATTCAACTCCAACTGAATCCAAATGAAGATTGTGAATAGCATGAATTTAGAAAACATAGCCAATATCGGAGAAGCTCTTGGTGGGCTTGCCATTATGGCTACCTTGTTATTTGGATTAAGGCAAGTTCTAGAAGTCAATCGAAACAGAAGGTATGAGATTTCCCAAACTATCGCTGCTTCGTTAGAAAATCCGCTCGTACAAAGGGGGTTTGCAACTTTTGGAATGGCAGTAACAAAGGATTCAACTCTGGAAGATTTGATGTCCCTTTCTCGAGAACAGAAAGATGCAACCAATGCCGTTATTGTACTGATGGCTAACCACGCAGTGATGACATATCATAGAAATTTGTCATTTGACATAGTCTATTCATTCTGGAAGGGATATTTGTCTTTGATTGGTCCAAGTATGAGGCGCATGATGGAGTTGACAGAGTTTGGATATGGTATGCATGAAGCAAGCAGTGTAACAATGGAAGAGGGCATGGGAACCTTTCATTGGGTTTACTGGTTATTAGATCGCCTTGAAGAGCATGAGAAAATAGAAGAAATAAAGCCGCATCTAAATCAGAAAGACTGGAAACCTTAGTTTGAATTTCAAACCCTGATTCCTGTTTTTATTCTATTCCAGCGTAAGTAAGGTATAACCTTACAAAACAAATAATATATTTTTATGAATTTGTATTTATTACAAAATTGTAAAAACCTATTAATAACTGTTGAAATCAGCCTATATCTAGGTGATTTAGATTAGTGAAGCACAGTCAGTTAACGAAAATAGACTCCCCGTAACAGTCCTTTCAGGATTTCTTGGTGCTGGAAAAACAACCTTGCTTAATCAAGTATTGAACAATCGAGACGGGCGCAGAGTCGCAGTCATCGTAAATGATATGAGCGAAGTAAATATTGATGCAGAACTTGTTGAAAAAGGTGGAGCTGAATTAAGCAGAACTGAAGAAAAACTCGTAGAGATGTCCAATGGTTGTATTTGCTGTACGCTTCGTGATGACTTACTCGCAGAGGTTTCAAGACTCGCCAAAGAAGGCAGATTTGATTATTTATTGATTGAATCAACAGGTATTTCAGAGCCTATTCCGGTAGCTCAAACTTTTACTTTTGAGGACGAAAATGGAGTCAGTTTGAGCCATATATCAAGACTAGATACAATGGTAACTGTTGTGGATGCTGCTAACTTCTTGCATGACTACAAACAGGCAGAGGCTCTCCAAGAAAGAGGAGAATCTTTGGGTGAAGAAGACCAAAGAACGGTGACAGACTTGTTGATTGACCAAATTGAATTTGCAGATGTGATAGTCTTGAACAAGCTTGACCTAGTGAATGAAAAGCAAGCTGAAGAGGTTGAAGCAATCATAAAAGCACTAAATCCTGGTGCTCAAATAATCCCAACCAGCCACAGCAAAGTTCCACTTGACAGAGTACTTGACACAAAACTCTTCGATTATCAAAAGGCAGAGAGTTCAGCAGGATGGATAAAAGAATTACAAGGTGAACATACTCCCGAAACAGAAGAGTATGGGATCTCTAGTTTTACGTATCGTTCATCAAAACCATTTGATGCAGAAAAGTTCTATGCTTTCGTGAGCAACAAGGAAAAGTGGGAAGGAATTCTAAGATCCAAAGGCTTCTTCTGGGTCTCTGCAGACCACAAATGTGCTTACGAATGGGCTCAAGCAGGTGGTGTGAGCAATGTTTCTCCTGCCGGAATTTGGTATGATGCAGTAGAAGACAAAGAGGCGCTTCAAATCCCTGAAGAACAAAGGCCAGAAAATCGACCTGACTGGGATGAGAATTACGGGGATAGAATGCAGTTGCTTGTATTCATTGGACAATCGATGGATGAGGACGCAATCCGAGCAGAATTAGACGCTTGTCATTATGTCCATGATGTAGAAAATTTGGACATGGATTCGTGGAATGGTCTGGAGAATCCTTTTCCAGTCTTAGATACAGAAATTGAGGAACAAGAATGATGCTTGATTGGTTAATCGTTGGTGGAGGAATACACGGCGTCCATATTGCTGCCCGATTAATCGGACAAGCAAATGTCGACATTGAGCAAATAAGAATAATTGATCCTAACCAAAAGTTGCTGCAGAGATGGAAAGATTGTACTTCTACTACAGGAATGCAATATCTACGTTCACCTTCTGTCCATAATCTTGACATAGACCCATGGGCTTTGCTGGATAAGGCTGTAGAAGAAGAAAACCAAGGGATTCCATTGTTTTCTCCCCCTTACGACAGACCGAGTTTAGAATTTTTCAATAAACACTGCGATGAGATCATTGCAAAGTATCAGATTGATGAATTACATATTCAAGCCAAAGCAGAATCATGTACTTTAGAATCAGAATTCGTGATGGTTGAAATTGACAACGGTCAGCAAATAGGTGCAAAAAATGTCGTTTTTGCAATGGGTGCTGGAGACCAGCCTACATGGCCAGAATGGTCTAAAATCGATAGCGAGAAAATTCATCATATCTTCAGCGATAATTTTGATGCTTTACCGAATCTCAAAGAGTCAGTTTCTGTAATTGGAGGAGGCATATCTGCAGGGCAAGTTGCATTGCGTTTAGCAGAGGAAGGACACGAAGTTACTTTGGTTACTAGGCATGAATTAAGGGAGCATCAGTTCGATAGTGACCCAGGTTGGCTTGGACCCATGTACATGGACGGGTATTCCAAAATTGCTGACGTGAACAAGCGCAGGAAGTTAATCACAAAAGCAAGACACAAAGGTTCGATGTCTCCTGATGTAATCGAATCTCTAAACCAGCAAATTGCCCGAGGAAATATATCATGGCATATCGATGATGTTGATGAATTAATAGAGGATAATGAACAGTTAATCATAAAATTAGAGTCAGGAGAAAAAATCATTGCTGATAGAATTTTACTCGCAACAGGATTTGAGGGAAATAGACCTGGAGGAGAACTAATCACTCAACTCATTCAGTCAGCATCATTGCCTTGCGCAAAATGCGGCTACCCAATAGTCGATCAGACACTTTGCTGGCACCCTGGAATCTATGTTTCAGGTCCACTAGCTGAGTTAGAATTAGGCCCGGTATCAAGGAATATTTCTGGCGCTAGAAGAGCAGCAGATAGAATAGTATCTAGCCTGATAGGTAATATGGCTGAACTTTACTGATTTCACTTTATGGTGAAATAAAAAAAGCCCCCTACCCCACCGTGGTGGAATAGGGGGCAAATTCGTCTTTTGACGTGCTTACTCTGTACTTTACTAATGATTTCAGCCTAGTCTGGCAATCATTTCGTTTAGCATGTCATCTGGCAATGGAACGTACCCAACATCTGCTACGTGATCCATTCCTGCTTCAGAGTATCCATAATCAAAGAAGCCTCTTACTAGGTCCCAATCGTTATTGTTGACGTTCATGTAGACGTAACGAGATAGAGGTGCATAGCTTCCATCTGCTACAGTACTTGTTTCAGGAGTTACTGCATCACCAGCATCTTGAACTCCATGAGTGTCATTATTTGCAATTGCTATGACGGACAACTCATTTGCATTTTCCTCATAGTATGCAAATCCAAAGTATCCGATTGCGTTCTCATCGCCTGTTAATCCGTTGACAATTTGGTTGTCATCAGCAGAGTTCTGATAATTCCTAGCGTTTGAGAAACTTTCAGCTACAGGGTCAGCATCTGCGAAACACTTCTTACAGAATACTTGTTCTCCAAAGTATTCATATGTTCCAGAATCAGAATCTGCTCCCCACAATTTGATTTCGTTGTCTGGGCAAGCAGGTGAGTTGTGAAGGTCACTCCACTCTCTTACTCCGTCACCATCGTTATTTGGTGTAGTTGAGTCCATGACTAGACCACCTTCTTCGTGGTTAGCCAAATTATCTTCAGACCAGTCACTGTAAATCCATCTAAGTTGAGCCATTGAAAGACCACCCATGTCAGATGTGCATTGGTCTGCGGCTCCTCCCTTCTTTACTACAACTGACAAACCATCGATTGCAACAATTAGTTGTGTCACTGTGACATCCGAACTAGCGCAGGAATAGGTGTATCCATCTTCGCCAACTGTTGCTTCAGACTCTTTCCATCCTCTGCTCATGTCACCGATGTTCACTGCATCTGCCTCAGTGCTGCATACTTTTGATGCGCCTGCTCCAGATCCTCCGCCTGCAACAGTTACCGTGTAGTCTGCATTTGCACCGCTGTAGGCTTGAGCCCATGCGCTTGCAACAGGGAATACAGTACTGCTTCCTGCGATGTTTATTGTCTTCTGTTCATCTTCGCTTGTTTCCTCTCCTATACAACCTGCTAAACTTGCTATTATCAGTGTCACGGTTATGGCGAAAGCCTTGCTGTTTTTCTTCACTGTAAGGTTCATTTTTGTTCCTCCTTGTTTCGTCCCATTCTTGATTAGACCATAGTGGTGCTCAATAAATAATAACGCTTGTTATATACTTCTATATATTATTCAATAGAATATGGAGATTTCTTATCTATTTGGTGCTTTTCACATGGAACATGCAGGTGATACTAGATGGTTGATGGAGAGTACAGAAAACTCCAGATAACCGGAGGCTCGACCATGATTGTATCTTTACCCAAAGATTGGGTAAGTAAGAACGAACTTGCGAAAGGAGACCTTGTTAGCATAGAAGAATTGTCAACGGGGGATTTGAGGATTTCTCAACTCAGAGCACAAAAGAGTAAGTCTTGCACAACAATAGATTGCACTAACCTCGATTATGGGCTCTTGGATTTGTTGATTGGTGCCTATTTATCGGGCAGTGATGTAATCAAGGTTACCTCCTCGGAAAAAATTCCGCGAGAAACTAGAATGATTATCAGAGAGTTTCTTCGTGATACCAGGGGAATGGAGATTGAATCTGATGAAGAGAAAGAAATCAGTATTGTTTCACTACTGAATCCTTCTGAACTTAAACTTCAAGTTTCGATTAACAGAATGTATATTCTTATCTCAGAATTAGTGAATGATAGTTACTCTGTATTGGAGGGCGATTCCATCGATTTGCTCAAGGATATCGAGGATAGAGAGCGACAAATCGATGCAAGAAGATTACTTATCGAGCGCCAGGTTGCAGCTGCAATCAAAATTCCATCTGTGGAAAAAAGGCTCGATATTGACCGTTTCTCGGCTATGGAACACGCCAACATAGCAAGGGTATTAGAGAGAATGGGTGATCACGCAACAAGATTAGCTTTCTTGGTTCGTGATAATTTTGATTTGATAAAATTAGATCCGACAGAAATGCCTCTACACGCAATTCCTTTGCTTGCTTTGGAGCTTAAATCCCTAGTCCATAACATGTACACAAAAGATGTTTCAGTAATTCAATCAGCAAAGAAAGAATTGACACTGCTCATGAAAGAGATAGAGGAAGAAGAGGGTGAGGTTTGGAAGGGACGAAAATCATCAGAGCGGTTATACTGTGAACTACAAATATCCGAATCAATACGCAGAATATGCGCATATGGGGTAAACTTCTCTGAATCCCTAGTCAACATGCTTATGCACGAGAGATTAAGCCTAATTTGAGGGAATAAATATGGCAGAAAATTTCTTACTCAATGGATTTGAGAAGTTTTCTAAAGACCGTGCTCGCTGGATATTATTCATTACAAGTCTATCAGTAATTCTAATCACATTAGGAATTATCCAAACTTTGCTCTTTGAAGCGATTTCATTCTTCAAACAAGTTGCATCTGCTAGGGGTTGGTTCACGCTTGATCTTGAATTTGCAGGTCTAACCAGCCAAACAGGTCTATCTGCAGTAATCTTCTTGCTCGCATTCACTGCAGAATATGTTTCAAACTACAAGCCAGAGAAACTAAGTTCGATACCTGAAAAAGCTCTTTTCCCGCCAAAATTGGTAAAGAATATTCTTTTTATCTTAGCAGGTATTTCTTTCTTATTCCTCAATTCTGGTCTTCTTTACATCTCCCTAATTGTAATCTTGGTAATGTGGGGAAGGATTTCAAATAATTCCCTCAAACAAGGATCTGCAGATTCCGAGGATATCGATAATACCGTTCTTTACTCATTGGGAATTTTGTCATTAATCTCCTTATTTTTCGCAATTACCACAAATTACGGCGGTGCTTTTGGAGAATTCTTCTTTCAGACTCAATGGACTCCAACCGGGGCATGCGCTGACAGAAGAGCACTTTGTGAGAATATGTCCTTTGGTGTAAACAGCCTATTGTTGACAACACTCCAAGTTGCATTCGGAGCACTCTTTATTGCCGTTCCACTAGGTGTTGGTTGTGCTATCTACCTAAGTGAATATGCATCTCCAAGGCTGGTAGCAGTCGTCAAGCCAACCCTCGAAATTTTAGCTGGAATACCATCTGTTGTTTACGGATTTTTTGCTTTCATCTATATCGGTCCAATCGTTGTTAGTATTGGAGAATTCGCTTTTGGAAACGGATGGATTGACCAACCCCCGAACATTCTGAATCCTATCAACGGAGCATTGGTAGTTGGAATCATGATTCTTCCTCTTGTTGCCTCTATGTCTGAGGATGCCCTACGCGCTGTTCCAAACGAGCTGCGTGAAGGATCTTTGGCATTGGGAGCCACAAGAATTGAGACCACTCTTAGGGTTATGATTCAAGCATCCCTCTCTGGAATTTTGGCAAGCATAATCTTAGCGCTATCAAGGGCTGTTGGTGAAACTATGGCAGTGACTCTGGCTGTGGGAACAGTCGCTGTTTACACGTCTAATATGTTCCTGCCAGCCCAAACGATGACAGCATATATCGCTCAACGTGTTGGAGGAGATTTACCATTTGGAGAAATTGGTTACCTCACAATTTTTGCAGTTGGATTATACTTATTCGTAATTACTTTGGCTTTGAATTTGCTTGGTAATAAGGTTCTATCATCTTACAGGGAGGCGTACTGATGAAAAAGGACGTTGACTTATTGAAAAAGAAGAGCCGTTCTCAAAGAGACATCGTTGAGAAGGCTGGTTCAGCAGGGTTAGCGCTATCTGGTCTTGTTGGATTATTTTTCTTGGTAATTTTGGTTTGGCAGATTGCTATCCCAACAGTAATTGCTGGGGAGACTGGAACAATTGAGCCTGCCTCAGAATTCATTCCAGAATCAGACTACGTACTTCATTGGGATTATCCAAATATCGATGATCAAGGAAACGTCAAGGCAGATCCAATTATTCTAGAACTTTCATGGGACGATGGTCAGACGGTTGAAGAATTAGAAATTAAGGTCGTTTCGCAAAGAGGCTTAACCGAGGATGTTTACATTGATGAAAATGGTATTTCGACATCCGAGGTAGAAGTGGGCAGGAAAACCAAGTTTTACCTAAAATCTAGCCTCACCGAACAAATCGAAGTCAAACAAATTTCTGGGCCGGTACCTGCTGCTGATGAAACTGGTGCGCCAACTGTATCTTCCTTTGTTGTCTCTATTGACGTTGATGTGCTCGTATCAGAGGATGGAATTGTTTTCCAACCCATTGAATTAGCAGGTTATGCGGTTTTGCTTGTAACTATGATAATCGTGACAAAACCTTCAGAAAAATCTCTTGCGCCATTACAGAAACTATACGGCAAGGACAAGCATGTTAGAATCGGTTCAATTGTTCTAGCCATCATTACTTTGGCACTTGGCGGAATAACAGTATCCTCAACTCTTGCTGCAATTGGCTGGTTGTTAGCAGGCATCATGGTAAATAGAACCACAGAAGGAATGCAAAGGCTGGAACAACAGGGAAGGACGCTAAAAGAAGTAGACAGATTGAAGCATTCTATTTCCAACCGCGATGGTTTACTGATGTGGGCTAGAATGTTATTGTTCGCTTCAACTCTATTCATCCCTCTGGCAATTGATATCCCGTTTTTAACAGAACGTTATCAAGATATTTTCCAGCCTTACTCATCAGGTATAAGGTCAGCATTTTTCGGAACTATTTGGGTAATGACGATTGCAATGGTAGTGTCAATTCCTGTATCTATTGGAGCGGCAATCTATCTCGAGGAATATGCTGCTCCATCAAGAACTACCAAGCTAATTCAGGCACTTGTAACAAATTTAGCAGGCGTTCCATCGATTGTATTCGGTATGTTCGGTCTTGCTATTTTCGTTAAACAAGGTGGAATTGGACTGGGTTTGGGACCATCCATTCTCGCTGCAGGATTAACGATGGGAGTTATGGCAATGCCGATTATTGTACTTGCTAGTCAAGAAGCGCTCAGAAGTGTCCCTACTTCGCTTCGAGAGTCTGCATACGGAGTTGGTTGCACACAATGGCAGGTTACTAAAGACCACGTTCTCCCTTCTGCTATGCCTGGAATAATGACAGGAAGCATTCTTGCAATGAGCAGAATCATGGGCGAAGCGGCTCCACTTGTAGTAGTTGGAGCAGCCGCACTAGTTCTTTTCGACCCCGAGCCTTTGGCTGGAATATTTGGAGGAAACGTGAACTTCACTGTTATTCCTATCCAAATTTACTTCTGGACATCAGAGCCTGAGCATGCATGGCATTCCATGGCTGCTGCAGCAAGCATATCCCTGATTTTACTATTAGTGGCAATGAACAGCATTGCTATTATACTGCGACAACATTTTAGAAAGAGGTTGAATTCATGAGCGAAGAAATAGGTGGAGAGATTGTACCCGATTCTACAAGGGATCTTGATATAGATGGCGAAGTAGATTTGATGATTGAAGATCTTGATTTATGGTATGCAAATAAGCAGGCTTTGTACGGGGTTTCTTTGCCTATTGCAAAGAATAGTGTTACAGCATTAATCGGTCCTTCAGGTTGTGGAAAAAGTACCCTGCTGAGGACGATTAACAGAATGAATGATTTGATTCCAATATGTCATTATGAGGGTAAAATATCCAAAGGTGAGGTTGAGATAACTGCAAAAGATGCAGATTTAGTAGAGATTAGAAGAAACATCGGAATGGTTTTTCAAAGACCAAATCCATTCCCTAAGTCGATATATGACAACGTTGCTTACGGTGTAAGATTACACCATCAACCAACTAGGGAAGAACTTGACAATATAGTCGAAAAGAGTCTGAGCAGAGCCGCAATTTGGAGTGAAGTTGCTGACCGACTTCATGACCTAGGGACTTCGCTTTCTGGAGGTCAACAGCAGAGATTGTGTATTGCTAGAACGATTGCAATTGAACCAGATGTGATATTGATGGATGAGCCTTGTAGTGCATTAGATCCTATTGCTACTGCTGCAATTGAAGAGCTAATATTAGAATTGAAGAAGGACTTTACCGTGGTAATTGTTACACACTCCATGTCACAAGCGGCAAGGGTGAGTGATTACACTGGATTTATGTATCTTGGACGTATGGTAGAGTTTAACAAAACTGAAAAGATATTTTCGGACCCTGACCAGGAATTAACAAAAAGATACATCACAGGAAGATTTGGATGAGGTGGAATTATGCCAATTAGAACAGGACTTGATGAAAGAATCTCCTCGGTACAAAAAGAACTGAAGGACTATTTTGAAGAAGCTAGACACGTATATGCAGATGCTATTGATGCATTTACTAAACTAGACTCCGAGGTGTACAAAGAAGCAAAGGAAGTAAGGGCTAAAGCGAGGGAAATAAATTGGGATTTGACAAATGATTTACTCCTTATTTTGGCACTAAATCAACCTCTGATGAATGATTTGAGAATAATTGCGACTTACTTGCGTGCGGTCGATACGGTTGAGAGGCTGATTAGGCACGCAAGAGATATTGCACGCTCTGACCGCTCGATAGACGAGAATGCAGATGAACTTCCTGATGAAATTGTTGAACCTGTATTGGAAATGCATACTTCCCTCAACAAACTAATCGACATTACAGTCGTTTGTCTTACCGAAGCAGAAGAAGTACCAGCAGATGAAGTTAGAACTCATTGGAGAGATGTAAAAGCATCTCACGCCAAAGCGGTAGCGGCACTATCAAGTTTGAAATCTGATACAATGGGTGGTAAAAGTGCAAGATTAGAGGTCATCAATATCGTCAATCGTGTCGATAGATCGGCTTACAATATTGTCCGTCTCAACGGAATGTGGCATCATGCTCTAAACAATGAGAACATCATCCTCGACTGATTTAAGCAAAATCAGTATAATTGCTTGAATCATTTTTTCTTCCAGAGGTGAGTTTTATTCCTCTTTCTTTTACGAATAATTCATGAGATGCAATCATTCTCTTTGATGCCTTTTTCAAAGCAGATTGTGTGATGATTATTTCAGTATTCTTCACGTCTTTAGCACAGATAAACAATGCCTGTTTTATTATTTCATGAACGTGGGAGCCTGTAAATCCTGGGCTTGGGAATTGTCTGCTTATCTCTTCAGGCTTCACGTCTTTTGACACCTTATATTCGCTCAATTTTAATTTCAAAATATGATTAAGTTCATTTTTTTCAGGGTAGGTATAATCTATTCTTACATCAAATCTGCCTGGTCTATTGATTAAAGCCCAATCTAGATGTTCAGGGAAATTTGTTGTAGCCACGGTAATTACACCATCATTGCTTTCAACTCCATCAAGACAATTTAGCATTCCAGACATTCCAGCACCGGATTTATTTGTTCCCCTTTGTCCACTGATTAGCAATGCATCTACATCCTCTAAAATTAACACAGTAGGTGCATATTTTCTAGCAGTCCTAAATAATGATTCAATGTCCTCATGCAACTCCTCAGTTTTTGCAAAAAGAACTGTAGAATTAGAGCTGGAAACTATGGCATCGATTGTCATAGATTTCCCTACTCCTGGAGGACCTGCAAGCATGATTCCTCTATTTGTTTCAATATTATTTTCCCTCAATAATTGATTATTTCTGAGTACAGAAAATACGTTATCATCCAAAATTTCTTTTTTCTCTTCTGAAATAACCATGTCGCTAAATTCTCTCCCTCTTGGGATAATTTCATTAAATTTTGAATCAAATTTATGATTCTTCAACAAACCGTTGTTTGATTCATATTCATCCCACATTTCAAAGAACTCGGAAATCAATGTTGAGTGGTCCATTTGATCTGGTCCAGAATCTTCTAAGTCGCTAAAAAATACTTTACCAGTTCTCACAGTAATTTCTCCGCCCATGTTTGGGTTATAGTACACGTTAATCACGAGCCTCATTTCAGTTCCTGAAATAGGACACTTGGGATTGTAGAGATAAATGTCCTCCATTGTAGAATATTTTCTGTTGATTCCTCCCCAAGTGAATGTTTTGTATTTTGGTTTAACCCTTAATGATTCACAGGTTGCCGTTCTCTTCTTAATCACATATCCCAATGTTTCGATATAATTTAGCATATCAATATACATGATTCTGTATTCATTACCAGGGGGATTCCTGGATTGAGATGTTCTTTCTATTCCAATCCAATTATCTATGTCATATTGCTCTAGCATGTGATAATCTTTGCAGGCTTCATCTGCCCACATTGAAATTCCATGAGAGGCTTGATTTGGCATAGCATAATTTGTGATAATATGTTGATTCATATCACTAAAATCTATTTTTCTTTTTCCGATTCTCTTCTCAAGAAGTTCAATTTCTTCTTTGGTGGACAAAATATTCTCCTTAGCTAAAGAAATAAGTCTGGAAATCTTATTGATTTCTGAGTCCTCTAATTGGAAATCATAATTAGATGGTAGATGATTTGCAAGTGTTAATCTTATTCTTTCCAGAGGAGTAGAATCAACAGGAATATTAGAGTAATGTTGTTGAATTTTTGCTTCAATTTCTTCATTTTGAGAAGAATGGTTCACAAAAAATGTCTTCAATCTTAACAGCAATTCATTTACAGAGTGCAGGTATAAATTTAGGAAAGTACTATCATCTGAGAATTCATCTTTGAACAACAATTCTTGCAGATTGTCAAAAGCAAGAGTGGGTCTGGTAATTATTCCACCTTGGTCGTTTGCTCTCTCTTCTAATTCATTTAACACATCTTTCAACGAACTTGTAACATAGAGTTGCATCAATTCTTCGTATGCTTGCTTTACTTGATTGCTGACAGTTTTTGAAGGAACCCAATTTTCAGAATTAGATTCAAAAATAGGTCCAAGGGATTCTTCAACCAGTTGGATGAATTTTTTCAACTTGTCAGTTTGTGCTTTCTTGATTTCTATGTCCTCTTTTTTCATATCTGCAATCATAATTCATAACTCCCGATACTCAAAGATGTATCTTCGACCTAATATAAAGGAGGGGGTGTCCCGTCAATTCCAACTACCATGTTTTCCACGGAATATTTGCAGATATTGCAATAAAATTGAATTTAACATATAAATATCTTTGACATTTATTGTAAATGATAACTATGTTTGAGGACCACATGTTCGACTTATTTGGAAAAGAATTGATCGAGGAATTAGAAAATCAGGGAGTAATATTTGCACCAATTTATCACTCTGATGAAGAATTTCCTGAAGATAATCAAGAAAATTATGCTCAAAAATTAGAATCAGCAATTGAAGCGGGTGAACTTGCTTGGGAATTGATTTACGACAAAAACCGCGCCATCATTACACAATCCGGTAATGTTGTTGAGAAATCTGAGGGTTTCCCAGATTCATTGTTTGAGAGGATTATGAGCGTTGTGTCTGAAGACACAAAGCAATAGATCTCATTCAAACCAATGTTTTCCTGAAATTACTCAAGCCATGAAGTCGTGGCCTCGAATGGTTTTCCTTCCATTACTTTCTGCTCTTCTGCAGGCTGCATCTATTTTCCATGTAATGTAAGTGTTGAGTCCATCCATAACATCAGAACTTGCGTTGAATCCCATTCCTTTTATTCTCTCTTTTACTCTTGATGAGACGATGTAAGATTGTTCTAACTCTGCAGGTGAAGCAACAAAATCGTGTGCCCTAACGGTTTTCCTTCCATTTTGTTCAGCCCTCACAGATGCATTATCGATCAACCATGCAATAAAATCATCCAGCACTTCTATTGCATCAGATCCGGTTTTGAAAGAATTTGAACTAATTTCTTCACGAACTCTACTTGCGACTACGTAGTCGGTCATGGTCCTCCTTCAACGCACTACTACCTTAAGGTGCTGAAATTTATTATGCTGACTAAAATAACTTATTGGTTGTCCCATTGCATAATATCACGAAATACTGGCGAAGCGATTAGCTCATCTACACCACTATACCAACCTGCTTCTGCGACCAGATTATGCCTAACTTCTTCTTCTGTTGTTTGCCCCACTGTGTACCAACTAGCGATGTTGTTGTAGGCATTTTTTCTTGAATTCGAAACTTCCCACCAAGATTTGGGATTTGAAGCCGTCCAGCATTCTTTACAAAGGGAATGCATGTAATAGGAAACAGTTCTTCCACAATTGTTCGAGCAAGGGTTCAAGCTTGCCGGCTGTTCGTATGATTGTCGAGGCGCATAGGATTGATTTTGCCCTCCCAATAGTCCTTTTAAAATGTCTAGAAAACCCATTTTCTCACCTTGGTTTGACTACGGGGCTGTCCGTGCCCCGTAGTCGGTTGGTTTCACGAATAATATTCGCAGGTCATTGCCGTAAAGCTCCTTTGGACGGTGTGAAATAGTTGCTGTAAGCAAATATACATTACTCAATTTGAACAATTCTAATCGCAGGTTCTCTTCGCCCTATTTCTTTTTCATCTGTGACCACATCATCAGATAATCTTGATATCAATTCATTGTGAGTTGCAGACATTGGGAGTTTTGATTGCTCATCTTCAAAGAATATCTCCATCACGCCAATATCATGAATTTCAGATTTTGTTGACCCAGAGGCTCTAACCATTGGAATCCATAAATGTCCTAAATTCTTTATTTTGTTAGCATATTTTTGCAAAGAATTTTTTTCAAAGAAATTTCTTAATTGAGGAGTATTGATTGCTCTAGGTACAATGATGAGATCTTCCTTTTGATTTTTGAATTTGTAAATTGGCGTCCAACCTAATTTCCTCATCCTGGAGAACAATTGATTGTCCTCTTTTTCGGTTAACTTATTTGGCAACCATGCAATAAATGAACTCCTATTTGAAACACCTACAACTTGACTACTTACTTGCATCTCGAGAATTGAGTTCAGCTGTTTTTCCGTTTTGTCTGCGTCGTCTTTAGATTTGCTTGGACTTGGTAATTTTTGTAGCACATTCCAGAGGTTCGATTTTTTTGGTATATCTTTTGCCTTCTCATGCCTTGGTAAAGTATGAAGCCATTTTTTTACTGGTATAGATAGCATATTTCTTGTTATTCTAGTGCAGCACCAACCAGTAGTTCCGTGTAATGTTCCTGGTAATCGGATAATTCTTCTAGTATCTGCCGTCACCAATTTGTCGACATCAAATCCAGCCTCTAGAACTTCATCTAGCAAAGCCTTTCTCTGCTCGATAACAGTTTGCTCCCTTTTGGCTAAATCTTCTATGAGGAATTTTTCTCGTTTCGTATCTTTGAATATTAAGTGGAAGCCTTTTCCTCCGGAGAAACTGATCGAAATTAGTTCATGGTCATGGTTTTCTTCCATGTATTCCAGCAGTGAGTTGGCAATTTTGCGTCCTTCTTCTAGAGTTTTTATGGTCAGTGGTTTTCTATCAATGTCGAAAACTATCCAGTGATCTAACAATACCGCAGGCTCTGATTCTGAATCAGATTTCTTTGGTAGTTGAATTGGATTGAGCCAACTCGAGGTTCCGATGTAGACGTCTCTTGACCCTTGTTTTGACAATGTTTCAGATAGTTTTTCAGAATCTCTAAATCTCCTTGAAGCTGTTATCCAATTATTGTTGACAAGCCTCCACCTAAATTGATGTCTTCCGGGTTTTTCCACCCAACTTAAGTCAAGGTCATTAGTTTTGTAAAACTTCGAAAAATCTGATTTTTCTAATTCTGGCATTGTAATCAATACTTGACTGCGGTTCCGTATGCATAGATTTCAATTGCACTTGTTTTATCATTTCTGCCCGCTGATTTTGAGATGACAACTGATTCTAATCTGACGTTAATTACCTGGTCCCAGCCTTCCTGCGCAGCCTTTTCTCTAAGCCTCTGCAGAACTTCCATCCTTCCATAATTGAGCACTCTAGAGTAAGATTGAATCTCGCCACCGAATATTCCTTTGAGCCATCCAATGAATAATTGCCACCAGGATGGACCTACTGTGACATTAGTGAAGACTAGGTTCATTGCTACAGGTTTTCCAATCAAACCATGATTTTCAAGCGTCATCAGATTGTCTTTACCGTATTTGTTGAAAAATGCCATTTCTCTATTCAATCTTTTTTTGTCCAATCCATTTTGATAAATCGTGCCATAAACAGCTGAAAATAGAATCAAAATAATTGGAAGAATACTCGGCAAAATGCTGAGTAATGCAATAATTGATTCTGCAGATTCAGCCATTTAGATCATCCTTGGACAATAACCGCAGTTCCATATGCAAATAGCTCAGCAGCCCCTCCAGCTACAGCAGAGGTTGCAAATCTGACATTTACAACGGCATTCGCTCCTCTTGCTTGAGCATCAGCCATCATCCTTTGCAAGGCTTGATTTCTCGCTTCATTGAGCAATTGAGTGTAGGTTCCTAATTCTCCACCAACGATATTTTTCAAACCTGCCATGATGTCTTTTCCAATATTCTTCGCTCTAACTGTTGAGCCTGTTACAAGTCCTAGGGATTGGACGATTGTTGCTCCTGCGATAGTTTCTGTGTTCGATACTGCTATTTGAACAGGGTGCTGTGGTTGCATGTCTACCCATCATAGGTGGAATATTTGAATACTATTCTCAATAATTCTGTTTAGAATTGAGGTGAAATGCACTATCTGGAATAGAATTTGCTTTTTCACTTGTGGAAAGATATACTAAAGCGATGAATCCGAAAATCAGCAGGCTACAGCCAGAAGTACTCGCAAATCCAGAGTACTGCATGTAATTGCCTCCGGGGACTCCAGAGTACATTTCAGCAAGGATAGGTATTGTGATTGCCTGCAACCAAATTGACCCAGCAAATTGAAACGAGGCCCATCCTATTGCCGATTGTAACCAATACTCATGCTTAGTCCAAACTAAAGCCACCACAGGTAATGCGATTAAGAATGTGAGACCATAGAACAAAATCTGTTTGTCTTGAATGTTTTTTTCTTCCATTTGCCTCATCATGGTAAGGGTCATATTGATTTCTTCAAAGACCATCTTTTCTTCTTCGTAAAGTTTCAATTCTTCCTCAGTTGCATTATCTCCTGGATGAATTGGCTTTTCTATCTCCTCCGTGGATGCCTCGATGAAATTTAGAATTGTGCCAAAATCAAAAATTGCTCCTATTACTGCGCTAAAACCGGAAAAAATTGCTAGCAAGGCAATGAAAATTGCAAGTCCTCTATTCCACCAAATAGAGTTTGAATCATTCAAAGAGATTGATCCTTGGTTGCTCAAGTTGATCCCCCTCATAGGATTGGCTGAGAGTTTAACCAATCTAAATCAGAAATATACAATTGTCGGATATCATCCAGGCCAAGTACTAACATTGCAAGTCTCTCAAGGCCCATTCCCCAGGCACACACAGGGTGCTTAACGCCTAATGGCTCGGTAACCTCTGGTCTGAATATCCCGGCTCCGCCTAACTCAAGCCATTTGCCTCTCCACTTTACCTCAACCTCAAGCGAGGGTTCAGTGTATGGGAAATATGCTGGTCTAACTCTTACCTCTGGGTAACCCATCTTAGCATAGAATGTTTTGAGCGTATCAACAAGCATAGCCAAAGTGGCCCCTTCTTCCATGATGATTCCCTCAATTTGATGAAATTCAGGAAGATGAGTTCTGTCAATTGCTTCTTTCCTAAAGACTCTATCAACTGAGAAAACCCTACATGGTTTATCTGGGTTGTCTGCTAGGTATTGGATTGTATTTACAGTGGTGTGGGTCCTTAGAAGCCCTTTCTTACTGATGTCTTCCGAAAATGTTCCTTGCCAGCCAGTTGAACCAGTATCTCCTCCACTCTCATGCACTGATTTCCAAAGTTCCAGATGCTCCTTTTTTAGGTCGATAGATTTTGGATTGTCTAAGTAAAAAGTATCCTGCATCTCTCTAGCAGGATGGTCCTGCGGAATGAATAATGCATCCATATTCCATCCAGCAGTCTGGACATAATCATCGACTAATTC
The DNA here is from genome assembly GCA_002718195.1 of Methanobacteriota archaeon. Taxonomy (GTDB): domain Archaea; phylum Thermoplasmatota; class Poseidoniia; order Poseidoniales; family Poseidoniaceae; genus MGIIa-L4. The sequence goes on along the minus strand of PBDU01000021.1, from coordinate 44,040 downwards.
AGAGAATCCCATCTCCAAAAAGATACTGCGAATTCTCTCAATCAAAGCCTGCATAGGATGAGATTTACCTCTTTTTGGAATTGCAGAATCAAGAGTTACATCGAATCTTCTGAATTCCGCATCTCTCCAAGAATCTGATTGAAGCAATTCCGGGGTTATCTCGCTAATGATTTCCTTCTCTACAAGAAGAGATGAATCGATTGCATTTCCTTCAGCAGCAACTATCCAAGTTCGGCTTGTGGTTTCCGACACTTCGATTAACTCCTTTCTAGATTTCATGCTATCAACCATTCCGGGGTCACAATCTTCGATATTCTTAGGCAAGGATGAAAGGAATTCTGATCTTGCTTGGATTTCTTTTTCTACAGCATCTGGATCTTGAGCTACCAGTGCTCCACCTTGTATTGATACTCCTAATTTTTTCAGCAAACCAATACCCGGTCCTGCCTCTGACCTTTCAAAATTTTGAGATAAACTAGACATCGTGGCTTCTTTGCTCTCACAAATCCAGCTCCATAGCCTTGATTCAAGCAAACCATTTTCTAGTGCTTCAATTCCATTTTTCCCGATTTGCACTATAGTTTTGGAATCGATGATTTGTTCAACCAACCCCTGATTTGCTAATCCCTCGCCTGCTCCTACTGCGATAGCCTGGTCATTCCACTCACAAGCAGACAAAACTTCCTGGACTGTCCAATGGTTGCTTGTTCCCTGCATTTTGGAAAGTAATCTTCGCTCAGGATTGGTTAAGCTTAGATTCTCCATGATTGACCCAATCCCTTTTTTTTATTCAATTCATCCCTTCCGAATTGGTCTAAATCATCATTCTTCTTCCTCTTCCCAAAGCATCGTGTCGCAATTTGAACAAGTGTAAGATGCTGGTCTTTTTCCGTCGACTTCACCAATGAATCCACACGCTCCACAAAGAATGGTTGTTTTGTAGGGCTCATCGATAGTTGTATCCACTCTGTACATGATTCTACCTGCGTCAGCCATTTTCTGGGCATTTGGCTTCCAATTCTTGATTTCTTCCTCGGTCATACTGCTTTCTGGAGATGGTGCTGACATCCCAAGAATAAACAAAATTAGCCCTCCTATGCCAACGGTTGTAGAAAATGCGAATAATCCTGCGACTGTAAAAAATGCCCCACTAACTAAACAAATAATTCCTGCAATTAGGAAATTTTCCTTGTTGCTGCGCATGTTTTTTCCTCACTCATTAACTTCCTCAATAGCGTATTTCAGAGTCTCTGCTAGCCTTGTCATTTGATTTTGATTTGCAGCACAAACTCCAATTCTTACACCGCCTGCTAAGGCAACTACATACACGTGTCTTGACGCACAAGCCTCGGAGATTGCCGATGGGTTGTCATGTTCCAAGAATGCGAAAAAACCATCATGACTTGGGACTAATTTAACTCCTAGGTCAGAACAACTGGATAGCAATTTGTCTCTTCTATCCTTCAGTAATTTTGTGAACGCATCCCTTTCTTCCTCCCACTTCAGACTTAATTGTTCATCTGAGTGTATTCTGACTATTGCGTCCTGAGGAAGCCTTGTTGGTGCCGACCAAGTAGATCTTCCAGTAGCTACAAAAATCTCATCGATTCTTTCCAATAATTCTTGATTCGGATGAACGGTTACTATCGCTCCGCACCTCATCCCGTACATCGTATGAGACTTAGAGAATGAAATGCCAAAACAGATCAGCAAGTTTTCAGGCCAAGGCAATCCTGATTCAATTGCCTCCAGAATAGTTTCAGCCCATCCATGAGTTTCCTCAGCGTATAGAGTGTAGGCACTATCGATGTATAGTGTGACTCCTTTGTGAAGATTTGACGAAGCCTGTGCCATCACGATATCGAGTAAATCGTCCCTTGCACTGGGAGACATTGACAAGCCAGTAGGGTTGTGGGCAGGGTCATTTAGCCAGATTAGAACACGATCTTGCTCGTTGATTAAATCTGTAAGTGCAGTTTCAAATTCTGGCATGGCAAAATCAGGGTGTGAATCTTCCGAGTCAGTGCCTAACAAAGGCCATGTAGCGCTCTTTAAACCGGCTTCTCTAAGGAAACCTTGGTATGGTCCCCAATGTCTCTCTCGGAGTAATACCTTATCTCCACGGGATGCCAAATTGGCTGCTGACATTCGCAGTGCTCCGGAACCGCCAGGAGTTGCAGTTGAGGTAGCCATTATTCCCAAGTTCTCCAATTTAGAGCGAACATGTCCTAGAGCGGTGGTTATTGATAGATCTAGGAAATCTGGTTTCCCGCCCAATGGAGAATATGCAGCGTACTCAATTGATTCTGCGTTTTTGAGTTGTTCCAAAACAACTGAGTTGATTGCTAATATGCCATCATCATCAAGTAAGGAACCAACGGTTGCGTTTATGACATCAGCACCTGCAGATTTTGCCTCCATGCATCTAGCAAGCATAGCAAAGATAGCATCATTTCCCTTCTTGTCATGAGTTTCCTCATTGAAAAAAGACGGGACATCATCACCGTGCATGGCTGCGCTAAAAGGGTCAGCATTTTGATTATGTTGCTTTCAATCCTTCAACAAAATTCCCATTTGACTATATTTTTGCTTGCCTTTTTACCAATTTATTGAAAAATGGTTGGTTACTCGGTCGGCTTGCGCCAACGTAGCATAGCTGGTAGTGCGTCGGATTTGTAATCCGACGGTCGGGGGTTCGAGTCCCTCCGTTGGCTCTAACATTACCAAACTTCATTTGCTTAATCGGTTGATTAGGAGTATGCGCCCTTTTCATCTTGCATTTCCAGTTTCTGATTTGACTTCTACTGAGGATTTCTATGTAGAAATAATTGGTTGCAAGATTGGAAGAAGAACTCCTTCCTCCATTAATTTCAATTTTCATGGGCATCAAATAGTAGCCCATTTAGTCGACGAAATGCCAGATAACTCAAATGGTGGAAAAGTGGATGGAAAACAGGTGCCACCATTCCATTTCGGACTTGTAATGGAGTGGTCTCAATGGCATCAATTCCGCGATGAATTGCTTTCAAAAGGAGTTATTTTCCGCCTAAAGCCGCACATCAGATATCCTGGAAAAATCGGAGAACAGGCAACTATGTTCCTCGATGACCCAAGTGGAAATTCTCTAGAGTTCAAGTCATTCCAAGATGAAGAGCGTTTATTTGCAACTGTGAAGGGCAAAGAAGGCGAAATTGGTGGAGGAATAATTTAGACTATTTCATTGCAAAGTTAGATTATAGATTTCTTCTAGCGCAGTCCATGACAGCATCCAGACTTGATGGGAGGTTATGTGCATCTGCTGTTGAAAATTCCCTAAAAGTAGAGGTTCAGAATTGTATGGATTCGGGGGTTAATCCTCATCTTGCAGTGGTTATTGTTGGAGATGATCCGGCAAGCCATGTCTATGTCAACAATAAGGTCAAAGCTTGTGAAAGGCTTGGAATTATTTCCACCCACATTTCTCTTCCTTCTAACACCACTGAGTCGGAATTGGTAACAGAAATAGAGAGATTGAATGCAGATGCCTCAATTCATGGTATCCTAATCCAATCACCCTTACCCAAACACATGGATGAAGAAGGAATTACTGATTTGATCTCACCTTCTAAGGACGTTGACGGATTTCACCCTGTAAACTTGGGTAGATTGGTTCAGGGTAGAACAGATGGAATGCTTCCTTGTACGCCTGCTGGCGTCATAGAGATGTTAAAGTGGGCAAATATTGAAACCGAAGGAAAAAACGCTGTCATTCTCGGAAGGTCAAGGATTGTTGGGATGCCTATGAGTCTATTACTTGCAGCAAAAGGTTGTGATTCTACCGTTACTATCACACATTCTCGAACCCAAAATTTAGCGGAAGTTTGCAAGCAAGCTGATATCTTAGTTGCAGCTGTCGGAATACCAGAATTGGTAAAGAAAGACTGGGTAAAGCAAGGTGCTGTTGTTGTAGATGTAGGAATCAATAGGGTTGAGGACCTGAGCATTGAAAGAGGTTGGAGGCTAACAGGTGATGTTGACCCCGATGTGGCAGAAGTTGCATCTTGGCTTTCTCCTGTCCCAGGAGGTGTTGGTCCAATGACGATTGCAATGTTGATGATAAACACAATAAATGCGGCCAAGAGTACAATTTGAGATGATGTTATGGATGGAAGAAAGCCGAGATTAGCCTTGATTTGCCGAATCATTGGCTTATTCATTCTAGCATATGTATTGTTGAACGCATTTGCAGGAATTTGGTTTTTCGTTGAACCGAGCAAGAAATTCTTGCTAACGGCATATATTCTTCAAAATTTAGGATTAACTGATGACCCATATTGGGTTCCTTTAGCATGGACTGCTCAGGATACAATTTTGATGGTCGTAATGGGATTAATTTTCTTAGTAGCAAGATGGGCAGGAACTGAGCCTCCGGTGCCTGAATTAAACAATCTCTCAAGCACAGAAATGATAGAAAATTTGGAATCTACAAATGTCCAAATCAAGCAAACTACAACAACTGGTCAGACCAGTCAATTAGCTAGAGACATTCTAAGGGAAGTTTTAGGCGAAACCCAAACGTTAGATCAAGAAAAAGTAGTTTCAGCAATCGATAATTTGGGTGAAGGAACTATTGAGAATTATCAATCACAAAAGGGAGAAGTTAGGGATAGAACTGCTGAGTTTGATGACCAGTTTTCTTCTCTTAATGTCGTTCGAGAGCAAGATATTGAGAAGCCCAAATCGGATAATAACTTACCGTTACCCTCTTCAAATAACGAAACTAAAGGTGCGAATATAGGTGGATTACCGGTGGTTGAATCTTTACCGCTTCCCGTGCGTGAAGTGGAGAAAGAGCCCGAATTTACAGTCACTGAAGTTGCAGAGTTGAGTGCTGATGACGACTTGGCTATGCCGGACTTAGGTGATTTGATTGGTGAAGTTAATCAGATGCTGGATGTAGAAGGTGAACCTGTAACTGAATTCGAAAAGAAACTGGATATCCCTAACTTGGATGACCTCGTTTTGGATGATATGTCGAAAGCACCCGATATTCCTGAAATCCCTGATTTGGATGACATTTTGTGAGAGTGATAACTTGCGCTGGACACAAGATTGGGACTTGCATAGCCACACGGTGAATAGCGATGGCATGTACGATGAGAAGACCGTTGCTGAAATGATGAAATCAGCTGGAGTGAAGTACTGGTCTTTGACAGACCACGACACCACTGCTGGATGGATTAAAGCAGCAAAGCATTGCTCTAGGGTAGGCATTAATTTTATTCCAGGAATAGAGATAACATGTAAGCCAGATATTGCTCCGCAAGAAGATTACAAACAAAAAATGGGTCTTCAAAACGCAAAAACTTCTTGGCATCTTCTCGCATATTTTCCCATCGAATGTCTAGCTGATGGAACCATAGCGGAGATAGAAAATTGGCTAGCCCCATTCAAAGAAAATAGGGTTGAAAGGATGAAAAGCATGCTTGAGAGGTTGAATGAATTTGGACACCACATCTCACTTGAAGAAGTGCGCTCTTACGCTACCGATACGATTGGAAGGCCTCATTTAGCGAAGGCAATGGTCGCAGCTGGTATCGTTGAAACTTCAGATGAAGCATTTGAAACATGGATAGGGGATGGAAAGCCAGCACATGTGGAAAATGACCAACCGACAATATCAGATGCGGTTTCGATGGTAAAACACTATGGCGGCATAACATCGCTAGCTCACCCCAAAAATTACGCTGTACCTACTGAAATTTTATTGAAATCTCTAAAGAAAAGTGGCGTGGATGCAGTAGAAGCATTTCACTCCTCTCACAGCGATGTTTACAGACATGAATTACTCACTGCGGCTAGGTTACAGGGATTGAGTGTTACGACGGGTTCAGATTTTCATGGCACCGATCATAATTCAAGGTCAGGAAAATCACTTGTTCCGTTATCAGACCTTCATCCTTTTTTTCAAGCATTTACACCGATATCATGAGAATTTTATGAGCAATTGCTAAATTGGACTCGTTGTGGGCAAGGATATGAGCCCATGGACAGTTATGATGTCTATAGTACTCATTTTAACTCCAGTGATATGCTGGGGATTTACTCTCAATGCACCAGAAAATCGTACACCATTAAGAAAGATTGTTGACGTTATCCATAAACAAAGATATTACCTCCATGCTTTAGGTTATTTGATAATCATAGAGTGGAAAGGTATCACAGACGACTTAAATGAGCCAATAAAAGCAATAACGGGTCATTGGACGTCAAACATTCATTCATTTGAAGGAGAGATTGTTCTCTTTATTCAAGATACATTCGCTAATCCTACTTTTACAGCATTCCTTAATTTTCATTATCTTTTCATTTATTTGTTCTTGATTTACGTTACAACCGTATTTTATGCCTACACCGGAGAGCGTGATTTATGCGATAAGGTAACAATGAATTACTTACTCATTTATGCTCTTGCAGTTCCTTATTATCTGTTTTTCAATGTAGAGGTCACATCATCATGGATTGCTGGAATGGATTCTTTATTGTATCATGATAGCATGTACTCTTCGTTTTACATAGCAAATGATCCTCTGGACAACGCTGTTCCGTCTTTACACATCGCTATACCATTTGGAATAATTGCATTAAATTGGTTGCATGTAAGGCAATTAGGAATTAAGATGAAGGATTGGGTACACAGGCGATATCATATTTTTGTAGTTCTGAATACACTCTTATTTGCGTTCACAATTCTCTACTTAGGTATACATTGGATAACAGACATCCCGTTAGGTTTGTTGATAGGAGGAATGGGTGCTTTATTCATTCACTACCTTCAACCTAGACTAAGAAATGACTACGGTGGTTGGTTCAAAGGCGTAACAAAACAAAAAGTGAAAGGTCATCTGTTGTTTGAAGGAATAGTTGTTTTGGTTATGGTGGCATTGATTTCATCTGCCGTGATATACCAATCAAATAACATAGATGATAGGGTTTCTCTAAGGCTGGGACCTGGCGATTCTAATATCGAGATTATCCAATCAATTGATTATGAAGATCAGGTAAACTCTACAATAACCAATTTTGACCTGACTCAAGAGATCGAGTTCATAACAATCATCGCTCAATATTCAGAACCAGCAATGCAGTCAGGATATTTAAATTGGAGTATTGCAAGCACTCTGGCCCCAGTTCAAACCATTGGACCTGGTCAAGAGGTCACAGTTTCTTTCGACCAACCAAAAGTGTATCAAATCATCATCTTGCACAATCCTGGTGATTCTGGTGTTGTCGAACTTAAGGTGATCAATGATTATGGTTATGATAATGCGATGCTGAAGGCAGCGATTATGTCCTTACCGTCACTTTGGATTACCGCTTTCGTGATTTACAGAGTGATAAGAGCCAAATCTGAGGGTATACATTGGTTAGATGCTTCACCCAGTCATACTTGGAAAGAAGAAGAGTAATTTGCATACCTAATCGGTATGTTCATGTTTGACGCACCACTGCGTTGATCAATGCAGTCAGGCTTTAATGTCGAGAGTATTCTCTCGGATTTCAATGCCTCTGAAACAGGGAAATTAGTTTCCTCGCTTCGCTCTTATTTTCAGAAAAATATTATCTGGATTTTTATGCTTTTCATCGTTGGTTTTGTCGGGTTTTATTCCGTGGTTGGTGGAATTATTTCCTTCCTTACTGGAGGTAATCAAATACCAGATGGTGCATCTATAATTGTAACCTCTCCAATGGAATTAATTCTTCTAAAACTTAGATTATCTGCAATGATTTCCTTTGGTGTGGTAATTTTTGTGTTATTGATTATTGCTGCAAGGAAAGCCCAGGCATACGGGCTCAAACCAATGAAATTAGCAGACGAAATTGAGTTTGAGGTAAAGGTCTCATTTGTTGGTATTTTTCTCGTAGCCATAGCATCATTAGTCCTTGGAGCATTAGGTCTAGCATATGCATGGGAGGTTCTGACACCATTATTGCTCGAGTATTTGACTAACGATGCAGCAAATGCGGGTTTGTCTAGTGAGTGGAGGCTTGAATCTTACATAGGATTCATCGCAAATCTTTGCGTTGCTTCAGTGATTGGTTTTCAAGCCCCTATCCCAACTCTACTGTTGTTAAAATATGAGGTTGTTAAAAGAGAGGAGTTAATCAAGTATAGGAGGCACATCTGGTTTGTGTGTATGGTAGGAGGAGCATTTTTCTCACCCCCGGATCCTCTTTCCCTATTTTTGGTATCTGTGCCTATAATTGCTCTGTTTGAAATCTCACTTTTATTGTACAAAATATTTTCAAAATAACTTAAACTAGAAAAATCAATCAACAATGGTAGGTAGATAAAATGACATGGAAGCAACCCGTTGAAAATTCAATCGAAGGGTTGCGTTATGCCATAGAAAATCTCGATGGAATTGAGTTTGACTTACGTTTAACCAAAGACAATGAATTGATTATTCATCATGATAGGATAGTTGCTACTACTAAAGAAAATCTAGAGGGCAAGCCTATCTATGCAGAAGACTGGACTCTTGATGAGTTAATGGAACTTGGTTTTGCATCTTTTGACCAACTATTGGATGATAAGGTGATTATGAAAAATTGGATAGAAGATGCAAAGGTAGTTTGCCTTGAGGCAAAAGTCCCTCACATCAAGTCCAAAGTCATGGGTAAACCTTGGAAATTCAAGTCTCACGATAAGTATCTAGGAGAATTATTGGCTCTAATGGAGTCAAAGGTTGATGAAGCAGGTGTTCCAAACGACAATGCCGTGTACTATTCTTTCCATTCAAGGATGAAAAAATCTGCTGATCATGCTAAAATTAAGCGTAACTGGTCGATGCTTTCCCCTAATTTACCACCATACGGCGGACTATTGACCGAGAAGATTAGGGGTGCACCATCATTTCTTAGTACCTCATTTTTCAGACTGATGAGAAAACACCAAAAAGCTGGTTCAAAAATGATGCCTTGCGCAATCGAATATTTAGATGGGGGATTGAAAAATCTCCCACTTGGATATACTGTTGGTTTGGAGAATAATCACTTGAAGCGTGCAAGGGAGTATCTTGCAGGATTCCCCGTTTATGTGTGGCCATGTTCACTTGAAAACGAGTTTAAGCTCTTGAATGGAGGGTTCACCGGGCTTACCGATAATCCTGATCCAAACCTAACTTGGCTTCCAAGCGGAAATGCGAGGTGGTTCAGACCATCCTCATTGCCACTAACTTCTGATCAACATGATTTGTTAGTTAGTGCCAATGAAGAAAATCATAAGGATATAGTCAACCAACTGAGGTCAGAAGTAACTCCGTGGACAGAACTTGACAGGTCAGGTAAAGTTGAGATTCTGTCTCAATGGAGGAAAAAGTGGTCTTGGGAAAAGTCAGTTGATGATTTGTTAGCATCAACATCTGAGAGTTCAATGCCTTGGGAATCTGTTAGATTAATCGGTCACAGAGGTTGTGGAAAGACCACACGTCCATTGTATTGATTTTATTCAATATGACGCAGGCTTTGGGCTTCTGCGATATATTTTGGTCTGTAGATTGGGACACCTTTTCCATCACGCATCTTAGTCCTTTCATCTACAATCTGAGCGCCGATTCCAGCAACTCTTGCCCATCCAAAGAAAGTTGTGTAATACTCAGGGTCAGTTAATCCAACATGGTGCAAAAGTGTACCACTAGCAATGTCTACATTTGCGTTAGGATTCGAGATCTTTTCGTTTTCTGACAGAACTCTAGGTGCAACTTCCCTCAAAGTTCTAATGATTCTGAAATTTTCATCATCAGGACATATCTCTTCTCCAAGAGCAAATTGGTATGTTGCTCGTGGATCTTCAGCCCTCAATACTGCGTGTCCGAAACCAAAAACCGGCCTCTTGGCAGCAAGTTCTTCTCTAATGAAATTCTCGACTTCAACAGGGTCTGATGTTCCTACTTTGAGTACGAATTCTAAGCATGATTGGTTTGCTCTTCCGTGCAATGGTCCACTCAGTGCGTTCATTGCACTCGCAATTGCAGAATAAAAAGAAGCATGACCACTAGCAACTGCTTTGCCTGTAAAAGTTGAGAGGTTACCACCGCCATGATCTAAATGTAGAACCAAATATGCGTTTAGAACTCTTCTCATCTTGTCATGATCAACACCATCGATTTGTAGAGTATTGATGAATCTCTCTGTCAAACTGAGTTTAGAGTTGTCTTCAGGAATATTTTCCTCTCTTCCTTCTCTGTACCTGAAGATAAGTCCAAGCAATCTTGGCATTCTTGCGATGAGGTTGAGTGAATCTTCTTTCCAGTCATCTTTTCCATCCAGCATTCCCAATGTGTGAATTCCAATACTTAACCAATCCATTGGATGCCCATCTTTAGGAAGCGAGGCTAGCACAGCTCTTGTTCCATCAGGGAGTGCAGTTCTAGAAGCCAGATCTGATTTGAATACCTTTGATTGTTCTTCACTCGGTAATTCCTTATTGAAGAGCAGATAAATAACGTCCTCTGGCTCCATTCCGCCAAGTTCAGAGATAGGATAGCCACAATAGTGAACTCCTTCGGTCGGGGTTACAAATGAAGTCCTACAAGTTCCAACCGGAACTCCACGCATACCAGTGTTTAGATGAGAATTTTTTAGATTAAAAATGACCTCATCACCCGACATCAATGCTCACCTATACTACAAGCGGCAATCATCTGTCGTATAAAGTAGGCTATAATTTTGGATGAGTGATGCCTTTAGGTGTTGTGAATAACACCTAATGTTGAGAACTAAATTTGTTATTTTACCAGACACGAAAACCCTTGCTTGAGATAATGTCTTTTTGAACATGAAATTTAATTTCTCCATGCTCGATCAACAACGCGTCCTCCGCATCAATGCCGGGACATGATGATTTGGTTTCAATCCAGGATTTTTCACTTCTAAGATTTTCTGCCCACCAAGGGAATGCTGCGCATTGCTGGGGGCGAACATTGTATATTTCGCATTGTTTTTTTGAGTTTAAGAAAATGCAAATTCCATCATCTTTGTTGCTCTTTAGAATATATTTCCCGTTTAGGTGGCGCTTTGCATCCCTTTTTAGCCAAGTTTTAGGCTTTAATTCGAAATGATTAGCAATTCGTGAAGTATCTTCTCTTGAGAGGTAGACAATTCCACCTGGCTCATCGCAACACCTGCCACAGGAATCTTGGCATCGAAACTTAATTCCCTTACTCCACCACTCTTGGCTCAATCCAAAACCCCCCGAACTAATTCTTCTTTTTCTTAGGTTTCCTGACTTTCTTTTTTGGCTTTGATGGTTCTTTAGGCACTACTTTTTCTTCCTCGACTTGAGTTTCTGTTTCAGCGGGTTCCTGTAGTTCACTATCTTCTATTTCTATTCCCAAAATTCTGTCCTCAATTTCCTTGATACTATCCGTTATTGCCATTAGTTCCTCAATCGTAGCATCCTTGGGAATCTCAGAAATCTCCCTAATTTTTTGCTCCAGGTTAGAAATGAGTTCAAAATCTTGAGATAATTGTTTTTCAGCATCAGATATTCTATCCTCGATATTCAAATCAAAATCTACCATGGTTTCTACAACTTCTTGCAAATCATTGATTTCTAACTCTTCTTTTCTTTGAATCAGGAATTTATCTCGTTCATCCAGTGATAATACATTAGGCGGAGCAGGGATCATTTCATCAAGACCAGTTTTGACATATTTTTCAGCAAGACTTCTGCCCTCTTTAATCATCGAATCAACATCGATTTCAGAAGGCTCCCAACCGTCTTCTAATTCAGGTAAGTCGCTGACTATTTCAATTCCACCAACTGCTTGCTTGTCGAATACAACATCTACAACGGCATCTATAATTTCTTTTGCTTCATCTTGCAAAGAAGTTTCTTTAGGAGTGAATTCATCTTCTTCTATGAAGGCGTTTCCTTGCAAGACACTGTCTATATCAGATGGGGAAATTACCCCCACACCATCCTCGAGAGCAAGGGATATCAAATTAATATTTGATTTCAAATCTTTCCAATTTTCAGACAAGTTTGCTAACCGATTAATCTGAGAATCGTCTAGTAAGATTCCGTTTAATGCAATCAATCTTCTAATGATTCTTACTCTACTAGTCAAATCTGGCATTTCTAAATTAGCAATTATTGCATCTTTGGAAAGTTCCCACAATCTTGAACTCTCCCATTCACTGACTTGGAATTTGGTTGTTAGGACAATTTGGACACCCAGATTAAGTGCTAAATCAATAAATGACCCAAGTTGGTTTTGGTCTATGCTTGAATTTTCGAGTAAGTTCAAGCCATCAAAGCCGATTAGTGAGTGTTCCGACAATAAATCAATATCTATTTTAGCATACAATTCGCTACTCTGTAGTTCGATCTCTGAGAATATTCTTACGTGTCCATCGAATCTAGAATTGAATCCATTTGCAATTGCTTGTACGAGGTGAGATTTACCAGAACCTGAAGCACCAATTATTACCAAAGGATTGATCTTCCCTGGATTACTAACTATTGCGTTTGCTATGTTGGTTGCCATCTTATTTTCCTTGCATTCAATCCATGCTCGAAAATTCAAGTCTTGAGTTACTCCCTTGTGAGTAAATGAGGGTGGGGACGAATTTAGTTTTATACCGCTAGGTCCTGGACGAAAAGAATTCTGGTTTAAGTCTCCAAAAACCGAGGCATGTTCTCGATTTACAACCGCCTGCCATACGTCCCTACCATCATCCTCCTTACCGAAAATGCCAGCCTCATCATCTGTATTAGTGGAAATCCTGGAAAGCGGAGAGAATGCATTCTCCCTCATGGCAGCAACTCGTTGTGAGAATTTTCCGCCAAATTCCTCTGAATCATTTTTGAGTTTCAATATTGGTCTTCTTTCTTTGCTTTCTTTGCCGAGGATATGATCGGCAATTGAGTCGATCTCTGAATTAGGTTTCCGTGACCCAGAAATCAGAGATTTTCTTTCAAAACTCTCAATTGTTCTGTTACCAATTAATTGATTTAATTTTGATTTTGCTACTATTCCTTTTTGGGGTTGCTCAATATTCTCCCCGAGGATGCTTTTCGCATCAGAAATTGCCAACTTGAGTTTCTCAGAGTTGGACCTACTCATTTTCATTACCCCGCTTTCTTGATGGTTGCTCTAACGAGCTCCATCTCCTTTCTGCCCTACCCATATCGTTGAGGGTTCTGCTTTGATTCGATTCAGCCCGACTGTATTTTGAAGCAGTTTTCTTATTTGTTTCTAAGGAAATATAGTCATCTGAATCATTCGAAATATAATTCACTGCATCTAGTTCTCTATTCACTTTATATTCAGTAAAATCAACTGTCTGTTTACTTGATTTTTGCCTCATAGCCTGAGTCAAAGCATTATCTGGTTTTGTTTCAAATGATTGAGAGGATGACAAATCCAAACCATCAATCAAGTCAGATTTTGTTTCAAAATGTGTAGATTTTTGGTAATTCACCTTGTTGTCGCTTGATTCTAATTCTTCAATCTCCACATTTTTAGCAATAGCACTAACTAGGCTGCTGATTTTACTCTCATGTTGAGATTTCTTGTGGAACTTAGGTCTTGTTTTCCTCTTGATTATTTTGGCTTTCCGCATTCCTTTTTTCTTCGGTAGAGGAACGTGCTCTGTCTCAACGACATCTTCCTCTATTGGAATTTCTTTTGTTCCACTTTCTGCCATTCTTTGGGCTGCTCTCGGAGCTGGACTATCGTAATTTTCGACAGTTGCAAATTTGGGTGTCCAATTTGGAGAAGGGGCAACTTCAGGGTTGTATGTTGGCTCGTTACTTTCAGTGCTAACGCTGGATTCAACGGCCCACTGTTTCATCATGTCGGAGAGTTCTTCCCCGACCTCAATACTAACCTCAGCTGCAATTGAATCAGAACCACCCTCTATGGTTTCAATTTGAATTTCTTGATTAGCCTCTAATGCTGTTTTCAACTCCGTTTCAATCCACAATGCCTCAGCATGATCGATATCATCGAATATTGGTTGGTCTTGAATTAAATCACCTAAAGCAAGCCATGAGTGAATAATTGCCTCTTCAATAAGGTCTAGTTCGGTTATCAAAGATGCCCTAAATGATATGTCGAAAGCCAATAGGTTACATCCAATTACAAGTAAATGGTCGTCATTGCGCACTTTATCACAAAGTGTTCTAATAAGGTCAAGTACTCTATTTTCTCCGTGTAAAGAGGCTAGATATTCGATTCCTTCTACAATTATTACAGCCCTCTCGTTCTCCCAAAGGAACTCATCAATTCCTCTACTGAGGTTTTCTAAGGTTGCTACGATGTTGCTGTCGCCTGGTGACTCAGTAAGCCATAAACAATTAGCCGATGGTATACTAAATTCCGCAGCTAAATTAGCGATTTTCTTTCTGCTCAATGATAAAATTGATTTTCCGTTTCCGGCCATCAAAGAAGCAAATTTGAAGATTAATTCAGGACTTTCTTCATCGATTAACAAAGCCTTCGAAGAATCAAGCGTTTGCTTAACATTTGATTTAGCTAGCATGGACCTTGTAAAATTTTGAATTTCTTCTGGCGCTGAAATAATGTTCTCGAATTCAGGAAGTCTCTCAACTTGAGACCAAGAAGAGCCCATAGGTTCAGCATTCAACCACCACGATTCCTCGCTAGATGCGATTCCTTCTTCCAGATTTAACCCAGCCTGTTTATACAATCTCCTAATTTCAGATACTTCCGATTCTCCGAGTTCCACAGCTGATAAGTTACAATCGAGTATAACAGAATCTGCTTCTATCTCTAGTAAAGCGTCAATACCCTGAATGAATCCAACTCCATCATGAATAGACAGTACAGGCTCCCCTTCACTGAAAACGATGTGCCCAATCCTTTGAATTCCAGTGGATGTATCTCTCTGCGTCTTTATGTAGCCGCTCGTTTCAAGGGTCGCAAAATCAGAAGCCATCATAGATAAAACATCAGAGCCACCTCTTCTGTTCTCTATCGTTACGCCGGATGGCAAATCCACTTCCAACCCCTCCTAGTTTTGTTAACGGTGACGATGAGTTATTGAATGTCGTGGCTAAATTCAGCAATGCATACATGTTTCAAGCATGAATTACTGGCATGGACATGGCAGAAAAGAGCCGTATCCCTTCCCCATTGGTTGGCTCTGAGGAATTGCGTCTGTTTCGCGCAGGGATTAACAAATTTGATGCTCAGAAATTCTGGCATGCCCATGAAGATTGGGAAGACCTTTGGAATTTGTTAAAGAAGCGTAATGCAGATAGTGGGGAGGTACTTCTAATTCAAGGGTTAATACAAACTGCTGCGCTATTGGTTAACCACAGAAAGAAAAAGTCTAGAGGAGTGACCAACCAATGGCTCAAACTAGTTCCAAAACTGAGTCCATACGATAATGCATGGGGGATAGATATTAACTTGCATTTGAAGAATATAGAACAATACTCAAGTGATGCCGATGTTTGGGATTTGATAGATTTGCCTGTTAAACTACCATTTTTGAAAAATGAAGAGGAGTAAAAATGCCAGATGATGAATACCCCGATGGCTCTGTATTATACGCTCCCCATCAAGGGATCATCCGTCTTCCTTTCGAATCGATAATTCTAATCTTATCACTAATAATTTTCAATTTCTCACTTTTATTATCTGTATTCTTATTCAGCCTCGCAATGTGTTTTCTGTATCCAAGTTATTTATCCTTCAAAGAAAAACAATTTTTGAACTCAACCATTTGCTTAGGCGAAGGTCATCCATTTCGTGAGGATGAAAGTGATGGTAAAGCCGATGTTTATGTTAAAGATTTAAGCGGACTTTGGAAAAAACTCGGTGACAAAAGATTTCGAATCCACAAAGATGAGATGATAGATGTTGTCAATATGCTTGAGGATGGAGGCAATTACGATATCGAGATGGGGTTGATTGAGAGTAAATCAATTCAAGACGTTCACAAGAAGTGTTTGTCTTTCATCAATGCCTCATTAGCCTATAGAGATGCTTATTTAGGTAAAAATGATACGATTGAGGATGCTAGAAAAAGGGAAGATGACGATAACTTGTCACTCGATAGGGAATGGCCAGAAGAAGAGGAATTACTAGAATCTGGAATTAGGTCGTTCAAATCAAAAGATGAATAATACATGTTCATTTGCAATTTTCAGGCATACTATGCTAAAAACCTAATTTGACGACCAATATCGTGGATAGTGATTCGAGTTGGAGGAATAGGTTAGAATCATTGGATGATAATTCCAAAGATCTACTCCTAGGTGCCTTTCTCTCTCGACGCTTTGCTACGTTGCCCCTGTGGCTAAGTCATCCTGCTTATGTAACTGCATTTTACGGATTATTGTTGTCTCTAGTTCTGATATTCCCGAGTCTTTATGGATACGGTGATAGTTGGTTATTTCAGTGGATTTATGAGACTATGCTGATTTTCCTTGTTTGTTTAATATTGGGCTTTTTGTCGCTAATAATAGTATCAATCTCAAAGAGGTATCCAGTAAAGCCTCCAAGGCTTATACTCTATCCAATGCCTTTCATTGGAATTGCCTTACATTCTTTGAACGTAGGGGATTTATTCGATATTTCAAATACAATTGTTTGGTTCTTCCTTCTAAGTCCTGGACCGATTTATGTTCATTTGTCATGGGCACCTAGATGGCGATTGCTAAATCAATTTGAGCGGGGAGAAAATCCAATTCTGGACAGTGATTTAGTCCAAGAAAAAACCTATGATGAGGAACCGTCAAACGAATGGGATGAGCAATTGATGGAAGTTGTGGACGAATTTAGTGAATCTGAATAAATCAAATCAATCCAAGTTTCCCTCCAACATTCTCGAATATTCTCAAAACCTCATCGAGATCATCTTTTGATAAGCCAGCAGACATTTGAGTCCTAACTCGTGCTTTGTCCCTGGCAACCATTGGGAAAACAATTGCTCCAGCCATTACGCCGTTTTCTCCAAGGGTAGTGCTGAGCTCCTTTGCTGTACTAGATTGACCGCACATTACGGGAATAATCGGTGTTGTTGAGACACCGGTATCAAATCCAAGTGATTGCAATTCCTTCCTGAAATAATTGGTATTTTCCCATAATTTCTTGTGGTGCTCAGGCTCTTCCATCAGGACCTCAATGGCTGCTTTTTGGGCAGCGGCTACTCCAGGTGGTTGAGATCCAGATAAAAGCCAAGACCTGGAGTGATTAAGTGCGTGATTTCTGGTATCCTCGCTTCCAGCAACTATACCACCTTGAACTCCGAGAGCCTTTGAAAATGAGCCAACTTCGAAGTCAACCTTTCCTTGCAATTTGAAATGGTCTACAATACCAGCGCCCGTTTCACCCAGAACTCCCTCTCCATGGCAGTCGTCTACGTATACCATGGCTCCAAATTCTTCTGCTAACTTATTTATCTCATCCAGTGGAGCAATATCTCCATCCATTGAAAATACTCCATCGGTGATAATCAGTTTTCTCTCAGCATCTTCATTCATCTTCAAGACTGCCTCTAATTCACCCATGTCATTGTGTGCATAAACTCCCCTTCTCGCTTTGGTTAGTCTAACTCCGTCAATGATAGATCCGTGATTTAATTCATCAGAGATAATTACGTCCTGAGCGCCTTGGACCAAAGAAGGTATCAATCCTACATTGGCTGTGTAACCAGCCGAATAAATCAATGCAGACTCCACACCTTTGAATTCAGCGACCTTCTTCTCTGCTTCTAAGTGAATATCCATAGTTCCAGCAATAGCCCTTACTGAACCAGAACCTGCTCCATATTTTAGAGTGGCATCAATGGTAGCTTGTACCACTTTTGGGTGTGTTGTAAGGTTAAGATAGTTATTTGCAGAGAGCATAATTGTTGGCTTTCCATCCATTGTGCATCTAGGTACATTCGCACTTTCCAAGGTTGGAGGTTGCCACAGAAGTGACTTTGATTCCAAATCAGCATACCTTTCCTTCATCCATGTCATGTCGCCGGGCATGTTCTCACCATGCCTGCCTCGACTCCGCCTTCTATTGAGTTTGAGGTTCAGTTTGATGAACAATGGAATGCCTTCATTTGATAAATAGTAAGTGTTGGGTGTGCCATGCGCCTAAATGGAGTAGTGTCCAGTGGATTGGGTAGAGCACATGTATTCATGGCGCAGTCTCATTATCAAGACCAATTCAGGGAAGTCCTTGGCAACACGGCATGGCCGGGTACTCTGAATCTGAATGTTTCTGGTGATAGTTTGAGTAAATCTATTGCCCTCAGAAACAAAGCAGGTCTTGATACTCTAGAATTGGATGAAGAAATAATCTCAAATTCAAAAAAGATCGATGTATCAAGATTTGAAAATATCAGAATAAGAGGATTCCTAAGGGAGGGTGTTTCATTTGGTGGAGCAACTGCTTACAAAATAAAAATTGAAACTCCTAATCAGGACATAGATGCTGCTATATTGATACCAGATCTAACTAGACACGTGGATGTTGTGGAAATCATAGCAACAAAATTCCTTCGTGAGAGTATGAACCTAAAAGATGGAGATCAGATAACAGTAGAATTATTGTGATCCGTTTTCTTCAATTTTGAAGGAAAATCATCGGATTGGCTTGATTTCAGTATTTCTTCTGCATCCTTTTTTTGGTCAATATATGGGCTAGGTAAGATTCCAAGAACAGCCCATTCATTCTGTAACATTGCCTTCATTTCTTGCCCGCATGCATATCTCCAGCGCTTCATCATTGTGCGTTCAACCATCTCAGCAGTAGGTGGTGTGCTGAATACAATATCTCTTCCTTGGAGAGGTAATGTTGGAAGAATATCCCACTCAATATTCCATAATACCAACCATTCGGGAGGTGCCACTCCAAAATCTACCTCGGTCTCAGGCTCTTGTATCGCTTTCCTAATGTCTTGAACTGTTATCTCTCCCAACAATGCTCTATGAATTGCAAATGCCGTGCGTCTTACCTGATTCCAAAGGAATGCGTAACCGGTTATTTCGAAGCCTACAATTCTGTTATCGACTATCCATGGCTTACAGTCAACAATAGTTCTCTCGGGATTCCTATGTGGCTCCATTTTCGCAAAATTTCTTGCGTCATATGTGCCAATAAAGCACTCAAGAATCTCATTAAATTCGTTAAGTTCAGGCTTTTCCCAGCCTTCTAAGCATTCTAGCCTGTATCTGTAGCAGCGATGTAAAGCTAGCCTTGCATTCCATCCTTCTTCCACTCTGTGGACATCCAGTAATGCCAATTGTTTTGGTAGCCTATCATCGATTGCCCTAACGAATTTTCTGCGTCCAACAGATAACCACAATTCCTCATCGATTTCAACAGTTCCACCGTTTATTCGAACGTGTACTCCAGCATCTGTTCGGCTTGAGAGAATGAGAAGACCATTGTCTTCAGGACTTATCCAGTTCAATGACCGCATCACTCGAATTAGTTCAGATTGTACAGTGATTACATCCGGTTGGATTTGAGAGCCATGAAAATGGTCTCCTAGATACCCTATCCGAAATGCCAGTCTGACCCTGCGGGTCATCATTATTCCTCGTTCAATAGGGAAATTGCTTCTTCAGCAGAATATCCTAATCCACCAACTGACCAGCGGATTGCAGCCTTTATCCATGGCATTACCATATCATTGGATTTTGTTGGGTCAACAACCTCTATTGCATCAACTAGGTTCCTGGCAGCCATGTATAGTCTATCATCGATAGGAATGTCTGCAAGTTCAAGTCTTCTAGCATACCTTTCGTACTCTTTGACAGCTTGTGGTAGTCTTCTACACTCGAGTGCGAAATCAGCAAAGTCAACGATGTATTCGTCGTTTTCTTCATCGAGATTCATTGCCTTTTTGTAAGCCATCATGATCTTACCGCCTGGGATAATATCATCTTGTGCTTCAACATTGAGCATATTTGCGAATTCAGCATATGTGTGGTGAACAGCCGCTACATCTCTGTGCTTCTTTGTTAATTCATCAAGCATATTTACTGCGCCTTCTAGATCTCCGCCCGCAAAAAGTTCAATCGCAGGTTGTAAAATTTCATCGGACATAATGTTCCCTCAGGCAAACCAACAGTGTTTAGTTCTTGAAACAACCGATATGCAATTCAGTTTTCGGAGGAGGCAACGATGGAATCTTTCAACTCCTCAAGCAGTGTGCTTTGGGAGTGTTGCTTGTGCTTTTCATTTAGCAGGTCCTTTGTATCTCCCCAGTTTCTAATGCAGTAAAAGCAATTCTTAGGGTCTGGCTTTACCTTTGTAACAGTTCTCTGGTAGGTGACTATTGCAAAGAACATTTTCAGTATGTTCTTCCCTGCTTTTTCGGCAGGCATATCTGTTTCTTTATCATTGACAAGATTGGCTCCAGACGCTCCAATTGCTCCACCCTTTGTTTCTTCAACCAAGCCAATACCGGAATCTGTCAGAATCGAAATTGTGGCAAAACCCATCATCGTTCCGATCGGGGTTCTATTAACTATAACCTCTGAGATTCTATCGAAAAGTAATCTTCTATGAGCCCTTGAGAGCAAGAATCCGTGATGGAAAATAATCGCATCTGTTGTTACTGCATAGTGGAATGACCTTTGGTAGAGTAAGACCATGAAAACAAATAATCCACACAATACGAGTCCATTCATTAGGAAATTTGGACTTTCAGGAAGTAATCCTGAGTCACCTATTCCTGGGTACCAATCAGCTCCTTCAAATGTGTTATCAATTAAGGTGAACATTGGAACTAGTGCAGTTATCATCAACCAAACTCCTATCCAACCATTTGATGTCGAGGCATTTATCATTCTGTTAAACCAAGCAATTATGAGCATCACAACGACAAAGGAGACCTGATTATTCATCATATTAGCAAGTAGGGAAAGAGCGAACCCCGGGTCTTGTGAAACAATGTCTTCCCAGTTGTCAAGGGAGTATAGGAAGTGGACTCCGAATACAATTACTCCGAGCAGATAATATTGGAAAAATGCCAAAAAACTAGGTTGTTTGGTTTCTAGAATTTCTTCTCCTTTTATGAGTCTGAATTTCTTATTCAATTTTTCTTTTTTCTTCTCCTCATTCTGTTGTGATTGTTCAACTGGTTGAGCGATTTCCTCTGGGCTTGTCTGTGCAACCTCCTCCTCAGTAGTTGCGATTTCTTCCTGCACTTCTTCATCAGACATAGACACGCCTCTATTGTCTCTATACGATACTACTCAAATATATTACCCCATTTAAGCATATGAAAATGGTTCAATGTAACAATCCCCATGAATGCTCAGCATTACCTCTTATCCATTCATAATCATCTACAGTTCGTACTCGATATTCATTTTGAATATTTATTTTTTTGATTTCAAGTGGATATTCATTGTAAGTCAAATGTGATCTAATTCCTCCTCTGGTTGGTTGGTCAAAGAACCAATGTGCTCGTTCAACTGCATGTGCTTCAATTAGAATTTTAGTTCTTGGATTTTTTATCTCAACATGAAAAATTGGAAGAGCCTCTTCTTTTCCGTGACGGATAATTGTCTTTGCAGACATTTCTTTTCTTACCGAGACCTGATTAAATTTCTCGCTTCTTTGCTCGACAGCATCATGAAATAGAGCGCCCATTGAAATTGAGAAGTGGACCTGGTCACCGTACTTCCAAGAAGTTGGTGTCTTTGCAAGAAGTAGTGGAGATATGTGAGGGACAAACCAGTCAAGATATGATCCGTCACTGAAGTGTAGCATCCCCCAGTACCATGGAATTGCTGGAGCTTGAACTTTCACCTTTTGGAAATAAGCAGTCCCTTTGGACTCCTTGCCATCAATCAGAGCATGCACTTTTGAACCATGTAGCCTCAATATGTCATAGCCCATGCCAGCAGCATAATCTGCAGTGGCATACCTTGCAGTGGACATTGCCCTATTCCAAGGAGTAATTTTGAATTCGAAAGATTCTGGAGTATCATCCAATTTGTTTCTGTAACTTTTTGCTTTAATCCAAAATTCGCTTAAATCCGAATTAAGGCCCATGGAATTATCCTCTGGTAGAATTGGAATAACCGCTCCTCCTCCTAGGGTTTTGCTGACCTTATCAGGCCAAATTGGATTTTGGTCGGTTATTGCAACGAGTTTGCATTTCTCGGAAATGATTTCATCGTGCATCTTTTCACCGTCAAACCACCAAGCACAAACCATTCCATCAAGGGTTAGGCTGCCATTCTCATCAGCTCCTGGACGAGCGCTTGGCCTCCACTCTTGTGAATTTACATCGACGATGTCATTATCCTTTGTTGACCATAATATCATGAATTGTTTGCCAGATGGTCTTCCTTCCTCGTCATCTAGCATGACTAGCCACCACCACCAATCCCAAGTTAATCTGAAAATTGGTGGCCTGTCATCAAGTCTCCACATAGAGGAAAAATCCCCTTCAAACCTTTCAAGGTCCTGCAGTCTTTTCATTCTATTTCCTTCCCTTTGAAAATAGATTGAGCAATTAGCCAAATTGTGGCTACCTGAATGAGTAAAACCAAAATGCTAACTCCTACATTTGCCATTGGTGCTAATCCAGGAAACGGCGGACTTGAGCCAATGTAATCTAAGACGTCTGATCCGGGTAATGATGAGGAAAAGCCCCAGATTCCGAATTCTCCAGATCCGCCACCGCCCCATGAGCCCAATGCAGTAAATGTTGGCAGTTCAGGCCAAGTAGCAATAGATGCTGAATCTATGATTGCCATGCACCATCCAATAACTGATAGTTTGAGCAATGGACTTTCTGGCAATCCCATGGAAAGGAATCCCATTCCAAGTTCCCAAGCAGCAAACGGTATTGCCAAAATAATTCCGTACTTCCACATAACTCCAAGTGCAGAGAATAAAGCCCCATAAACTAACATAGCCATCCATGTAGCAATTAGTATTGCAAGCCATACCCGTAAATCTTGGAATCTGAAAAAGCTATCACCTGGTCCAACAAAGCCAGTAATTAAGGCAGAAATTACAACTAAAATTAGCGCAATTGGCCACGCCACCCCCAAGTACCCCAACAATCGGTAAAGGTAAATTTCCCCTCTTGCAATTGGTTTAGCAATCATGAAATGCATTGTTCCAGAGGTCATTTCCTGTCTAATTAGTCCAGTTGCTAAGAACAAAGGAACGAAGATTCCTATGATAAATACAAGAGCCATTTTCCCATAACCGAGAACATAAGCTCTGTGCACTGCCTCTTTGATGTATCGCTCCTCATCAGGATCTTCATCGACGTTAATATCTGCGTTAACACTGTATCCTGGAACAAACCTGTTTGGACTCACCTCGACATCACATAACTTTGTGTTATCATTCTGATTCTTTTGAGAATTAGGAATGTTTGCGTTCAAGCAATCTCCATCATCATCGTTCCCAACATAATCCTCAGGGTTGCCTGTAATTTGGTCCCATTCAAAATCATCCTCATTTATCCACTTAGAAGGGTCATCGGGTGCTATTGGTGGGTCGAAATTACCCGGGTTATCATCACGGGAATATTCATTTGTTCCATAAAGCCTTTCTTGACCATCCGGATATCCATCTCCATCTGAGTCAAAGGAATCTCCATCATTGTCGACTGCCTCAATTTCTTGATTCATTGAGTCTATGTAAAACAGCATTAATAACATCAGGGCTACTACAGAAACTCCAAGAATCACCCATGTTGAAATCTTTTGTTTGTATTGACGAAGAGTAAATTCTGCTATTGCAGATGCTTTTCTATCAGCCTTAGACCAAGCCTTTACTTCGTTATTTGGCTTCATCTAAAATCCTCCTGTCAGGTACCCAATGACCGATTCAAGATCGTCGTCAGGGTTATCGATTGTATGAACCACGTGTTTACCGTTTACTATTACCGAGGGTAACTGGTCATGAATTAGTCCAAAGTGGTGAGTATGAATTTCAAGAGAATCTTTGTTTGGAAGAGTTACTCCATAAACTCCGTCCAGTTGTATTACATCTTTTGCTAGAGATTTTGGATTTGGGCAACCGATAGAGATTTTATGGGGGACTGAGTCTAACTTTTCTCTAATTGCGTGCATGTTTCCTATTGCCAGAATCTGACCTTTGTGAAGAAGCACGATTTGTTCAGTAATTCTTTCAATTTCATGCAAAATGTGAGAAGACACCAAAACAGTTCTCCCCATTCTCCCCAACTCTCTGATGACATTCATTATCGTAGTTCTCGCTAATGGGTCGCATCCTTGAAGTGGCTCATCTAGAATAATCAATTGAGGGTCATTAACCAGAGCGTGAGCAATTTTCACTCTTTGGCGCATTCCTTTGGAGAATTTACCTATTTCTTTGTGTGCCACATCAGCTAAATTGACGAACTCGAGTACCCTATTTGCTTCAATTTCAGCTTCAGCTCTAGTCATTCCATGAATTCTTGCAAATGTCACAAGGAAGTCAAAAGCAGTCATCCAATCATGCATTTTCTCATGCTCTGGAACAAATCCTACTTTTGAATAAGGACTAGGATTTTTCCAAGGATTTGTCCCAAATAGCCTCACATCTCCAGATGTGGGTTTTATCTTGCCGATTAAGATGTTGAATAGCGTAGATTTACCTGCGCCATTAAGCCCCAATACTCCGGTTACTCCGCCAGAAATAGCCAAGTTTATCCCTGATAGGGCATATATTCTGCCATAGTTTTTGTTCACATTGTTGAAAACAACGGCAGGTACATTTTGTTCAGGTTGCCACGATTGTTGCTGCGCTTGACCAACTTGATTAAAGTCAGGAATCATTCTCTCGTCACCTCCATCGAGGAGACTCTTGTAGCTAGAATGTACAATGCTAAGGCATTGATCACAACTAAGGATGCTAAACTCCAAGTCCAAGATATGTCAAAGGTAGGCTCAGTTCCTACTAATGCTTGACCTACATTAGCCAAACTATCGTAAGGAGACAATAGGAAAAGTGTTTCTCTTTGGAACATCGTGTCTACAATTCTAGCGATTATTGCTGTTCCGAGAATTATAGAGAGCAAGCCGATTCCTGGAAAAAAAGCACCCTTGGATACGCTTGAAAGTGCTAATCCGATACTTGTGTAAGTAATCACTAACAAGAATGCTGCTACTAAAGTTCCAATAAAGATTGGCAAGGTATCTGCAATCCATCCCCAGCCTCTACCAAGGGCAATTATCTCGGTTGTATAATATGCAAATAAAGTAAAAATGCAAAGGATTGCAAGAATTGATGCAACACTCAGATACTTCATCATGGTATAATCTAGTCTAGAAATTGGTCGTGAAAAGTACAGAGCACTTGTTCCATGGGTCCTGTCTTCAGAGATAATTGTCCCAACAAGTAGAGAAGCAGCCACAGGGTAATAGAGGATATTTCTTGGGAAGAATGCTAATACATGTGAATAGAGGTTATCTCTGTTAACAGTGAAAAGTGCTGCTAGTTCACCCTCGCCAGTAAGGCTGACAAGTAGGAGAGGGAAAATAGGTGCAATGCATCCAATGAGTGTCACAAAGAGGTATATTTTGACTAGAAGTGGCCAAGGTCTGTGTCCTTTTTTGAACAGACCAAGCATATGATGTCTGTATATTGCCCAATTCCTCATCCAGCGAGGATTAAGTGTTCCACTCCATCCAGTATATTCTTGTTTGAAGATTTCACCAGTGCTCTGCCCTCCAGAGACTATTGCTACTCCCATGTCTTCAGGGTTAGATCCCCAAGCAGATTCGATTCTACTTTTACCTGTTACAGGTGTACTTGCCTCTAATTCTGGTGATTGTGCTGCACTTGCCATCGCTGGAACCTGCTGTTGTGGTGCCTGGTTTTGTACCGGATTAGGGTGAGTATTGATTTGAGGAATCTGTTGTGGAATTGGTTGATTTGGCTGAAGGCTAGGCGCTGTTGCGTTGTTGATTTGGGGTGTAAAACCTTCTCCACCTAGATTCAATTAATCACCCCGCTGTAGTCTTTGGGTATGTCTGCCTGCCTTGCTTGAACAGGCGACGCAAGTAATTGTTCACTCGACTTCACCTCGTATCCTAATCTCTCCATGATGACTATGAATAAGTCCTCTAGGGAAGCCTCATATTCATGCATTCTTCGAACTTGAGCACCAACTGCAGAAGCACTTTGTAGGATTTCATGGGTGATATTGTCCATCTCTGCGGAGATTCTCATAATCCTTCCTTCTCTTCTAACGGAGAGGCCTTTTGCAGAGAGATGTTGTTCTAATTGATTTGCGTTTTTCCAAACATGAATCTCTATTTCTTTGTCGATTGCTTTTAGGTCCTCAATCTTACCTTGAGCAGCTAATTTTCCTTTGTGCAGAAGGATAATCCTATCACATACCCGCTCAACATCTTCCATTAGGTGACTAGCCATTAGTACGGATCTTTGCCCTTGATTAACAGTTACTTCGAGAGTATTGAGCATGAATTCCCTTGCTCTTGCATCTAAGCCATTTGATGGTTCGTCTGCAATGATTAACTCCGGGTCATGAATTATTGCACATGCGAGTTTTGTTGCCTGTTTCATTCCCGTTGAGAATGAGCCTATTTCTCGATATCTTTGCTCTCCTAAACCAACATATTCCAGTGATTTGTGGGCTCTAGTCATAGCTATCGTGGGATGCATTCCAAGAATCTCGCCTGAATATCTAACTTGATTGATTGCATCCATTTTTGGATTCAAAGCATCATATTCTGGCATGTAACCTATTTTGGTTCTAATTTCTTCTCCTTCTGTTCTGATATCGTGTCCAAGGACGATTCCATCTCCTGATGTGGCTTGAATCAACCCCAGAATAGTTTTGAGAAATGTGGATTTTCCTGCTCCATTAGGTCCCAGTAGTCCTGTTGCGCCTTTGGGGACTTCCAAATTTAACGAATCTAAAGCAATGTGATTTCCATATGATTTTGTCAGATTATTGGTTTTAATCACCATCTCTGACATAGTCTTCACCGATTAACCATCAACAGGTAGCACTTCAATTCATTGCCGGATTGTATATTATTCGCTTATTCATTCACTACAGGTTCCAGAAGCACAGCAGTCACTATTTTTTTGACTCCCCTTCAATTTCCTTCATTACTTCTTCCATATCTAAGTCAACAACCTTGCCAACTAAATCTCTCAGACCAGCTTCGGGAATTGCACCAGGATTCATGAAAACTCCAACTCCTGCCTTGAAAACTACAGTGGTAGGGATTGAACGAATACCAAATGCTGCAGCAAAGTTTTGCTCTTTTTCAGTGTCCACTTTAGCAAACACAATATCTGGAAATTCTCCACTTATTTTCTCAAAAACCGGGGCAAATGCTTTGCAAGGAGCGCACCAATCTGCCCAAAAATCAATGAATACGATTTCATTATCATCTATGGTTTTCTGGAATATGCCTTCAGTCAGTTCTATGGTTGCCATGTGTAAACCAATCTGCCATTCGTTATGGACTTGGTTATGGATTGGTTGACTAAAACATCTTGAGAATATCCTTGAATATCGACTTGGAATCACCCTCAGACCTTTCTATCAGTCTTTTTACAATTAACTCAGGAGTGGATCTGGCAAGATAATTTCTCTTGGGTGTTCTGTCTACTATCAACTCCATATTTTCATCCAGACCCTTGGCTTCAATGCCATCAATTCTGACATCCTTATTCGGCATTTCAGCAAGAATTGCTGGTGCTAAATGAGTGACTAATACCATAGTCGTGTCCTTATTTGAAGATGCTGCGGATAACATACCTGCGATTATCTTTGCACCTGCTCCTGGCTCTGTAATTGCCTCAAGTTCATCAGCCAAGATGAATTTTGAGTCATTGCAAGATGCAACTTCTGCCAATTCATAGAGGGTTTGCTCCAAAGCACCGGCACTTTGAGTTCCTCCGGCTTTTGCCAAAATGTGCATTGAATTTACAACTCCTACTTTCGCTTCTTTGGCAGGAACGCTCAAACCCATATGTGTAAGAATGACGATTTGCCCGAGCAACTCCAATAACGTGGTTTTACCACCACTATTTGCTCCGCTTAACAGAGCTAAATTTTGTTGATTTCCTTTTTCTGCGCATTTTCCTAAGCCGTAAGATATTGCCTCCGGCTCAAATCCAAGCAATAAATGCCTTCCGTCTTGTATGTCAACTCCGCTATCACCTAATACAGGAAGGGTGCAATTATTTTCAATCGACCATTTGCCTATTCCAATCCATTTGTCCATTTCAAACAATTTTGATATCAATTTAGTCACTTTATTTTGAAGAGGATGCAATTCTTTTGCTAATCTCATCATCTTTTGTTGAGAATTCTGCGATATGATGCTACTCAATTCTTCATCTAATGAATCTAAAATTTTCCTGTCAACCTTGCAAGGCCAATCATTGGTGAATATTGTTCTTGGAACTGCGACACCAGAGGGAAGTAAGAAATCTGCAAATGAATTATTTGCACTTAGGATAGCATCGGTTATTATTTCAGAGGTAGCTTCACCTAATTTCTTTTGCAGTGCGTTTGAATTAGATAGAGCCATTAACATGTCAGCACCTGATAAGTTAAGTTTAACGTCCTGCATCTCAATTTCAACCCTTGAGTGTACTTTTTCTGCAAGGGTGTTAGCCTCTTTCCAGATATTGTCTTTAATCTCTGATATAGTTTCAATATCGGCTTCGGATTGGAGGTCTAAGAGGCAGGTGGAAAGCACCTTCAAATCTTCAAGAGAATCAACCAATTCGTCTGTGAAATCGTGAAGCACTGGTAACTCGCTCATCAACAAACTCGTAATCACCTCTAGAGGGCTCATATTTGTCTTGAACCAATCTAATACAAGTTCTGGAAGAATTTTAGCAATAGAGTCCCCCTCACTTGAACAAAGCCATCCGTCTGGAGTGCTACTTGGGCTCCCCTCTCCGATCCAAGTAACTGTTTTGAACACGGTATAATCCTTCCATGTTTCCTCTGATGAAGGTGTTAATATCCTGCAATATTTTTCTAAATGAGGCATTTTGTTTTTTGAAACAATGACTCTCTCATAACGAGTGTTTGGTTTTCTTGGAAGGTGTAACTTGTGCCATGATTTTTCAAATTGATTCACCAGTTGCGGATGTTTGTCGATGAAATCTATTGCTTGGCTCAGTTTATCTCGATTTTTATTGATCGATTTTGGATTTGGAGTCATTAGCTGTAATCTGTCTCTTCCAGATTTTGTTAAGCAGTACTGGGAAATAGATTCTACTAAGGATTGGAAGATTTTTTCAGCCTCTGTTGTTGAGAGAAACTTCCCTTCTTCTCCGATAGCAGATTTTGAAAGATTTACTGCTCTTTTCAAAGTAATTCCATCAACTTGTGATATTGCGGAGATATTTCCTTCGATGAGAGCCTCAAACGCAGCCTGTTCATTACCAAAATATTCAATCAACTTATTTGCAACACTTTCTCCAACACCCGAAAGACCGGTTAGCATAACATGGTTTAATCTATGTCAAGTGTTCTTAATCTTAATGTAAAAATTGGCTATTCAAGTAATATTTTTGATTCTAAGGCCAAATAACAGCATCTTGTTCAGGTGTCCATTGTTTGTATTTTTTCATTACTATCTTGAACTCCTCACTACTTAGGCAACAATCTAGCCATTTCAACAGTTTTTCCAGTGGCAGGTTATCAAACCAATCTCTATCATGATTTGCAAATTGCCTGATAAACGGGAAAATCGCACAATCAAGTATTCCCATTTCCTTGCCGCTCAAGAATTCGTTATCAGTAAGCAAATCATCAATCATCTGCAAAAATGGAATATTTGCATCTCTATGTTTGATAGCATCAACATCATCATATCGATTAGGATACTTGTATCTGTCAAGGTTGTGTTTGAACTCACCATCAAGTTTGGATATCATTTCATCAAAATTTGGCATGCTTTCCTTTTTCCAACATATGGAGTCGATTTTTTCGGCAGCATAGTCCATGATATCCAAACTTTCTTCTAACAAAGTGCCGTCTTGTAATAACATAACAGGAACAGTTCCTTTCGGGGATATTTCCATCATATGTTCTGGTCTATCCCTCAAAACTACTTCTCTTAATTCAGACTTTATTTCCGCTCTTTGCAAAGCAAGCCTAGCCCTCATTGCATATGGGCAACGACGAAAGGAGTATAGAATTGGCAACTCCAAAATCTCACCTCAATAAGGTAACTCCATTTCCACAGCGAATAATGGATCAGGGTCAGTGGAGTCGTGATATGCAACAACCGCTCCTCCGTCTCTCAATATTCCCAAACTTGCAAAATCGAATCTGATATCATTTCCAGCCCCAGAGGTAGAGTCAAGGTCACCAAGACCTAGGTAGGTTAGGGTATCGGGGGACTGATCCTCTGAGTAATCTCTGACGTGATAGATGATGTCCACATCAGGACCATCTGCTGATTGGTACCTCACGTTTAGGACAAACAAATCCAGTTCACCGTTTGCCTGGAATTCCCATTCCTCAATACTTGATGCAACTCCGGTATGGTTGTAATCCTGTGTTTCCCAATTCCAGCCTCCATCTGTGGACATGTAATGAGTAAAAGTCGTCCCTGAAAGACTTACACAGTGCAGAGTTGCTGTCGAATCAAATGCACAATATTCACTTGGGAATTGCCTATCGACCTC
Organism: Methanobacteriota archaeon; assembly: GCA_002718195.1. Taxonomy (GTDB): domain Archaea; phylum Thermoplasmatota; class Poseidoniia; order Poseidoniales; family Poseidoniaceae; genus MGIIa-L4. The sequence goes on along the minus strand of PBDU01000021.1, from coordinate 13,399 downwards.
GTTCCAAGAGAGGGTAGTATCTAGGAAGGCAGCATTTCCATTATCAAAGTAGTCAGGGAACATCAATCCTCCACTAGGAACTGAGAATGCTCGCATCTCCTTGTGTGGCTTATTGACATCCCAATAAGGACTCATGTCTTCATTTGTGAAATTCAAATCTACTTCCATCAGAGGCTCTGAACCACCTCGGTTAGGGAATTGAATTGGATAGTAATTCAAGCCGTCAACACTGATCTGACCACCAGCATTTTGAGTTTGATGCCAGAAGTTAGAGATGACAAGACTTGCCCATTCTCCCTGACCCAAGGATGAATCAATTGGTCCTACAACTTCGACTTGCCATGATCTATCGTAAAACGGTTCAGTCAATCGATTGTAGCACCATTTCCATTCCATCTCTGATTCGTCGTATAGGATAGCATAGAACTTGTCAAGTTTTAGATCTCCTCCAACATAAGGGAACCAAGACATGGATATCCAATCCCCATTTGTTGCTTGAACTATTGAGCCTTCACCCAATCCTTCTTGCCCTGGGTTAGTCGGAATAAATGTCCTACAAGTTTGGTCTGGAATAACGCCGGGAATGAAAGTGTCCCATTCTTGTCCTCTATCGTTGCTCCACACGGGATATTCCCCACCTATGTTCATAATTGTCCCATGAATGCTAGTTGCCAGATAGTGCTCACAACAATTTCCACCGTTTGATGCATCAAAAATAGCCCAGCTTGTATTTGTGGATTGATTTGTTCTCAGGTCGATGGTTTGAAAGATACCCGGTGTGGTTGGAATCCGCTCATCGATTAATTTGTAATCCTCCCATATCGGACGGATATTGTCTTCGTCGATTACGCCTTCTCCATTACCAACGCAACCTGCTAAAAGCATGGATGTAGCCATTAGGAGCGCAAGGGTAACTCTGCCCATGTTCACGCCAAAGCATGCTTGTCTTTCAACTCGTCGCAATATGTCTTCAATTCTCTGATTGCAAATGAAGTTCTAGAACCGAACCAAGTCAAGTGTTCTCCATTAATCATTTCATACCAAATTTTTATTCCAGTAGTTGAAAAGATTTCAGCAATAAGAGCCTGTCCCTCTTTCTCTGCGAATTCATGTGGTTCGCTCGACAACAACAAACCATCTACTTCATGCTCCAAAACATGCGAGTTTTTTACCACAGGATATCCATTGCCATTAGGCTCAATATCTGGGACTTTGAATCCAACTAACTCTAAGAGCGCTCCTGCATATCTTCTTGGGGAGACAGCCATCAAAGGTTTATGCCAAATCATAGGCAGAACATTCAATTTTGCACTTGTATTCTTGCAATCATTAATCGCCATTTCACACTCTAAAGCAAGAGATTCTCCATTTTGTTTCCTGCCCGTGGCAACTCCTAACTTGCGTAAAAACTCAGGTACTTCAGTCGGTGAATGGACAGTTGAAACGAAGGTTTTGTACCCCCTTTCTTTTAATTCATCATAAAACTCCTTAGGATTTTCTTCCTTGTCTAAGATAATTAAGTCAGGACTAAGTCGCCCGATTTTGTTTATGTTAGGTGTTTTCGTTCCTCCAACAACTTCGATGCTTTCGACACCCTTCGCAGGATGTATGCACCATGGCGTTCTTCCCACTATTTGCTTGGAATCCAAACCCAACGCAAATAATGTTTCAGTAATACTTGGAACTAAACTCACAATTCTCATGCAATCAAGCTCTCTTGACATGGAAATTTACTTTGATGCCGTCGACATCAAAGGAATCGAAATCAAGTGAAAAGTTCTCTTCAGAATCAAATAATGCTTGGCTCGCCCTAGTTTCTGTTGCAATCCACTCCATATCCGATTTGAATAATTCAGGGGCATCTTTTGTTTGTACCGTCAACTCAATCGTATCCTCAATTTCAAGATTCAATTCCTTTCGCTTTGCTTGGACTCTTCGTGTAATATCTCTTGCTAATCCCTTGGAAAGCAATTCTGGTGTGTCCTGCATGTCCAATACTAGGCTGACTTGCACCTTCTCATCTCCTTGTCCTAGATTGATAGTTTCAGCACTGTATCCTTCCTTCTGTTCTCTTATGATTTCAACATCATCTACAGTAATTTCGACATCCATCAACATGAATCCGCCTGCCTTAATTTGATCATACATCTCTTCTGGATTTTCTGCAGATTTAATCATTCCAGCGATTTGGTTGACATTTTGTCTTGCTTTGGGTGCAAGGCTTCTGAAGTTAGGATTCAATTTTATTTGTTGGAATTTTTCAAGGTCCAATTCAGTATTTATTGATTCGACGTTTAATTCCTCTTGTAGTAGGTCAGTGAAGATGCTAACATCCGGGCCTGCAACTATCCATCCTTGCAAACAAGGCAGTCTTTGCCTCCTTCCCTCTGCAATTCTGATTCTCCTCCCCGCTTCTGCTAATTCTCTTACAAGTTCCATTAAATTCTCTAATGCATGGTCTTGAGCAGGAAGTAGTTCAGTAGCCCTTTCGGCTTCCTCATCCCATGAATCTGAGGTCGCACCTTCAGTCAAACCAGGGACTCCGAGAGGCCAATCTGCTAGATGAACAGGACTTCCAGTCAAATTCCTATGAATTGTATCCACCATGAACGGTGAGACTGGTGCAATTAATTTACACAATGTTGTCAATAATTCGTGAAGAGTAAATTGACAGGATAATTTGTCATTTGATTCTGCTTCATCCCATAGTCTTCTTCTGCTTCTTCTAACATACCAATTCGAAATATCGTTTACGATAAATGACTCTAAGTCTCTACATGCTTTGTGGTAATTCCAATTGACGAAATCTGAGTGATATTCTTTTGCAACAGTAGATAATTTCGAAAGAATCCATCTGTCAAGATCTTTTCTTTCAGCAACTGGGATTTGATCGATTGCATCTGGATCAAAACCATCCAATGCAGCATAATCAGCATGGAATTTGTAAACATTCCATAAGGTTAGGAACATCTTTCCATATGTTTCTCTTACTCCATTAGGGTCGAACTTCAACGGCATCCATGGTGCACCTGCACTCACCATGTACCATCTTGTTGCATCCGCTCCTTCCTTGTTAAAATGGTCCCAAGGGTTTACGATGTTACCCCTTGATTTTGACATTTTCTTTCCTTCTGCATCTAAAATAAGCCCTAAGGATAAGCATCTCTTGTAGGCAGGCGAGTCAAAAACAGTGGTGGAAACTGCCAGCAAAGTGTAGAACCAACCTCTTGTTTGATCTACTCCTTCGCAGATATAATCAACAGGGAATGCAGGAGTGAATTTGTCATTTTCTTCGAATGGATAGTGAAATTGAGCAAATGGTGCACAACCTGAATCAAACCAGCAATCCATAACAAATGGCTCTCTTTTCATTGGTTTTCCATTATCGCTAAGGAGTGTAAATTCATCAACTACTGGTCTGTGCAAATCGACATCATCAGGGCATTCAGGATTATTGATTCCGGCAGCGTTAGCCTTGGCAACTTCATCTTTGAGCTCTTGGATGGAACCGATGCACTTCATGTTTCCATCTTCGTCTCTCCAAACAGGTAATGGTGTTCCCCAATACCTTTCTCTGGAGATTGCCCAATCCTTTACATTTCTAAGCCACTCACCAAATCTTCCTTCTCCAACCCAATCTGGCGCCCATTCAACTTGGTCGTTAAATTCAAGCAATTTTTCCTTTACTGCTGTCATCTTGACAAACCAAGAATCCATTGCATAGTACAACAGGGGATGGTCTGTTCTCCAGCAATGAGGATAGTCGTGCAGGTATGATTTTTCACGATATAGCAATCCAGATTGAGGACCTTTTCCATTACTTCCACCGGGTTGGCTGAGGAGTTGAATTACCGTTTGGTCTACATCTTTGACGTATTTTCCATCCAGTTCTGGGTGAGTTCCATCGACAAAATTACCGTCCATTCCAACGGTATGATGGGCAGGCAAGCCCGCTTCCATTCCCAAATTGTAGTCATCTTCACCATACATAACGGCAGTGTGAACGACTCCAGTACCGTCTGTGGTAGTTACCCAGTCAGCGGAGAGAACTGTCCATGCAGTTTCTGAATCTCCGCGTGGAACTGCATCTGGGAATAGTGGCTCATATGCCATTCCTACTAATTCACTGCCCTTGATTTCTTCAATAATGTCCACATGATGTCTGAGAACTTCCTTTTGCAAGTCTTTTGCCAGAATTACAACTTCTCCAACCTGTGCTCCTCCAGATCCATCCCAGCTTTCAGCCTCCTTTGCTATTCTTGCCTTGATGTAAGTGACATCGGGTCCAACTGCTAGTCCTACGTTGCCAGGAAGAGTCCACGGCGTAGTTGTCCAGGCCAGTATTGAGGCATCCTCGTCAACTAGTTTGAACTTGACATATACGGATGGCTCTTCAACCTCTTTGTATCCAAGAGCAACTTCGTGGCTTGAGTATGATGTTCCAGTTTGTGGGCAGTATGGAAGGACTTTGTATCCGCGATAAAGTAATCCGCTATCGAACATTTGCTTTAGCGCCCACCAACATGATTCGACATAATCGTTGTGTAGTGTGACATATGGATTATCCAAGTCAACCCAATATGCCATCCTCTCAGTCATCTCTCTCCATGCTTCTTCGTATGTCCACACGCTTTCTCTGCACGCATCGTTGAATGCTTGCATTCCGAAAGCCTCAATTTGTTCGTTGCTCATTAGGTCTAATCTCTTTTGAACTTCAATCTCAACAGGCAAACCATGTGTATCCCATCCACCTTTTCTTTCCACTCTGAATCCTTGCATGGTTTTCCATCTACAAACTAGGTCTTTGTATGTCCTTGCTACAACGTGATGAATCCCCGGTTTACCATTAGCGGTTGGAGGTCCTTCTAGGAAAATAAACGGCGCCCCGCTCTCTCTGTTAGTAATTGATGATACAAAAGCACCTTCTTCTTTCCAAATGCTCAGGAGATTATTTTCAAGCTCTACGCTATCTAATTCACCAGCGGGTGATGGCTTTGGCATGGACTCGCCAAAATCAGTTATTTATTGAAACTCACGGATGTAGTGGCACCTTTGGGAACGTAAAAATTAGCAAATTTCAGACAAAGAAAATTTGGGTGGAGATTTAAGTCCTTGAAAGTACAGGGAAGGTTACATGCGAGGAGTATGGAAGGGGTATCTTGCCATCCTTCTAGTCGGCATATTTGTTATGACTCCAATGTCAATTATCGTTCAAAATAACGAATCAACAATAGTTCTTACAGAACAATCTGAAGCCAGAATGGCTGTTGCAGGCGATTCCTCAATCATTGATTTAACTTCTAATCCAAGCGTTGGCTTAGGCTTTACAATCGATGTACCAAAAGACGAACCGATTACACAAATAGAAATGGAAATCAAACCAAGCCCACTCGAAACTAGGGATGGATTAGCCTGGGAAGGAGCTTCTGCATGGAATCATCCTGACTCTACTTCTAGCGGTGTTGGGGTTGACGCTGATGGTATGCTTACTGCACAAGGTGGTGGAACCGAATGGAATTTTAATTCAGGCAATGATGGTTGGACATTCAGTAATTCCTATTCTGGAAGAGTAACTACACCTGCATGTGGATACAATGGTTCAACTGCCGGCTCGATTAGGACTTATGCTGGTTCAACATATGCAACATCTCCAATCGTTGATCTCTCTGGAGCCACAAATATGCCACTGCATGCTTGGATTCGTCAAGGTTCATCTGGGTGTGGAGAAGAGCCCGATTCAAACGAAAATTTAGCGGTTCAGTACAGAAATAACGCCGGAGGCTGGACAACTCTGCAAACTTGGCAAGGCTCGACTAGCGGAGGAGGAGTTACACAATATGCAGTGAACCTACCTTCTGCTGCTTTCCATTCTAGTTTCCAAGTCAGATTCCATCAAAATTCTGGATCTGGCACATGTTGCGATTATTGGTTCTTCGATGATGTAAAATTAGCCGCTCCTTTGCAAGCTTCATGGCTCAGCCCTTCATTTGGTTGGGCTGGTAACTCCACGATAGGAATCGAGCCTGGAGCATGGGCTGATATGCAAATCGATGCAAAAATTCCAGCAGGTGCAGACATTAGGTGGACTGTAATTGATGATTTTACCAATGAAAGTATTAGTTACTTAGCAAATAAGAGTGGAAATCAAATTCCACTTAGCACAATCGACTGGTCTGTGCACCAATCTTTGAGAATAAGTTTAGAATTAATTGCAGGGTCAAACAATCAAATGCCTATAATCCGAGGCATCTATGCAGATGGTTCGTTCATCGACTCCTTAGATGAAGATCCTATGTCTAATGGCTGGACTGGCAATGCAAGTTGGGGTCCAAGATTGATGAGTACTTTCACCTCTCACTCGCTGAAGGGAAACATCTCTCAAGTTGCAATTTCTCCATGGTATGAAACTTCTATGCCGCTAAATTCGTTGACTATGGAGATAGAGGGGGACCACGCAAATGTGTATTATCGAACTGATGAGAATTCACCTTGGATTAATTCAAGTGTGACACTTCAGAATGGTTTCAGCCAAGTTTTAGTAACCTCAAATGCTTCTTCGATTATGAGATATCAGGTGAAATTCGAATCAGAATATGTCGGCAGCAATTTCAGCAACGGAACAACAGCCCCACTATTCGAAATTGCTAGTATGAAGATTACAGAGTCAAGTGGAAGATTCCCAGTCGGTCCCTATATCGACCTAAACGATGATGGCAACTACGATTGGGGAGGTTCGAATGAAAAAGTTGGTTCCTGGGGTTGGCAAAATTACTTCTCAAATGGTAAAACTTCAACAAATGCTTCTGCGGGTTTTAGCGGTCTAGCAACCACAAGTGTTTGGATTCCAAGATCTAACATTCACAGTTTTGGTTTCTCAGTTTATTCTGAGGTTTCGAGCATATCTGGAGTAAATATCTTGATTGGAGGAGGAATTTTCTCCAATTACAGCTACACCAATGCCTCGATTGTGGATATTAATTTCAATACGACCGAGTTATCTCAATTAACCAATATCATCTCTTCACTACCAGCAATTTCGGTTAATGGTGAGGCATTTGTTGAGCTGGATTTGGAAATTTTAGGAACTGGCAGTTTCTATCTTAGCAATCTGTACGCTCCCTACGATACCTCATCGATTATTTCTGAAAACTCCAATGGCGCATTCGTTATGAGTTTGAATTCCGTCAGAGATACCGCAGGTGTTTACAACAATAATCATCTCATAAACCTGACAATGGGAGCGGTTTCTCAAGGCTCGGTAATAGTTGAAATTAATACACTTCAATCAGTGTCTTCCATTCAGACAGGCTGGGCACAAATGGCAGATGCTCCTGCTGTTCTAGCCCCATCTCAACAATGGCAGAATATGACTACTAGATTCTCTAGTCTCCCAGGATTAAATTCGAATATGGTGAGATTGGATTTCATTGGTACTGTTAACCAAGCAACATGGTTCCTGCCAATCGCTGGTGGAAGCCCTGTTGGGCAAGGTGCGAGTGATTTAGTTGAGATTCATCCTTCGGGTGTTCAAGTCGTTGAGAACGGAAATTTTGATGATACAAGCGTGAATTTTAGACTGAAACAAGGCTGGGATGATGATCAGTTTATTCGTGTTGAGATGAGAACTATCCTTTCAAATGGAGTGCACTCTTTACCTGGAGTATACACTTGGGAACAAGCACCTCAAGGATACGAAAATGATCTAGAAATCAAATCATGGGCAATAAGCGATGTCCGAGGAAATCTACCTAGCGATACTTATTTCCTCAAAGCGGGTGAATTGATTAATTTCTCAATTGATGTTGGTTTCGAAGGAATAGATGATGAGCAAGCATTCGCTCCAGGCGAAGGTCTTGTTGAGTTAATTCGTGGAGATACTGTAATCGCAAATACAACAACACTGGATGGAGATATTTGGAATGTTACTGATACTGTGCCGTTTAGTTTACTAGAAACCACTTGGACTGTTCAAGTAACCTCTTTGGATGGTGGGCAGAAAGGAGAAAATTGGATGGTGAATCGAACCTTCCAACCAGATCCAACCAATCCTGAAGTTCTAAGCGTTGATATCCAAAAATACGACCACAGAATTACTTCACAAACTCAGACCATAGAAATTCAAGTCTTAGATTACGTCAAACTTCCATCAGATGTGCAAATGATGGTATGGAGAGAATGGGCTGATGATAGGGATTTCAATGGCTGGCCAAGTGAGGATGAATACAATCCGATGTCTGTTTATCTTCCATCTGATCTGGATGCATCGATTGGTACCTACACCTTTGTAATAGACGATACGATTGGAATCCAAGGAGAAAAAGTAGCAGGTTACATGGTTGGAGTTGACGATTCAGGTAGAGAGTTGAAGTTGGGTGGTTCTGGAAAAGATGGTGAGCATCTTTTCATGTATCAATTAGGTCCAGATGGTGCACCAATTACAACTCCTGATGGTTTTAATTGGGTTGACGGAAGAAAATCATGGCTCCATCCAGAACAAGTCTACTCAGTAGATGTTACAATAGGGGATGCAAATGGTGTTTCTGATTTGGATACTGTTGAGGTTAATTTTGCTGGAAATCAGCTTGCAAACCCTATGAAAGTGACTTGGACTTATGAGGATGATATGTGTAATTCTCATTCTGATTATCTCATTGTTCTCGACTGTGAAATCATCGGTCAAAACGGTGAAGAGGCACACCCATTCGAAAGAACTGCTGTTCTAAATATCGAGTTTAAACTTGATTGGACTACTCCGGATTTGGGAGAAAATAGAAGGGAACCGTCTGTAGTTTTAATCGACAGGGCAGGCAAGGAATCTATCCAAACCTATCCTGAATCTCGATGGAGGTTTTCACCAGCACTTTCCATACCTGAAGAAACAGTATTCCTACATTTGAGCCAGGGCGTTATGCTCGCAGATGGTGCAAGGATTTTACCAAATAGTTTCCTTGAGATTTCTGGAGACGTAGTCTTCCATGAGTCCGGAGAAATTCCTCAATTTGATTGCAGAATTGACTTATTGATGGGTGGTAGGATAACATCAACTATTGCAGTGGATGGAGAATGGAACACTGAGCTATATGCTCCTCCTACTAGCGGTTCGACTCCGTTAACTTGGTCTGTTTCTTGTCTTGGAACTAATGGAATCGATGCGACCGATAAATCCACTTCAGTGCGCTGGATGATCGTGGATGGATTCGGACCAATCCCATCTGAAATTGAAGCGCCTATTCAAAACACAATAATCTCCAATGAATTAATCGATGTCACGATTTTGCTTAGTGAAGAAGGCGGCGTTGATAGAGAAAGTCTTGAGTTGGTTTGGAGAGTTGAGGACGCTATCACTGGAGAGGCGCTGAGAAATGGTAGGGAGCCTATGTCCTTACAAGGTCAAGAATTAACCGGTCTTAGGTTAATGGCTGTTTCATCAATTGACCTAAGTGTAGTTGATGATAGTATGCTGTCGGAGAGACTGACCCTTGTTATGGAAGTAGAAGGTAGGGATTTGGCAGGAAATACAGTCCGCTCATTCTCAGAAACTTCCCTAAACAATCGCTGGTCAATGGAATGGTACAAGCCCGAATTCAGTTTTGATGCTGGCGCTGTTACTTACTCGAAACTTGATTTAGAACTTGGAGATAAAACATTCATCAATGTTGAAGTCAACAATGTTGGGGATCTTGATGGGACAGAGAAAATCGACATATACATCGTTGATGAAAATGGAAACTCGGATTTGCTGAGGACTGCTGAAGTAGAAGTCCCCACTCAAGGAGTTGCATCTATTTCGGTGGATTGGGAGCCAACAACAACCGGAATACAATGGGTGGAAGCAAGATCTAGCGAAGGCGAAGTTTCGATTGGTCCATCGGTTGATGTTAGACCACAACCCGAACTTTCACTTAATGAACAGGTATTTGGTCAGGTTAATCCTGCTTTAGGCTCGTTATTATTCATCTTGATAATTGCAGTCATATCTGCCTTCATGTTGCTTATGTTTAGAGCAACAAAGTTTGCAGGTAGTGAGGAAGAAATAGATTGGGAAGATTACGCTGATGAAGTAGATGAAGAATTTGAGCATGAAATCTCAGTTGCAGAAGACGATGCGTTTGCCGAAGACTTGCCTCAAGAGACATCACAGGAAGTAAATCAGGCTGTAAGTGAAATTGATAATACAGAAGCACCGCAATCAGATTCCGGTTGGTTCCAAGGAAGTGATGGCAGATGGTGGTGGCAGGATAAACAAAACAATGAGTGGTGGTACCAGGATGAAAATGGTAACCAAGTCAAATTGTGATTCATATGGCTCTTGCATTATCCTCTTGAGGAAGTAACGTTTGGAGTTGATGATAGCGAATGTCAAAGTTGATTGCTCTACTTCAAATCAACCCTAAGGTTGGTGATTTGGAAAACAATAGCAATAGACTTCTCGAGATGATTGAGTTGGCAAAATCTCACGGTGCAGATATTTCTGTGTCAAGCGAATTAGCATTGAGTGGATATCCGCCAAGAGATCTGCTAAACAATCAAGATTTCATTCAAAGATGTCATGATATTGCTGAAAAAATGTCTCCTAGTATTCCATCCTTGGTCGGATTGCCTGTTAAGTCCGGAGAAAATAGACAATTACCAAGCAATGCAGTAATGAGGCTTGAAAAGCAAATCAATAGCCTTGTTAAGGATGGGATGAGCAATGTAGTTGCTAAGAAAATCTTGCTTCCAACATACGATGTATTTGATGAGGCTCGTTATTTCGAGCCCGGAACAAAATCGGGACTTACAAGAAACATTGCTGGATTGGACCTTGGTGTTACGATTTGTGAAGATGCATGGCAGAACGCAAGTCAAACTCCCTCTGATTATGATAGCAATCCGATCGAAATGCTTGCTGAGCTCGAATATCAAGGTGTACCATTGGATGCAACAGTAAACCTTAGTGCATCTCCTTTCCATTATGAGAAATTAGAAGTTAGACTGAATGTTGCTAAAGATGCGGCTAAGACTCTACAACATCCCTTCCTGCTCGCAAATCAAGTCGGTGGCAATGATGACCTGTTATTCGATGGATCTAGTATGGTTGCATGGCCAAACGGAAAAGCAGTTATTGCTCCTGCTTGGAGAGAAGGAATCTTATTGGTCGATCTGACCAATCCAGAAGCCTGTGAATGGATTGATTTACCTGAGGGATATCCAATGAGATCAACACCTGAGTTGAGAATTTTAGAAAATAGTGAATCGAATATATTCAAGAGCTCCAGAATTCAAGAAATCTGTGATGCAACTATAGTTGGCTTAGGAGATTATTGCAGAAAATCTAATCTCAATTCGATCGTATTGGGGATGTCTGGGGGGATAGACTCTGCTGTTGCTGCTTGCGTTGCTTGCGAGGCAATCGGTCCTGAGAATGTGCTAGGAATCTCTATGCCCAGTAAATTTTCATCACAACATTCTATTTCTGATGCAGAATATACTTGCAAATCACTAGGTATGGATTATCTTGAACATACCATAGCTCAAATGCACGAATCCACTATTTCATCCATTGGAGAAATGCTTTCAAAAGGTAATCCAGTCGCCTCTGAAAATATACAAGCTAGACTCAGAGCAATAATAGTAATGGGATTTGCAAATGCCCAGTCTAGGATGGCAATTGCAACTGGAAATAAATCAGAATTAAGCCAAGGTTTCTGTACATTATACGGAGATATGGCTGGCGGTTATGCCCCATTAGGCGATGTCTGGAAAATGGACGTTTATGCAATGGCTGAGCTTTTTAATTCCACTGCTACATCTGATGGCATGGCCGCTCCAATTTCTGAATCGACTTTGACTAAGCCACCAAGTGCTGAATTAGCAGAAGACCAAATCGATGAGGATGTTTTACCACCTTATGATGTCCTCGATGGAATACTGAAACTTTACATAGAGCAAAACCAATCTATTGAAGAGATAGTAACGGCTGGATTTGATAGTAAAATCGTGAACGAAGTTATTTCCAGATTGGGGAATAATGAACACAAAAGGTGGCAGATGCCCCCTGCTCCTCGGATAAGCAATAGGGCATTTGGACAAGGTTGGAGAATGCCATTGGCTAGCAGGAAAAATTAATTCAAGACCAAATTATCCATCCGCCAGTTATCATTTGATGACTCCAAGTATACATTTCGTGCCCGTTTATGCCGTTCTCGGCAATGAAGTAGAGGCTCCCCCCTCCTGAGAGCAAGCCACCGTATAGTCCAGCGTTTGAATCGTTGCCTTGACCGACCCATGGGTTAATTGTAAGGGTCGCAAAATTAGATTCCTCGTGTAAGAACCATAAGCAATAGCCTTGTTGCTCTCCGTTAATTTCCCCCTTTGCTAGGAAAAATACGTACTCTCCAGATGTTATAGCTGCTCTTGGTGATGAGGATAAGTTGCCGACTACCATGTCAGTAGCGACACTTGTCCCAGAAATTGTACCATCTGATTTACACAATTCAACGCCGTTACCAGGGCTGATGCAATCAAACCAAAGAACAGTGCTTGATTTCTCAACGACCCCATCATTACCTGGGTAGGTTATGCTATTGCTCAACAATCTTGTTTGTCCAGTGAGTAAATCATACGACCATACCTTTGATTCATTTCCGAAGGTAACTACGTCAAAGATCAGTTTTGAATTGAGATGATTCAGACCCATCCCAAGGCCAACGTCGGTGACTGGTACGGTTGTACCTTCCATTACTAGATTTGTTAGAGTTGTGATAAATCCCTGATTTGATAGAAGGTGAATTTGTCTTCCTCCATTTGCTTGACCTGCGATTACAGCTAAACCTTGTTGAGTACTCTCAAAATGTGTAGAAAATGAATCACCGCCAGGATTGATATCGAATGTGAATAAATCACCACTATTGGTTAGTAACCTCGGCTCAAATCCAATTGATACATCGTCGGCATTGAACCACAATCCAAACTCATCAGAGTGGAGGCTTACTGCTCCAAATGAATTCCAAGTAGATGTTTGGTTAGTTAAAATCGATGATTGGCTTGAATTGAATAAATCCACTTCGAAGACCGACTGGGTATTATTGATTTCGCCGTTAGAATACATTAGTTGATTGCCGTTAACCGTAGTAAAGACAAGTCCTTGGTTCCAAATTGCTACAGAAGTTGTTGATGATATTGCATCTCCAGCATTGGAGTTCTTCACCATGTATGTTCCTTCAGCCGTTCCATCTGTCACCCATAATTCTCTACCATGTTGACCGTTATCAGCATCAAAAAATACCAATTCTCCGTTCGTGGTATTTACGTTAGTAAAACCAATTTCCTTTCCGGGCATAGAGTCCCCTGTTGGGTTGATATCGAGCAATAAGGAATCGCCATCTAAAGTGCCATCGCTTATCCACAATTCACATCC
>PBDU01000020.1 GCA_002718195.1 Methanobacteriota archaeon | reverse complement strand
TTACTAATGAATTTCTCAGTATTACTGATATTTAAATCTTTTTTGAATATTCTATATAATATTTCAACATTTTCGTCATGAAATTTACTTGGAGGGTTTTTCATTAAATAAGCTTTTACTAAACTAAATTAAAAAATTTCTTATGTTTAGTAAAGAATTTGTGTTGAATGGAGTGACTGGCAGTCAAGAGGTCGAGGGTTCGAATCCCTTCTTCTCCACATCTGTTAAGAGTCGTATTTTTCTAATAACGGCTCTTTTTTTTATCCCCATTTTTATCCCCTTTTTTTTGCTCTCGTTAGAGGTGTGCTCAAAAAATGCATTGATATAAACACTAAATTTACCAGAGATGACAGAGGGTTTCATATTACAAACGCCTTAACCCTTGTATTATCCTTAAATGAATAGCCAATGAGTGTCTTAACGCAACATTACGCAACCTTTCTACAACAGTTCAGTTGGAGTTATTTCCTAACAGCTAGAACCCCATATAAAGTAAATTTACAGACACCTGTCAACTGGTCAAATAGACTCCTGTCTAATGATAAAGTAGACAGAGTGTTCTATTCAGTTGAAAGAGATAAGGGGGATTGGACTAACAAGCATGTGCATATGCTTGTGGGAACAAACAGACCCATGAGTTACAATGAGACAAGGTCATCACTTGGAAACATAGCTGTGGGGGATTATGAGCTCATAGAAAACCCCAAGGCTGTCACAAATTACGTCACAAAGTTTGTAGACCGTGATTGTGACTATGATTTATTTTTTAGGAAATATTACTTGGACTAAATTTTTTAAATACCAGTTTACCTTCCCACCAATCAACTGTAGGGGGGCCATCTTCTTTTTTGCCCTTATAGCTTAAGTTCCAAACTTGAAAAATTTTATTCTCTTTGAGACACTTTTCAAAAACTTCGATGACCTCACTTTTATTTAAATCTAAACCATACCACCCCATTTGCCCTAGGCTTTTCATGTGCTCCTCATACCTAACACCAGGGAATTTATTTTTATACTTGTCTAAAAGGGTGTTGATTTCTGGGTCATTAAACCATTTGGACATATACATACTCAAATATAAAAAAAGCCAAAAAACAACTAAATCATTTTGAAAATTATGACCCCCCTAGTTCAGTAAAATCGATTAAATAAATTACAACAATTGGTATATAATGTATGTTCAATAAGACCTACATACATTGACAACAATAAATAAACACATATTATTGATTATCAATTAATTGTGGAATAATTCAGGTTGGGCTTTGTTTTTATTTAAAATGGGATTGACTGCTGCAAGACTAGTCTTGTAGATGTTTTGAGCCTCAACTATAGCTTTTCAAAGTCTAGTTTTGGTAAATCATTGACAATATCTACAGTTTGTGTACTTACATTGATAACACTCAGTAATAGGTCTAGAATATATCTTGGGTTGTCAACTTCAGCAGACCAATCATTAGGGTCATTTTTTATACCACTTCCCTCTCCTTTTTTATTTAAATCAACAGTTACTCTGTATCGTTCCATTATCCATTCAATGGCAGGTTTGCCATTTACAATATACTGATATGCTTTTTCTGGAATATTAGACAGTGTAATTTTACTGTTATAAAGAATAATATCTTTTTGCTCTTTCTTTGGGAAGTGCATTTTTTCAACTGTGTAGAACTCGCTTTCTTCGCCTTTAATTACTACATCTGGGTGAGCAGAAACTGACTCATAATTGACATGTAATTCTGCTAGTTGTCTTCCAGCTTTACTGAAAGCCCAGAAATCCTTAGGTCTTTCAACAAGAGGGATTCTAGGAAGCATTTTTTTTAGGTCATTTGCAAAGGTTTTTTTATATTCTTTACTGTGTAGAATTCCATATACATAGTAGAAAATATCTTCTTTAGTTACTGACTTGCCATACAGCTTCACAGCTCTGTTTAGAACAAAATCACTGACCCCATCTCTTTTTATGTATTCATCTTTTGTGTTGGTATCAAACAAAGTGTTTTGTTTGCTTTCATTTTTTTCATAATAATATAGAGGGAAGCCTTGTGCACCTGCCTCAAGACAATTTAAATCAATTATTGAATCTAACATCAAAGAACTGTATGGCTTATTACCACCAAGACCATGTGTGTAAATGACATAATTTATTATGTCTTTAGATGGAAAAAATTGACTGCTAAGGCCAGGTCTTTCAACATATTCTTTATTGTAGTAAAGTTTTTGTTTATTGTAGGGTCTGTAACAGCTTTCAACAATATCTTTTTCTTTAAATGAATGATAATTGTTTTTACTTAATTCTTTTTTAAGTTTTACTGTCCATTTTATTTTGTTTAAATCTTCACTTATAAAATCTTCAATTTTTAGTTCTTTATTTTTTTTGAGGGCATTTTGATAGTCTTTGGTTTGTTGATTGAAAAAATCAATCATTTTCGTCATATTAAATTTTAACTTGTTTTTAGAAAAATTATATGACCAAGCATCTCTATTGGTAGCTACACCAACTGCATAGGTCTTAAAGAAAGATTGAGATTTTGTATTGAATTTTTTATCTGGTTGGATAGCTATGAATGTATCAAAAACCTCGTTACGTTGATTAACCCAGTCTCCTTCTTCGTTAGGCTTTAACATTTTCCAGCCCATATTAGCATTCGAAATTGACCCAAAGTCTTTAATGATTGTGAGCTTTTCATCTCTTGACAAATAATCTCCAATGTCGTGATAATGAATTTCTGCCTTTTCTCGTTTATTTTCTGGGTTATTGATAAGTAGAGTTATCGAAATTGGTGTTCGTGAGCCTGAGCCAAATATTTTACCACCTTCTTTTCTTGAAAGCTCCCCGCTAGTTCTTTGATTCCCCCTAAGGTTAAATACATATATAGAGTCAAATTCATCTTTAATGGCTTTTCTAAATCCGTCTGTGCTATTTCCATCTAGCCAAGCACCATTAGTTACATATGCAATTATCCCACCCTCTTTTTGGTCTAATCTATCTGTACTCCAACGGAAAGCTTTAATATATGCATCATATAAAGACTTATTTAGTCCTGCACTGGAACGCTCAGCATATGTTGATGCAATTCTTCCATCTAGTTTATCATAGGACTGATTTTGTGCATTATCATTGGCTGATTTTTGTCCAATTGAATATGGAGGGTTACCCATAATAACTCTAATTGGACCTTTCTTTTGTTGCTCTAATCGCTCAGAATTCTTTGGGAACATTTCAGAAAACAATACATTTTCTTCTACCTCCCCTAATTGGAAAGTATCCGTTAATACAATCCCATCAAAAGGGGTATAATTATCTTTTCCTATACCATCGTCAGGGTCTGGAGTAGCGTCATGATAAGCATTTTCAATGTTAATTGCCGCAATGTAGTATGCTAATAATACAATCTCATTTGCATGTAGTTCATGTTTGTATTTACGCTCTAAGTCTTTTTCTTTTATTAAACCACTTTGTAATAATCTTGTGATAAAGGTTCCTGTTCCTGTGAATGGGTCTAGAATATGTATGTTTTCATCTGAAATACACCTCCCAAATTCTTTTTTTAGAACACCATCAACAGAACTAACAATAAAATCAACCACTTCAATGGGTGTATATACAATTCCCAGTTGCTCAACCATTTTAGGGAATGCGGTTTTAAAGAATTTATCGTACAATTCAATAATAATTCGCTGTCTTCCCTCCGCATTATCAATTCCAGTTGCACGTTTTTTTACTGAATCATAAAATTTATTTAATGCTTCTGTTTCTTTTTCAAATGCCTGGTCCTCCAACAAGTCAAGCATAGACTGCATTGCTGTCGAAATAGGATTGAACTTTGCGAAAGAATAGCCATCAAACAAAGCTTCAAAAACAGGTTTTGTTATTATGTGCTGAGATAGCATATCGATAGCTTCCTCAGATGTTATGGATGTATTAATATTCTTTTGTAATCCACCAAGAAAATTATCAAAAGCCTTTGTATGTTTTGTGTTGGTTGTAACTAATTGTTGTAATCTGGCCTTTTGATTTTGGGCAATAACAGCCACATCTTTAGCCCAACGTTCCCAGTAAACTCTATCACCTACTTTTTGAACCATTTTAGCATAAACAACTGATTGGAGTTGTTCAAATTGCATGGCTAATTGCTGGTTAAATTGTTTATTGGCCTCCTCTTTCCCCATTTTAAGGAAATCATCTCCAGCATGTTGTCCTGGAACTCCAACAACGCTTATTTGATTTGGTTTCTTTTTATTAAGGTCAATCTTGTTAATAGTTGCATTGAATCTGTCGTCATGAGCTCTTAATGCATTTAATACAGACCAAACCACTTTAAAGCGTTCATTGTCTTTTAATGCTTCGGAAGGCTGAATGTCAGAAGGGACTACTACTGGAATAATAATATAACCGTATTTCTTTCCTGGTGCTTTTCGCATCACTCTACCAACGGATTGCACAACATCAACTTGTGAATTTCTTGCAGAAAGAAAAAGGACAGCATCAAGAGAGGGAACATCAACTCCTTCACTCAAGCATCGAACATTATTAAGTATCCTACACTCGTTAGAATCTGCAGAAGTTGATTTAAGCCAGCTCAAAAGCTCATCTCTTTCGGGAGCCGACATACTTCCGTCTATGTGTTTTGTAGCTACTGAAACTAACTTTTCTCTTTGACTAGGCTCAACAGAGTCTAAATAAATATCAGAAGTGGTATTATAGACATTTGTAATTTTTTTGGAAACCTTAATGTTTTGACAAAATGCAACCGCTTTTTTCATTGGGTCAGGGTCGCTGTTTTTGATTAACCCCTCGTCACCCAAAACTTGTTTGGATAATGCATTAAGACAACCAATTAATTTTGAAGCATCATCAGAGTTAATTTCATTATCCTCATTAGCAATCATTTTCTGCACTGACTGTGGAACATCTTTTTCACTTAATGTGAGAACTAGGACTTTATAATCTGTCAATAAATCTCGTTCAACGGCTTCACCAAAACCAATTCTATATATTTCCTCTCCATAAACATCAATATCGTCCATAGAACAAAGAACAGCATCTGTCTGAGCTGCTTTAGATTTAGACTCATCACTGTAAAGTCTTGGTGTAGCAGTCATGTAAAGTCTTTTTTTGGCTTGTATAAAGTCATTATCATGGACCTTTACAAAAGCAGACTCATCGCTATCTGCCAAAGTCACTCCAGTTGTTCTATGCGCTTCGTCACAAATTATCAAATCAAAAACTCCCTTTCCTGTTTCAGAAATAATTTTGCTTTGTGCTTCTGCAATAACATCAATTGATTGATATGTTGAGAAAACAACTGTCATACCTTTAGTTGAGCTGCTTTGAGCTTTTTGGTATTGCCTTAGGATATTGTCTACATCAGTAGAAGCAGGCATTGCCAAATCAATGACACTAGTTAGCGTGGTATCATTGTTTGTAGTTTTGATTTTAGTAATTCTTGAGTCAGAGCAAATACAAATTGGTTTAATTGGATTTTCAGCATCTGAAGACCACTCTCTCAAGGTTTGCCCAAGAAGTGCTATAGAAGGGACTAAAAACAATACTAGTCCACTTCCATTTGTTTCCTTTTCAGCAATTTTTAAGGACGTATATGTTTTTCCTGTTCCACATGCCATTATAAGCTTACCCCTATCATTGTTTTGGAAATGATTGTGAGTATTATCAAGTGCATTTTTTTGATGTAGCCTCAGAGATTTTTTTGATGTCCTCGCCAGGGCACCAGTGATTCCATCATTTAGTTTTTGCCAATCTACAGGGGCATGTTCTAATTTACTTAAGTTTAGTCTTGAGAAGGGTATATTTTGATTTCTAATTGATTCCTCTGCTTTTCCGCCCCATTTATTAGTAGTTGAAATCCATAATCTATGCGAGAAACCTACCGTTTGGAGTTGGTCATTTTTAAATTTCCTGCTTGAAGTAGTTAAAAAAGAATCAACAGATTTTTTATCAATTATTGCATCTTCTGCATAACATTTACATTGAATTGCCCAATAGTCGCTATCGTGTGTCATAGCAACAAGGTCAATGCCAAGGTCACTTCCGCCAAGGTCCTTTCTCCCAGGAAATTCTTCCCATAGCCAGACATATTTAAATTGATTTGCGTATTGAGGGTCAGTTAGCAAATACGCTTGCATTAAACGCTCAAAACGGTCCCCTTTGTCTCTTTCAGAAAAAGCTTTCTGTCTATACTCATTTATTATTGTTATAAAGCTCATTAGATATTTCTGCTTTTTACAATTACTTTTTTTCTCCGAATTATGCGCTCAAGTCTCTTTGTAAATTTAGAGTAAAACAAATTACTGTTTTCACTAATTCCAAAAAACTTATAGGCCCCTTTGCCAAAAATTTCATCGTGAGTTTTAAGCCAATGATTAAATAGCTCTACGAAACGAAATCCTTGCAATGTCTTGATATGCGCTTCCGTTATTCTTTTAAATAGTTCAGGGCCACCAAAATCATTATAATGAATTGAAATTGTTTGGTCTGTCTGACCCATCATTGCTCTACCAATTGCAGGAGAAATGTCGAGATGTGTAGATGTAGTCATAAATGTTACTCTGGCAGATTTAAAGCCAGGTATTTTAAGATTTGATAAATGGGTATTGTAGTTGCGAAATAAATTTTTGTAATTTTTTGAAAAATTTACATCTTCACTAAATAACCGCATAAAATCAATTTTTTCAATCGGTTTTTTAAATATTATTCCTTCTTGACCATGCCTAAAATCATCTGACGAAAAAAAGCTGAGTTTTGGGTGTGATGATGAAATCATTTCTTGCAGAACTCCAATAATAGATTGAATAGGAGGCACAAGCAACATTCGCATTGAATTCCCACTTTTACTTCTATCATGGTTGTAAATATGTCTGTTACCGTCTATTGCAACTATTTTGTTTGGGACCCTTTCTTTATGTACTAATATTTCCTTTTCAAAATCATAATCAAGATGTCGAGATGACAACTGACATATATCTTTTGGCAACAGCCCTCGCATTGCAAACATTAGCATCCAGATTCCAATAGCCTCAAAGTCCCTGAGAATAAAACCTGGATTTTTCTTTTGTGTGGCATGTATTTTAATCCTATCGATTGCCTCTTTAATTTGTTTTGATGATACTGCCACAGGTTTGATTTTAACTTTTTTATTTCCCCAATCAGAGTCAAAATCAAAATCTTGGAATGTAATTTTTTTCTTTTTTGCGTAATTACATATCGCCTTTATGTTTTTCAAGTAACTATTTAAAGTTTGTTTAGACCTACCTTTTTCGTCCAAGGAGTTTTTAACACGTATAAAGTTCTCATGAGTAATATCTGTAAATAATGGTTCTTTTATACCTGTATGTAACGAAAAAGCCTTAACAGCATTACGGTAATTAGTAACATTCGTTTCAGACTTAATACCATCACAATATGCATTTATAAAAGCATGTATGCTGTCTAGTACAGAAGAATTGGAAAGCATACGCTTTGCGATATCGTAGCTTATGGTTCCAATTGCGTATTTTCCACGAATTTCAATTAATTTTTTTTCCCTCTCCGCTATTTTCTCGTTGATTTCATTGGCTATTGGGTGATTAGAAGATACCCTGTTGTGCTGCTTTAGCCAATAATTTTTATGAATAAAGACTCCCGAAACACTAATAATTGAATCTCTGCCTTTGTCTTTGAAACGAATTTGCAAAGGACAAGTACCGTCTTTCTTCTGTCTACCAAGTTTAAAATTAAGGGTCATAAAAATATTTATCCCCAAATTTATCCCTTTTTTATAAAAAAAGACATTAAATCGCTTGACTTTAAGGTTAAGCTAATAATCAGTGTAAAATAGCTGTAAAATTGTCTATTTTTACCTGAAAATATAAATTTAAATATAAAAAAACTATTGACTGGCAGTCAAGAGGTCGCGTGTTCGAATCACGTCTTCTCCACTTTATAACCCTCTAATTATGAGGGTTTTTTCTTTTAAGCCAACTTCGCTATTAAGTCTGAACTCAAGGCTAATTGATACTTAAATATACGAAATTTTACCCTGTTCTCGGCACTAATTCGGCACTTTTTTAACTCTGCCGAGATATTGAGTTCAGCCTAAAAATTACAACGGCTGTGTTTGGTTAGTGCTTTCCAACTGCCATTGTAATTTCATCCGCCATTCATTAAATTAGTACCACTAAAAACAATACGATGAAGAAACTATTACTCTTATTATTGACACCATTGCTTTGTATTTCTCAAAACGATTTTAGAAAAATGAATTGGGACGACAGCATAAATGACTTAAAGGAAAAGTATGAGGATATTAGTTTCACAAAAGAAACACAAGACGACTTTATTGTTTATTCCCATAGCGATATTGTTGGCGGAATAGATGCAACAGTTTTTTATACTTTCAAAAACGATAAACTTTTTGCTGCTGGATATCTTTTTTCACTTAATTCATTCAAAGATTCCAAAGAGCGATTAAAAGATTTTTATTCTGTTTCAAAAAGGTTGAATGATAAGTATGATATGGAGAGGGATGACCAGTGGCTTGTAAAAACTTGGGAAAACAAACCAGATTTTTTAGATTTTGCACTTTCTCTGGGAGATGTACAACTTATCGAAAGGGGTGTATCTGATGAGACTCTAATAGTACATACACTTGGTCAAAGCGATGGTTCATTGTCTCACAATTTATTTTATACTTCAGAAGAATCAATGAATTCAATACAAGAAGAAATTAGTGATGATTTTTAAGTTTATGTTATGAAGAAACTTCAAAGATTCCCTAATAGCGGTTACATCGGAGGGGTTTGTCACGGACTTGGATTGCATACAGGTATAGCGCCAATAATATGGAGAGTTATTGCTGTATTTACACCATCGATATTGATATACATCATTTTCTGGATATTTCTTAAAAAAGGAGACTAATGAAGAGGCTATTATTTTTGGTTATATCGCTAATTATTGTCTCTTGTTCTGTTGAAAATAAAGAACAAAATATTTACGACGATTTAATAGGGGATTACTGGGTTTTTTTAGACAATGAAGAAGATATATTTAGAGAAAGTAGATGGGATAAATCTAAATATTTTTTTAGTAAATCTTTTATTCAATATGATACATATAACCAGTGGAAAACAGGGTATCTCTCTTGGTCTGAGAGAGAAGGCGTGCTCGATGTAAAATATGATAATGAGTTCCGTTGGAATGATTCAATTAATTTATCTAAAATGGAGGTTTACAAAACGTTTATTGAAGATTCATACTCACTTAATTATACCAATGAAATTAAACTCATCAATTATAACACATATAAGGTAAGTCTTAAATCAATTGACAGTTCAGGTATTGAGCTTGAAGTAAGAGATTCAATAAAACAGTTTTATCATTCAACATATATTAGAATACCTCACTTTTTTCCAAAAGACCCAAAGGAATTTCTAATTGAAAAGAAATTAGATTTAGAGCTTGAATTGATTAATCAGCAACAATACGATAGTATTAAAAATAGAGTCCAGAAATATATGGACAGCCCACTATATAATTAAACTCATTTAATCTTTACGACCAGATATTCAGTGGTTTATGTAGTGTTTTAAATATACGCCACGATGTATAATTAGTTGATTATGAGTAAGTTATGTTATACTTTAGATTTAATAGTGTATTCATTACTCACTTTTTCAATCTTAAATACCTTTTCAAGGCTTTCGCCAGAGGGAATTATATCTCCATATAGCTCTCTTAATCTTTCAACTAATAGCCTTCTAACAAGTTTTGTGTTCTCTTTTGTGGTCAATATACAGTCGTGAATAATTAGAGAAAATATGTCGTCTGGAAGGCGTTTATATACCTCTACAAATATATTTGCCTCCGCAGATTGTCCAATATTACTCACTCTTTTATGACCTTCTTTTTCTTTTATATCAATGACCCATTTCATAAAGTGTGGGAACAATTCTTTTAGCGCCACAACAAAAGGTGCTATGTCATTTTTTCCATTCAAACTTGTAAGAATTTGCTCTTTTAGTTTACCATATTTTTCCTCAGACTTAAACTGCGAATGGTAGTTTGAATTATCTCTTATATACGCATAGATTCCACCCTCTAAAAACAACCCTCTACAGAGCTCGTATTCGGCGTTTTCAGCAGGTTTAAGAGCCCCTTTAGAGCGTAGTGACCTCATCCATTCAAGGAATAAAATAGAGGGCTGTGCAGAAGCCATATCAACCTCGTAAATAATCTCTTTTTTCTTCGTTACAAAACACTCTCTAATGTATTTAGGAACTGATGCACCTAAATGATATATTCTTCCAGATTCAACTCTTTTTGGCTTAAAAAAAACAGGTAGTTTATATACTTCTAATGGGTCTGAATGGTTGTTGAGTTCCTTGAACGAATCAAAATATGCACTATATCTATTGAATTTTAACATATTAGTTTCCTCAAACCAAAGATTCAATAAGTCAGAATTTGAAATTGGTTTAGGCGCACTGGTTTTTGGAAGTATTTTCGCCAGATAGTTAACGGGGTTATTTACCACATAAAGCTTAGTTATATTTTCAATGATTTTTTTAAATACATCAATCTTTATTATCTCTTTATAATCTTTTTGTAAGTAGTTAGAATAGGTCTTCTTAAAACGATAAGATTGTATTTCTACTTTTTTTATGCCAATCATTATTGCCTTATCAGAGATTGCATAAGATTTACTAAAGTTTGTAGATGAATACTTATCGTTTATTAGAATAATTTCTAAACTTTTTAATGTGGCTATAACTTGTTTATAATAGCGCCCACCTAATACTTGTTTTAAAGTATCTGTATGAATGTTTTGAAACAGGTTTTTATCTTTATTATCAGCATTACTTAAACGGTATACTTCGCTGATAAACCAATTGCACTTGTCATAATACAGTGCCCTGTTTTCATTCTTTTTAATCGATAAATAGAAGCTATCTTCTTTTAATAAATCCAATAGCCTATTGATACTATACAAATTCATTGTAAGTGCAACACATATGATATAATACGATGTATGGAATAATTGCAATGTATTAAATTAAACATCCTTCTGTGTTGCTATTTTAGATAAGTTTTTAACGATAATTGATAATAAAATGGCGACACATATGACTAAATCAATTGTTATATTAGTGCAACAAACAATAACATTGTGGCGCTTTTCCAAAAATCAGTACAAAACGATTACTTAAATAGGGTACAAGATTCCAGCATAAAAGAATATTGGGAATACTACGATTCGTATTTCAACAATCCAGAAAAGCAAAAACTAATTGAAGGAGTATCAGAGCGTAAGTTTTACGCTGAGTTCATTAGTAAGCTTTTTGGAAAATGTTTAGGATATAATACTTCATTAAGCGAAGACCAAAACTATTTCATTGAAGAAAAAAATGAAACAGACAGTGGTAAAGCTGATGGCGCTGTAAAGGTTAATGGCGAAGTAGTTGCTGTAATGGAATTTAAAGACACTACAACTAAGAATTTAAAAGATGTAGAAAGTCAAGCTTTTGGTTATAAAAACACTCACCCAAAGTGTAATTACATTGTCACTTGTAACTTTAAAGAGCTATGGTTTTATATTGGCGATACTACTTCAAAAGAGCCATTTAATTTATTCAACTTAAGTTATGATGGTTTTAAACTTTTGTGGCTTTGTCTGAGTTATGAAAGCATTTCTACAAACCTTCCAGAGCAAATAAAAAATAAATCTGTTACTGAAGAAGAAGGAATAACCAAAAAACTTTACAGTGATTATTCGCTGTTTCGTAATGAGATATTCAATGACTTAGTAGATAAAAACCCACAGTTTGATAAGCTGTTACTGTTCAAGAAAACTCAGAAATTATTAGATAGATTTCTATTTATATTCTTTGCTGAAGATAGGTTGTTACTGCCCACAAATTCAATAGCTAAAATCATTAAAAAATGGGAAGATGATATTGCGTTTGGCGAGGAAAAGTCTTTGTACACAACTTTTGTTTTTTACTTCAATCTACTAAATAAAGGTCGTCCTGCATCAAAGGAAAGAGAAGAAATCTTTGCCTACAATGGAGGGCTATTTGCGCCAGATGAAATATTAGATAGTATTGTTATTGACGATGAATTGCTATCTAAACACGCTAAAAAATTAAGCTCCTATGATTTTATTTCTGATGTTTCGGTAAATATTCTTGGACATATTTTCGAGCACTCCTTGTCTCAAATTGAAGAGATACAAAATGAAATTGCTGGAATTGAAATAGATAAATCTAAATCAAAAAGAAAAAAGGATGGGGTGTTTTATACACCTGCATATATAACTAAATATATTGTCGAGAATACAGTTGGAAAGCTTTGTAAAGAAAAACGCGAAGAACTTGAATTTAATGAAGCTGAGTTTGCAAAAGACCGTAAGGGAAGGCAAAAAAACACTTTAAAGAAATTATCCAATCAACTTGACAATTATAGAGAGTGGCTTTTAGGTATAACTATATGTGACCCTGCTTGTGGTAGTGGCGCTTTTTTAGTTGAGACGCTCAATTTCCTAATTGATGAGCATAAATATATAGATGAGTTGAGGGCGTCTCTATTTGGAGAGTCCATTCAGTTTTCTGACATCACTGCAAGCATTCTTGAAAACAACCTGTACGGCGTAGATATTAATGAGGAAAGTGTTGAGATTGCTAAGCTTTCATTGTGGCTAAGAACTGCTCAAAAAGGTCGAAAACTAACCTCTTTAAGTGAAAATCTAAAATGCGGAAACTCACTAATTGATAACCCAGAAGTTGCAGGAGATAAAGCCTTTAATTGGCAAAATGAGTTTCCAGAAGTCTTTGCAAAGGGTGGGTTTGATGTTGTAATTGGAAACCCACCATATGTTATTGTTTTTGATTCTGAGAATAAAAACGAACTTGAAAATAATTACTCTGTTTTTCAAAGAAACAATGATTTATACACAGCTTTTTACCAAAAGTCAATTGAATTATTAAAGAATAATGGAGTCTTAGGATTTATAACTCCTAATTCATTTATAAAAGGAGATTACTTTCTAAAGTTAAGAGAGTTTTTTGTTAAATTTCAAATTATTTCAGTTGTTGATTTTACCAATTTCCTTGTTTTTGAAGATGCAAATGTCTTTTCTGCAATAATGATATTGTCAAAAAATAAAGGAAAAAAAGATTGGTATTTATATAGTGACCTTGATAAACTGAAAGGGGTTATTAAGAATGGCGTCTTAAGTTTTATTCCTGAAAATGAAATCCAAAAAAAATTTAATCATTTAGAGTCTTTTGATAAGTATTTTCTAATCAAAGATGTTGGTTTTAATTATTGGTCTGTAGGCAGAGGAAAAGTAAGAGGGGACTCTGTTGGAAGTAGGATTCTATATAGTGGCATTATGTCAAATGAAAAGGATATAGCATATGTAAAAGGCAGCAACTTTAATAAATATACTGGAATAGAGATAGAAAATTATTTAAAACACAATTTTCAAGATTATTTAAATGAAAATGATGTTTTTAGATACAGTGAGTCTATTTTAGAAACTTCTCCAAAGTTAATTTACAGGCAAACTTCAAGTAAATTAATTGGGACAATTGATACTCATAAATATTATTGTGATAAAACTGTGCACGTTATTGTTAATCGAGAAAATGAAAATTTTAACTTAAAATATGTTTTAGCAATCTTCAATAGTAGGTTAATGAATTATCTATACGCTTTAATGACTGAAGAAGCTGGACGTGTTTTTCCTCAAGTAAAGACAGTAAACATAAAAAAGCTACCCTTTAAAGTAAGCTCTACAGATTATCAAGATTCATTAGTTAATTTAGTTGACAGTGCTTTGGAATATGGAGATAAATTTTCAAAATCTTTATCAAAATTTGAATCATATTTAAAAAATTACTATTCACTTAATGAATTAACAAAAAAATTAAAAAACTGGGGCGATTTAGAATTTTTGGATTTTATTAAAGAGCTAAATAAGGCTATTAAAAAAGCAGGTGGTAATAAAATTAGTAAGAATGATGAAATTGAATGGGTGGAAGTTTTTGAAAGCAAGAAAGAGGAGGCAATAATTTTAAAAGCTGAAATTAATAAAATCGAAAGACAGATAGACCAAATGGTTTATGAATTATATGGTCTAACAGAGGATGAAATTGAAATAGTAGAGAATGCAACTAAATAAAGTCAATTATAACAAACTAAACGCCAAGCAAAAGGAGAATTACAACTTCCATAAAGTGGCTGCTGCATTAGCTGAATATGGGTATAATTCAATGCGTTTAAACGATGATTGGCAAGGTGCAGACTTCATTGCAGTTAATGGTGAGGATATGCTCAAAATACAGCTTAAAGGACGCTTAACTGTCGATAAAAAATACTTAAAAGATGAAGACTTGTATATAGCTTTTATTGAAGACGATTCAATTAAAATATACAAGCACATTGATGCAGTGAATTTAATGCCTGAGAAAACAAAGAATACTGAATCTTGGGCGCAAAGAGGAGGTTATTCTTGGGGTAAAACCCCTAAACATTATGAATCAATTATTAAAGTTTTATAGCAAATGGAAGGTATAGTTTATGTATTAAAAAATCCAGCATTTACAAATCTTGTCAAAATTGGCATTACAACAAGAGATGAAGTTCACGTTAGAATGAGCGAACTATATACTACGGGAGTCCCTTTACCATTTGAATGTGTTTATGCTGGTAAAGTTGATGACCCCAAAAAGGTAGAGGCTGCACTACATCACGCATTTTCCAATACTCGAGTTAATCCATCAAGAGAGTTTTTTGATATTGATGAATCTCAGGCAATTGCTATTCTAAAGCTTATTACAATTGAAGATGTTACGCCAGTCGTTTCTAATGAACTTGAAAAGGTGGATGAAGTTTCCAAAAAAGCAGGTAAAAAAT
>PBDU01000019.1 GCA_002718195.1 Methanobacteriota archaeon | reverse complement strand
TCCGGGCTATTGCTCCCACAACCCGTACGCGTCAATGGCTAGGAGGTCCATTACACCCCCTACGACCTGATACGCCGCAGACCCATCCTATGCCGTAACCTTTGATCCACACACCGTTCCAGGCGTTGTGGACTATCGAGTATTATTCTCAGTTTCCCGAGGTTATCCTCGAGCATAGGGCAGGTTATCCACGTGTTACTGAGCAGTATGCCGAGGGCCGAACCCTCTCGACTCGCATGGCTTAATCGAACTCCAATAGCGGTCGCCTCTGGCAGGATCAACCAGATTTCTCTTGTCTAGATCCTTTGGGACGTATCGCAATGTTCGCTGAATTATTGGTATTAGCGAGGAATATTTGCACTTACTTCTTGCACAATTATTCATCGTAACAGAATCACCTACCTGACCCCGAGCACCCTGCCGGTGTTTATTCGGAGTCGCGATATGCTTCGGCTTTGCATTGTATGTTGATGGCGGCAGTCATTGTCACGAGGACTCAGCCGCCAACGCCGTTACACACAACGCAAGCAACCCCCCCACCTACCTCCCCTATATCAAGGTAACCGATTGGAAAAAGGATGCAAAACGCAATACTGCGAGGATGTTTTATCCAAATTAAACAACTGTGGCTCAATGATTGATTGCACGCAGAAATGCCATCCAGTGTCTCGTTTATACGAATTACAGAATTAATTCCTTACAAGTTGGTTTTTTGAGTTTGCAAAAACTAACATTAGACGCTTGAATAATCCTCGGATGCTGTCTATATTCACTTGATTATGTTCAGTAGGAGCACTTGGGCTTTGTAACCTGTGAACTACTAGGCAATGTTGGTGAATCACTCAACGCCCATGAATTGACGTAGCATTGGGTGCATTTCCATTGCTTGTTCTTTCTGGATCTGCTCAAACGTTCTGAGGATGATACCTACAGCCAATAGCAGACCTGTACCTGTAGCATTTCCAACTGTTCCTAGCAGATCTGCACCTGCAGCTAACAGACCTACAAAGGCTCCAGAGAACCATGTTACTGGTGGGATATAATTCTCAAGAATTTTCTCCAATACCTTAGGATTCTTCCTGAAACCTGGGATTTGCATTCCAGTTCTTTCAATTTGTTTTGCAACATCTTTCGTTCCCATGTTTGTGGTATCAATCCAGAATTTAGCAAATACCATTGAACCGATAGTCATCAATGTAACGTATGTTACTACGTGTAACATAATCTGTGCAACTGAGTGGCCATAAATATCCGGCTGCTGATTAAGCAGAGGAAGTAACCAATCATTTACTCCATTGACCATGCTAGAATACCATGCAAAACCACCAGAAGCAGTTGTTTGTCCGTCTGCATAGGTACCGATTAAGTTAGATTGAGACCACATTCCATTTCTACCCAAGATTGGGAACTTTGAGAAGAACGGGTGAGACCAGAATAGAAGAGTAAACATGTTGATGTTAGCAAGTAGAGCAGCCATCAAAATAACAGGAATGTTGGAAGCATAAACTAATCTGATTGGATATTTACCTCTATGTCCACGGACCTTTCCGTGTGTGAGCGGCAACTCAAGCCTGCTTGATTCGGCATATGCTACCACAAGGAATACCACTACCGAGGAGAACAGCGCAACTACTGGGTTTACGTGAGTAAGCAGTATAGATTCGAAACCATTGGTCGCTATGAGCTGTTGATTAGTTGCTTCTCTGAACATGTAGAAGATCATTGGTAGAGTTCCTGCAGGCGGATTCTCGAGTGAATACGGCATCCCGGTGGTTGTTGGGAGCCATGAGAGGGTACCAACGAATGTAGATTGTGCTACACCAGCTGCGATGAATAGAGATATACCAGAACCAATTCCCCATTTACTAACGAGTTCATCTAGCAAGAATACTAGGTAAGAACCTGCAAATAATTGTGCAACGATAATGAAGTTAGCCCAACCCATCCCAAAAGAATCTATCAAAAACTCGGATGCATCCAAGAAACCGTAGGTTTGAGGGATTGACTCAATAGGAATCATGATCAGAACGAGCAACTTCTGTACTCCTTGGTACATTGCCTTGTCTTCAGAGTTGCCTAGATCTAGGTTGATGATTTTGGCACCAGCGAATAATTGCATGATAATGGAACCAGTAACAATTGGACCAATTCCTAAGTGCATGATAGAACCTGAAGCCCCAGCCATAATCGACCTAAATCCGCTGAAAAGATCCAAAGCAGTACCGCTCAAACCGTACAACATAACATTGGTCATTGCAAAATAAATGAACAGAACAATGATTGTGGTTTGCATCTTCTCTCTGAATCTGACGTGTCTATCTGGCTTCTCTATAGAAGGATAGACGTCTACGAATCTGTGAAGAGCATATAGTCTGCTTGATTTGTCACCTTGGAATAGGAAACAAGTAATTGCAGCTGCAGCTGCAAAGCCCAGAAGGATTACCCCCACAAAGAAGAATCCCATAGCATCTACATTTCCGATTGCAGTATCAGGATTTGAATAAAACGATTCAGGTCTTGTATACCATGCGCTGAACGCTACGAATACAAACCAGCCAATCATCTTCCCGAACTTGCCGATAACTGGTATATTCTTGAAACTCTCAGGCAAATCAGTTCTGAAACACCAAAGTAGGTAAAATAAGTAAGCGATAGACATTACAAGACCAATGATGGCAGAATTCTGAGCCTTGCCTGTGGTTTGTAACTCATCCCATTGCCAGTAAACCATCAATCCATAGTAAAGTAAACCTGAGAAAAAGTAACCTGCTGGTAATGGTTTTTGACGCATTAGTTCACTCTCCAGTTGTATTCGTATTTTTTATTTAATTTGAATATTGAGGATATTATTCTTGAAAGATCAAGCTTCTTCCTCTTCCCACTCATCTTCGTCCCAGTCATCTCCGCCTTCGATGCTTCCACCTGCGGCTTCAATTTTCTCAACTGCTCTTGCGCTTGCTTCATCGACTATGACTTTCAATGCTGTGCTGATTCTTCCAGTTCCTAGAATCTTGTCGATCCCCATCTCTGTTAGGTTAATTGAATCCTCGCCGTTTGCCATTTCTTCTAGTTGACCAACATTGCATGTAACATAGACAGTTCTTAGAGTAGGGTGACGGTTAAATCCGTGCATTCCCCAGTGACCTGGCATGTACTTTACCCGGGTCATGACTCTGTGCTTGTTAAGACCTGCATTTCCTCTGCCACCACGCTTACCAGCGCCACGACCTGCTTTGTGTCCTCTTCCGTGAGTTCTACAACGTCCACGGTGTTTTTGTGCTTTCTTACCCATCATATCACCTCAAATCATTCTCTCAACGAGTGGTTTAATTGCATCTCCACGTGCACCAAGAGCTCCTCCAACTACGAATGACCTCTTGATACCGCCCCATCCTTTGGAGCCTCTAGGAGGATGTAGTCTGAATACTCTCTTCAATCCTTCAACGTCCTTGACTGTAGCATCGTTTGAAACGATTGCATCTGCTAATTCTGAAATTGAAGCAAACTCTGAGCCTTCTTTGACGACATCGTCTGTAAGTGGTTTATCACCAACAAGTCTACCTCTTTCTCTTAACATGGTTTCCACTAATTCCTTGTCAGCTTTACCCCATGTGATGTAGTCCTTTGCCTTCTGTAACATTCCTCTGTATTGGTCGTTCTCAGGGATGATCACAGCATGGTTGACCTTTGTCAGGTTCAACATGTGCATTGTTTCCTTGATGCTTCTTTCAACACCAACATCAGATCTTACTCTAACAACTACCCAACTCATCACAGATTCCTCCCCTTGTTAATGAACAGTCTTTCTCTCTGTTCAGGAGTAACTCTTGTCATATTGACTGCCTTAAGTGCATTAAATGTTGCAGCAGCATAGTTAATTGTGGTCCTTGTTTGTCCCTTAGTCCTAGACAATACGTCTTTGATTCCTGCCAATTGAAGAACTTTCTTTCCAGTCTCTCCAATGACCAGTCCTTTACCAGATGGAGCAGGCATAAGTGTTACACGAGTGGATGCAGATCTGCCTGTAGCCTTGTATGGAACAGAATTACCTGGACCTGCGGATGATTCCCATGAACCGTTTCCTCTCTGGATTTGAATTATGTTTAGTTTAGCGGCAACAATTGCCTTCTGGATTGCTGTTGGGACTTCTTTAGCTTTAGCCATACCTAGTCCAACGAAACCATCTCTGTTTCCTACGCAAGCCATTACGTTAAACCTAACACGGCGACCGGAGTCAGTCATTCTCTGTACCATGTTAACTTGGATAACCTCGTCTTCTAACTCAGGCAATAGCGCATCGATAACTTGGACTTCTCTAATTCTCAAACCTGACTTCAAAGCTTGTTCCATAGTTGTTATTTCACCTGCTAGGACCATTTGTCCCAAGCGGGTTTTCGGTGACCAGCTTCTTAGAGCAATGATGTTCTCATTACCACGGCGACGCCTTCTGTTGTCTTGTTCTTCTGCTTCTTCTGGGGCTAGGGCCTTTAGGAGACCTGGTGCCATACGTGCTTCTTCTTCACTCATTTCAGAACGCCTCCTCTATCTTTGCTTTTGTAGACTCTACTTGTGCTTCCATTCCATCGTTGATGTGAGCACCGTTGATTCTCTCATCGCTTGGAAGGATTTCATCACTGTGTGGTATCTCGACACCTGCATCAACCAAACCGTTTAGTGTGGCAAATACTCTATTTCCAGAGGTAGATGGTGCTAGTCCAATATCTAGAACAGCCTCATCGATGCCCTTGGCTAGTGCTGCCTTTCCTGCAGCATATCCTACAAGGTAGGAAGCAGGAACTGATTTCTGAGAGTTGTTTTCCGACCAACCGTATTTTGACACTAGGTCAGAGCCAGTGATGTTGACAACTACTTCATCTCCATCAACTTTGTAATTGGTAAGTTGACATGTTGTTCTGGTGTTTGAAATTCTAACAACAGCTCTTGGAAGCTTTCCACGAAGTAGTTTTAGCCTTCTACGATAATCAGTC
This sequence comes from Methanobacteriota archaeon, assembly GCA_002718195.1. Lineage (GTDB taxonomy): Archaea > Thermoplasmatota > Poseidoniia > Poseidoniales > Poseidoniaceae > MGIIa-L4. The sequence goes on along the minus strand of PBDU01000019.1, from coordinate 46,106 downwards.
AAATTCTGTCTCCTTCTTCGGAAAACTGATCTTCTTCTTACTCCCTGCATCAAGCCTCACTCTCCTTTAATTCAACACCGTCAATCTTCATTTGAGTTCTCATGTGATCGATAGATCTGTATGAACCACCTTTTGCTTTCAGGTAGTACTTTCTGTACTCGGAACGAGTAATTGACTCATCCTCTCTTAATTCTTTGAGGACTCTTCTTTGAGCTCTGATAGTTCTCATCCATCTGTTCTTTCTTGGATTTCTTGCATTTGCAGTACCCTTTCTTGAACCTTGACCCTTTCTTCTTCCTTTACGCTTTTGCTCAGCACGGAGATTTGCTCTGTACCTAGAGGTTCCTTGAATTGGTCTTGCATAAATTACACCTTCATCGATGAATTCTCTAATATCATCAGTTTGTACGGCTCCAGCGACTTGCTCGTGATATGCCGGATTGATGTAAACTCTGTTGACACCACACTTTAGCAATCTAGCAGCGATTCTCTTTTGATTTGTAATTTGCATCAGAGGCCCCTCCTTCTGTTTAGAACACGGATTCCTAATTCGTCAGCACGATCGTGGATGCCTTCTCTCTTCCTGTTTCCAACACTTGCACCGATTCTCGCTGCTTGTGTTTCAGGGTTAATTGTTTCAAGGTCATTTTGGTTGAAAACCATAACTTCCTCAAATCCAGATGAGTGCAATCCTCTTGCTGCTGCAATTTTACCATGTCCAACTCTTACCTTGGAACCACGGTACTTGAAGTTTCGACGTTGTTTGTTGTCCATACCGTGAGGCTTTCTCCAACCGGAGCGACTCAATCTCTTGTATCTGAACCATTCAGTTCTTCTGAAAGATGGAGTCTTCTTTTTCTGAGCTGCACGAATAGCAAGTGCTTCTTTCAAATCATCTGAAAGTACGGGCTTTTGCTTTGTGACATATACGTAGTCATCATCGTCGTCCTCATAATCATCTTCCCAACCATCATCAGATGAGTCCTCAACTTCTTCGATTGTTTCCTCAACCTCTTCTGATGCAGAGAGTCTTTCAATGAGATCTACTTTCTTTCCAGAAATCGGAAGTCCTGCTTCCTTCAACAGAACCTTTAGTTCTGCGACTGTCATTTTTTCGTAATCTTCAGCCATCTAAATCACTCCTTGCTCAACAGGTAAATTCCATCCTGGAAGACACGCCTGTCACGGTTCTTCACAGTAGCACATCTTTCGATGTTAGCAGCGGTTTGTCCGACTAATTCCTTGTCAATACCACTAACCACGAGTTCAACTTTATTCTTGATATCTACTTTCACGCCTGGGAGGATTTTTGCTCTTCTAGGAACTCTCTCTCCAAAGTAGTTGTTGACAACTAACTCATTTCCTTCCTTCTTTAGAGTCATAGGAAAGTGAGAGTAAAGAGCTTTCAAGTTGTATGTAAATCCGGAAGTAACGCCTTTTACCATGTTATTGATATGAGCGTTCCAAGTCCCAGCAAGTGCCTTGTCCTTTCTCCTTGGAATGTCTACTTGGACTGTTACTTTGTCGGAGTCTACGATTAATCTCAAAGTACTTGAGTGATAATCTCTTTCCAAAGCACCATTAGGTCCTGTGACCTTTAATGTAATTCCATCCATAGATGCAGAAACACCTTCTGGAAGCTCGATAATATGTTCGATTCTGTCTAGCTTAACCATTTAATTCACCTCAATATACGTAAGCGAGTAGTTTACCGCCAATTCTTGCGTCCTTTGCATCAAAGTGGTTCATAACACCGGTGCTTGTTGATAGAATCAATAAGCCAAAGTCCTGAGCCGGCAAAAAGCGAGATTCCCAGTTTTCGAAATCTTGTCTCTTTACGCTTTGCCTTGGCTTGATTGCAGCACAACGATTGATTGCTCCACGAAGTTGGATGTGATATACTCCTCCACGTCCATTTTCTTCTCTTTCGTACTCTCCGACATAGCCAGCTTTTTGCATAATTTCCAATACGTTACCCAACAACTTGCTTGCTGGAGTTACGTTAACTGAAAATTTACCTGCTTGCTCTGCATTGTGTATTTTTACTAGTGCGTCATTTAGGGGATCTGTTTGCATTCTTGATACCTCCTCAACTCAATTTCTTGAAACCAATTTCTTCTGCCTTGTCTCTGAAACATTGTCTGCAAATACGCAATCCATGTCTCCTGATCAAGCCTCTCTTTCTTCCGCATCTTCTGCATCCTAGCGATCTTCCAATTCTCTCTCCGTGATCTCTTGCCATTTTCACTCCTCCATAATTGAAACTTCGAAATTCTCCTGTACCCAAGCCATAGCTTCTTGCTTGGTTACTCTGTGACCAGTGCCAACTTTTGCTTTGGCTCTTCTTCTGCGAGAAACTCTGTGTCCTGGTCTCTCGATGACGACGTTAACATCCATTCCGTAAATTCCAATGTCTGGGTCATATTTTTGCCCAGGGAAATCGGTGTAATCGCTAATACCGAAAGATAGATTTCCAGATTGGTCGAAATTCCATGCTGGGATAGTTCCTTGGCGGACCCAAATAGCATCCTTTAGGAATTGGCTAATTTTCTCTTGGTTTCTCATTGTGACTTTACATCCAATAGGAGCTCCTTCACGCACCTTAAGGTCACGATTCTGGATTCTACCGTATGTTCTTTGAGGCTTTTCACCAGTCAACAACTCAAGTACTTTCTCAGCATTGGTAAGTCTTGTACCACCCTCACCAACACCAATGTTAATGACAATCTTAGCAATTCTAGGGACATTCATTGGGTTCATTCAGCTCCCCCCGTTGTTGGAAGCTCAAAGCCACCGACTGCGAAAACATTAGTTACAGTGGTACCAAATTCAGGAAACTGAACTTCGTTTGGCATACTCGAGCGCTTTACATCATAGGATACTACATCAGCAAATGCTCCAATGTGTACACCACCTGTTAGGTAGCAACGTGTACCTTCTCCAAATTGGATGTGTTCTTTGACTTCTTGACTTGGAAGAGAAAGGATAAGAGAATCATTTGTTGAATACTTTGCTGCATCATCAACGATAATGTTCCTTCCGTCGTGTAGGTTTAATTGAGTCATTCCACCTTTGATTGTGGATTTTCCTGTTATTTGACAGACCTTTGACTCCGCATCCTTTGCGCTGATGGACTTGTATCTCAGTCTACCATTGTGATCGAAAACACATCTGTAGTGCTCGTCACCTAGACTTAGAACGTCCATCAAGCCGACTCCTCTTCTTGGGTCTTTGCAGATTCTTCCGTCAACTTTCACAAGTCCTTTGTGAAGGATTGACCTAACTTCTCGAGTAGATTTTGCGTATCCTAGAATGTCACGGATGATTAGATTGATAGGCATGCATCTCTCGATTGAGTGTGCACCAGGTCTAGGTCTTGTTACCCAAACTGTGGTCTTTCTTGGCAGAGGCCAAGATCTTGGCATTGCTAGTCTCTTTAGATGGCTGTTACTTCCCATTATTTTCAGCTCCTTTTACTTGTGAGTTGTTGAACTCTTAATTTGTCGGATTCGTCTATTTTTGTGACGACTACATTTGATACATGAATTGGATAAGGCTCTTCTTGATTGTTTGAGTTGACGATTGTACATCCTTCAATTGTCAGTCTTCCTGAATTTGAATCGACAGATAAGATAGCACCGGTTTTTGCCTCGTTTGTCCTTTCTCTCTTTCCACCATGAGCGTAATCTCCTCTAACAACTCTAACAGTATCTCCAACACGTACAGTGATGTTTCTGATACCTTCGAACCTCTTGTCGTTGGAATCTAGTTGTAGTCTTGCAGTGACTCTTTTTCTCTTTGTGTGCAAAGGTGCATTGTATTGCGCCTTCCTCTGTTTGTTTGGACTCTTGCTCTTTACCATAATTTCACCTCAGATAATTTGCTTTGCTGTTGCAGCTATTCTAGGCCACCTTTCTGCAGCCTCTCTTGCTACAGGTCCTTTGATATCAGATCCTTGTACCTCACCTTTTTCGTTGGTAATTACACAAGCATTATCTTCGAACTGAACCCATGTTCCGTCGACTCTTCTGAAAGGTCTTCTTTGCCTTACGATTATCGCATTGAACATTTGTCTGCGTGTGGAAGGTGAACCTTTCTTGATAGAGACCTTGAGCATGTCACCGACTCCACCAGCTGGATTTCTTCTCATCGTACCAACATATCCGATGACGTTGATTAGCATGGCTTCTTTTGCTCCAGTGTTATCTGCAACAAGCAACCTAGCACCGGTAGGAAGACCACGTGTTTGACGACCTGCGATTCCTCTCATCACTCATCGCCTCCTGTCTTCTCGATAACACAGAATGAGATTGTCTTGGAAAGCGGTCTGCATTCCATTACTCTAACGCTGTCACCAACCTCAACCTCGCCGATACATGTAGGCAAGTGAGCGGTTAGGGAAGATGTTCTCTTCTCCATTCTCTCGAATTTCTTCATTCTTCTTACGTTGTTTCTTTCGATGGTGATGCTCTTTTGCATTCCAACGCTAGATACGACGCCTTCCAGAACTTGTCCTCTCAAACGCAGGGAACCATAGAACGGGCAATTTTCATCGCCGTCCCAATCGCCTGTCGGTACTTTTACATCTACACCAATGTCTCGCATTTCTCTCATGCCTCCTTGTGTGTGCGGATTATTCTATCTTCAGATCTCTGCCGCATCAGAGAGCCGTCGATGATGGTATCACTACCATCGATTGCGAATTTAATCGCAGATTTTCCTAGAATGGTTTTTTTACCATTCTCGAATATTGTGATGGTTGACTTTGATTCGTCCAGAACAATTCCAGACCTTCCAATCAATGTTTCATCCATCGAGTTGTGAACGGATAGGTTCTTACCTACCCATGTTTGGTTTCTAATGTCGATACTCATTTCATCGCACCTCCACTTTGTATCCATTTCCGCGAAGAACATTTGCTGCTTTCTTCTTGTGGTCTCCTTGAAGTTCAATGACCCTTCCTTTGATGGTTCCTCCAGCGGCACACTTGTTCTTGAGCAACTTTGCAAGTTTGTTAATATCAATTGCTGCATCATCAAGTCCCTCCACCTTTGTTACAATTTTTCCATACCTTCTCTTGTCTGTTGATATGAATGCACGTTGTTGCTCCTTTGCGATCTCTTGACAAATGCAGAGTTCATCGGGCAATCCACATACATTACAAATTGCTGCCATCTAGTCATTCTCTCCTTCTCTAATTTCAAGCCTCTCTGTTTGCTAAGTGCGTTTTAATTCTAGCAATGCTTCTTCTGGTCGCTTTGAATGCCCCGATACTTGATGGAGTACCACCCATGGATTTCTCAGCGTTCAATTGAAGCAGCTCTTCTTGAAGTTCCTCAAGTCTCGACTCGAGAACTTCTGTGCTCATTGCGGATATTTCTCTGTTGCTTACGTGGGACAATTCACTCACCATCCTGTGTTGCTTCAGTCTCTGTGTCGTTTTGAGCAGCCATGATTGCTAAGTCTTCATCTGAGTAAACGGTTACCTCGTGAGGCAGAACTACTCCAGGTCTCATGATTTCGACGGTTACACCGATTGTACCCAATTTCTTGACTGCAACGGAGTATCCTTTGTCCATGTATCTGTCAGCTGTTTCACCGCAGTACTTGACGTGACCTAGAATGAATTTTTGTGTTCTGTTTCTTGCACCAGTCAGTTTACCTGCAACTGTGATGATAACACCACGTGCACCCGCTTCCATAATGTTCAGAGCAGCGGAATGACCGGCTCTTCTGTAGTACCAACCTCTCTCAAGAGCGCTTGCTACCTTCTCTGCCATTACTTGAGCGTTGAGTGTAGGATTCTCAACATCTGCAACCTTTAGCTTAGGATTGTCGATATCAAATTCTTCATCAAGTCTCTTCTGAAGTTCATTGATGATCTTTCCTCCTCTGCCGATTACCATACCCGGTCTTTCAGCTAGGACTTCTACTTCTGTTCCTGCAGGAGTTCTCTTGATGTTTAATCCACCAAAACCTGCACGCTTCGTGTTTTCCATCAAGAATTCCTTGACTAGTAAACGCTCAACGTTTCTATTTACGAATGTCTTTACCATATTTTTTCCAGCCATGATGTTCACCTCAGAAGTCGTCCTCCAACTCGTCGTCGTATCCATTCTCGTCTTGCAAGAAAATCTCCAAATTCACTCTGTAGTGATTCTTTGGAGTTGCTCGACCTCTTGCCCTTGGCATGAAGCCTCTCTTGATTTGCCCTCTGTGAGCAGCGATGTGTGAGATTGTCATTTCCTCAGCATCAACATCTTCGAATTGATGTCTTGCATTGTCCATTGCAGAGTTGATTAGTTTGATGATCTCTCTTGTAGCCTTCACAGGATATCTTCCAGGACCCATCTTACCCTTTCTGTGACCAACCATGCTTGGACCGCTTCTCTTCCTTCTCAGGTTACCTGAACCTAGAGTGTAAGGAATTGCACGAGCCTTTGCTCTGATGTCTTTTCTGTCTGAGTCGATTAGAAGAACTTCCTCAAGGTGAGAGATTGCTTTTCCTGCTGGCATACCTTTGACATACCTGCAGACCTCGAAGCAGTGCTTTACGTGAACGTCTAGGTTCTTTGCTCTTGCAACTGCTTTTCTAGAGCCTTCCAGAAGTTGGGTGAATCCTTTTTGACCAGTCTTGGTTCGCTTGTCTCTGTTTGATGCCAGGTTTCTTGCATTAATTTTCTGTACCATACATCTCACCTCACTTCAATGGAACGTGCTTGCTTGACTTGGTAGCACCAACACCAGGACCACTGTGTGTAACTCCTCTTCTTGTTAGAGCGAATTCTCCTAGATAGTGTCCAATCATTTCAGGTTTAATTTCAACCTCGACAAAGTTTTGTCCATTGTGAATAGCAATTGTCTTTCCAACAAACTCTGGAAGAATTGGCATGTCTCTGCGGTGAGTTCTAATTACTCTACCGTTTGATCTTCTAACTCTTCCAAGGAAGTGCTCGTTCTCAAGAGAAAGCCCTCTTGCAATTGTTCTTCTTGCTCTTGATGGAAGAAGTGTAATTACGCTTGGAGCGGAAGGGTCCTCTTCGCTGGGCCACATTGGGAATGTTTTGAGTTCTTCAACTGTGTAACCACGGTATGTGAACTCTTTCTTTGCGCGTCCTTTTGCTGATGAAAGTCTCTTACGTGCTTTCCTTCTTGCAGCCTTAGGTGTCATGAATGATTTCTTCTTCTTTCTACCCATTTATCTCACTCCTTGTTTGTGGTTTTTCCGCGACCTCTACCCGTGCGGCGTGGGGCAATTAATCCGACCTTAGCACCAGGCGGTGTGCTTCTTGCCACGGAGTTTGGTCCGTGGACAGCTTGGTGGTTTCCACCACCGTGAGGGTGATCTACTGGGTTCATTGCAACACCACTGACTCTTGGGTAAGCCTTTCCTCTTGCTTTTGCCTTGTAGTGAGCAGCACCAGCAGTTCTTAGTGGCATGTCGCCTCTACCGTGTCCTGCTAGAACACCAATGGTAGCTCTGCAGTTCGCTGGAATAAGTTTTGTAGATCCACTTGGTAGTTGTACTCTGACCTTATCTCCAAGTCTAGATTCAACAAAGCAGGAATTTCCACCTGATCTTGCGATTTTACCACCGTCACCAGGTCTTAACTCGACATTGTTAACAGCAGTACCTTCAGGAATGTTACCCAGTTCAGTAATATTACCTGGTCTGAGGGAAACATTGTCACCAATCGCAATCTTTGAACCTATAGCGATTCCTTCGGTCGCAACTACTAGAGTTGTCTCACCATCAGGTAATTTTACTCTAGCTAAAGGAGCGGTATGAATTGGACTGTGAATTAACTCTGTAACTTCACATACTTCGTCCTTTACTCTTGGCATGAAGTTCTTCCCAGGGAACCTGTGTCCGGAAACACGGTACCTTGGAGATGAACCCTTACGTTGTGCACGAATTCTCTTACCCATTTAACCACCTCAGAATGCTCCTAATCTCATTGCAGCGTCGTCTGCGCTGTATCCTTCTGCTAATCTTACGCTCGCATGCTTGCCGTTCTTGGTAATGCGAGTGTTGACTTTAGCAACTTCTACGTCAAAGATCTCAGCAACCGCTCTAGCAATTTGAGCCTTGGTTGCTTTTCTGTTGACAATGAATTCTAATCTTTCACCGGATGTTCTTGCATCCATGGATTTCTCAGTAAGCCATGGCATAATGATTACGTCGTATGCATTCATGATATCACCTCAGGCAAGTGCCTCCATTGCATCTTTTGTGAACACGGTCAATCTTCCCATGTCACCACCAGGTGCCAAGTGCTCCGCAGACAGGTCTTTAGCTGCTACAACATCCACACCAGGTAGATTTCTTACAGCCTGTGATAGACCTCCTGTTTGAGAAACTACTAGAAGAATGGATTTAGGAGTCTTGTGGACTCTTCCTCTCATCTTACCCTTTCCAGCCCTTATCTTTCTACCTTCCCTGGCACGGATTAGATCTGCACCTAGTCCAAGTGCGTCGAAGATAGCAGCTGCCTTTCTTGTGGCTGAACCATGATTGAACTCCTCGATACTGAATTCTGTTTCTTTACCATCGATAACCTCAGTGTAGTTGCCAAGGACAATAGGTAGTTGCTTGATGTCATCATCAAAGCGATGCCCCCTTGCACTAACCATTTCGATATCAGTTGTTGCAGTTAGAGCAGAGTTTCTAGCCAATCTCTTGGATTTGCTGTTGAGTTTTCTGGACCAGTCCTTTTCGACCTTAGGTCCGTGAGCTCTTCTACCACCATAGGTGTGTGGGTTCTCAGCACCTCTGCTTGAACCTGCTCTTCTAAGAATTCTTGAGACACCTCTTCCCTTGCCCCACCATTCTGTGGAGTGCTTCATACCAGCCATTGGCTTTCTTGCACCAACGTGTGGGTTTGAACCATATGCTTGCCTTCTATTTGCTCTAGCGCTTGCTACTGCGAGTTTTACTAAATCAGATCTAATCTCAGAGGAGAAAGATTCTGGAAGAGTAACCTTTGCACCATCACTGACGGTTACAGAGAAAATGCTTCCATCAATTTCGTTAACAATATCCTTTACTGCAACTTTCAACTTCATACCCCCTGCTTGGATGACGTACTGATGTACGTGATATCATAGTCGTGAACGGTTTTGTTACCAGCTCTAACTGCGTCTCTGAATCTGATTAATCTCTTTGCAGGACCTGGTACGCTTCCCTTGATTAGAACGTAATCGGATTGAATTTCTCCGTAGTGAAGGAATCCTCCAGCCGGAGTGATGGATGCATCTTCTGGATTTGAGATTTTCAGGACCCTCTTGTTGTACTCTGTTCTCTGGTGGTAACCCGTTTGTCCACCTTGACGGATTGTCTTTCTAACATATCCTGTTCCGAAGTCTCCCATGTTTCCGTGTTGTCTTCTCTTCTTTGAGTTCTTGTGAGATTGTAGTTTTCCACCGAACCTTCTGATTACACCTTGCCAGCCGTATCCCTTAGTTACAGCAACTACATCGGTTAGAATTCCTTCTTCGAAGCAATCTGTGAAAGAGAATTCTTCACCAAGCTTTTCCTTAGCGAATTGAAGTTGGTCTGTGGATGAACCTCCTGTTAGCCCAACTTCCATAACTTCAGGAACCTTTGAAGGAGTACCTGTTACTCCTGCAGGTTGCGTTGCGACTATCGCTCTTACTTCACAGAGGTCTTCGTTTTCTAGTGCTTCAAAGTGAGCATCGGAATCGTGATCTTTTCTGTTAGAGATTCTGTTGAATACTTCAGGGAATGCATCTGCGATTTGCTCGCTGTTTAGCCAAGCTTCGCCTGCTGCTTGCTTTCCATATGGAGTCATTTTGTATCCTCTGACACCAAGGATTCTCATCTTTGGAACCTCTACTACAGTAACAGGCACTCTTACTTCTTGTCCTGCTGATGTCGATGTAGGGTTCAGATCTCTTGAGAGAACGTGTGTCATTCCTGCTTTCCAACCAGCGAATCCTTGTATTCTGACTTCGCTAGCGTCGCTTGTTGGCCATGAGTTGACGTGTCCGAAATGACGTCCAGCTCGCTTTCGCGGGCCGTATGCCATTGAACCACGTCTAGGGTGATGTCTCTTTCCCATTTGGTATTCCTCCAGTTTAGTTACAACGCATTGGCCCCATAGGGCGTACGAGGGCACGAGAGTTCAGAGTAGCCGTGACACTGAAGCCGATTCCACAAGTGTGAATCGAGCCAATTGGGTTCCTTTCGGATTGCCCATTGTGTCTGGCTACTCACTTTCGAGCAGGTTGCCGACTTACCTCCCATATATGAGCAGTTCGGTTCTGGACGGGCAAGAAAACATGCGCAGAGCGCCATAGTTAGAAGAAGTTATCAAACTTTTTGGATGAGAAAGAATTTTCAAGATTAACTTGCAAAGATATCGTTCATCATGCTTTTGAACTCTCGTCATCAACCGAACCCTATGCCCACTCTGTCTCACCCTTTCTTACAGGAAGGAGTCGAGGCTAGGGCTTACCAACTAATCTGTGCAAAGGATGCCCTATCCCAATCTGCATTGATGGTACTGCCTACTGGATTCGGAAAGACTGCGGTTCAATGGATGGTAATGGCAGATGAATTGCGAAAGTCAAAAAAGAAAACCCTGCTAATTGCCCCTACTACTGGTTTAGTTGATCAACAGGTGAAGATGGCTCGCGAATTCATTGCAATTGACCCGAGTTTAATTGTAACCTATACCGGAGACTCCAAGCCAGAATTACGCAGTGATATCTGGAAAGAAGGAGCAATAATTATTGCAACCCCACAAGTGATAAGAAACGACCATTATGCTTCAAGAATAGATGTCCAAGATATAGGAACCTTAATTCTAGACGAAGTTCATCATTGTAAAGGGAATCATGCTTACGGGCAGGTTGCAGACATTTTTGTGAATGAGAGTCCAAAGACCCGGATTCTAGGAGCTTCTGCTAGCCCAGGAACTAAGAAAAATGAAATTGATTCAATTATGATTAGACTCGGAATGACGAAATTGACTTATTTCGAAAAGGATGATGATTTGTTAGAACCATACAAATCAGAACTAGAAATCAATGAGATAAAAGTCAAGTTATCCGATAAGTCCTTGAAACTAATTGCACCCTTAGAGAGACTCAAGATTGACCTAGCAAACCAATTGATTAGAAACGGTTTCTTAGGTGCCAGTGGTTACATCACTGCTTCAGCGCTTGATGCTGCTCAAAACAGTGCTTCAGCAGCAATTAGGAAAGGCGACAAGAGAGGATACAATGCCGCAAAAACAGTCTCTGATCTCAGAAGACTACACTTGTTAATTGAAATGATGAAATGTCAAGGGAATGAAACTGCAAAGAAATTCCTTGACAGGTGCAAAGAAAAATCGAAATCTGGTGACAGAAGTTTATCACGATTCATGAAATTCACTGAAATAAGGGATATTTCAGAGATATTATCCGAAATCACGGAAACTCATCCCAAACCCGAGATTGTTTTACATTCTGTAAAATCCTCTTTAGGAGAATCACCAAATTCAAAAATCATAATTTTTACTGAATACAGAGACACAGTAGACCATTTAGTGGATTATCTTTCAAAAAATGATGTAAATGCAAGACAATTTATTGGGCAAGCATCGACTAAAGATAGGAAAGGAATGACAAGTAAACAACAACTTGCACAATTACAAGATTTCCGAAAGGGGGAGTTTGAAGTGTTAGTTGCCACATCTGTTGGAGAAGAAGGTTTGGACATTCCCTCATCTGATTTAGTGATATTTTACGAACCTGTACCATCCGCTATTAGGATGATACAGAGGAGAGGAAGAACAGGCAGAAAAGAGGCTGGAAATGTCAAGGTCCTGGTAACATTGAATACAAAAGAGGAAATGATAAAGAGAAGTAGTTTGCAAAAAGAGAAAAGGATGAATTCTATACTGTCAAGAGTCAAAACACAGCTAAAAATACCAAAAACAGGAATTGACATTTCTAACTTAGATCATTTTTCAGTCAAAATTGATGGAAAAGAAACCCCATGTTCTGAGTTTATATTGAAGCAAAAAAAACTGCTTGAAAAGGAAGTTAATACTTTAGAAACTAAAGAAAAAATACCCTTTGAAACGCAAAGTCAAGAGAAAAACCAGATTTCTGATTACCGAACAAGACCCAGTAACCAGACTGGATTATTTCAGTTCGATGGCAATGATTCGAATAAAAACGAAGAGAAATACTCAAAATCCATCGCCTCTGAAAATACAGAAAAATTGGATAGAAAATTTACTAACAAACCTGTGCTAGATGCTCATTCGATTGCAATCAAAACCAACCTTGAGGTTGCACAAGATGTTGTTTCCTCAATTTCAAATCCTGTTGATTTGAGTAAGGTAACTGTTGATTATAGGGAAGCCTCATCAACTCTGTGTAGTGAATTGAAAAGAATCGGATGCGATTTTAGCCTAGGGCATCTTTCAACCGGAGACATAAGAATTGGATCTAGAATATTGATAGAACGGAAAACTGCCACGGATTTTCACAAATCCATTATTGATGGAAGATTACTAAATCAAGCAAGAAGATTGCTAAATTCAGCACCAAGACCACTACTAATCGTAGAGATTGGAAGTGGTTCTTCCATAGGTGTTCATCCGAACGCAACGCTAGGAGCACTTGCTCATCTCTCAATTGAGTTCGGTCTCTCAGTAATCACAACCAAAGATTCTAGAGAAACAGCAAAATTCGTGAAAATTTTAGCAAAGAAAGAACTTGAGATAATCGATAAAATGTGGGCAGAGGTAAATAGGTCGATGTCTGTAAATATGAGCCTTGAAGGCTTGAATCCACTAGATGAGAAGGACCAAAATAAGTGGCAGAACAAATGCATAGAAGCAGCTGAAACTTGGATAAATGAGGAACACCAAGATTCTACTTTAATCAAAAAATGGAAGGAGAAAAAAATTGAACAAAAAGTAAACATCTTGACATCTATTGATGGCATAAGTGATGAAATTGCTCTGAAAATTATTGATGAAATTGGAGGAATCCATGGCCTTGTGGGAACCACGGTTGACGAATTAGAGTCAATTACTCGGTTGTCTAGAAACGAATGCTCTAGAATACTCGAACAACTTTAGCCCTGAACTACCATTGCTCTTGTTTTCAAGTATGCATATCTGTCAGCCATGTACCCAAATGAGTATGCTACTATCTCTGGAAGATGAATAACAGGCATCCTTACGTCTTTACCGGATGCTTTTCCAGCCTTTACTTGATATGTATCTAAGTTGAAATGACTCAAAGGACATGCTGAAGCCATCACAAGAGCACCTTCTTGCTTTGCATCGTTGAGTACATCCCCTGTTTGCCTCATCGCTGTCTTTTCTCTACCTAGAAGAGAAGGGAATCCAACTGATTTTGTAGCACCCTCAAAGTCAACATTAGTTCCACCTAAAGCGGTGATTAGCTGGGAGAAATATTTCGGATTGTGTGGATCATCTTCTGAAACAGCTCCTTCTTGCAACATTGGAGTTCCATAGTATCCAGCGACAGAGAAGTCCACTGGATTGATTACCTTCTTGGTGACTTCTTCTAGACCTACATCTTCGACAAGGACTTGGAGGATATGACGCATTTTGAGTTCCCCTTCGAATCTCATTCCACATGTTCTATATAGAACATCATTGATTTCAGAACGAAGTTTTTCGTCAGAAAGGAGCAAAGCCAAATCTTCGTACATATTTCCTTGGCAGGTTGCACATGGTGTTAAGACATCTAATCCCGCTTCTTCTGCCATTGCGAAAGTCCTTGCATTTAGAGCAAGTTGTAGGCGATGATTTGCTTGATTCATGATGCCTGCACCACAACAAGAGGCTCCAGGCATTTCAACCAGTTCGATGTCCAGAGCTTCGATAACAGATCTCATTGCGTCCTCGACTTCTCGAGCACTACCTTTTGCAACACAGCCTGGAAAATATGCGTATTTTAACCCCATTTATTCACCTCAGAATCTCCTGTCCATGGCATCATAAATTGCCTTAACCTCGTATTGTTTGTCAACTGTTTTGTTGACGATTAGAGGCATCTTTCCAGGTGCTAGCCAGCCTTGTAAATCCCTTGCTAATGGTCCACCAGTCCTTGTAAATCCGAGTGCCATTCTAATTGTTGCTGGTGCATTCAAAAGCATCCTGACCGGGCCTAATGTTGCAGCAGCCAAAACCGTTTCATTTAGAGTACCAGACCATTTGACGGTTCTTGAAAACCATTTGATGTGAGAACCTGATTTTCCTGCGAACTTGAACTCAGTTAGAAGTGTTGAACGAGCAGATCTCATTTCGTTTGCTACTAGTCTGCCGTCAGAACCATGTCTTGTGATAGCAGAAAGGTCGGTTTCATTCCATACTCCACCTTCCCCTTGTATTGTCTTCAGTAGTTCTTTTCTTTGCTTTACTCCAACCCTTGGATCTTCAGCACGCATCCAGAGTCTGTGAACTATTCCTGGACCATAATAGTCAGGGTCATATTCGAGGCAGTCAGACATCCCTTGGTTTAGAAGGTCACTTGCAGTGCTTCCTCTTGCATGGAGGCTTGCAGCAACCGCTGGTTCCATGGTCCCGATAGGAGCGCCGCTGAGCAGATATTCACCGTCCCTTGGATCAGCCCTTAACCAAGGTTTTGCCTTAGTTCTGGTCTCCTGGAATTTGCTTTGATCGACTACCAAATCTCTTACTACTGGGTGTCCAGGTAGAGGCTCCAATTTGAGTTCTCCACCATCGTTGACAAGGGAGCCTATTGAAACAGAGTCTGCGAGCACAATGTGTCCATTTGCTTTCAACCCAGTTGTCATAGAACCTGGTGAGTTTCCTTGCCTAAAGGCTAGAGATGAATCGACATCATCACGAATAGAAATTAGCAAATCCTGAACGCTTGCGTGTTCTGGGGAAGCACAAGCGATGTAATCCCAACCCTGAGAAGATGTCTCTGGGGAGTATCTGAATAAGGAGAGGGTGAATGCAATGTCATCTTTGGAAATTGCTCCGGGAGTGAAGTCTCCGTCATCTAGTTCTTCTCCTGTATCAGATGCATAATCTATCATTTCAGGAATTAAGTCTTCTAGCAGAGTGCCACTTTCATCGACACACGCAATCTTGGATAGAGCATCATGAACCCAAACTTGCCAAGGAGCATCGAAATCGACATCACAAAGCACGATATCATGTACTCTCTTGGCACTCAGGGATTCCAACTTTTCATCCCAGTCTAATCCAGCCTTGCAGAATTCATCATAAGATGTATCCCCAATTGCACAGACAGAGTAACTAACTGAGCCCATTCCAGGATTTCCAGAATTGACAGTGTTCCAAAGAGATTCAGCATTATCAGGGTGTTCTCCTTCACCCCAAGTTGATGTGATGATCAGAAGTCTTTTGCTAGCAGCCATTGCACCAGCATCAAAGCCGTCCATGTCAGCAACGTTTGCTGTTAATCCATATTTCTCGGCCAATTTTCCAGTCTTTTCAGCAAGTCCTGCCGCGTTTCCAGTCTGGGAACCGAATAATATCGTCAAGGAGCGGTCTTGAGCAAGTAATGAAGCCATAGCCTCAGAAACCCCTGCGCTAACTTCAACAGCTGCAGGTGCAACTTCAGCAGCGACTTCAGCGACAACTTCGACTTCTTGAGCAGCAGGTTCAGCCCCGCCTGCTTCCTCGAATTTGATGACTTCTACAGGACAAGCCTCTGCTGCTTCGACGATTAGTTCTCCTAATTCTGTTCCAATTGCGACAATTAGTGGGTTTTTCCCTTCGTTCATGTCAAGGGTTCCGTCTTGCCTAGCCTCAGCAACAATCATGGATGTATCATCGCCCACAATAAACACTTCTGGGCAAATATCTTCACATGCATTACAAGTAATACAATCCGGCTCAATCCATACTTTTGCTATAACTGTCATGACGACACCCCGCTGAGCAATCTTTCCACCCAGCAAAAGCCTTTGAAGGTTGCCTTTAGGCTTGAGTAAAATATGTTACAGAAGTCGATTCGATTCTATCTTTACATCATCATATCGCCCATACCGTCCATGCCATCCATTCCGGGCATTCCAGTACCTTTTGCTGAGATTACATCATCAATTCTGAGGATCATCGTTGCTGTCTCAGTTGCAGATTGGATAGCTTGCTCGACAACACGCATTGGCTCGACTACAAAACTCTCAAGCATATCCACTACTCCACCCTCATACACATTGATTCCTGAGTGTTTTTTGCCATCTGCATGTGCTTTTCTGAGTTCAATGATTGTGGTAACTGGATCCAATCCAGCGTTTTCTGATAGTGTCCTTGGGATAACCTCGAGAGCAGAGGCAAATGCTTCGATTGCCATTTGTTCCCTGCCTCCAATACCCTCAGCATAGACTCGTAATTCTCTACTTAATGAAGCCAATACAGAACCTCCACCAGTCAAAACTGCTCCATCTTCCCAAGCAACTGAGACCACACCAACTGCATCATCAAATGCCCTCTTGATTTCATCAACCACGTGTTCTGTACCACCTCTTAACAAGACAGATACAGATTTTGCTTCGTCACATCCGGTGACGAATGTCATATCAGATTCTCCGATTTTTCTTTCGTCTACCTTTGCAGCTTTGCCTAATGAAGCAGAATCTAAGTCGTCAATATTTGTGATAATCTTTGCACCTGTTGCCTTGGCGAGTGCTTCCATGTCAGACTTCTTTGCTCTTCTTATTGCAAAAATTCCTTTCTTAGCCATGTAATGTTGAGCAAGGTCATCGATTCCCTTCTGACATATCACGACATTTGCTCCACTATCAGCGATTTTGTCAACTAAACCTCGGATGAAGTTCTCCTCTTCTTCCAAGAAAGATGCTAATTGATTTGGATCGGTAATTTGGATCTTCGCATCAACTTCTGTCTTCTTTACTTCGATTGCAGAATTAATGACAGCAAGTTTTGCATCGCTAACAGATCTAGGCATTCCTGCATGAACTCTTTCTTTGTCGAGTATGATTCCGTCTACAAGAGTTGATGCCTTGATGGAACCACCTTGTCTCTTCTCGACCTTGATATCGTCTAGGTCAACAAATCTCTCGCCGTCTTCGATTAACCCAACTGCGTTTACTGCCCTAACACAGATATCGGCAAGGAAAGCCTTGACTGCACCTGCGGATTTTCCTGTGAGTGCAGTTTTAGCAACCTCATGAAGATATTTTTCATCGCCCGTGATGTCAATGCCATGGGTTTCCAACAATTCTATTGCTTTCTCGCTTGCCAATCTAAATCCTTCACATATGACTGTTGGATGAACATTTTGTTCGATCAAATCCTCTGATTTTTTGAGTAATTCTCCGCTCAATACAACTGCAGAAGTAGTGCCATCATAGCAATGTTGTTCTTGGGTTTTAGCAACTTCGATGATCATCTTAGCTGCTGGGTGCTCGATATCCATTTCTTTGAGAATTGTTGCTCCATCGTTGGTAATCACTACATCTCCCATAGTGTCAACCAACATTTTATCCATTCCTTTAGGACCAAGTGTTGAGCGTACGGAATCAGCAACTGCCTTTGCTGCTGCTATGTTATTTGATTGAGCACTTCTACCACGAGTTCTCTCAGTTCCTTCTTTCAAAATAAATATCGGCGCTTGCCCTTGTTGACCTTGCATAAGTTACACCCGCATTCGATTCGGACATGATGTATGACTTGAACCCTACGCAGGTCCAATCTAGCAAAATTTTGGCATTAAGCCCTTCCGTTTTGCTCTAACCACATTTGTCCATAAGCATTCCATTGCTCCATAGACCAACCTGCTGGTAGCCCTTCTGCAGGCACAGGTGGTGCTGCTTGAGGTGGTGCTTGAGCCTCTGGCACTGCTTGAGCCTGAGATTCAGCAGATGGAGGTTGTTGTGAAGGAATTGCTGGAGCCTCCTTGAAGCCACCCTCATCAAAAGTAGGGGCTGCTGCAACCTGACTGTAAGTAGCTTGAACACTGTCTTCGTATCCATCTGACCACTCATCTATGTAATCATCTTCTGTCTTCTTTAGTATCATCAGAATAACCATGGCACCCACTCCTAGAATTGCAATAGACAGAAGTATGTAGATGATGCTCTTGAATGTAGCTGATTGCATGAATCCTTGCTCATCACCCTCTTCAGTGACTTCTGAAACTGACTTTGTTAGGGTAACTTGAATTGTTTGTTGAGCGGCATCACTGACAGTTTCTGACCGTGCCCAAATTGTAAGATTGACGACTACTTGATCAGAAGGTAGATTCAATAGAGTTGTTTCGCTTACCTCTAACTCAATTGTGACTTCCTTATCTTCGTTAACCTGTAGAACAAATCCTCTATCGCTGGAATCAATTCTTGATTGAAGATAGTTACTTGCTTCACCAGCATCTAATTCCATGGTCACGGATTGTGCGGTAGTATATTGGTTTGCGACTTGTACGGTCACTTCGTAATCTTCGTCTGCATCGTTGATAATTATAGGGCTCACTGGGAAAATTCTCAGCCAATTTTGAGATCCTACCTGATAGACTGCGTTTCCAGTAGCACTCACTGAGGAATCTGCTTGGCTAGTTGCAATGACCCCGAGTGTTTTACTTCCGGATGCTCCCTCTAAGAAAGTGAAAGTTACAGTTACATTCGTAGAGGCTCCAGGCTGTATTTCGGTAGTTAAACCGTCAAACAGACCAAGAGTAATCGATGCCTCCATTCCATCTGGGACATCAAGCGTAACGGCAAACCTGTCTGGTTGGTTTCCATCATTTCTAATCTCGAATTCCATAGATTGCGCAATGTCCCCAGGAATGTAGGACTGATCAGCATCCTCATCAGTTACAAATACTGCTGCTGTATCTAGAATTTCTATTGTTATAATTTGATTGACCCTCACTAGGGAATCTTCGGTATTGATTACTTTCAAAGTTGTAACATATATTCCCGGCTCCAATCCCACAGGCATAGGGAAGTTAACGCCTACAACTGCCTCTCCATCCCATGCATCCATTACAGGTGTCTCAGTGGAGAGCAAATTTGCTCCGAGAAGGAAATTCGAGGTCAACTCTAGTCTGTAAGACTCATCGTCATTTCCTTCGTTGAGGACTGTGAAATACATCGTTTTACCAATGCCATTTGCTGGTCCAGTGTAAGAGTCCTCTTCTGCGATTATGGATACTTCCCTTTGGACTGGAACTTCAATATTTCTGACTAGGACGTCGTTGCCGTAAATGGCTCCACCGCAGGTTGGGCAAGTAGCCCTAACAGTCATTGAGACTTCTCCAGGGTTAGCCATTTCTGCTCCGGTTATGTTCAGGAACTCAGAAATCGATTCTCCTTTGCCTAGCGTGAAAGAGTTCTGTAGGACTGTTCCTGTCTCGTTTTCGATAACTGAACTCCATCCATCCTCGCTAAAGATACTCGATAGCAGGAATGTTGCCTCAATGTTTCCTGTGTTTTGGAGTCTGAATGGGACCCTTCCACTCTCTGATGGCTCTAATGTCGCTGCCAGCAAGCCGGTAGATGACTGGAGGGATACGCTGTATTGTTGGGAGACACCCACATTCATTGAGATACGGAACTTCTCTTTTTGACTAGCAGAGGAGTCTGTTATCCACATATTCCATATCAACTGCTGAACATCGGCACCAGCGGGAATGCTGAGATTGAAATATGCCTCAGTCGTTTCGCCTCCGTCTAAACCTTGAAGGATGACGCTATTGTCGTTGTCATTTTGATTCATTGCCGCTTCTATTCTAAGTTGAAGAACTGGTGCCATCCAAGAATCATTGGAAACATTTGTTCTCAGTACGATAGTAGCAGGAGAATAACCGTTATTCTTGATATCACATCTTAGAGCAAGCAATCCATTAGGCGGAGATGAATATCCGTTTGCAGGGTTGTCACAGGTAACGTCTAGAGTGTATTCCGATACCTTTGATACTCCGAATTGAATGAAGTCATCAAGGTGAAGCCCTTCGGTTGCACCACTTGAATCAGAGTGTAATAGGAATCCGTAAGAGAACGTATTTCCACCTAGGAAGAGGTCTGCGTTACCTAAGTTTGGATTGGCGCTCCAGGTAATCTGTGGATCCCACGAAATGTTGGTGTATTCTCCAGTGGTAGGAGATACCATTCCATTTGTAATATTCCAGTGAACAGATTCCATAGGGTCGTTGTAATTACCTGATCCTCTCCACATCTCGAATGCTACCGAGTCTCCGCTTCCCATGGTCCCGTATGCTTGAGCATGGAATTGTGATGACACGTAATTATTCGCATAGAATAGATCTCTACAGATGTAAATTTGGTAAGCCACTGTCAAACCTGGGTCAAGTTGCCCGTTAATTCCACAGTCCTGTGACCCCTGAGCAAACCCACGGACTAGTCTGTCATGTGCCCCAGATGGATAGTTTGCTCCAGCGTTTGAAGGAACCCAGTGTTGAGTACCAACTGCTGAGTTAGAATTGTCTGCTCTCCACGCTCCTTGTCCAGTTGCATCTCCACCGTTTACTGGATATCTACCATTGAAGAATGTCATTGGACCAAGTTGGGTTTGTTCCATCAAGTCGTTTGTAACCGCTACAGGTACTGTATGCTCAGAAATATCATTCTCATTTCTATCGTCACTAGCATAGTTTACGCTAGCTCTCAGGGTCAAACCACCTTCAAGGTCATTGGAAGAGACATTCAGAATAGAGTGAGCAATGTCAGTACTCCAGTAGATTGAGTTCGAGTAACTTTGACCACCAATTAAATCCGTTGTATTCCAATAAAAAGACTCGATTACGTATCCGATTGGGTGGACTACGTCTAATACAACCGGTGCAGCTTTCCCTGTGAAGGATGTACCACCTCTTGTAACTTCAATACTAACCTCAATTTGGTCGTTCATGAATATATATTCCATTTCAGAACCGTCGGATTGAATCCAAACTTCAGGACTTAGCGTAGCGTTTCCTAATGCGATACCGGAGATTCTGAAATCGTCATTTGACCCACCTCTTGCGGAAATTTCTGCGGAGGTTGCAGGAATTGCAACAAGCATTGTTTGTAGTAGCAAGAGCGACAGAACAGAGAGGGTTTTCAGGCTACGCATCTTTAGCATGAACGACTCCAAACACAATATGCATATGAATGATACCTAAAATTGAGTATTGGTTGAATTTGATAAAAGTAGGATATCCTGCGATTTTCTTCGCCCTTATGATGTGTCCTACAATACTCAATCAAGGTCGAATCCTTTGATTACAGGTTCGTCAAATTTTGGTTTGATTTTCTCAATATTTTCAACATGTTCACTTACACTGTCTGCTTCAATCAAAGCATCAGCCCACCTAGAACCTGTGTCCACTCGCTCGGAAGTCACCTCTTGCCTGATATTCTCTTGGACTTCATTAATACCTGAGAAATCTAGTTGCTCTGGTTGATCAATCGCCTCAGATATTCCCGAAATTTTAGACTCTAATTTATTGTTTAGAATTTCATTTGCCTTTTGCGCGATTGCTGCCTGTGATAGATTGCTGGAAATTGGGGCAATTCCTGACGCTACCACACCGCCAATTGCAGCTGTTAATCCTCCTCCTGCAATCTTACCGATGTTGTTGAAGAACTCATTTCTTGCTAACCTTTCTTGCTCTATCTCCTCATCAGTATCTAGATTATTGATTCTCATCCATTTAGGGGGTCTTCCCGAACCGCCCCCCAAAGTAGCTAATGTTGTAAAAGCTGAGAGCGGGATAACCGCTAATGCCGTCATCAAATCAAGGAAAGATGTCTGAGGAACCACTGCATCGAACAATAAACTCTCAAAAATCACTTGCTCTAAGTGTAATGTCAAATCTATATCTTCACCAAGCCATCCCAACACTACAAGGCTAGCAATTCTTCCAAGAAGCCACAGCACGAACAGAGGTGCCAGCCATGAAAGTCTGGTCATTGAAACTAATAATCTTCTCGTAAAAGCAGCAATACCGATGTATTTTCTAGCAAACATTGGGAACATCTTCATCACAACTACTAAACAAATCAAGTACAGAATAAATGCAAGTTCTAATTGTCTATCCTGATTGATGTAATGGTCTGGAATTGCGACGACAGTTGCCAGCGGTACCGTGATCAAAAATACTTGAAATGGAACTGCAAGCAAGGTTAATCCACCGTGAGTTGAGATTATCTTGTGTTTGCCGGATGAGTACCTATCATGAACTAAAACAGAAAGCTTTCCATGAGGTGATTTTGCAAAAGAAAGCCTTGCTGTACGCAATTTATCGGCTGCTTTGTTGTTACGAGTGAAACCAAGAGCACTAACCCATCCCCCACGATTAACAACCCACATTGGGCTGTAACCACCCATGATTAAAGCCAAGCCGAGTGCTAGTAAACCATATGATAGAGATGCTGCTATTATCCAAGGCAACATATCAACTCTCAGAGATGCGCCCAGTTGCTCGCTACTGAATTCAACTTCTACCAAATAAGTAAGTGTAAAAGCAACTAAGGGTGTAAGGAATATTTGCGCAAACATGACTATTGTAAGGTAAATCCTCGCTGATAGAGGACCCTTACCATCTTGCCTGCTCATCGCTCGAAGCCAAACAAACAGTATAACAAATGTTATCCCAAAGAAAATCTAATTTTGATGATTTCATTCTTCTTCATCAGAAACCACGACTGGCATTCCTCCTGAAATCCAGAGCCTGAAGAAACTAGCAAACCTAGAATCTTCCCGATTTCTGCCTAAATCAGGTCGTGGTAAGTCAGTCACCTTTTTTCTGCAAACAGTACACCTTACAGAAGTTAATTCCCATTCAATACTAGGCATATTACAACATGGATTTTTCTCTATATCATTCATAATCAACTGCAATTTTTCTGCAGTACTTCGTGACCAAGGTACACCTTGTTCTGAGAACACTAACTGTAGACGATTCAATACAACCCATCCTGCTGAAAGCCAAAGACCGATACCGAATGGAAGCGATCCTGATTTAAGTGAAGCCCAACCAAAGCCTAGAGGAATGATGGCACAAAATGTTCCAACCCAAAACCAATTCCTCATATCCAATATCCTTCGATTAAGTTCAGCAGAAAGTGGAATTGGCTGAGGATGAGCAGGAAATTGCTTGTTTGAGGATTTAGATCTTGTCATTATTATAGACAATATGTGAGGGAAAAGATGACCTAGAACCACACCGAGGAGTAAAAGTCCTACATTTTCAATAACACTCATTGCTATTCCTCCTCGGTTAATTCTCTTCGACTCGACTCTAAAATATTCGTTGTTCAACTTTTGTCAACAGAACTAAATTTCGCTGCCAATTTCTTCATTTTTCTTTGTTGTGTAAATTGAAAATATGAGCATTATTATCGATAATGGAACCAGTATATTATCAACCATTACCCCTGGAGGTGTATGGTCCGTTACTAAACCTGGGGTGAAGATATGGCTTAGGGCCCTTCCAGTGTATTCTACAGCATAAATTCCCCAAATCAATGGAATCAAAGATTTGTAACGCAGCAATAGAACTAGTGCGATTAAACCAATAACAAAATGCTCCATACCCCATAGCCCGAACATTGTTACAACACTATCTGCTCCACCTTGTGTAAAACTATCCAGTGATACAGATCCAATGCTTTGAGCCCCACCATCTGAAGCTAACATATGAACTAAACCCGCAAAGAAGGATTTGAATATGTAGAAATAAAGTAACCAAATTGCTAATTTATGCCCCTTGAATTCGTTATTTGCTGATTCAGGGAATAAAATATCCATCACTTGAAAACCTACCTTCGAATTATCAATTATTTTCTTCTCTTGATGTTCTGAAAATGGTCTGATGAAATGATGAAGTATTTCCACTCGACTATGCTTCGTTTCTCAGTCTATTCAATGTCGATTCTAGGATATCCATACCTTTCGAAATATCCTCTTCACCAATTGTGTAAGCAAATCTAAGATGCCCCTCTCCTGATTTCCCAAAAGCAGTCCCGGGAGAGCATAGCACTCCATCTTTTAGTAGTTCTAAGGCTAATTCCTCACTATTCATACCAGGTACTGTAACCTTTGGGAACACATAGATTGCACCTTTTGGAGAATGGCACTCTACACCTTCAATTGCATTCAGTCTTCGAACAATCAGGTCTCTTCTAATTTTGAATTTTTCAGACACCATGGCGGGGAAATCTCCTGCCTCTTCCATGGTTTTGAGGACTGCATGTTGCATAGCATCGTTGGAACATGCGGTAATGTAATATTGGATTTTTATCAGCTGTTTCATTGCTTCAAGATTAGTGCTCAGTAGGTATCCTATTCTCCACCCTGTCATGCAATATGTCTTTGAAAAACTTCCAACGATTATTATCTTATCATAATCGCAGCCCAAAAACGAAACATGTTCTTCATCGAAGGTTATTTTGTCGTAGACTTCATCACTGATTATCCACAAGTCATGCTTTTTTGCAAATTCCAGTAAATCATCTCGTTGTTTTGCATTCAGTGTTCCTCCAGTCGGATTTGAGGGGAAATTGTACAGAATTGCGACCGTATTTTGATCCACTAAGTTTTCCAAATCAGAAATACTTGGGACAAATTCATTTTCAAATTTGCAGGGATAATATCTGTCTTCTCCCCCGCACAAACCAACATCTGGTCCATACAACGGAAAGTAAGGCTCTGGAATCAATACGTTTTTTCCAGGATCAACAGTGGTCATGAATACATTCAGCAGAGCGTTTGTACCTGACATCGTTATGCAAACATTATTTTCATCCATACCAGATTGATAAGATTCCCAATCTTCTGCTATTTTTTTCCTCAAAGAGGGTAATCCTGCAGTTGTGGTGTACTTGTTCTTTCCATCCAGCATTGCTTGATGAAATGCTTCAATTGCAATTGGTGGAGGTTGAAAATCAGGTTCTCCCAAGCCGAATGAGATTACATCGTCTCCTGCCATGTCAAACATTTTCCTGACACCAGTTGGCTGAATGTTCAGCGCTCTCTGACTAAAGTACGACATGATTGGCCCACCTTGCTACCTTTTTTGAATACAATGATAGAAAATCGTTTTGAATTACCCTAATCAATTAGTTCCGCCTCTAATGTAACTTCATCAATTAATTCATCGATAGACAATTCATCATCAGCCAATGACTTCGGAAGATTGGAGTATTTTGAATCAGAAACCATCTGAATTGGTTCTTCAGATCTAGTTCTAAAGAAAACCGTCAAACCAGAAATTAGGGCAAATAGTATCAAACCAGCCAGATATATGTCTATCCCGAAGCCAGATGATTCATCTTGCGAACCTAAACCAGAACTGTAGAATATTACGCTATCAGAAAGAGAATACATGTCTCCCATTGCTGATGTAGCCCGGATCTCAATTGTATGATTACCCTCTGAGAAAGCCTCGGAATCGATGGCTAAACTCCAATTCCATCTCTCAAATGCCTGCATTTCCATGCCGAATTCTTGTGACACGGACATCCATTCTCCTCCATCAACTCTGTATTCAACAGATGCAATCCCTTGGTCTTGGGACCAGACCAAGCCTGAGACCTCGAATAACCCGGTTTGATTGTTCAAACCGCTTGATGTTGCATGGACTTGAGCGCTAACATCTATCATACCAGTAACTCCATCATCTCTCATTTGTATTGCCATTTCCACAGCAGCTCGAGCATCAACCATTCCCCAACCGAAGTCACGGTTCCAAAATGGGTCAACATCAGGAGCTGATGCTTCCCCTCTTCTTTCTGCGGTTATCTTCAAAATCTCCCTTATCTCAAGTGGTGATAAATCGGGATTTGCCTCTAGCATTAGGGCAATAATCCCTGTTACAGAAGGAGTTGCATATGAAGTACCGCTCCCTCTACCTGTGTAGCCATTTTCGCTAGCATCATTAATCAGATTTGAACAACCTCCTGAGGTAACACAACCCTCTGCTTGGATGATGTTGGTTCCCGGTGCTGTGACCTCAGGTTTCAATTCATTGAGTGGGTTTGTATCTCCGTTATCTCTTCTAGGACCGCGAGAGGAATAGGATGCAATAGTATCATCATCTCTGTCAACTGTATTGATGTCATCAGTAGCGCCTACGGTTATCGACAAGCTAGATGACCCCATTCCACTAAGACCATCATTATCTGGTCCATCATTTCCTGCAGCAACACTCACAACCAATCCGGCTTGTGTAGCCTCATCTAGAATTCTGCTGTGCATATCTTGCCCATCTGAACCACCTGTCTCATGAGATGTTATTCCCCAAGAAAGCGAGATTATGTCAATTCCATGAACCGACTCATCTGCTCCTTGCCAGGCATCGTCCTTGTGATCAATTATCCATTGAAGACCATTCATTGCAGATTCGTAAAATTCTTGTTCGATAACATAATTTTCGAAAGGACCCGCTCCAAGGTCGGTTCCAATTCTAACGTCAACTAGACTAGAATTAGGAGCACTTCCGTAAAATTCGGTTTGCTGACCAGATGCATCGAGTCCGGTTGCCGCTGCCATTCCCATACACGCAGTTCCATGTTGATGTCCATCGTCAGGATCATAGGTACCGTCAGTTTCTCTTGCTCCAAGGCCGGCTGCTACACAACTTGGGTCTGTGTGAAGGTAGCAAACTGCATCATAACCTGCCACGAATTTTTGATTTAATCCGGGGTGCTCATTATCCACCCCAGTATCTACCATAGCAACAACAACACCTTCTCCTGAGACCCCTAAATCCCATGCTCCGTTTGGATAAATGGAGTTGGATCTTGCTTTCACTGCTTGTGTTTGGACGTCGCCCCAAAATACTACTGAGCCATATTCCTCAACCATAACTAGGTCATCGATTAGAAGTAATTTCTCGATATATTCAACGCTTATTTGACCCAAAAGTACAGCATCCACAGCCTCGATTACATCAACGATATTTAGGCCTAACAACTCGATTTGAGTAAGATGATAATCACTAACTTCAGATGAAAATGACAGACCAATCCAAACTAATCCTGTTTCATCTTCTAAGGAATCATGAATCTTATTCCGATTTTGATCTAGAGCAGTTCTTTCCCACCAGTCAGTATCCTGTGTTTTTTCCTCAATGAAAACAGGTGAGGAGAAGGAAGAGCCATCTTGTGCCCAATGTTTGCCTTCAGCATCCAGAGAGTACCACCCCTCACGCACACTGGACTCTCCAATGCTACCTGTTAACGGTATGAACAACATCAACAATGTCAATAGCAGAGCAATAGATTGCTTACTCATGAAACCAACCCGTAGGCTAACTAACATAAGGCTAACTATTTGTAAAAGAGTTAGGAAAAAGGTGGGGGCACAGGGATTTGAACCCTGCCCGGCGGGTTTCTTCTTCAGAACCGCTGCTTCGTTTTGCGAGTCTTGCGGAAAATCACGGGTCGGTGCTCCAGTTGGTCATCAACTATCAGCAAACCCACTCGTCGTCATTCCCGTGCAACTGGAGCCCGCAGTACTACCAAGCTATACTATACCCCCAAGGTGTATGCACCTAGAAAAGATCAGCCCTTTGCTTGGCGTCGTGCACGTCGTCGCCTTCGCAATTTTTTCTTGCGCCATTTCCAGCGTTGATTGCCGGTCTTCTTCCACGCACGGCTTCCTCTCTTCATGGTGAACGACTCGCCGACCAACAATCAGTATATGATAGCATCGGGTAAACCAATTTACTTCAAACAACTCAACCTAACCATTTCACAGCTAGTAAAAACAACTCTCCAAATAATTTTGAGGCATGTAAAGGACAAGGCTCATAACGAAAAGTCTTGCCCGGCGAGATAAGGGCGTATAGTGTAGTTGGATATCACTTTGGCCTTCTAAGCCGACAACATGGGTTCGAATCCTGTTACGCCCGCCAAAAAATCCAACACTGCGGATGCTTTATTCCAATGGTCTAGCACACTTCAGACATCTTTTGGGACGCCTGACAGTTTTTCTCTCCCAACTATAGCCGCATTTCTTACATTCCCAGTTTTCTATACTCGATTCTTCAAGCATGCCATCTCTAAGCATTCTCAGTAAGGGTGATTGAGAGATAGATGGCATTGGAGCAACCAATCTGGTCAGATTTTCGTGGTTCTCAGAATGTGAAATTAATCCACAAGCATGTAAAAATTCATGGACAAAGGTGTGCTTGTAAAGTAGATCATCCGCTTCAAGGGCTGGATGTAAAGCGATGGTAACCATCCCTGGATCTAATCTCAGTCTTCTTCTTCTGACTAGTTCTGCTGGACCCTCCTCGAACCTCGTAATGCCAAATCTATCATCTTCCGAATCAAGCCATTCAACTTGAATTCTTGCTGCGACCCATGGAAGAAAAACTGATTCAGATGTGGTTTGAGCCTGTGTTATTGATTCTGTAATCCAATCTTCAGGAATCTCCGGCTTTGAAGTGGAAGGTTTGAAAGCATGAAGGGCCGAAAATCTCGGACCAATTCCTCCTGCCATGATTGCGACAAGTAAGCCCATCATACAAAATTAGTGTTCGATGCCATAAACCATTTCATGGTAAATCACTCAAATTTTCGACAGGAAATACCTATTTTGAGCAAAATCTGCTTAGCGTGGGGTTCAAGTCATGTCGACTAGAGGAATGCATCGAGGGGACATCGTGCAACACTCTGGTGCTCATGACGCTTTGCCTGACCAAGACCCTGTTCAAACCCAAGAATGGAAGCAATCCGTTGAACAGGTTGTAAAGCATCAGGGCAAAGAAAGAATGGAAAGATTACTGCATTCATCTATCGCAACTGCCAAAGATTCTGGAATAGAGATCGATACTACAACTACACCTTACCTCAACACAATTTCTCCCCAAATGCAAGGGAATTATCCCGGTAATTTAGAGATGGAAAAGAGGCTCCATACCATCAATAGATGGAATGCGATGATGATGGTTACTAGAGCCAACAAATACTTCGATGGAATTGGAGGACACATTTCGACTTACGCATCTGTTTCCCATCTATGGGAATCAGGACTTAACCATTTTTTCCGTGGCAAAAACGGTGATGGCTGGGGAGATCATGTTTACTGGCAAGGTCACGCATCTCCGGGGATATATGCAAGAGCCTGGTTAGAAGGAAGAATAACCGACGAGCAAGTTGAAAATTTTAGACAAGAAGTTGGAGGAAATGGGCTTTCATCATATCCACACCCAAGGCTAATGCCTGAATTTTGGGAATATCCTTCTGTTTCGATGGGGCTTGGAGCAATGACAGCAATTCATCAAGCAAGATTCAATCGATACTTAGACCATAGAGGCTTGGCAGATACCACTCTTTCGAGGGTTTGGTATACCATGGGAGACGGCGAATCAGATGAGCCTGAGTCACTTTCCGAACTTGCTCTTGCGGCTAGAGAAGGACTGGATAATATCGTAATGACAATGAATTGTAACCTTCAGAGACTCGACGGACCTGTGAGAGGAAACTCGAAAATTGTTCAAGAACTTGAAGGTAGATTCAGAGGAGCAGGTTGGAACGTAATCAAAGTTCTCTGGGGAAGTTCCTGGGACGCACTTTTCGCTAAAGATACTAATGGACTTCTAGCAAAGAGACTGAGTGAACTTGTTGACGGAGATGAGCAGAGAATATTTACTGCAGATGGTGCTGTTATCCGAAAAGAATTGTTTGCAGGTGATGAATTATCTGCAATGGTTGCTGATTATTCTGATGCTGAACTTGAGGCTTTGACAGAGGACCTCGGCGGACATGACTTTGCAAAAATCCATGCGGCGTACGCATCAGCATGCGCACACAAAGGAAAACCTACAGTGGTAATTGCAAGAACCATCAAGGGATATGGATTAGGACCAGCATTTGCAGGAAGGAATACAACCCATCAAAGGAAAAAAGCGGATGAAAAAGATTTGAAATTGATTCGAGATGCAATGGGCTTAGACTTTAGCGACGAAGAACTAGAAAAACTTCCTTTCATTAGACCTGAAGATGTTCCAGATGTTGTTGAATACGCCAAGAGCAGGAGAGAATCAATGGGAGGTCCTTGCCCTGAAAGACAAGTTCCAGAATTCAAACTAAATCTTCCAGAAGATACAGTTTATGCTGACTTCGATCAGGGCACTAAGGGCAATAGCCAAGTCTCCACAACCATGGCATTCGTTAGATTAATGCGTGGCATGATGAAGACAAAAGAATTCGGAGAAAGAGTAGTTCCACTAATTCCTGATGAGGCAAGAACATTTGGTATGGACCCATTGTTTTCTGAATTTGGAATTTACCACCCAGATGGGCAGTTGTACAAACCAGTCGACCACAAGGTGTTAATGAAGTACAAAGAATCTGCAAAAGGGCAAATCCTGGAAGAAGGAATTAACGAAGCTGGGGCTCTGTCATCATTCATAGCCGCTGCAACTTCTTATGCAACCCAAGGCTCTCCAACAATTCCTTTCTACATATTTTACTCGATGTTCGGTTTCCAAAGAGTTGCTGATTTAATTTGGTCAGCAGCTGATTCAAGGGCAAGAGGTTTCCTTGTTGGCGCTACATCGGGAAGAACCACACTAAATGGAGAAGGATTACAACACCAAGATGGGCACTCTTTGCTAATGGCTCATTCAAATCCGGCCGTTAGGGCTTATGACCCTGCATTCGCTTATGAGTTAGCCACAATAATCAAGAAAGGAATTAATGAAATGTATGCTGAAAATTTAGATGTTATCTACTATCTTGCAGTTTACAACGAAAACTATCCAATGCCTGTAAAACCAGAAGGTTGTGAAGAGGGCATTGTAAAAGGTCTCTACAAAGTAAAAGGTGCAAAACAAGGAGAAGGACCTATTGTTAGATTGATTGGCTCAGGACCGATTATGATTCAGGTACTTGATGCAGTCGAGAAATTGGAATCTTTCGGAGTTAGATCAGAAATCTGGTCTGCTACATCTTATGGCGAATTGAGAAGAGAGGGTATGGAAGTATCAAGAGAAAACAGATTGAATCCAAACCAGGATGAGAAATTATCTTGGGTTGAAAAGCAATTTGGAGATGAAAATCTACCGACTATTGCTGTTTCAGATAACGTAGCTGCTGTACCTGAAATGATCAGGGAGTGGGTTCATTCACCGTTCACAGTACTCGGAACCGATGGCTTTGGAAGGTCTGATACTAGAGAAGCGTTGAGAAGATTCTTCGAAATTGACGGACACGCAATCACTCTTGCTGCACTATCTTCTCTCATAAGAGAAGGTAAAATAGAAGCAAAGGTGTATGAGAAGGCAGTCAAAGAGTTTGGAATATCAAACGATAGGTCGGACATAACTGCTTTGTGAACCCAATCAATCTGGATAAAATCCGTGTACCTCTGAATCCATATTCAGAGCGTTATTGATTTCTACAGTCCACTTTTCAACCCTTTTTTGCTGAACTATTTCTTGAGTTTGCAGGTTAAGCGCACTGAGCACTGCTGGTGCATCATCAAGATGATACAAACATGTGTCAAGACCAATCATAGAACTTCTTCCATCACCTAGCTGTATTGAGGAATGCCATGTTTTACCCAAATCCTGCATATTGTGATTGGGAAGGTAAGCAGTAACGGTGTGCCCAAATACTACAGACCTATCTTTATCTATGACATTATCTGTTCTATAGAATGGAATTCTTATCCATAGATGTATTTCTTCATCCTGATTATCTAGGTCTTTTCTTGGGTCATAGCCTGCGTGAACCAATCTCCATGAGTCTAGAACTATCTCTGAAGGCAAGTTGTCCATCCACTCTACATCAGAGTTAACTCTGTCTAGAACTTTAGTTCTGCCAATGCTACTGATGTATGATGATAGAGTAGCTATTCCACCATTCCTGTACCATGATTGTGCATCTGGAAGATAAGATATGAGTTCCTCGGAATCAATAGCTTCAACCATCATAGATTCATGATTACCTTTCAAAGAAAAAATGTTACATTCATTCTTTACAATTTCAACAACTCGTGCTGAATTCGGACCTCTGTCGATTAAATCCCCGAGTAAAACCACAAAATCATCTGGTTCCAATTTTAGTGATTCAAGTAATTCCTCCAATGTTTGGCTGAAGCCATGAACATCTCCAATTACCCACACATTTCTCCCGTTATCTAATGCTTCTTGCAATCTCTTTTCCAATGAATAATCTCTCATATCAATCAAATTAGATTGTTGTTGACCGTATATATATGAAAAATAAACAGAAATGCGGTCACATATCTTTATTTGGAAAATGCAGGAGCCCCTAATACACTAGGGCGTGTAGATCAGTTGGAAGATCGCTACCTTGGCATGGTAGAGGCCCCGAGTTCAAATCTCGGCACGTCCACCATTGACGATTCCATTGAGATTCTTCTGAGTCAATGGTAGCCGTGCTGCCACGAACTTTGGATGCTTAATTACAATAAGTTTGCTGGCTCGGCACGTCCACGACTTTCTAATAATCTCAGCATTAACATGTAATAGTTACCTTTGAAAGGAGACAAGCAGGCCATTAATTATGCAAGGGAGATTTTTGATTGCGACTCTATTTGTCGCATTTATTTTTCTTGCAGGATGTGTTCAACCCGAAGAAGCAAGTTGGGGAGCAGAAGGAGATTACGTCGTAAATGCTGACTGGACTGTTATTGAAGTTGAAAATAAGGTGGATTATTACAACGATGCAGAGGCAATTAGTTGGTCGGTAGAATCAGATTCGGAAATTGAGGCGATCAACGATGCAGGTGGAAACGTTGTAGGTGTACTCTTTGATTTGAATTATCCTAGTGAGGATGAAACACCAAATTTTGGATGTTTAGGAATTGAAAATAATGTGGAAGATACTATCATCGGGGAGGTATCAAAAGGTCAATGGAATTCAGATGGTTCAGGAAACAACCCAGGGAGTCATGCAGTAAATCTCACATGGCACAACAACTCTTTGCTGAGCGGAGATGTTATTTCTGGGTTATCTGAAAAAGAAATCTATAATCAGCTAGCATTTGGGGAAGACGCACTTGGTATCTATGACCTTACAATAACCGTTGAAGCAGAGGCATTCGAAGGAGTAAATTGTCAACACACGGATAATGGAGAAGAAGTAGAATCCACTGTTAGTTTGCTAGTTATTGATTTCGAAATTTTATCCAATGGTGAATCAGTTCCACCAATAAACGGAAATGACGTTACTGCTTTAGGAGCAGGAGACGGAGAAATTTCCCTCATATTCTTCTCTCCATGGTTTATTGCAATCTTCCTTTTAGTTGGCTATATTTCCACCAGAAAAGAGCGGTTTCAACTCGATATGGTTCTTGAAGACGATGACTCGGAAGAGATCTCCTTAGGATTTATCGAAGAATCTGAAGGAGAACAGCAGAATGTATTGCCCTTAGATGGAGCAGGAAACTCGTTAGAAGAGAGTTACAAATCAAGAGTTCTTACTCTGTGTGCTCTCTATGTTGCACAAGGAATTCCTTGGGGATTCATGACTGTCACTTTTGTCACTTATCTCGCCTTGGAAGGAGTCGGGGCTGGAAAATTAGCATTATTGCTAACGCTAGGAACCTTACCTTGGTCATTGAAATTCCTCTGGGGACCAGTCATTGACAGGTACCAATACAGGGAAATGGGAAGAAGAAGACCATGGATTCTTGCTGCTCAAACAGGGATGATCTTATTCCTTTCAGCAATACTATTAGTTCCAGACCCTGCATCAAATGTAATGCTTGTATCGATTATGTTTTGCGTCTACAACATCTTCACTTCCCTGCAAGATGTGAGTACAGATGCACTGGCTGTAGACATTCTTAGACCAAGTGAAATCGAGCAAGTTAATTCTTACATGTTTACCTCAAAATCCATCGGAGGAATAATTGGTGGTGCAGGCATTGGTTCGGTAATCAATATTCTAGGGATTAAAGGTTCAATCGTTCTTCAAATTCCTATCTTAATCGCAATTATGCTGGTACCAATTTTCATGACTGAACGCCCAGGAGAGAAACGATTCCCATGGAGCGAAAGTACAGGAATTGAGATTCCAGGGGCAAATGAAACCCAAGACTTCAAAGAGATAATCGGCAAAATCAAGACTGCATTCACAATTAGAGCTGCTCAATTAGGAATCTTGCTCAGCCTTACTGTTTCCCTTTCCTTTTTCTTGATACCTGTTTTACCTCTACTATTTGTCCGAGAACTTGGATGGACTGAGGAATTATTCAATCAAACCAAAGGTGGTGTGATTTTGATTATCACAATGCTAGGCTACCTAGTTGGAGGTCAATTAGGAAAAAGACTGGGTGGTAAGGCTACAATAATCTACGCGGCTGTTGGAACTGCGATTACCACTACAATCTGGGGAATGACCGAGGGATTATGGAGCAGTGGAGCATTCATGATGACCATTTGGTCTATCCGTACATTTGGCTGGGCAGTTGTTATGATCAACATTTACTCACTGATGATGAAGGTGACTTGGGGAGAAGTTGGTGGAACTCAGTTCACAGGTTACATGGCAATGATGAACTTAAGTGCAATAATTGGATACCAATTAGCTGAACCAATAGCATCGAGATTTGACTATCCTACACTATTTGTAATCGCAGCCGTACTGGAAACCCTTGTCGTATTGGCAGTTCTTTTCATCGACCCATCTCAGACAAGAAGAGAATTAAGTTCTACATGATTAATTATAACAAAGCGTTAAATCGGATTGGTGTGAGTTCCACATCGATCTAGGATGAACACTGAGCCCGAATCTGCCTCGATAAGCGATAGTGTGGTTACAGGTGACCTCCATCAGGGTAATGTCATTCACAATCACTATCACATCCATAATCACAGTAAAAACTCAAATCAAGGTTTAGATAAATCCCAAGAAATAACAAGTTCAGTATCAACAAGAAACGAGAATATCGTTCCACATAACAAAACAATTCCAATGAAAAAGAACGTCTTCATTGCTTACGTCTTATGGCTAGTGGCAGGGATTTTTGGCGCCCACAGATTTTACCTCGGTAAGACAAAATCTGGCATAGCATTTGTTTTCACTTTCGGTTTTTTTGGAATTGGATGGCTGATTGATGCGGGTTTAATTCCAAACTTAGTTCATGAAGTTAATATTCCTCTGTACCAGATGGAGAGACAAAGTTACAGCAACAACTCCCTTGGTGTAATTTGAATATAACCTACTAGTTGGGATTGACATGGCTCAAAGATATCTTGTGGAGTGCTTCTTCGTAGGTGCTCTCCAAATGCGATGTTCAATCGTTACAGATATCAAAAGTGGAGATTGTATAATTATCGACGGTGGCTCTGAGGCCGAGAAATTAATTCAACACATAAACGGGCAAGGCTCTCATATTCCAGATAATTCCAATGGACTGGTCATGGAAAAACCAAGAAAAGTCGTGGCTTTAGTAAATACTCATGCACATTTTGACCATTCAGGTGAAATACCAATTTTGAAAGAATGCTTTGGAGTTGAGTGGTGGTTACATCAAGATGACTTTTTCCTTCAATCTCTGGCTCAAAATAGCGCAATGCGGTGGGGATTTAGAATTCCTGAGCCGGCAGTTGCTGACCATAAATTAGAGCATGAATCAGAATATGATTTTGGTTCTATTTCCTTGAAGGTCACTCATACTCCTGGGCATACACTCGGTGGATGTTGCTTGCAAATAACTGATGACGATGGTGATTCGCACCTATTCGTAGGAGACACACTTTTCGCTGGTTCGGTTGGTAGAACTGATTTGCCAAATTCAGGAGGAGACTTTGAGTTGCTATCTAGAATGATAAAAACTAGGTTATGGCCAATGGATGATGATGTCATCGTATATCCTGGGCATGGTCCACTAACAACAATTGGACATGAAAGAAGGACTAACCCGTTTGTAGGAGATTCTACCGGCGATTCTGGTATATTCACGAGGGGTCGTTATTCCTGAATCAGAACATTTCTGAGAAAGTAGATTGCAGTACTGGCAAAGCATCTTCCCATGATGCTACAATTCCGTAATCAGCATATTGGAAGATAGGGGCGTCAGCGTCTTTGTTGATTGCCACGATATACTTGCTCGATCTCATTCCGGCTAAGTGTTGAATAGCACCTGAAATTCCAACTGCGATGTACAAGTTAGGATTGACTGTCTTTCCAGTTTGTCCAACTTGCATACTGTGTGGAATGTCATCCCATGTATCAACAGCAGCACGACTTGCACCAACTGCTGCACCGATTGTGTCAGCAATTACTTCCAGGTGCTTGAAGTTGTCAGGAGAGCCCATTCCACGTCCACCGGAAATGATGATGTTTGCTTCTGCAACATCTAGCCTTTCGCTTGCTCTGCCAATCAGTTCTTTGATTGCGCTCTTGACGTTGCCAGTTGCATCGACAACACTCATAGAAGCATCTCCGTCTGAAGGACTTGGAGAGAATACGTTAGCACGGACAGATA
This sequence comes from Methanobacteriota archaeon, assembly GCA_002718195.1. Lineage (GTDB taxonomy): Archaea > Thermoplasmatota > Poseidoniia > Poseidoniales > Poseidoniaceae > MGIIa-L4. Next base: position 9,678 of record PBDU01000019.1, on the reverse strand, counting down.
TCACTGCTGTTGTCGATATTGCCACGGTTTGGAATGCTTTTCCAGAATAAATCGGACTGGTCAGGTTATTTCCTGAAATTTCTACAACATCTTGGACTACTGATATTCCTCTCTTACTTGCTAGTCTGGCTGCAAGGTCTTTTGATTGCGCTGATGCAAGGAATACCAAATTACCTGCTGGAGAAACTGCATCGATTGCTTCTGCCCAACCTGATGCGTCGTAGTTTGCGAATACTGAACTTTTTGCCGCTACTACTCTTGAAACATTCGAATATGCTGAAGCAGCATCTGCGACGCTTGCATCGGTACAAGGTACAACAACAACGACATCTCCTCCAAGAGCAGATGCTGCTGTTACCAGTTCAGCTGTTGCTGGGTTTAATTTGCCGTTTGTGATTTCTGCGATTACTGTAACTTCTGACATTTTTTCACCTCATAGTACGTTTGCTTCATCTCGAAGCAGTTTTGCTACTTCCGCAGCAGATTGTCCACCTTCGTAAGTCTTGCCTGCCGGCTTAGCAGGTGGAGGAGTTTGAGACACTAAAGTAACAGTTGATGCTGGAGCACTTGCTTCTCTGACATCCACTTGTGCCTTCTTAGCCATCATTATTCCACGGACATTGGGTTTTCTTGGCTTCAAATCTCCCTTGTCACAAGAGATGATAGCAGGTAGGGATACATTGACTACAGCATTTCCTCCATCGGCAGGAGCTGTAACAGTCAATCCATCTCCAAAGCTTGCAGAAACAATGTTACTTACGCTAGCCCATCCTAGTTTTTCTGCAACACCAGGTCCAGTAGAACCGCTTCCGAGGTCTGCACTTGATTTTCCGCAATAAACAACATCTGCTCCGAGTTCTGAAAGAACGCCGGAAAGAACTGACTGGAATGAATTTGAATCTAATGTTTCAAAACCATCTCCCCAGACTCTGACGATATTATCTACGCCCATTGCCTTTGCATCTTTCAGAATCTTATCTGCACCAGATCCACCAACAGTTAGCGCAGTGACTGTTCCACCTGAGGATTCTTTGTGTTGAAGTGCGGTCTCGATTGCAAATTCATCATATGGAGATGTTACCATCTTTACCGCAGACAAATCTACCGACTCACCGTTGAAGACAATCTTTGCATTCGTATCAGGAACTTGCTTTACTAGTACTACAATATTAGTCATGTTCAGACCTCGCCTTAGTTCAGGCAGTCCAAGCCAATTGAAATTGATTGATGAACCTTGCTAAGTGACAAAACTACACCAAAATGTGAATTTGGCAAGTTGGCATTCTCGATTTTGAAATCATATTGATAGAAATGTTATCAAACCTCTGGTCGCACCGTCGATTTCCATGCCGTCAAGAACTCGTACAACAGGACCATCAAGGTCGCTTATTGAACTAATGAATGCTTACGGAAAATATTTTGAAACCGAATTTAAAAGCCACTTTGCAAGCCTACCAGAGGAGTTAAACGAATCTAGAGATGCTGTCCTCTCCGTGCCAATGAAATATTCTGATTTGGTAAAATATGACCCTATTGCTGAAAGTTTTGAAAATGTCCTGAGCTCTATTGAAGTTGCTAATACAGTCCTAAACGACAGAAGCAGAGAACTCAATCCTGTAGAATATAGATTAAGGCCAAGACTTGTAGATTTGCCCGAATCGCGACAAAGAACTCTGGAGTCTCTTAGAATGAGAGACAGGGGTAAATTCTTCTCGTTTGAGTGCATGGTAAGTGATGTACAAATTGTCATGGGTTACATCAAGACTGCAGCATATCATTGCAAAGATTGCGGAGTAGATGTGAAAGTGCCACAAAAGATTGCTAGACAGAGAAAAAAGCCAAGATTCTGCAAGTCATGTTTTGATATTGCCATAGAAAAAGATGGCACTCCTCCTCCAATACCTCCAGGTTGGTTAGAACTCGATGTTGAAGAATGTGAATATGAGGACATTCAATATCTAAAACTAACAAACTGGGTGCCAAGACCTGAAAAGCCAGCACCTGATCCAATCACTCATATCAATGCAGTAATGGATGATGAATTAGTATCAACTTTGAAAGAGGGACAGTTTGTAAAAGTCAATGCTATTGTTGAAATTGACCATTTACCAGGAAGAGATTATGTCAAAGATACTAGAAGAGTATTAGTCTTGAGGATATTAAGCGTGGAAGAAATCCAAGGATTAGAGTATTCCACCAGAGAAGAGATGGCTGAGAAATTCCGAATGCTCGAGGCTGAAGATGAAGATGATTATTGACTCATCAAATCAGTAACTGCATCGAGCAACTCAGGATTTTGCTCAAAGTGGTCACTCACTTCTGCAAGCCCTGAAGCTATTCCATCAGCAACTCCGAATTTAGCGTCCAAGGGATGAAGAGTACCATCCTTTACTGCTGACTTGAAATCCTCCAAACTCTCCCACGTCGAAGGCTCTCCAAATTTAGGGTTAGGAGTAACTACAACTTTACCAAATTCAGGCAGAATAATGTCTTGGATTAGCTCATAAATTGGTGAATTATCATCTTCTGGATCAAGGTATGCTTTCCTCATTTTTTTCTTGATTCGCTCTACTGGATCATGTAAAAGTAAGGCAGAATTGGGGTCTGATTTACTCATCTTGTGATCAAATGACTCCATTCTTGCACCACTTGATTTCAGTGAAGAGATAATAGGAGTATGTAGGCAAGTAGCTTTCTTCCATTTCCACTTCTCTGCTACGTCTCTCATGTACATGTGAGCCTTTCTCTGGTCCATACCACCAATTGCTACATCGATGTCCAATTCGAAAATATCTGCTGCTTGCATCGCAGGGTAATAGAATCTTGAAAGGTCGTTATCTGATGAGGATTCATCCCTACCCATAATGGTGAATGTCTTCCTAACTCTTGCAAGAGTGACGCCTTTGGAGCATCTTAGAACTCTTGCCCAGTAATCTCCATCCTCCATCAACTTACTTGCCCAGAGAAATCTAACTTGACCTGGCCCCTCGCCCACTTCAGGATTTCCTAATAGAGCAAGAAATGTTTCTTCCATGTATTTTGCAGTGACTTGGATCGCTTCCATGTTTCCGCCAAACTTGTCGTTAACCCATGCGTGCCAGTCTGCTAGGAATATCAGGACGTTAGTCTTCGCTTCAAGCATTCTTTTCAGTTGGAGCGAAATTACCTTCCATCCAATGTGGGCTTTTCCAGATGGTTCAAAACCAACATAACAACGAATTACACCATCTCCTGCCATGCTAGTATTGTCTTTTAGGCAATCAATCAGATGGTCAATTCCAACTGCTTCCTGAACGTTTCCAACCATGAGTGCTAGCCTTTGTTTGGATGGTTCATCCAAATCATCAATTTGAGGAAATCTCTCCCTGTATTGAGAAATTACGCTCTCACAATCCATCAATACCACTCACAGCATGTCGTTCAATTTCTTGACCTTTCCTTCGCTTGGTATCTCTCCACGCTCTAGAAGCTGCTCAAGCTCTGCAATCATTTCCAGAATCTTTTCTTTTCCTGCAGAATCAATTTTCGTTGTCATCTCCAATGTCTTGTGAGCTAGCCTTATGGTGGATTTAGCCTTTGATACTCTCTTTGTATCTTCTTTTGCCTTGTCCCCTCTCTGCTTTGCACTGTAACCTGTTGCTTGGTCTAGGAATGAAGACCATCGCTTTCTAGATTCCATTGCGACCTCAGGTCCGGCTGTATCTAAGAATTCAGCCAAATCTGAGCCTTTTAATTGTTGAACTTCTACTGCAAGTTTACCATCTTCATAAGAACCTACGATTGAAGTCATCATACCAAATGAAGAACTGAATTTCCCTTCAGCATCCGCATTTGCACCATCAAAAACCTCGGCTGCTAATTTACACAACCCTGAATTTCCGCCGATTGATTTCTCTACTCCACGCTTTACCGCAAATCTCTCCATGTAACCGCGAAATCATTCTGCTCATTAACCCTAACCATTTATTCGCAGGAATTTTCTCAAAATGTACTTACTAATTTCGCATCAGGCAATATTTAGAACAGATAGACACTGGAGCAACCATGTCAAACAAGTCAATTGCAACATTGATGCTTGTTGTGATAATCATCCCTCTAATTTCTGGAGTTGTTGCAGAGGAACCTGAAATTGTTTCCACAGTGAGTTTAACCAATCACGGAGGAATTGATGACATCGATTTGGGAATTAGAGCCGCAGAATTATCTCCAAATGGCAATGTTGTGATTTTGGTAGGTACAGACGGTTACGCACATCTAATTGATGCAAATGAACCTCAAAATAGAGATCTTGACATCGGGTTAAATAGTGGCAGAACGGCTGATTTCAACGACATTGCATGGCATCCTCAAGGACAAACTGCACTGCTTGGAGGAGATCAAGGAATGATTTTGCGTTATGCAACTTCAGATTATTCTATAACGAATGTGAATAATTCAGGAACCCTTATCGGAGAGAATATTACTTCTATAGACTGGCGCTCAGGGGGAGATTTTGCATACATAGGTAGCGAAAGTGGAAAACTCTGGAGATTCCAAGAAGGGACTGGATTTATTGAACTGCTTCAAACTCAATTTTCTACAGTAACCGATATCGAATGTCATCCAAGCAACAACATATGCTTGGTTACAACTCTTGACAAAGGAATAGGAATTATTGACAGAGACCATACTTTGACTTGGCTAGGAGGGACAACAACTGGCACTTGGGTCGCCGTTGACTGTTCAGATGCAACCTTGAATGAATGCATAGCTTTTGGATCGGGTTTATCATCGCTTTTAATCGAAGTTAATGCAGTTGATGCCTCAGCATCTTCCGTTGGCATAACAAAACAATTTGGTGCAACAACTGGTGACGTTATAGGATCATCCACAGGATTAGATGGAACTTCCATAATTCACCTTGCTCCATTTGGTACGATTCGTCACATAATGGACCAAGATCAAGCATATGGAATGATAGTAACGGAAGACGCTGCCGCTAATAACCCAGACATTGCCGGAAGAAACATCGTAGTTGCTTGGGAAAATGAATACAAAAATGGCTTCATATTAACTTCATTTGGGGAAGTTGTCGAGTTCCAACCGATAGAAGAAGTCGTAGAGAATAGTCTCCTTCTTTCCGTTCTGATGGGAGCGATTATCATCGCTGTACCAGGGTCAATTTTGGGACTGATTTTCATGAACTCTTCCTACCTTCAAAGGAAGTACAAAGAGTGGCGTACTAAATCAAAATGAAGTATTTCTTTCTCCAAAGATTACAACACATTCATGAACGGGCTATAGCAGGGGCTTTCATGGAGAAGTTTGAGGGACTCGACTTTTACGATATAGAAAGCCTCCTAACAGAAGAAGAAATCATGATTCGTGACATGGTTAGAGACTATGTTGACGAAGAAGTCATTCCACATATCGAGAAAGCATGTGAAGACGGTGTATTTCTAGACAAATGGCGACAAGACCTTGGAGAAATGGGAGTTCTAGGAGCCCCACTGAAAGGATACGGATGCCCTGGACTTTCTTATGTTGCATATGGACTAATCTGCCAAGAATTAGAAAGAGGAGACTCTGGTTTGAGATCATTTGCTAGCGTTCAAGGATCTCTTGCTATGTACCCAATTTGGGATTTTGGCAGTGAAGAGCAAAAGAATCACTACTTGCCAAAGATGGCTTCCGGAGAATGGGTCGGCTGCTTTGGATTAACAGAACCAGATTACGGATCCAATCCTGGAGGCATGGTTACAAAAGCCGAAGACATGGGAGACCACTATCTTCTAAACGGTGCAAAAATGTGGATTACAAACGGAACTATTGCCGATGTTGCAGTAGTTTGGGCAAAATTAGATGGCGTAATCAAAGGATTCATCGTCGAAAAGGGGGATGAAGGATTTACCGCACCAGAGATGAAGGGTAAGCACTCACTGAAAGCAAGCGTCACCAGCGAACTTGTATTCCAAGACTGTAAAATTCCAAAGGACAGAATTCTACCTGGGGTAAAGGGTCTAAGAGGACCATTCTCATGTTTGAACAATGCTAGATACGGTATTTCATGGGGAGCGCTTGGTGCTGCAATGGCTTGTTTCCACTCTGCAAAAACTTACACCCTTTCTAGAATTCAATTCGACCACCCAATTGCGTCCTACCAGTTGATTCAAAACAAGTTGGCTTGGATGCTTAGAGAGATCACTAAGGGACAACTTTTGGCATATCATCTTGGAAAGAAGAAAGACGATGGCACGTGGTTCAATGAGCAAATTTCGCTTGCAAAGATGAACAACGTTGACATTGCATTGGAAATTGCTAGAATGTCCAGAGACATGCATGGAGCAAATGGTGTTCTAGACGAGTACCCAGTAATGAGACACATGGCTAATCTCGAGTCAGTGAAGACTTACGAAGGCACCCACGACATTCACAACCTGATTCTAGGAAGATACATTACTGGAATTCAGGCATTCACAAGAGAAGCCTAAAACCCGCTATATTCGGCATCAGGTTTTTACGACTTCTGAAATGTAAAAACCCTGTGAAACTAATCCTGTTAATAGGTTTGATTTTGTTTTTTGAAGGTACTAGAGCCTATCTTTTTGCCCTTTCGGAATGCAAAGAAGAAGGTATTTCTTTAGGTGAGTGGCTAGACAAGCAGAAAGAACTCAGAAACAAAAGAATTGCCCGTTTCAAGAAATGGTTCCTCCCTTCGAAAAGCGAGAAGATTAGACCTTAGGCAAGATACCTAGTTTTGCAAGTCCACCCCAAACAGGATCTAAGAATCCTGGCAGGAATCTATGCCTTAGATAGACGGTCGCTGCTAGTGAAATCTTCTGAGCCTTGCTCAATTTTACTCTTTGAGTGAAAACGTCACCTTGAGCCTTCTCAATCTTCCTTAGAATCTTGTCATAGAAAGCAATCATCGCTGCTGGAGAATACCTAACATTCCGAGGTAATAGAGGCAGTAGCATTCTTGCTTCTTTTAGATATGTTCTCGCCCTTTTTGCGTAATGATGGCAATATGGCTCCCAGTGTTTGTTAAGTACGACTTTTCCATCATGAAGTTCTAACTCCGTCATATCGTTGTTCTCAAGCTCATCAAGAGGCAAGTATACTCTATCTCTTTGGATATCTTCACCGACGTCACGTAGGACATTGGTTAGTTGCATGAATATTCCCCATGACTCTGCATATTTTTGGGCATTTTCGTCTTCATATCCATATATTTCTATGCACATCAAACCAACTACTGAAGCAACCCTGTAGCAGTAAACGTACAATTCATCAAATGTTCGATATCTGTTGTGATAGAGGTCATCCTCCATTCCCGAGATTAGGTCTCCGAAAACGGACCTTGGGATGTTATACTTCTCCACTGAATCCTTCAGGGCAAGGAAAACCGGGTCGGTTGAATAAACGTCAGAATAGCAGGTGGAAAGTTTCTTTCTAAAGAAGAACAATTGTGTAATTTTGTTCAAATAAGCATCTCTGTCAAGGATTGTCTCAACCTTTGCATGCTCCTCGAGTTTTGTCCTATACTCGATTGCTTCTGGGTCCTCTTCTCCCACTGAGCCCGGGAAACGGTCAAGCCAATCTCCGTCTGCAATGTCGTCCGCTCTTCTGCAGAATGCATAGACAGCACACATTGCCAACCTTTGCTCATCTGGTAAAAATTTGAATGAGTGGTAGAAGTTACCAGCTTCCCTTCTAGTTAATTCCTCGCAGTATCTGTAAGCAAGGGTGAAAAGTTCTTGAGGAGGTTTTTCAGACCAGATTGGTCCATCGAGTTGAGCAAATGGATCGATCAATTCATCCTCTTCTGAAAGAATACCAACGAATGTCGCTCCTTCCCTGATAGCTTCCATTGCGGTGATGCTAACTGCTTTTACAGCCTCTCTTGCTAAGACTACACCAGTTCTTAGCCTTTCCAAGGGAGTCATTTTTGGGTTTGAGTTGAAAGACTGACGCGATGATGCATTGCCTTCCAATGGAAGCAATAAATCAAGCGGCTTCCTTCTCTCCAACATCGGACTCGTTACCTCCGTGTTGTTTGTGTCTTATGAGTATGACCGTCAAATGAAGGATTTCTAAGTGACTGATTTGTAAAACAAAACTCCAACCAAATTTTGAATAAATGCAACACGTAAATTAAATTCAGGTGAACAAGATAAAATTAAACTCCAACCCAAACCTATTGAGTGATAATTTATAGGTTATTGATAAAAGAAGGAGTAAGGCTTTAGGAGATGAACTTTGGCAGACATTTAGAGGGTGGCTTATGGATTGTAGTTCATGTGGTGCGTTGATACCAGATGACTCCATGTTTTGTACCGAGTGTGGAGCAAGACAAGTTCAATCAAAAGCACAGTCATTTGCCGGTGCTACCCAAGGACAGAACATAGGCGGCGGACAAGGAAACTTCGGCAGAAGTTTTGGCGCAGTATCTCCTGAAGCAATAAGAAACGAAAGGGATGCTATGAACCAGCAAATGGGTAATTTGCCTCCGGAACTTCTCAACCAAATTGCAAGTGGGATTCAATCCAATCAAAACATGCCACCCGGACAATTCCCTCCACAGCAATTCAACCATAATCAATTCAATCAACCACAACAGCAATTTAATCAGCAACAAAACCAATTCAATCAACCTCAAAACCAATTTAATCAGCAACAAAATCAATTCAACCAAAACATGCAACCTCAAGGAATGCAAAACGTTGGTTCAAGCATGAAACAATCTGATATGCCAAACCAAATCAGAGGACCATCCCTAGTAAGCGGACAAGGACCATCCTCATCGATTAAATCAACTAATCCATTTACTCCTGGAGGAACTGCAGTCGCAAATAACCCATCTAACTCAAAGACAGATGCAATGGTGAATCAACTTGCTGAACAAGAGAGAGAGATCAAGAATGAAAGAAGGTCACAATGGCTTAACATGAACGCTTCACCAGCAAACGAAGTCTTGAAGAACATCAATTCAGAAATACCTGCACAGTTCCAGGGAATCACTCAGGAAGCCAATCAAGCAGCGCAAAATTTAGTGGGTAGCCTAAGCGGTTCAGGTCAAGATGAGACTCTCGTTCGAAGAATTTGTGAGGTAGCCACCAGGAGGGTAGCAAGGAAAAGAGGAGTTGCAGTCGAAACCCCTCAAAGTTCAATCCAGGAAAAAGACCTCCAAGTGAAGATAACTTTCATCGATGATGGGAGGGTATTAGACTCCTCTGAAGACCTTGCCAACGCTTTCAAGCACGCAATTCATACTGAATTGGCTTTGAAAGGAATGGAATTTGAAATTTCAATAAATCTGTTCTCATCAAAAGACGGTGAAGTCAGCCTCGAAATCGGCTCCAAAGGTGATACTGATGAAGAAGAGGAAATGTTTGCATGTGAGATATGTGATGGATTAGTTTCAGAAAATGACAATGTTTGTCCACATTGTGGTGCTGTATTCGAAGATGAGGAAGATGAAGTTGTTGAGGAACAAAAATCCTCCCCCCCTCCATCGATTAGATCAGGGCCACCTGGACCGTCAAAAGGCGGACCACCTGGAGGACCAAAGAAATCCGGACCTCCGGGACCATCAAGAGGTGGACCTCCGGGAGGACCAAAGAAATCCGGACCTCCGGGGCCATCAAGAGGTGGACCTCCAGGAGGACCAAAGAAATCCGGACCTCCGGGACCATCAAG
>PBDU01000018.1 GCA_002718195.1 Methanobacteriota archaeon | reverse complement strand
CAAGGAGATGATGGTCCTGTTGAAGCAGAAGATGGTTTAGAATAATCAGAATTCTGTATCAATGGGTACCCTATGAAAAAGTCGGTTAGTCAGAATTATTAACCGCTTTTTGAAAATAAACTCATGGATTTTGCATTTGGTGACCCTGAGACTTTGGCAGATTTTATCCTCATAGGAACACTGGAAATCTTATTGCTTGTGATAGGTATTTTGTTTGCCTTGAGAATAAACAACTGGAATCTAAAAAGAAAAGAATTTCAACAAACTCAAGATCTATTGAAACTATTAATCAAAGATATTAATGAAAATCGTGACGAAATTGAGCGAGATATCAACCAAGGAAAAGGCATGAATGAATTATTCAAGAAAGTTTACGATAACAAAAACCAAATTGACAAAGTTAGCGCAGAAGATATCGTTTCTGCACTTAATTTTTCATCTGCTGATTACTATTTCTTCGCACAATCCCCTGCCTTCACACGCCTAGAAAACTCAAACCTTTGGGAGAAAATTTCCGATGAACTAAATTCCAAAATACACCTGGTATACTATGGAAGGATTGGTATCATAAAGCACCGTTTTGCAAAGCACGTAGAGTATGCGACTAGTTGTAAACTAAACTACATGACTCCGAACAATCTGTTCGACCCTTTATTAGGTGATGAACAAAAAAGGGCTATTGTATCTGAAACATTAGAAGATTTTCTTCACTACCTATACTTAATTGACTACAGTGTTGAAACTCAAGTAAAATATTGGGAAGACACCATAGTTATCATTGATGAAGTAATCTCAGATATTGAAGAAATTATTCTTTAAATCTATACAAAGCATATATTCCGGTATCAAATTTAAAAATCAGATTGAAAGGACGATGTAAGGGATACGGATGGAGGAATCTGAAGATTCAGCAAATTCAGAGGGGAATGCAAACCCCATTTCATCGACTTCGATATTCAGTAAACGTTATGAAAATGGAGATCATTTTCTAATTCGCGCTTCTCTCCCTTTAGTTATACCAATTTTGATGATATTTTCACTATATCTAACAACCTTCACATTTGGAATAGATATTGAAAATTTTTACAGCGAGGATGTGGAATTTATCGGTACACAGAAAATAAGTGGTAATGAACTCAATTTGTATGCATTTAACATCGAAGAATATAGAGGATTTTATGGAGATGGAATGGGTTTTGATTCAGAGGACACCAAGAAGGGATGGAATCCAAATTTAGTTAAAAATTCTGAAGAATTGGGGATTTCTATAAATGCTAGAAGTGATGAAGTAAGTGGTCGATACTTTGGATCAGTACTGTGCCCAGAGGGCATCAATGATTGCGAAGATAGTGTCAGAACAGGTGGTGAAACTTGGATTCCACTGGAAGGATATCTCGGAGTTAGTTATGTTTCTTATGATTCCAATTTGTTCACAGATTCAAACATAATCGTTGCTTTGGAGGATAATTTGGAACCATATGAATTGTTTATCACCTTAGAAGCAGAAAGAAATCCTGGGAGATGGTATCTCTCAGTTGCAATTGCACCAATGGGATTCTGTTTCTTATTTTATGTAGCCCATATGTCGAATCGAGAGGATATCAAACGTGGATTGAAGCTAAGTAATGAGGGATTTGATAATACTTCATCTTCTTACGTTCTTACTCTGATGAATACTATAATTAAACCAGTAACTGGATCATATTACCTCTCTCTATTGTACTGGATTTCAATTGATGGTGACTGGTGGGGTAATCCAAATGCTGCCTTTTCTGCTTTGATTATTGGATTTGTTCCACCCGTAGTGGCATTTCTGACTAAATCGTCGCCTATTCCTGAAGGGCGAAGTATGAATTTGTGGGGAGCAATTCTTTATTTCCCGATGTGTTTCTTTGCGGTTGGATTTGCTCTTCTAACCTTAGAGGGCGTTATGTAGAATAAAAATCGTAATCTTTCAAAACTAACTAGAAAATTTGTTCTGATTCACAATGTTTATGCTGCGTCTATTTGAAAAGCTAATCATGTTGTCCCTATTTCATGAAGAGAGCAAATGCAGTTATGTTTTCCCTGCTAATTGTTTTATTATCTATAGCAGGATGCATTAGCGGAGAGGATTTTGATAGTTCAAGTATCGACCAACAGATCTTGGATTTAGAAGAACAGCAAGAATTGATGAATGATGCCTTGAATGAACAATTACTCTTTAATGCTCAAATCCAACAAGCATTAGCAGACATGAATACATCGAACTCAGAAGATTATCTGAATTTACTGGAAACTATCATTGGAATTCAAACAAATGTTTCTTCAAGTCAAGCCATGATTTCTTCTCTAGTTATAGAATTAGAAAACCTCAATTCAAGCAATGAAGATTTATTGACACAATTAAACCAAACCCAATCCTATCTCGTATCTCTTGAATACGATTTGAACATTACAATTGCTGAGTTAATTGATGAGATTGATTGGGCAAATCATACTGTTAATTGGGCATATATGGACCTTAACTTCGTAGACCTAACAAGTGCTGACCTCAAAGGTGCCAATCTCTCCTATGCTAACCTGGGTAGTGCCCAAATGAATCTTGTGAATCTAACTGGAGCTAAACTAAATTATGCAAAACTCCCTGGTGTTAACCTCTACTTTGCCGACATTAGTAATGCAGACCTAAGTAGCGCTGTTCTTGGCAATGCAGACCTTACCAATGCAGTTCTAGTGGAAGCCAACTTAACAGATGTAAAAATGACAAATGCCGACCTAACTAATGCTGACTTGTATGGTGCAATCCTAACTAATGCTCAACTCGACGGCGTTACCTGGTCAAATACAATTTGTCCGGATGGTACAAACTCAAACGACAATGGGAATACCTGTGTAAACAATCTTTGAACGAATTTGATTTCTGTAATGTATACGTTCTAGTTATACTGAGAATATCGAAATTCACAACTTTGTGAAAGTAACGATAAATTATCAGCAAACTTCTGCGCTATAAGCGGTACCCCTGTCCTCGAAATCTAGGTCCCAACTGACATCATCATCAATCAAAACAGATTCTCCGACGTGGGTTGTATGAGTAACTGTTACAGTAAAGCTCCAGCAACCATCGGAATAGTCGAATCCTGGTCCATCAGCAGCTAAGTATTGCCCATGGTACTGATCATTAGCGTTTCCAGATAATGCAATCCAGCCATCCGGACTCGCAGGACCTGTTGATTTTCCTGTCCAGCCAACGGTGTCACCTGAGATGGTCATCTTTGGGTGATTCCATGATTCAGAACCCTTGCTAACTTCTACATCGATTGAATAATCACCAAATACTGGAATAAATCCTTGAGTATCAGTATGAGACGCTCCATCAAGATGCTCATGAGAATCAGGAAGTATTCCGAATAAAACCTGCATACTGAATCCTTCAAAGGTAGTCTCAGTAGTTTCACCATTATTTGTTGTTTCAAAAATCGGGGTCAATTTGAAACCAGTATCAGTAACCTGTCTTGTAAGATACCTAGCGTTGATTGGGACCTTTGACTCGCTGTCCCTACCATCGTTGACAACTATGCTGTAGACTCGTTGCTCTTGACCATTATTATCCCAAGCATTACCTACAAATATATCATCAATTGCAACGACAAAAGAAGCGGAGTCACTTGTCATTCTCTTTTCCTCCTCCCACAGAACATCTTCAGATCCTGTGCCATTATCAACAACTATCGAAGCATAAGCAGTTCCAAAAGAACCTCTAGCCTTGAAAGCAATCGTGTTTGAGTCCTCTCGCAACTCAATTTCACCAATACCAACACTTGTGCCATCCCCTACAAATAGACCAACAGCCATTGGTCCCACGAAGAATAGTATTGCAAGAATGGCTACGCCAATCACCTTTAGAGGCTCAATGTTATCTTTCATCTGACCTGAAAAGAAAGTGGTTGCTACGGATCCAAGAAGTATTGCTAGAGTTACAACCTTTGGGACCAAGCCACCTTGAAGTGAGAGAATTAGACCAACAACCAGTAGAACTCCTGTACCAATCATTAGGTAATCTGGTCCTTCCGAAATAGGTGCAGGGGAAGTTTTTGATGGAACAACATCAGCTACAATTTTGCTGGCATCGGATTTATTTTGTCCAGCTTTGGTATCAGCAGATTTTGCTGGCTCAGCTGTTGTCTCTTCTTGTGATGTTGCGTTTGCTTTGTCTAGTAAACCACCCATTAACTCACCTTTATGATAATGCTTGGAGTCTTTGACATATGAATGCAACGCTCAATTGCATTAAAATTGGCTATTTACTAGCCCTTTGTCAAATGACCGATTACAGACCCGGAGCCGAATCAAAGATTTGAGTAACACCCTCTTCTTCTTCATCGTCGTTGCGAATCATGTTTCTTCCGGCTATTGCAGCAGCCAATGCTAGCATTGATACTGTAGGAATCATTTCGAATCCTGGCAGATAGAATCCACGAACGTAGATTGTAATCATTTGTGATTCTCTGTTACATGCTCCGTTTGCACATGCAAACTCGGATTCTGCATAGAAGTCAAGAGTGTAGTAATCATCAGCCCATCCTTGCTCTTTCGGAGTTCTGATCATAACCCTGACGTTTTGCCCTGTTGGAGTGTTTTCAATCTGTGGCTTAACGGTTGGAAGGTTGGTTGTGAATCCTGCGTTGTCAAGTTGTTGTCTTGAGTTATCAGTGATTCCGACCTTGATGAAATCAATTTGATTACCTAGGTTGTATACCTTGAATTCGAAAATCTTGTCAGTCTTTGGGAGTAGTTGAACAAACGGCTCAACTGCTTCCACTTGTATCAGAGAATATTGTTGCACGTTTGCGATTAGAGAGGATGTGGATGTTGCGGTATTTGGAGGCGGTGCGCTGTTCAATTCCGTAACCGTACCCGTGACCGAAACTTGTAGGCTGACCATAGGCATGTATGGTTGAGCCCTCAGTACAATTTGGACATCGGTTTCTGCACCGCTTCCGATGTAAATTGAACCAGGATATCCGGCAGTTAGACCGCTTGCTTGTACCTGGATCTCGACTTTTTCGGTCCATGCTGTTGGGTTGGTGACAGTACATGTTGTGAAAGCAGTGTAGGTTGAACCAGGGTTAACTGCTATGTCTAGACTTGCAGGAGCGCAAGTGATACTCACAGCAGCGAAAGGTGAAACTTGCGCTTGCACTGGAGAAACAACTAGAAGCATAGAACATAGATAAAGAGCAATGATTCCAAAAGCCTTGCCAAGTCTTTGCATAATACCAACCAAGTCAATCCACCTTGCCCTACCTCATAACCGTTTTGGGATACTGCATTCAAAATACGGTTCTTGTGAGGAGTTTTTACAAGACTGAAAAAATGGATGATTTAGTGGGCCCGAAGGGACTTGAACCCCTGACCACCCGGTTATGAGCCGGGGACTCTAACCAACTAAGCTACAGGCCCGATATTCTCAATGGCACAGACCATAGTTCAAAGAATTGTCTAAAGATTCTTTAGAAGTTCGAAAGCGATGATTGACTAGGTTTCACCCATTCTCTGACGAACTTCTCTGCATCATCTCTGATGGATTCGGGGACGTAAATCAAAGCCCTCTCTTTGGATTTCGAAATTGCCTCAATCAGTGCTGAATGATGAGCAACATCGAGACCATTTTCTAGTTTAATTCCTTCTTTGTAGGGCAAGTATCCCTTCTTTGAAATTCTTGCAACAATCATGTCAACTGATGGATCTACACCTTTTTCTTCTAAAAATTTAGCAAGCGAATCTTCTACTGAATCAAGCATCTCTATTGTTAGGGAATCAATTCTCAAAGATTTATGGTAGTTTGATCTTGAAAGAAGTTTAGAAGCAAGTGAAGATAAAATCTCATCTTTTGAATTTGACCAATCTGATAAATTTACCATTATGTTTGAATCGTTCAAATTACAATATTGCTCCACGCTTAAATTCTCGTTAAATAGCATTCCATGCAAATCTTTGTCCACATTTAAGTCACCATTTTCGGACAATTGTTTTACCCTTTTTAACAATCTTATTAGGTACTCTTGGGTCAACATATTGACTTTGTGATAATACACCTGCATGTACATATGATAACGTGTAACTAAGTAGGATTCAATAGATGGAAGACCCCAATTTTTGAGATAAAAGTATCCATCTTCACCAACTCTCATAGAACGGATTACTCTTTGAATATCGAATCCTCCAATTTGCGCACCAGTGAACATCTGATCTCGCAAGAGATAATCCATTCTGTCAACATCCAATTGACTAGAAATTATTTCTTTCATGAACGGTGGAATTTCGACACCATTATGGGAATTATCTCCTCTCATAATCGCAAAGAATCTCTGTAATTTTTCTTCTCCTAACAATTCTCTAATTGCTCGGCCAATTTCAGTTTCTTCGGAATCCAGTATCAATTTACCCCAGTGTTCATGTGAATGGAATGTAGCAAATACATCTGGTCTTTCTAGAGAGTGAGACAGTGGAGGGTGACCAATATCGTGTAATAATGCACCAAGTACTACAAGTTCTGCATCAGATTCAGTAATAATTCCAGGCTGGAAATTCTGTAAAGATTGTACCAGTTCATTTGCTAAGTGATAAGCACCCAAAGAATGAGAAAAGCGGTTGTGAGTTGCATTGGGGAAAACAAACTCACAGGTAGCCAGTTGCCTGATGTGCCTAAGCCTCTGGAACTCTTTGGTATCAATGATGAGCGAATGGCTTGATTTCACCAAAATATCCTTGTGAACCGAGTCTCTGATTACCCTATCCCGGTTTTTCATCAGTCTTGGCGGCAACATCATCCCTTTTGAATTAATTACCTATTTTACCGGTTTCTAAAAAATATTTCAACAATTGAAGCCGCAAGAGATATCCCCTCCTTGCGGTAGGAGGCATTATGGCCGATTCCCTTAGCCGGTTCATCAATTCCTTGACCGAGACTGACCCTCAGCTGAGAGGGCAGAAATTATGGGCAATGTTTGCCATCGCATTATTCCTCGTAGCAGCTATGAATTGGTATGCTATGATGAGGGAACCGGAGATGATTACAGCATCAGAAATGGTGGAATACAACAACGAGGTTGTCAATGTTGAAGGAGTTCTTCTTTCATGGGTCGAAGACCCATATGGACAGGGAGAAGATAGAACTGATTTGATCATCCAAGATTCGACGGGAGTGGTTGAAGTCAGATGGTACAGAGCTGAGGAATTACCTGTCCTTGGCACGGTCATTACGGCTATGGGAGATGTAATCGAATACGAAGGAAGACTTTGGTTACAGGCTCTTGGAGCAGGTGCAGTTCGCTGGTCTGCAGATGACCTCCCTGAAATCACTACTCTTGGCATAGCAGACGTAGCAAGGGAGCCAGCTGAATATCTTGGAAAAACTATACAATTAACCGGCTTTGTTTCAGAGACATTAAATCCGTCAACCACATTTAATTCCGCATATCTAGGGGACCACCCTACTTACGGAAATTCAGAACACCAAATGCACATAACTATCCATTCCTCTACTAACGCATGGATAGAAGCATCATCTGAAGTACAAGTTACCGGAGTTCTCGAATACGAACAAAGAGATCTCAGGTATTCACTTCACATCATTGGCTCGGAGATTACCTATGATAGAAATGCAGAGCCGCAGGTGACTCAGTTAGTTTGGTCAGACTCATCTAGTTGGATGTATTCAATTGGAAATCTTGTCTCCATTACTGGAAACCTAGTGATTTCTGACGAGTTGTCATTAACTGGACCAAACGGGCTAGAGATTTGTTTAGTTCCATCCGAAGAATTTTCTCAAGCCATCTCATCTGGAAATATGAATGGAAGCACAATAAGCATCCAGGGAAGACTTGTCTGGTCAGAGATTAGCACATCGTGGTGCATAGACATGGATGATCAACTTGATTCAACTGAGTTTGAAAATATTCAAATTGATGACATCTTAACCCAACTTTCTGTAAACCCTGTAGAGGTTTTGAACTCTGATTCTTTTTACACAATCAACGCATATGCAAAGTATCCTATTGAGCCGGGGGTAGATGACAAGAATTCTGCAATCGCTGATTCGCCAAGTTACTCTCCTGGATGGAAAGGGGTTGATATTTCAATTCCCGGACCAAGAAGCGATTGGATAGAGGCAGGTCAAGCCATTCGAGCAAACGTCAGCGTTGAATGGTCAGACTCCAATATGAGAGCAAAACTGATCGTTCATGATTACACTTTGATTGGACAAGCACCTGGGCCGACATCGCTTTTGTGGACAGATAGTATTGAAAACTGGCAGTATGAAGTTAACACAATAGTATCTCTGAGTGGTGTTCTAACAACTGTTGATGACCAGTTAGTCATTCAACAAAATGGTGGAACAAAAACCATCCTTGTCAATCCAAAAGCAGGCGATATAGGCACAAACTCAATTCATGAAAATCGCTCATTGGATTGGAATGGAAGGCTTGTTGAAAATTATGACTCCGAGACTATGGGCATGAGATACATGCTGAATTTAGCCTATGTTGAAGATTCAGACTCAGATGGTCTTGCAAATTCGCTTGAAATCGAAGAAGGATTCAATCCGAATAACGAAGATTCTGATGATGACGGAATATCTGACTTAGAAGAATATCAACAAGCGGAGTGATTGTGATGATGGAGGCTTACACCTATGAACTCGGTTGGCTATTAGCCAGCTTGTTCATCGGCGTAAGTCTTGGTTCATTGACTGGTTTAATCCCTGGATTTCACGTAAACAACGTTGCTCTCATTCTTCTGGCACTTTCCCCTGCATTACTAGAAATTGGAATTCCTCTCTCTGCAGTAGCCGCTATTATTGTAGCAACAGGAACTGTTCACACATTCCTGAATTATATCCCGAGCGCATTGATAGGAGCGCCCGACGGAGATACTGCTCTTTCATTACTTCCGGGACATCGTATGTTGCTTGCAGGAAACGCTGCAAGAGGTGTAGCATGGTCTGCTCGTGGTTCTCAATTGGGTCTATTTTTGTCTCTACCACTGATCGTTGTCGCAAGAATAGTTTTCGGACCAGAGATGAATCTTTATGACAATCTTAGAAACATACTTCCTTTCCTACTGCTTACAATTTCCTTCTTACTTCTAGCAACCGAAACGACAAGATTGGATTGGCCTAAATGGATTCGATTCATCACTTTCGGCAAATTAGGAGAAGATAGTAGACTAGCAGGATTTGCCGTTGCAACTATCTTCTTCCTACTAACTGGCTGGTATGGTTGGGCTGTATTCGAATTACCAGCCCGTTCCCCTGTTGGAATGCCAGATGCCTCTCTGCTTCTTCCAAGTCTAGCAGGTCTGTTTGGAATTGCAAACTTGCTGGACATCTATGCCACGACTTCTCACTTACCTCCACAAAAGGAGGATTGGACACTCCCTCCAGCAAGACCTCTGATTAACCCATGTTTCTGGTCAAGCGTTGCAGGAGCAGCAATGGGAGTCCTACCTGGAATGACCGCTAGTCAAGCAACTGTTCTGGTAATGGGCGGAAGAAACGTCGCTGCCAGAATACAAGGTAGGGAAGGACCGGGTATGGATTGGGAGTCAAAGCGTCTAATCGATATGTCTGACGAGGAATTGATGGAAAGGGCAATCGCAGAAGCAGAAGCGGGTGATGAAGGACCACAAACAAAGCAAGACTTGGAAATTATTGCAATTCTCAGCGCAGTAAATACTGCAGTTACAGTGATGGTTCTTGGATTCCTTTACATCATCGGGAGATCAAGATCTGGAGCAACATTGGCTCTGAAGATGATGTATCCAGTCGACACATGGAATTCTTTGCACCCAACTGCTGATTTCGTTAGATTATTGGCAATTACCCTGGCTAGTGGATTAATTGCAGTACCAATCATGAAGCACGTAGGGAAAGGAATGTTGAAATTACATGCTGCCATTCCTTTGCAGCAAATGGTACTAGGTGTGATAGTATTCGTTGTCGCTCTAGTTTGGTTCTCGACCGGTATGATTGGCATTGGCGTTCTTTTGATTGGAACTCTAATCGGTATGTTGCCTCCAAGAATTGGAATTCGAAGATCACACGCCATGGGAATTATCATCGTACCAATCATGATTTACACATTCGCACAAAAATTCGATGCATTCGGATTCATCTGAAACAGGAGAGGAACAACTATGAACAAAGCATTCAACGAAGAGATGAGAATTATGAAGGGATTGAAGGTAAAATCATTCAGCCTTGTGATTTTGATGGTTTTGATGTCTGTTAGTGCTATCCCAATTCAAAACCTCACGCTATCAGAAGAGAAAATCAATCTAACATCCGGTAGAGCGATGGCTTGTACTGGCGACATATGTTTGAATGAGGCAATGCCGAATCCAAACGGGTATGATGATGCTGCTTGGCCTGGCGGGGAGTGGATGGAAGTAACCAACGTAGGCACCCAAGCAATAGATGTAAGAAATTTCCAACTTGAGAATAAGGCAAGTAAAACCATAACATTCGACTCAAACTCAATCGTGGGTTACAATGCAAATAATGCGTCAACCTACACATTGAATCCTGGAGACTACATGGTAATCGCTAGAAATGGTTACTCGAATTTTTACCTCGCTAATTCCTTTGATTCGATTACGCTACTAGATTCAACAGGCAACGCAATCGACCAAGCATCGTGGAATTCATCCTCGAGTGGCGTATCTTTGGAAGAGACTACTCCTGCTACAGCAGATTGGGTTAATACAGCAAATCCAACTCCAGGTCAATCAAACAATAATACTCCTGCACCAGTTCAAACCTATCCTGCTGATTTAGTAATGAATGAAGTGATGCCTAATCCTTGGCCATCTTATGATAATGACACATATCCTGGTGGTGAATGGATTGAAATTCTAAACACAGGTCAGACAGATTTTGATGTATCTCAAATCTATCTTGAGGACTTAGCAGGGAATGTAATAAACCCAAATTCATCACATCTAATATCTTCAAGTTCACTCAGTGGAACAAACCTTGCTCCAGGAGGATATGCAATCATGGCTGTCAACGGTTTGAGCACTTATGGGATGTTGAACAATGCTCAAGAAACAATGTTCATGAAATGGAGTAATGGAACCATCGCTCAAGAAATTGAGTGGAGAAATGCTGAGCCCGGATACTCATATTGTGAAGACTCAACAAATCCAAATGCAACTTGGGTAGTTTGTGCATGGCCAACTCCAGGAGATGCTAGTATCCCTGTTATCCAACAACCAGTGCAAATTTCTGATCTTGAGTTGTCTGAAATTGTTCCTCATGCAAATGGCGAAGGACAAAACTTCCCAGCAGGAGAATGGATTGAACTTTACAATAATGGAAGCATGACATTGAACTTAATCGACTACATGATCATGGATGCAATGGGGAATGTCACTCAACTTACCCAAGCAAACATAGTCACTAATGAAACACAAAACTCTACTTTTATTGCTCCAGATGAGTATAGAATTATTCAGTTTACTGAGGATACAGAACTTTGGAACAGAAGTAACAACATATTCTTGATGGATAATGCTATGAATGTAATCGACACAGCTACTTGGAGAACTATTCCAACAATAGATGCAGCATTGATTAGAGACTCTGATCCTACTGGTGTCTGGAAGGAGGCAGTGTTCCAAACTCCACATCAACCACAACCAGGAGAAGTAGATGTCCCAACGTACAACCTTTCAATCCATGAGATAATGCCGAACCCATTTGGAAACGATGAGAATGCGTACCCACAAGGCGAATGGGTTGAAATTCTGAATTATGGTAGTGATGCGATTGATATCGCTGGTTTCAAACTCAAAGCTAGCAGCAGAACACTAACCCTTGACTCAAATAGACTACCCTACACTAATGACACCGTTCTGCAAAGTGGGCAAGTAGCACTAGTATCTCTTTCTACAAGTTCCTCCTTTTACCTGAAGAATTCTGGTCAGGACAGTCTTGCCTTAGTGACATCAAATGATTACATCATAGACTCAGTTGATTGGACAGCCACGGTAGAAGGAGAGACAATGATCGACCCATCTTCAAGCCACGCTGGAGCTGGTCCCGATGGAACTGCTAACGGACAAATCAGTGTTTTGATTCCATCTGCATGGCCTACACCAAATCAAGAAAATCCACAATGGCCGGCTTATACCGGTCCAATTACTCTCAACTTGACAGAGGTTTATCCATTCTGTCCTAATACTAATGAGGAATATGAGGATGATTGGTTTGAATTCCACAATACGGGTACTGAAGTTATTGACTTAGCAAGATGGCAAATCATAAACTCAGATGGTGAAAAATGGTTCATTCGTGGCGACAGGATTCACAATAACAGCGGTCCACAATCACCAATTCCGGTCGCTCCAGATCACAGAATAGTGGTGCAATTAGATAACTGGTCGGTTTCTGGTTTAGGTGATTCTATTGAGATTAGAAATCCAGATTCAGTCTTGGTACAAACTTACTCTTGGAGTACAGTAAGCGAATGCCAGTCAATTTCTCAGGACGAGAATGGTAACTGGGTAAGAAATCCATGGATTACACCAGGAATGCCTGAACCAACCCTTTCAGATTATGCTGGTGCAGAGGACATCAAGTTCTCGAGAATAATGCCGGATGGAACGCACAGTCTGTCCTCAAACATGGAATTCTTTGAATTGTCTAACGTAGGACAAAAGAATGCTGTTCTATCATCATGGCAGGTTACAAGAGTTACAAGTTCAGGAAGCACCTTCTCATCAACCTTTGAAAACATAAATCTCGAATCTGGTAAATCAGTTATCATCGGTGCTGATGCTTCTGCTCTCTCAATATTCGAAACCGGAGCGGTTCAATCCATGAGTGAAGTGATGACCGTACCTCTCTACCTTCCAGATGAGGGTGGTGCATTGCAGCTGATTACCTCAAGTGGCGAAATTGCCGACACAGTAGTCTGGGGTAATGGAGACACCACAATCGAGGGATGGAGCGGGACATCAGTCATGATGTCTGTTTCAGACATTGACAATTACATCTATCACAGAGGTGATAATTGTGGAGAGTTTGGTGACACCAATACCTCTTCTGATTGGATGCACAGATGGTCGGTTCTTGGAGCTACTACAATTTGCAACCAAGATACCGTGCAATCAGAAATGGAGGTAATACCACTACTGGGACCTGAAACTGGAATAGTAGATATTTTAGCATGGATTCAAGGAGCAACTTCAACTCTCGAGATAATGATGTATCAAATTCAGCACCCTCTAATCGTCGAGGCACTAATAGATGCTGAAGAAAGAGGCGTTGAGGTATCAATAGTACTCGATGCTGGAGAATCATGGTGGAAGAATTATGATTTGGAAACTCAGAAAGGGATGGCTGCTGAATTAGTCGATAACGGAGCAGAGGTATTTTGGTTTGGTATTGACTCTGATGACGCTTATGCGTATCTTCACGCCAAGATTGCGGTCAGAGATTCAAGCAGCGTTTGGATTTCTTCTGGAAATTGGAAATCTTCATCCTTGCCAAATCCAAGCGATTCTGGAAACAGAGAGTGGTCTGCAATTATTCACAGCGAAGCCTTTGCTCTGCAAGTAAAACAAAACATGATGATTGAGTTTGATTCCTCCTTATCCTATATCGATGAAGCAAGAAGTTCTGACAGACCAACTGGATGGACTATGCCACAATGGTCTGGAGTAATTGGTCCAACAACTGACGGCATAACCGCAAATGTGTCAGCTGATCTATTCACTTGCCCAGATACATGTCTAGAGGAAATATCCACAATGATATCCAACGCAGATTCTCAAATTCTGCTTTCACTTCAATATTTAGAAATTGATTGGTACTGGGGATGGTCAACAAATCCAGTTCTTCAATCTCTAGAAGAGGCTGCGCAAAGAGGTGTTGAAATCAGATTGATTGTCAATGGAGCATTCCTTGACGAGGACATCCAAGACATCGTTGATAGATTCAATGAGGATTGGAATGCTACCATGGGATATGACGTATCTGCTGTAATTATGAGCAGTGATGAGTCTGTCGAAAAATTGCACAACAAAGGTGCCATAATCGATGGAGAATCGGTTCTGATTTCGTCCATCAACTGGGGAGATTCTGCCCTACTCAGGAATAGAGAATACGGGGTATTGTTGACATCTTCAGAAGTGACAGCACCATACTTGGCATCATGGTATGAAGATTGGAATAGACTTGATTCCCAAACAGATACTGATAACGATGGTCTTCCTGATTACTGGGAAATTGAGCATGGAATGAACAGAACTTGGAGATTTGCTGGTGGACCTGGTGTTTTAGAATCAAGCCTAGACCCAGACAATGATGAATTGGATAACCTTGCTGAATTCCAAGCAGGAACTGATCCAAATGTTTTCAACGAAGATGGGGAGATTGTCGACCCTAATGAAGGAAATAATACCGACACCGACCAAACTCAGAATGGAAATAACCAAACTGGAGGGGAGAACAACAACACCAATCAAACCGAGGAAGTTGATTCTGATAATGATGGGGTAATTGACTCTGTGGATGAGTGCTTAGACACGCCCACGGGTCAATTTGTTGACGCAGGAGGATGCACCAACGCTCAGAGGTCTGAACTAAATGTAGAATCTGAGAGCGAAGAGGAATCGGCAGGATTCCCATTCATGACAATAATGATGCTACTTGCTGTGGTCTTATTTGCGGTGGCAATTTACGGAATAACTCAGGCAGGTAAGAACTCTGAAGATAAATTAGCAAGCGCAAATGAGGAATTTTCGAAGTATAATGAATCTGTATTTGAAGAGGCAAATGTTGCTGATTCAAAGTGGTCTAGTCCAGTATTGAACCATAACCAGGAAGAGCCTAACTCTGGCTCAGGCTTAAGCGATGACGATATTGCTAAATTCCCTGGATGGGATAGAGCTTTGATTGAAGGTTACCTCGAACAAGGCTGGACTGTGGAACAATTGTCAAATTACTATCAAGAAGAGGTTAGTAAGCATCAAAACGAGGCTTAGATTTACAAACTATCGCCTAATCGGTAAAATCGATTAAGATGGTAGCGAATACGACAAATCCTTTCTTGAGTCAAAAATTTTGGGAATATGGTCAAACTCAGCAAAGGATGACTTTCGAGGGAACTATCTCAAAGATACTCACTCTATTTGGAGTAATGCTATTGGGAGTTTTTGTTGTATTTGCAACGGCAATTAACAACCCATCAATGATGATGATGTACTGGTTAGTTGGGGCAATTGGAAGTTTCATTCTATCACTAGTACTTTGGATTGCAAGGCCAGAAAATCCGCAGATGGTCGTCCTACCACATGCTTTCCTTGAGGGCTTATTTGTGGGTGGAATTTCGCTATTTGCCGAAATGTTCTATCCGGGTATTGCATTAAATGCAGGCTTAATCACTACAGGAATAGTAGGATCAATGTTTGCTTTCTTCAAATTCACGGGATTCAGAGCATCTAGAGGATTCAACATGGTTTTGGGTTCTGCGGTGATGGCAATCATGTTTGTTTACCTAATTCAAATGGTTTTATTCTTGGCAGGAACTAACTTAGAAGTTCCTTTCCTTCACTCTAATGGACCGATAGGAATTGGGATTTCAGTTGTCATAATTGCAATTGCATCCCTTACCTTATTGTCAGATTTCACATTCATTGAAAATGGTATAAAAGGTGGTTCTGCTCAAAAGTATGAGTGGTATGGTGCTCATGGATTATTGGTATCAGTTGTTTGGATTTATTTCGAAGTCTTGAGATTACTAATGAAGCTGGCATCAAAGAGATGAGGGAATAGGATGAGCAAAGTCCCAGAAATCGACTACAGGTTATGGCTCAAGGATGAAACCAAGGGTGAGTTTGTAAAAAAACTGGGAGATGCGCTTTCCGACATAGGTTTCTTTTCACTATCAAACCACGGGATCCCACAGGAGCTCATTGATTCAACCTATTCAACTGGAGCGGATTTTTTTGCCCTAGATAGGAATCAAAAATCAAGGTACAAATTATCAGATATTGGTCACCAAAGAGGTTGGACTCCGTTCGGAACTGAGCATGCAAAGGATACTAACATTCCAGATTTGAAGGAATTCTGGCAGACAGGAAGAACCACAAACAATAGTTCTGCAACTTATCCTCAAAACGTATGGCCGGACGAGGAAGTACCTCAATTCAGACAGTCATTTGATCCACTATACGACAAAATGGAAGATTTGTCAAAAGAATTACTCAAAGCCGCATCATTGTATTTGGGTATGCAGGAAAATTGGCTGCCGGAAATGGCAATTGAGGGAAATACCATCATGAGGCTGATTCACTATCCACCAACTATTGGTGCCGAACCTGGTGCGGTTAGGTCTGCTCAACATGAAGATATCAATTTCATCACTCTGTTAGTCGGCTCCACAGCCTCTGGTTTGCAGGTTTTAGACAATGAAGGCAAATGGCATGATGTGAAAGCAGGCTCAGACAAAATCGTTGTCGATTCAGGAGATATGATTCAAAACTTGACAAATGGTTTGTTCAAATCAACCACCCATCGAGTGGTAAATCCAGAAGATAATTCAACGTCTAGATATTCAATGCCAATGTTCGTTCATCCACGCAATGAAATAGATTTAACACCACATGAAAAATTCATACATGCAACCACTGGAGTCGCTGAATATGAAGGCATTACCGCTGGTGAATTCTTGCACCAAAGATTGGTCGAAATCGGTCTAATTGAGGAATAAAAATGCAAGAAATTGTCGATACTTTAGTTTCGGCAATTAAGGATAAGAAGGCTCAAGATCGTGAACTGCTTTCGAAATTTATTGATGCAGTGGCTAATAGAAGCATACCAAATGAACAAGCAATCACCTGGCTAAAGGCTGTTCATGAGAATTCGATATCACCTGAAGATACTGCTTTTTTGACACAAAAGATGATGCATTCAGGAAGTGTTCTCGAATGGCCAGATTATCAAAACATTGTAGTTGACAAACATAGTACCGGAGGAGTCGGTGACAAAATGTCATTAATATTGGCACCACTCTTGGCCTGTTGTGGACTCAAGGTGCCAATGCTTGCTGGCAGAGGTTTAGGGCATACTGGAGGAACAATTGACAAATTGGAATCATTGACTGGATTTAGGACTGACTTAACACCAGAGGAAATGGCTGCATCTCTTGAAACTGTGGGCTGTTGCATAAGCGCACAGTCAAGTGAAATTGCACCTGCTGACTCCTTACTTTATGCCCTAAGAGATATCAGTCATACAATTGACTCTATTCCACTGATTACAGCCTCGATTATTTCTAAGAAGGCAGCAGAAGGTTTAGATTGCCTTGTATTGGATGTAAAATGCGGAGATGCTGCATTCATGAAAAATCAAGATGATGCAAAAGCCCTTGCTTCCTCTATGCAAAAGGTTGCCCAATTACTTGGAATAGATTGCATTGCCCAGATAACTGATATGTCTAACCCAATTGGTGATTACATTGGAAATTCATTGGAAGTGATTGAATCAATTTTAGTGATGAAATGTGAACAAGAAAATACAGATTGCAGAGACATTGTGTATCTCCAAGCACTAGACCTGCTCAAATTATCAGGATTGTACAGTGATGATCAAACTATACTTTCGAAGATGGATAAAGAAATGAAATCAGGCAACGTCATTCGAAAATTTAGGGAAATGTGTGTTAATCAAGGAGTCGAAGGATCCTACATCGATAATGTAATCTCCAATCCTGATGTTTTGCTTGGAGATGATTATTTGGAAATAAAAGCAACAAACTCTGGATATGTCGAGAGTATCGATGCGATGGAACTTGCAAAAATAGCAAGAAAGCACAAAGCAGGAAGGTTCGTCTTTGGAGAGGAAATTAACCAATTTACGGGGTACATACTGCACAAAAATGAGGGCTCAAAGGTTGAATCTGATGAAGCGTTGTTAACCATGTATTACGATTACAAACCTACCTCGGAAGAGGTTTCAATAATTCAAAATTCCTTTAGGTTAATCGAGACTCAGCCACAGAAAACTGATTCAAGACTGATTGCTAGAATCGGTTCAAAACAAATGTCCAATTGATAATGATTGGCGCCGATTATGGGGTTCGAACCCATGACCTTGGGATTAACAGTCCCACGCTCCACCAGCTAAGCTAAATCGGCAACTTCGCCGACAAGCATCCCATATATGACGGATTCGCCTATTTTGTGTTGCAATTTAATTCACTGAGATGAAAATTCTTGATCATTCCCACTCGATTGTACCTGGTGGTTTGTGGGTAATATCGTAGACTACTCTGTTGACAGCACCCTTGCAAGCATTGGTTATCTTTGTTGAAACTTTTTGGAGAATGGAGTGAGGAATTTCCGAATATCTAGCCGACATTCCGTCCATTGATTTTACAGCCCTTACAACGATTGTTTCACCATAGGCACGAACATCCCCATGCACACCTACGCTACGAACAGGAAGTAATGCAGCATAATACTGCCACGGAAGGTCCATTTCACCCCTTTCAGAAGCCGCTTGGAATTCTTCCTCAACTATGGCACAGCACTCTCTAACCACCGCTACTCTTTCTTTGGTTAAGTCACCAAGCGTTCTTACAGCTAGACCTGGTCCTGGGAAGGGTTGACGCTCGGCAACTTTGATTCCTAGTGCCCTTGCTAAATCCCTAACTTCATCTTTGTACAATTCTCTCAATGGTTCTACGACTTCCAAAGTCATATCTTCTGGTAGTCCGCCAACATTGTGATGTGATTTGATTGTGTCTCTAACTCCGCCACCTGACTCAATCCAGTCAGGAGCAATTGTTCCTTGAACTAAACAATGGGCATCGACCTTGACTTGTTCTTCTTCGAAAATTCTGATGAACATCTCTCCGATTACCTTTCTCTTGTGCTCTGGTTCGGTAACTCCAACCAAGGCATCAAAATATCTGTCACTTGCATCTACTGTGATTAGGTCAATTCCCGCATCTGCAAACATTTGCTCGACTTCTTGGGTTTCTCCCTTTCGCATAAATCCTGTATCTACGTATACGCAGTGCAATAAATCTCCAACCGCTCTATGGGCAAGGACCGCAGCAACTGTGGAATCAACTCCGCCTGAGCAAGCAATGATCGCAGTTTGGGTAATTTTTGCCTTCAACTCTTCAATCGATTCCTCGATGAAGGATTGGGCATCAAACACCTCAAACTCCTCCGTTCACTTCTCTATCCATTTGCTTGACTTTCTCAATTTGGTCTAGTTTGTTCTGCTTGAGTGCAGCAGCATATTTGTCATTGGCAAGAGCAAGCATTTGGACAGCAAGGTAACCTGCGTTATCTCCTCTGTCGACACCAACGGTTGCTGCAGGTACACCAGGTGGTAGTTGAGCAATTGAAAGAAGAGAATCATATGGAACTCTTCCACCGCATGGAACACCGATTACTGGCTTAGTTGTGATAGCAGCAACTGCACCGGGAAGAGCAGCAGCAAGTCCAGCCATTGCAATGAAGACGGTGCAACCACTTTCTTCTGCATCAGAAACGATTGACTCAACAAATTTAGGGGAGCGATGAGCGCTTGCGACTCTCAATTGGTAAGGAACATCGAAGTGCTCCAGAATTTTTGTACACTTTTCGGCAACAGGCATGTCCGATTTGGACCCAAGAAGTATTGTTACATCCATATCCCAAGGCAACAGAATTAGGTTCTTGAATAATCCGATAATGAATTTTCAAGAAATCAAGCACAGCGTCATATTTTTACAGGCTTGCAAGATTTATTTTCAACTTTCCAAATAATGCAATTTTCTTTTGTTTTCGTAGATGCTGTGTAAAGATAAATCAATTTCTCCGTGAGCATCGACCTTATGCATTTGATGAATGTGTTCAGATACCAAATAGGATAATCTTCGATATGAAAATGATTTTCTGGCCACTCTCTTCCTGCCTTTAGCGAAGTAATTGCCCTATCGAATTCGTAATTAAGAATCATTTTTCCAGACATGTACTCCAAGGAGTCAAAATTTAATTCTCCATTGAAGATATATGATTCAACTAATTTTTTTGAAGATGTTTGCAGGCTATTTCTAGCGAGTGCATTATTCACTTCGTAAAAAGGTAGTATGTCCTTAGTTTTTGAATTAATCAATTTACGTAATCTGATTTTTTCTTGACTATTAAGTAAAATATGTGTTAATTTATCTATATCACGAATTAGTTTTCTCTTGTCATCCTCGGTCATCAGAATAGATTGAATCCACGAATGAGAATCATTTCCACTAAGTATTGATTTGGTAACTCCAAGCACATCCATAGGTAAACAAGAAGACATAACAAGGTCGCATTGAATTAGCATACATAAATGATAAGCGGGGAGTAAACTGAAAGTGATTACTCTTCTTCAGCTTCCGGCTTAGGTAAATCTCGAGAATCAAAATCCAAGACCAATTGTGCTGTTAATTTAGAGGATATGCGAATGTAATTATTTCGACCATTATCCCTTAGAACGTAATCATGTTTGTCGTTTGCAATTCGATTCCAGCCATTTTCGATTAATATATTGCTGAAATCTTTGCTACCATCCTTGCCCTCAAATTCATAGAAATAGTAGTTAGAATATTGTTGATTTTGCAGTATTATCCCACTTAATGCAAACAATGCAAGAACTGGAGTGGAGAATGAAACATCATCTACTGATGCGTAAATCAATACCAAACAACTCACAACATATATCCAAAAATATAGGTGATACTTAGGAGAGATGACTACTTCTTTTAGCAGATACATCGGAACTACCACCAAAATAAATGCAATGGATCCTAGAATGGTAGTTATAATTCCATATTCCAGAAAACTGAGCAGTATTGCAAGAACGGAAAATAACATTGCATAGGCATTAGGAAAAATTGCAGAGCCCGCACCAACCGGTGTGTTCTGTCTTACCCACACACCTGTCATAGTTTGAAGGCATAATTATCGTTTAATAAGATTCATGACAATCTTGAACTCATCAATCCATTTCATATCTCAAAATTAGATTACGAGCAGCATATACCTCGTCAACTCTTCTAACAGGAGTCGTTGTTGGGGATTCATGCAATGCTTCGGCATCTGTCTGCAGAACTTTGATGAAATTTGTTGCAAATTCATCCAGTGTCTCTTTTGATTCTGT
Source organism: Methanobacteriota archaeon (assembly GCA_002718195.1). Taxonomy (GTDB): domain Archaea; phylum Thermoplasmatota; class Poseidoniia; order Poseidoniales; family Poseidoniaceae; genus MGIIa-L4. Next base: position 70,162 of record PBDU01000018.1, on the reverse strand, counting down.
TTCGGTTGGTTCAATCATCAAACATTCAGGTACAATTTGTGGGAAGTAAACTGTTGGAGCCATGTATCCCATATCAAGAAGTCCCTTTGCAACATCCATTGCAGAGATTCCCATACTTTCTTTAGCGGGGGACATCGAAATTGTGAACTCGTGCTTACAAACGTTGATTGGTGCTCCTTCTACAAACATGTGAGTAACGCCTGCCTCCTCAGCTTTTGTGAGGATTGCATGACGCAAATAATTCGCATTCAGTACCGCATGCTCAGACATTGTTTTCAGATCTCTTCCATATCTTCTGTAATATGCCCAACATCTGACAACCGCTCCAGCATTACCATGCCATTGTTGGACTTTACCGATAGTCGATTCTGGAGTCTGCCAGGTGTACCAGCAATCATCAACTGCATACAGGTGTTCATCCTCTGATTCTATCTCCCTCTTACCGACTATCGGAGAAGGCAAGAATTCTGCCAGATGGGCTTTGACACCAATTGGACCACTTCCCGGTCCTCCACCGCCGTGGGGTTGACTGAAGGTCTTGTGTAGGTTGTAATGGACTGCATCAAAGCCCATCAATCCAGGATTTGTCCAGCCTAGAATTGCGTTAAAGTTCGCTCCATCATAATACATCAAACCTCCAGCATCGTGGATTATTTGAGATGCTTCCACAACATCTGCTTCAAAGATACCCAGCGTGTTTGGGTTAGTGATCATCATTGCAGCAGTATCTTCACCAACTACTGCTCTAAGTGCATCTAAATCCAGCCTTCCATCTGCGGATGAAGGAATTTCGATGATTTCAAACCCGCACATCGAAGCACTAGCAGGATTGGTTCCGTGAGCGGAATCTGGAACGATTACCTTGGTTCTTTGGGTCTGTCCAGTCTTTCTGAAATATTCTTGGAAGCATCGGATTGCAGTAAATTCCCCTTGAGCTCCTGCAACCGGCTGTAGAGTTACAGCATCCATACCTGCACAAATTGCCAACATCTCTTGCATCTCATGATAGATTGAAAGCAATCCTTGAAGATGTGATTCTGGTTGATGTGGATGAATATTTGCAATACCCGGCATTTGAGCAATAGCTTCGTTTACTCTTGGATTGTGCTTCATTGTACAACTACCGAGTGGATAAAAACCAGTATCAATACCGAAATTTCTCTTTGATAGCCAGGTGTAATGCCTTACCATTTCAGGCTCTGATACTCTAGGCCAACGAGGTAGTGATTCCCTCCTCATAGACCCTGGAAGTTTGAGTTTTGAGACATCCATTATCGGCGAGGGTTGAGAGTAACCTTTGCCTTCTGCCCCGTTAAATTCGAACAAATGACTCATTGCAACACCTCCAATTCATCGTTTGCCCAAGCACTCAAGATATCAACGAACTCCTCGATATCAACCTCTGTTGTTTGGTCAGTGCAAGTTACCAACAGCCAATTCTCATTCAGCCCCCAAGCAGCCATATCCATTCCAGCGATTACTCCGAACTCATCCAATTCTGTAATGCATGAAGAAGCAGATTTTGGCAACTCAATAACGAACTCATTGAAGTGGAAAGAATCTCCGTGTGGGATTGATATGTTCTCTACCGCAGATAATTTATCTTTCAGCATCTGCATCGCTGCTAGGTTTCTGTAAGCCAGTTTTTCAAGCCCTTCTGGACCTAATAATGCCATGTGCATTGCACCCATTAGTGCAATCAATGTCTCATTAGAACAGATATTAGATGTGGCTCTTTGTCTTCTGATGTGCTGTTCTCTCGTAGATAGAGTCAAGCAAAATGCCTCATTACCATCAACATCAATAGATTTTCCAACAATTCTTCCAGGCATCTGTCTGAGGAACGGCTTGGTTACAGCAAAGAAACCATAGATTGGACCACCGCCTGTAATTGGTGAACCAAATGCTTGTCCTTCCCCGACAACTATGTCTGCTCCGAATTTGCCAGGTGCTTCTATCAGACCAAGAGCTAATGGTGTTGCTCCGATGATAAATGCAGTTACATCACCAATGATTTCCTTAACTTGCTTCATACCTTCATCAATTATTCCTAAAGCATTCGGATATTCCACGTAAATTCCACACGAGCCTCTTGCCTTTTCCAGCGAATCCATGTTGATGCTTCCATCTTGGTTGTGTTCGATGTATTCAATTTTGATCTCAGCCCCTTGGGTGTAATTGTAGATTACAGACATTCTATCTGGTGGCACCAAACGAGAAACATAGACTGTATCTTTTTGCTCAGCTTTTCTGTTTAGAACCCTTACTGCAGTTGTTAGAGCCTCAGCAGCAGCCGTGGAACCATCATACATACTCAAGTTTGCAATAGGAAGTTCAACCAACTCTGAGATCAGAGTTTGGAATTCCCACATAGACTGAAGCATTCCTTGGCTAACCTCAGGTTGATACGGAGTGTAAGAGGTGAGGAATTCTCCCCTAGTGATAAGTTGGAAGATTGCTGAAGGTACAAAGTTCTGGTACAACCCTGCACCCAGAAACGATGTTCTTTGCTCTAATGGGACATTTCCTCCGAGTAATCTTCTTGCATCATGCAGGATTTCTTCCTCGCTTTGTGGTGCTGGAAGTGGTAGTTCTTGGTCCATAACAACTTCTTTGGGTAAATCAGAAAACAAATCCGCAATTTCTTTCATCCCCATGGCTTCTAGCATTTCTTTTTCTCTTCCAAGATTAGGTAACTGGTCTACCATAACATCACCACTAACGCCTAAGGCAACCCGGCTAGAAATCGGCAAGTCATAATCTATGTGCTTGAACAGTAATACACGATAAAATAGAAAGTAATTTTTCTCGAGGAAAATACTACTCAAATGAAAGGCGGTGTGACGATTATTGCCTCGACAGAACGTCTCTCAGATGCGACTATCAAAACCTTATCTCCTTCTACTACTCCAGAGATATAACCCATCCCAATTCCAACATTTCCAAGGGAAGGTGAAGGAGCGCCTGAAGTCAACATACCAATTTTATTCCCCTCTAAATCTGTGACGATTTTACCCGGACGAGGGAGTGGTCCTTTCCCTGTGTACTTAATTCCCAAGAGTCTTGCATCGGTTTGCGAATGGGATTCCACTTTACCCTTCCCAATGTATTGGTGGTCGAATCCCCAACCAAACGGAACATTAGATTCCCATGAATCTCTAGCAAGGAAGTCATCTGCCTCAGGCAACTCTGGCCAGCAGAAATCTACTCCAGAGAGTAAGAATCCTTTTTCCAACCTAAGGGTATCTCTTGCACCTAATCCAACAGGTGTTGCCCCTGCATTCAATAGGGAGTTCCACAGAACAGGAGAATCCGAATTAGGAACGAATATTTCATACCCTGATTCACCCGTATAACCTGTGCCTTGAATCCATCCGGTAATGCCAAGTTTGTTCTCAGGAATTTCCTTCCATTTGAAACGACCAACATGAGAATCTTCCCCGAGTGCATCTGTGATTATTTCTTTCGACTTTGGACCTTGCAAAGCTACGATGGATGTATCCGTGCTTAAGTTTTCTAAGATGATAGAACCGTCTTCAGGTAAATGGGAGATGAACCAATCCCACATAACGTCGATCATACTTGCATTAGGTACGCCCAAAATTTCGTTTTCCGACACTACTGCAAAGATCATATCATCAATAAGATACCCATTATCGTCTAGGAAATGCGTGTAAGCACATCTACCAGGAGTAATTGATGTCACCTTTTGAGTTGACAGGGTTTCAAGCCAGGCCCGGACATTTGCACCAGTAAATCTGAACGAACCCATGTGGGACACATCAAATATTCCTGCACCAGACCTGCATGCCAGGTGCTCCTCTTTGATACTGGTATACCAAATTGGCAGCTCAAATCCGTGGAAGTCCACTATATTTGCATTAGATTTTAAGTGCTCTGAGTACAATGCTGTCCGAATCAATGAGCCGCCCATGATTTCCCCAAATTAGAATATGATTAGAAGTTGACTCTCTACTATCTTAGACAAAGTCCTTCATGAGTGTGGAATTCCTGATTTCATCTCATGAGCAATTTGCAGGATTTCCTCAACCAAACCTTCCAGGGTACTTTTTTCAACTGCTGGGTTAGCAATGACTGGTCTCAATATTACATCATTACCGATGTTGGACTTAGAAATCATGAAATTTCCATTTTCAATCAATCTAGTACGAAGTTCGGAATTGAATTGATTTAGATTTTCGATTGATTTGTCGTTATACCTAAAGCAAACATTAGTCCATTGTCTTGAAGACATCATCTCAAGTTCATCACTTTGCTCAATCAGACCTTCCAAGTGGCTAGCTAAATCCATGTAATTTTCAACCAAGGAAGACCAACCAGAATCACCCATCATCCTCCAAGCGAACCACAACTTTAGCGCGTCATTTCTCCTACCACATTGTAGAGAGAACCTACCAAGATCAATCTCTTCAGCATCGTCATGGAATAGGTAGTGAGCACTATCTCCGTGAGATGATACCGCTCTCAAGATATCAGGGTGTTTGATAATGAACGCTGAGCATATCAAGGGCACACCCATCATTTTATGAGCATCCCAACAAACTGAATCGGCATACTCAACTCCATCCATCAGGAAACGGTGCTTCGCACTAAAGAGGCAAGCACCTCCCCATGCGGCATCAACGTGATACCAAACTCCAAATTTTTCACAGATCTCCCCGATTTCTTTTAGCGGGTCAAAAGCACCACGTACGGTAGTGCCCGCTGTTGCAATAACGCATACAGGAGTAAGTCCATTGGATATTGCTGATTTTATCTCTATGTCCAAGGATTCGGGTATCATTATACCATCCTCATCACACTTTACTTTGATGACATTACCATGTCCTATGCCAATTACATTAGCAGACATGAGAACTGAATAATGAGACTCCTGAGAGACAAATATGGCAAGTTTTGTGCCATCAATACCAGAATATGTTGAATTTGGGAATGCGCTTTGTCTGCCGCACAAAACGCCTAACATATTACCATTCGAACCCCCGGTTGTGAAAGTACCAAACCCAGATTCAAAGCCAACATATTCTCTCATCCTCTTCAAAATTGCTTTCTCGATCATCGTAGCAACTGGAGCTAATTCATAAGTGTACATCGAGGTATTTGTTGCCGCTGCAATAACTTCTCCAGCAAAAGATGCTGCGTTGAAACCACCCCACAAGGGATTCATGAAACCTCCTTTGTGTGTTTTTACAGTATTTTGAAGGTAAGATGACACATCTTCGAGTAACATCTCTTGAGAAAATCCTTCAAGCGGAAGAAGAGTATCAGTTGTTTTAGAACGTGACGAGGGTTCAATATGCTGGTTTACCTTGCCCTGGTTATCAAGGACATAATCCTTAATCATGGCAAAAGCAGAGTCCAAAAACTCATGACTCTCCATTATCTCCCCTCATTACTAATGGGTGCAATCAAGCCTTTGAATTAGATGGTTTTTCGTCCTTACAACAATCTGTAACTAGATTTCAATGCATAATGCATATTGCTTGAGTAATATTGAATAAGTAAATCCCTTAGGATACATTATGCTGGGCTCAGATGGGTTAAATTGGGTAGAAAGGCTACAATTTCAAATTGCTAAAGATTTGAGGGCTATGGAATGGTCACAATCAGAGATTGCTGAGGTTCTAGGAACCACTCAATCAACTATCTCAAGACAATACCATCGTGAGGCACCTAAACTTCACGGGAGCGCAGATGAGATACTTATCGATGATTTAGCTAGAGATATTTCCGAAAAATTAGACCGCATGGGGCCAGGTATAGACTTAATCAAACAACGTATTGTTATAGAATTCCAATTCGAAGACCAACAACCAATCTTATTCGATAAGACACTAACAGGCAAAGATCTAGGAGAAGACCAAACAAACTCTGCTCTGCTTAAGAGGCTAGAATGGGCAGCAACAAGAATAGATGCTGAGAAATTAGAAATTGCTATGCCCGCAGTGGGAATGAATATTGCCTGCTGCGCACCTGGAGCGATGGAGATAGAGGACGTTGCAGCTTTCCCAGGAAAACTATCAGTGGTCTCTGGAAAACTAAGGCACCATGAAAAGCCTACTTTTGGCTCAAGCAATACCCTTGCAAATATGTTATTGGATTACAGAGATATCCATGGTGACAAGTACGCAATCATCAATGTCAGCCCACCGCTTAGAGGAGAAGAAGTCGATGTTGAGGTAATTACTAAAGCATGTGAAGACATGTCTTGGAACATAGGTTATGCCCCGAAAGGAGAATTAAAGCATTCAGCAAAATCACTTGACGTCATATTAGATGAGGGGTCATTTGGCTGGGCGCCATCATTGTACATACTAAGCGAAAATCCGCTTGACTTGATAGATAAAACTCACAGATTAATTGATAAAATATATTGAGGTGAATAAATGAAAAAACAATTTTTAATAGCATTGATGATGATTTGTGTTTCTACCGCTGGATGCATAGAACAGGCTGAATTAGAGAACTTACTTGATACCGATTTAGATTTATGCGCTGGTGATTTACCGGTGATAAGAGAATCTAACGGTACGTTGAGAATAATTACCTATGACATCTATGCTCTGAGCGAAGAAGTGGTCCAAGAATTTACAAATCAAACTGGCATTGAAGTCGAATTCATAAGAACAGAAGATGCTGGTGGCATATTGGACCAAATGATGCTAACAAAGAATGCCCCTCAGGCAGATTTGATGATTGGATTGGACAATACATATTCCGGGGTTGCAATGGATAATTGTTTGCTACAGGAAAATACAGTCAGTAGGCAAAATATCACAGAAGATCTTGGCGACAATGTATTTGGAGAAACAAACGAATTAGTCCCATTTGACCACGGTCACATTTGCATAAATTATGATTCAACCTACGTTGATGGCGAAAATGTAACAGTGCCAACATCATTGTGGGACTTTACTGAAGAGGCTTGGAAAGGAAAAGTAGCCTTCCCTTCAGCGGTATCATCCTCTCCGGGAAGAGCGTTTATGCTTGCAACAACTGATTATTTCGAAAATGAAACAGAATGGGATTGGTGGGCTCAGATGATCGCTAATGATGCCATTATCACATCGGGGTGGACTGAGGCATACGAAGTACATTATAGCGCAGGCTATGGGCAATGGTATGACGGATTTATTGGAGATGCTCATGCAACAGTATCGTATTGTCATTCCCCGGGTGTTGAAGCATTCTTTGGTGAGAATTATACAACATCGGTAGCACTAGACCTTCCAAAAGCATCTCTTCATCAAATTGAATACGCTGGAATCATCAACGGTGCAGCCAACGTTGATTACGCAAATCAATTCATTGGTTTCCTGCTTTCTGAAGACGTGAATACAAACATGCCTGCAAATAATTACATGTACAGCGTTCTAAGTGATACAGATTTACCGGAAGAAAATGGTTACAGATACCATTCACCAGTACCTGAGCAGCCAGCAGATGTTGATTTAGATCAAGTCGATATTGAAGCACTTGTTGAAATTTATGCGCAGATAATTGCATGATGGTGAACAAATGATTCGCCAAACTTTGCAGGCACTTGTGTGCCTTGCCTTTGCGGTTGTAATACTTGGCCCTGTTTTTCTAGCACTTGAAAGATTGACAAGGGTAACGGATTCAACAATTTTTGATGCTTGGAGTTTATGGAAGAATGCTAACCAAACAGATGGTGTGCTATCATTTACTCTTCTTGTGGCTTTTACAACTGCTTCCTTTACGTGCATGATTGGGTTTTGGGTTGCAAGTACTTTAGCAAAATATGAGATTAAGCATGTTAGTCTAATTAGAGCCTTTTTTGTACTCCCATTTGTAACTCCAGCCATAGTAGCGGCAGTAGGATTTCTAGCAATAATCGACTCTGATTCAATTCTTTCTAGACTTGGGATAGACCTCTATACGCAAAGTGGATTCATTGGTAAATTAGGCGAGGTTGTAGGGGCTGAAAATCTTGGTAATTTTATTGCCCTGATACTCGCTCTAAGTTGGTTCAACATATCTCTTGTTATTCGTTTAATCGAGCCGATGATAGCTAGATTGGACAAGGATTGGGAAGATCAATTCAACATCCTACCGAAAGGTGACTCTGCTCTATTCAAACTTCGTTATTTTTACTTACCACTATATGGTCCAGGAATATTTGTTGCATGGTCCCTTACTTTCATATTTTCATTTACCTCATTTGCTTTACCAAAGTGGCTTTCTCCACAAAATAACACGATCGAAACTTTAGTTTCAATTTACTCATCTTCCGCAGGAATAGAAGGATATAGAGTATGGTCCTCTGAATTAGTATTATCTGCAACAATAATTCAATTCCTTGTTCTTGGAATTGCAATGTCTTTGTCAACAATTTTGCAATCTAAGCACAACAGCAGGATTGAATTAGTGAATGAAAACTATTCTAGAAAACAGAGAGGGAAACTCACCCCTCTGAGAAAAATAGGACTATCAATTTCATTCATCTATGTTATTTCACCGCTGCTCGCAGTTCTTTCAAATTCCTTTAGATCAATCGAAAGAACTGGTTCTGAGACAGTTAAGACATGGAGTTTTGATGGTTGGAGGATTGCATGGAGAGGAGATTTGAGCTACGCTGGAATTCCTGAAGCAATGACAAATTCAGTTACTTACGCAATAGTGTGTATGGTTATTGCATTAGTTGTAGGTACAACTATCGCAGCAACCATAAAACAACTCGAGGATGCAGGAAAGCAAATACTTGCTAGAACAGTTGATTTTGTCTCATTTCTGCCGTTAATTGTATCTGCAATCACAGTAGGTTTAGGAATCCTGATCGGTTTGTTGAATCTATTTCCAGAATTACTGAACTGGAGATTTCTGCCAGTTTGGGCTCATATCATGATGGTATGTCCATTTGTTGTTCGAATAATGCTGCCATCTTTCAGATCGCTCGACCAGTTATACTCGGACCAGGCTAGGGTTCTAGGAATGACGGATGCTGAGGTATTCTGGAAGATCAAAATACCATTGCTTAAGCCCCAAATTATTGTTTCAGCAGCGTTGAGCATGGCATTTTCATTAGGAGAATTTGGCGCATCCTGGATGTTGAGTGGGATAGGTAACTGGGTCACGTTGTCAACTCTAACCGACCAACTGATGTCAAGACCAAACTACTTTCCAGAAGTCAGAAGTTCTGCTATGGCTGTTGCTACATGCTTGATGTTAATGACATTGATTTTATTCATTATATCAGAAAAATTCAGAGATGAAAATGGAAGGGGAGGATTCTAATGAGTCTAAAAATTGAGAATGCCAGCAAATTATTTGATGATATATTGTTTGAAAATTTGGATTTGGAAGTCGAAAAAGGTGAGATTGTGGCCCTGCTTGGAAATTCGGGCTGCGGGAAATCCACACTGTTGAGAATTGTTTGTGGCCTTGAAAATTTGGATGACGGGCAAATATACTTGCACGACAAAAACATCACGCAAATTCATCCATCAAAAAGGAAAATCGGGATGATATTCCAAAAGCCAGTCCTCTATCCACATCTATCTGTTGAAAAAAATATTCAACTTGGTCTTCCTAAAAGCACAACCAAAACGGATGGTAAGAAGCAGATAGAAGAAATTCTTGCAACTGTACAATTAGAAGGATTTGAGAAGCGGAAAGTCGATGAGTTATCAGGAGGGGAAAAACAGAGGATTTCTTTTGCTAGAGCGATGTTGTCTAAGCCTGAGGCTCTAATGATGGATGAACCATTTAGTGCCCTTGATAATGAGATCAGAAACGAATTGTGTGACTGGACGAGGAAATTTCTCAAGGAGATGGAGATCCCAGTAATACATGTAACTCACGATGAAAACGAGGCTACAAGGATTGCTGATCGAGTTATTCGCTTTGATAAACTTTAGATTTAACCAATAGCAAATTAACGATACAAACAAAAGGTAACATATGCCAACTTGTAATTGATACTCATGTTAGGACCTGGTGACATCCTAGATTATGTCAGAGGCCTTCAGATTCTAATAAGCGGATATCAAGGCTATGCTAAGGAAAAAAAATCTGAATCTGATTTATTGATCAGAAGAGAGATTGCGAGAACTGCACAACGAGCGCGTAGCCATATTGAAAACATACATGACAGATTCGTAAAAAATGGGTCATTCGAAAATGCAGGAACTGCAAAACAGTGTATGCAAGAGATTGATAGATTGATTGAAGATGTCGACAAGGGAGGAGTCGGAGTAACACATGGCTTCATTTCAGGAGTAAGGTCGATGACGCAAAGAGACATGAACAAACTGATTAAACATGACCATGATGTAATTCAGATGGTTGTTGAAGCAGTAAGGATTTCAAATGATGCTGAACTTTCTTTGAGTACAGGGAATCAAAATGAAACAATAAAGAAAATAGGTGCTTGTCAACAAAAAATAACTTCATGCAGAGGGTTTTTCTCGGAAAGAGGTTTATTTTTATCAAGTCTAAGAAAAAAGAAGTGATATAATGAGTAAATACCATTGGAGAGAATCCCCAGACGTAGTAGCAAGGCTAGTAAATTTAGACAAAATTCAAACATACTTTTCTCGGCAAGTGACGCTCAAACCAAATGAAGCAGCAGTATTTCTAGTCGAGGGGAAAATTGGTAATGCAATTACTGGAAAAACAGTCAGAGATATTGGAGGAGGTTTTTCTCGATTTCTTGGAGACATCCTAAAATTGACTGCTGATGATAGAAGAATCATATTCGCTATGACAGGACCGATGGATATTTGGATCCCATTCAACTCACAAATCAAGGATGGTTCAGCAATTAAAGGTCATCTAAATTTGAGATTACAAATATCAGAAGACAATATTCCAAAATTATTGAATATTTTCTCAAATCAATCATCGGTTTTAACAAGGGACGGTGTTGTAAAAATTCTTCAAACTGAAGTTAATTCAAGACTAATCGAACCTGTTTTTTCAAACATAGAACATAATGATGAATTAAGGCAAAATTCTTTCCAATCAATAATAGAATCAATCGCTGAAACAGAATTAAGACCCATTCTTTCAGTAATTGGAATGAAATTACTATCGGCATTTGCAATAATTGGTAAAACCGATTATGAAAGAATATTGCAGTTGAGAGCGGAGATGAGAAACGCCACCCAAATCGAAGGTGAAAATGCAAAAGCACTTGCAGAAAGGATTGAAATCCGAGAGCAAAGTATGCTTAGAAGAATTGAGTGCGAAGTAAACATAGCCAAAGCGAAAGCAAGAGGAGAAGTTGATGTTGACCTTGAAAAGGAACTCAAAGATTTGAGGGTAAAAGAGGCACATTGGCAGTCTGAGCTAAATAAATTACGAGAGAAGTCTGAAATTTTAAAATCAATAAATAAAAATAAAACTGAAAATGCAATGAAATTATTTGAAAGTGTCCAGGAAGCTAAAAGGCTACGAATTAATAATCAGCATTCTAATGAAAAAGAAATTATCGAGCAACAGAACATTTTCCAAGAGAAAATGATGCAATTAGCTGCCCAAAATGACGCACTTGACCCATCTGTGATGAATACATTACTTGAGCAACAGAGCGCTCAAAAAGCCATTGGTAAAGGAATGAATCATCTTCAAAGCGTGAAGAGTGAAACATTAGATTTGAATTGTCAAAAATGTGGTAAAAGTAGACAAATGGATTGGCTGCTTTGCCCATATTGCGGTCATGATTTTAGAGGATGATGTTTTCAAACTAGTATCCTACCGTTTATGCCATGCTGATTTCTAAACTAACCACAGAGTGGGAATTTTGGAAAGATGCAAAGACAGAATTTTTGCAAGGAAATAGAAGACCCCTAATCTTGAAAGTTTTCTTGATTACATGGGTGTTTTATGGAATTCTTTATTTTTCAATAAATAGATACAATGCTTCAAGAGACTACCAATATTTCTTCCCAGAAATTAGTCTTGATTCCCATATTCCCTTCATCTGGTGGATGATTTTCCCTTATGTTACATACTACTTTTTCTTCTTATTTCCATTCTTTGTAGAACAAACTGATGAGCAACTATCCAGATCAATAAGGTTCACGCAGATTACTATATTGCCGACGATGCTGGCATTCCTTATTTTCTTGATCATACCTGTAGAAGTCGACTTAAGAGACCAGATAATTACGCAAAATAGAGCTGCAGAAGTGTCAATGAATTTACTTCACGGAGTTGACACAGCTTGGAATGGTTGGCCGAGCTTGCATATATTGCACTCAACATTCATTACAATTTTCTTTTTGAAAAATTTCCCTGACCACAAAAAAGCAAGAATTTATGTTTTCATGCTTTACGTTGGTCTTGCATTATCCACTTTATTTACAAAACAACATTACCTGTTGGATTTCATTGCAGGTCTTGCTATTGCTTATGTGCCATGGATATTGATAGCAAAGAAAGCACTTTTCTCAAGTGAGACAATTTAGCCAAATATCGAATTTACAAGTTCAGCATTAGTTAAGAAAATTGTTAAGGCAATTCCTGCCATAATCATCATCCAAGAACCAACCATCTTGATCATTCCAGTTGCTCTGCGCAAAAAACTGATCATCGATTGCCTACCAAGCCCAACGAGTACGGTAACTACAATCATCAATAGTAAGAGCCCAACCATCAATCCACCTAATCCGACAATTACGGATTGCTGACCTAATGTAACCAAGAATACGATGAATGGAAGTACAGCTGCTGCAGTACAATCGATAGATGCAGCAGCATAACCAATTCCATACAGGTAGATATTTCTTCTTGGAGTAAAGGTTTCATCCATCTCAGTAGTTGACCACTTATCTATGTATTTCTGAACAAAGCCCATCAATTCTGAAGTGATTCCAATCAACATCATGCTACCTAATATGACCAGTAAAACCGCAATCCCTATCGCAATATAGTGTATAATTCCCGAATCAACAAAGGCTTGTCCCATCAGTGCTGCAACAACTCCAATAATGATGAAAAAGGTCCACATGCCTAACCCAGCAAGCAGACCGAAAACCCAGGATCTAGGCATTCTTGATTTCAATTTACCCTCTTCGATTAACTCATCTTCTCTTGCACCTAAGGACAAATAATAGGAGATGAAACCAGGAAGAACTGGGAATGCACAGGGTGAGAAATAGACCATGATTGAGAGGATCATTCCCAATATCCATATCGCACCGAGTGAAGTATCAGGCTCTTCCCATGCTAGTCTCATGTCGGTAGTGTCACCATCATCATTCCATGCTTCTCTTAATGCTTTATCGAACCCTTTCCAGCCATCAGATGGGACTCCTGTTGTTTGTTGGTAGATCATATATCCTTCTTGATCAATTATGATAACAACAGGGATTGCTCCAGCACCTTTTGGAGTGAAAAGTCTGACTGGATCTGTTGTTGTTCCATTTTCATACACAGCCGAATCAGTAGTTCCCAAACCTGTGGGGTATGTTGGTACGGTGTATTCAATATTGCTTGAGTTTAATTTCGAAAGGCTTTCAGTATACCAAGCACCATAGGCAATTATGTTTAGTTTGGTTCCATTAGCCTCCGCTTCAGACATCCAATTGGCCATATTAGTCTCAAGTCTTTCTTGGACTACATGGCAGTTTGAACAATCTGCAGCCATAAAATCGATTACAAGAACCTCTCCGCGGAATTGACTTGTGTTGAACCAGCCTGTTTCGTTAACATATCCTTGTTGCTCAACATCAGTTCTGTTCAAAGATTGGAACACGAAGTCTGGAATTTCCTCTGGCTCACCGTCAGCCCCGAATAATGTACCTAAATTCCCGTACAGGGTAAGTGATCCATATGCGATTACAAGAAATAACGCAATAGAGATTCCAAGAGCCTTGTAGGTGTCAGCCTGCTTGAAAACAGAGAAGTCAGCCTTGGAGAGAACTCCCATGCTCCTTCCAATGCAAGAACCTACATCAAAGATTCCGTATGATGTTTATCGGCATTCGTTAAGATGTACTAATCCTACCTCTAATCTTTCGTATGTCGGATGAATTTCAATCATTTGCACTGGGACCTCAATCATGTCTGCAATTTCTTCTGCAACGGACAATGGTAACTCAATCCTCTCATTGTCCAAATCATACTTTATCCATCCATCAGGCAATTCTAATTCTCTCTTTAGTTCATCTAAGTCAGCCTCAGAATCTTGTTCTCTGCATGGAATTGCGCCAAACAGGATAGTATCATCATCGCTTAGAACCTCATATGGTCTCAAATTTGCCTGACCTCGACGCCTAAATCTATTTCTCAACTGCCCAGCATCCTTGTATTTAGCGGTACAGAATTTTACGTGAAAATTGAGCTTCTCAGACATTTGTTTCAACTGAAGAGCAAGTTCAGCACTTCCTTCAGCAGCAGCGGTTATTCCACCACTTAGATTGAATCCTCTAACATCCATATTGTCCTGATTACCAACGGTAATTTCTAATTCATTAAGGTTCAAAAACGAGACATCACTCGCATCAAGATCATCTAATAAAGCGATTAATTCATTACGTTTATCTGGCTCACAAGGCAGTTCTACTCCTGTGTATATGCCTGCCTTACTACAGGCTGAAATAACATCTAGATATTTCTCGATTTTCAAATTCAATAAGTGAAATCTAATTTCATCCAATCCAGCCTCTGCAAACTTTGGAACTAAGTCTAACTCGAAAGGAATAGATGTATACATGTGAATGTGATGTTGTTTTCCTAACTCTGCCTTGAGCACAGATATTGCTTCAATACTCTTTTGAGCATCAAGCAATGGATCTCCACCAGTGATGCCTGTTCCAGTAGCATTCATAGCCCTAGCTTCTTGAATTACCTCTGAAAAATCCGTGCACCTACGCTCATTTGCAAACATATCAGGAGATTCCCTGCGATTGTCGCTCAAAGGACAATAATCGCATCCCCAATGACACTTTCCTGTCACAAACAAGACCATCTTACTGCCTTCTTGGCATTGAATGCAACCCTCTGCCTCACCCTCTTCTGGGGGCAGGATTTCAGTTGCCATTCTCAAGCGCATGTATACCTGACTCTCCTTTAGCGTAAGAATTCAACTCTCATTTTGTAGCAACCAGCGATGAAAAAAAGCATCTCCTGTCAACTCCGGATGGAAGGTTAGAGCTAAAATATTCCCAGATTTCACACCGACGACTTCCTCACCTAGTTTGGCAATTACTTGGTCTGTACATGATTCTGAATCAAATCTTGGCGCTCTAATGAAAACTCCGTTGAAACTACCCTCAAATCCGTCATGATCGCCAGTTCTAACTACCAACGGCCTATGGTCGTCTTTGTCTAATGGTAGTTGGCTCAAGGGTTTTGATTCCAAATCTGGTTCTTTGACATGCAGGTCAACATCAATTTCAGCTTCGAATGACATTCTCTGCCGACCCCAAGCATTTCTTGAAATCCCTGTTTGAATGAAAGGTTCTATGCCATCTCCAGGATTTGAGAGTAATATAGCACCTGCACAAGTTCCAAGCACTTTCTTCTCTGGGTTCTCTTTTATCCAATCAAATATGGCTGGAAGAACATTATGATTCGTGCTAACCAGTCGCATAGTTGTAGATTCCCCGCCAGGCAAGATTATGCAATCAAGTTCATTGCTGACATCATCTTGCTCCCTTAGATAAATTATTTCTATTTCTAATCCTAGTTCTTCTGCTGCTTGTTGAACTGCTTGCCCATGCTCATGTCGGGCACCCTGAATCATAGCGATTCCAACGCTGAGCATGGTCTATGCTGGCGCAACTTGCCTATCAAAATAAGCATCGTAATTTACACAATTTGATACCATTCGATAATTTAGTTCAAAAACCGTCTACAGAACGCTAGTAGCATGAGCCATGATGGTGATTGTTTTCTCGTTCCAGGCCCAACAAGAATGAATCAAAAGTGCTTAGATGCTATGGCAACACCTGTTATCACTGCAAGGGGCACCGAGTTCAGAGACATCATGGCTGAATTAAATTCAGGACTAAGATATGCCTTCAATTTATCACCGTCAAGTGATAAAAGAGGAAATAATACTTGGGCAGGAGATGACGATTATGTCGTTGTTGTTGTATCTGGTTCTGGAACTGCAGGAATGGAAATGGTTGTTGCAAATAGATTCAGAAGAAATGATCGAGTTTTGGTTCCAACCAATGGCAAGTTTGGTGAGAGAGTCGCCGAAATGTGCGATAGATATTGTAATCTAAAGCACATGAGATATGAATGGGGCAGAGCCTTTGACCTCTACGAAATGGAGATGGAATTGGAAAAGGGAATTTACGAGGCAGTTTTGATCTGCCATAACGAAACCTCAGCAGGAATTACACAAGATGCAGAAGCGATTGCAGAAATGTGTCAGAGACATGACGTTGCTTTCATTTTGGATGGAATCACCTCGATAGGTGGGATGCCAGTTCATCCTGAAAAATGGAATGCTGAAGCACTGGTTGTCGGTGCCCAAAAATGTACGGCTGGGCCGTCAGGAATTGCGGCAATCGCGATTAATCAATCCTTCATTGAAAGGGTGAAGAAAATAAGAGGTCAAGATGACAATAATGCCCTATTCTATCTTGACTTAATCCCTGCATTGAAAAAAGGAGATGATGAACAAACTCCTTGGACTCCAGCAATTAATCTGGCAATGGGTTGGTCTGAAGCGCTGAAGGTTTTGAGACATGAAGGGCTTGAAAGCAGATGGAATAAAGCAACGAAAATGGCTAACGGTGTGAGAAATTTATTCCTCGATTGTGGATTCGAACTATTAGCAGATGAACAGCAAAGATCTGATTCAGTTACGGCAATCATGTATCCTGGTGGAGTTGACGACAAGTGGAGGTCAAGACTGAAAGATGTTTACCATACTCAAGTTATTGGTGGACAAGACCACTTGAAGGGAAAAATGTTCAGAGTTGGGTCAATGGGAGAAACAACGCTTGTTGAGATGATAGAAGGATGTAACAGAATGCTACAATGTTTCAGAGATTTTGATGTTGATTTGCCTCAAGTAGATGTAGAATCCTATTTCCAGTGAATGCACAAATTACCAAAATAGTTCAGAGGCTTTTAGATGACCAATTACATAATCCTTGGAAGATTTCAGCCCTTTCACATCGGTCATGAATTCCTTGTAAATGAAGCAGCAAAACTTGTTGGCGAAGATGACAAGATAACCATTGCAATAGGGTCTGCTCAGGCAGGGGGAGAGATGCTTAATCCTTGGTTTGCTGATGAGAGAAAAGCAATGATAGAGCAATGGATTGAGAGTCAAGACACTGAATTAAAAATTGATATTGTAACTATTGAGGACATAAATGACCCACCTAATTGGGTGGAACATGCAAAACAGTTCCATGGTGAAGGAGTACTAGTCAGCTCTGATGAAATGACTCTTGAGTTGTATAATAAGTCAAATTTTGGGACAATACATATTACTCTTCAAAATCGAGAAAACCTAGCAGGATGGAGAGTGAGAAACTCTGCTAAGATGGTTTCAACAATTTACGATGACCAAGCGGTAAGGCAGGTACTAGGAGAATCAATTCCAAAACCTGTAATAGATTGGCTGATAGATAATGATGCCTTATTTCGACTAAGCACTATGGTTGGGGCAGTTGTAGGCTAATCCTTGTTTCGAGAGAATTTTTTCTTCAATTCACTCTTTACCGCTTCTTTAGCAACTTCCCGAACTTTTTCTTTTGCTTTGGTCTTGATTTTGTCTGTAGCAGCATTAATTTCTTCTTTGACTTTTTCTTTGATAGGGTTAGTTACGGTGTCAACAATTTCTCTCTTTATTGAATTTCCAACTTCCTTGGCAGCTTTTTTTCCTGCCTTACCGACGGCTCCTGCCGCTTTACCCGCTAACTTCTTCACCATGATAATGCATCATAGGTAATAGTCATTAAATTTCCTTAGTTTATTCACTCGCAACAACAACTCTTGCCGCTTGTAAAACTCTATCTTTGTACATATAACCTGCTTCAAGTTCATCGACTACTTGGTCTGCAGGGAAAGCATCGCTAGCAGGAATAGTTGTAATCGCTTCCATGCATTTAGGATCGAATTTCTGACCCTTTGTCTCGATTCTCTTGACTCCATCCTCCTCGAGCTCTTTCAATAATTTATGATGCATCATTCTAAGTCCCTGAGCAACCGGGGATTCATCTCCTTCCTCGATACTCGATACGGCTCTTTCCACATCAGCTAAGATTGGAATGATTCTTCTTGCAAGGCCTTGGGATGAATATTTGATCATCTCAGATTTTTCTGATAAGAAGCGCTTTCTTAAATTCTGAATTTCTGCTTCTTTGTAAACGATTTCTTTTTCAGCGAAATCAGCCCTTCGTAGTGCTTCCTCTAAGGGATCAACTACCTCTTCGGGCTGATTCTGCTCAACAGGCTCGCCTTCAGTTGAAGTTTCTTCGACTTCAGATATATCGGA
Source organism: Methanobacteriota archaeon (assembly GCA_002718195.1). Lineage (GTDB taxonomy): Archaea > Thermoplasmatota > Poseidoniia > Poseidoniales > Poseidoniaceae > MGIIa-L4. Next base: position 51,711 of record PBDU01000018.1, on the reverse strand, counting down.
GTCAACTAGGTCCTCGACAACATCTTCTTCGCTCATCAAATTACATGCGATAAAAGGTTAGATTTGAACCCAGCGCCAAATTTACTCATTACTTATCATTCCAAGAGTTTTCAAACCATAGTGCCATTGGAACGCTGGGAGATATTCCCTACCAAATAGTGGCTTCAGTTCTGTATTATTTTCTAGGACATTTACTGCATGGACTAAGGTTTTACTATTTCTGCTATGAGCCTCAAATGTAGGTGCTATTCTTGGATCTTTAGTTTCATCCAAGGTCTCTCCCAAGTCTAGCCTTCTCTGCATCCAATCCATGCAGACTTTATCAGAAAATTCAGACTCATTCATTCCATTCAAGGATTCAAAAATTTGAGTCCATGTATCTAAAGAGATTAAGTCATTAGAGTTTTCAACACGCTCGCCAGTTGCATTCTCAAAATACAGGATAGCCCTTGCTTCCCAAACTTCCCAAGCACCGACGCTGCACCATTCAGAGATCAAAAGCAAACCGTCTGTTGAATCATTAATCCCCGATAAACAATCTAAAAATGAATTTGCCCTATTCGATATCTTATGGTTAAATGAATCCATCCAATCAAGAAGTTCTGCTTCTGCATCGATGTCAAATTTCCTTTCAAGACGCTCATCTTTTTCAGGTCTCAACTTCCTTAATTCATTAGATTCCAGAGAAGCATAAACATCCTCCCAACTCATTGAGCATATCTCATCAAAAGTAGGAGCATGTACTAGCCTGCAAACTACTTCCAATCCCATTTTTTCACCCTTCAGAATTTTTCAGTACTCGCATAATGCTGGAAGATATTGTCAAGCAATTGAGGGATTAAGTCAAAACTCTCGTCAAAATCAACAAATCCCATGCAGGACTTACCTATTCTGAAATCCTCTAGTTCTTTAGGAATTACTTGCGGATGCCTATACATAACTACCGAATATAATCCAACATGCTTTTTCTGAACACAGGTCGCAATGAAGGGTTTCTTAGACGGAGTTTCCAATCTATAATATCCGATTTCATCTTTCTTAATCGACATAATTGCCTCATATTTCTTACAATGTTTTGTCAACTCATCCCATATTGGTAGAAGCCCTATGTTGGGACAAACATAGTCCATGAAATAACCACATGAATCTCTGTATTGACTTTTTCTAATCGATAAGGTGGACAATCAGCGGGAGATTGAAGAATATGGTACTACGGCATTGGTTTTGGGGGGAGTGCTATGGCTACTATCAAAGAGCAAATCCAGGCACTCTATGATGAAATACATAAAACCCAGAAAAACAAAGCAACCAATGCCCACATTGGAAGACTTAAAGCGAAGATTGCGCAATTAAAACTGAAGGAAGAGAAAGTAGCTGCAAGCAGCAGAGCTAGTGGTCCAGCAAAAGGATTTGAAGTAAAAAAGTCAGGTGATGCTACAGTAGCCCTTGTTGGTTTCCCTAGCGTTGGTAAATCTACACTGATCACTAAGGTAACCGGTGCGGACTCAGAGGCAGGAAACTTCGCTTTTACTACCCTTACTTGCATTCCTGGATTAATGGAGCACAGGGGTGCTAAAATCCAAATTTTGGACTTGCCTGGGCTGATTAAAGGTGCTGCTGAAGGAAAAGGCAGAGGAAAAGAAATCATTGGTGTAATTAGGGCTGCCGACATGGTTTTGTTCATTGTAGATCCTTTCCAAGATTCTCACTTCAACGTTCTTTACAGGGAATTGCATAATGCTGGATTGAGATTGAATGAAACCCGACCTCCTGTTTTCATTAAGAGAGTCGACAAAGGTGGGATAGACATTCGTACAACCATAGAACAAACTCACCTAACCACTGAAGAGATGGGTGATATCATTCGAATGTTTGGCTATACTAGCGCTCTTGTAACACTTCGACACAACGCTACCGCAGAACAAATTGTTGATGCTTTAGCACAAAATCGAGTTTATGAAAAAGCGGTTGTTGCAATTAACAAGATAGATTTAGCAACTGAAGAACAACTGCAACATTCAGAATCTACCCTTCCTGAAGGTTGGCCTATTATGCGAATATCTGCTTTCAAGGAATGGGGATTAGAAGAATTGAAGGACTTCATCTATGATAATCTAGGTTTCATGAGGGTATTTTTGAAGCCCCAGGGTGGCGAAGCAGACTTAGAGGAACCACTGATAGTAAAAGACGACTCTACTGTTGAGACTATTTGTAATAAATTACACAGAGATTTCGTCAGGAAATTCAGATATGCAAAAGTCAAGGGACCAAGTGCTAAATTCGATTGGCAGAGGGTTGGAATAGACCACCTTTTGAAAGATGGTGATTTGTTGACTATTGTGACAAAGAGATAATCAATCCCAGATATCCATGTCCATTTTAGCATCATCTGATGCATGAATTTTTGGATCCCATCTTGGACTCCAAACAAGGTTCACATGCACGGAATCTACTCCCTCGGTTTTCAATGCAGCTCTATGAGTGTTAGCCATTATTTCCGGAGCCACAGGACATCCCGGGCTTGTTAGAGTCAAATCTATTTCAGCATGAGTACCCTCCTCTTTTTGTTCAAACTTGACGTCATAAACAAGTCCTAATTCCACTATGGTAATTTGTAATTCTGGGTCAAATACTTCTTGCAGAGAATCTAGTACGTCTTGCTTGGTAACCATTTTACTCACCTATTGCTATTTTGACTCTTGAAAATATATTTCTGAATCCATTGGACCGAGAAGGGGTTAGGGAATTTAGTAGACCTGTCCTGGCAAGGAATTCTGGTTGAAGGGCTCTTACATATTCAACTGTTTGCCCATGAACTGCAATGGAAATTATACCCATTAGTCCAGCTACAATCGAAGCATCTGCTCCCCCTCGAAATTGAACAAGACCAGAATCAATCCAGACCTTTACATGGGCTTCACTCTGACAGCCATCGATTCTTGTGGAATCAGTCCATTCTTCAGTAGGCAATTGGTTTAATTCATCGGAAAGATCATGCAGGAATTCAAATTTTTCCATTCTATCCTCGATTTCTTCAAATTCATCAAGAATCTCCTCAAGTGCCTCGTTCACGCTCTCACCTAACCGAACTTTTCCAGGACGTATTTTACTGCTTCAATAAATTCAACTGCTTCTTCCATTGTGTTGTAAAGGTAAAACGATGCCCTGGCTGTGCCTTTAACTCCAAGTCTCTCAAGTAATGGTTGAGCACAATGGTGACCCGTTCTTATTGCAAATCCCATCGCATCCAAGTAATGAGCTAAATCTTCAGGATGTAAATTATCGAATAAGAATGAGACCACTGCAGCATCTTGTTCAGAATATCTGCCATAGATTGTTGCACCCAAGTCCTCAAGTTGACTTGAAGTCCATTTCGCTATTTCGACTAGTCTTGAGTGTTCTGCTTCCAAATCGATATTTGCCATGTAATCTAAGGCTGCCTTCCAGCCAATTGCTTCTGCAATTTTAGGAGTACCTGCTTCGAACTTGTGCTCATTGTCTTGGTATGTTGATCCTTTAAGAGTGACCGTCTGAATCATATCTCCTCCACCCATAAACGGTCTCATGGACTGAAATATTTCTTCTGTGACTAGGAGTGCCCCTATTCCAGTTGGACCCATCATCTTATGAGCGGACATAGCCATAAAATCGGCACCAGATTTTTCGAAGTCAATCTGTTTATGCGGAACACCTTGAGCAGCGTCAATCAGTACTTTCGCACCTATGGAGTGAGATTTTTCGATTACGTACTCTATCGGATTTCTGACGCCTAATACATTGGATGTGTGTACGATACACACTAATTTCACACCATCCAAAGAGGCATCAAAGGCCTCCAAATCTAAAGTGAAGTCTTCCTTCACAGGGATATATCTTAATTCTATATCTAAGTCGTCAGCAAGAAGTTGCCAGGGAACTATGTCGGAGTGATGCTCCATCTCAGTCATCAATACTACATCTCCTGACCTGAGATTTTCTTTACCCCATGCGTGTGCAGCCAAATTGATTGCTTCAGTAGTCCCAGATGTGAAGATAGCCCTTTCAGCGTTGAACCAATTCTTCAAGGTAGTCCTACATGACTCATAAGAATCGGTTGCTTCACCAGCCATTAGATGTACTGCTCTATGAACATTTGAATTATAATTCTCATAATAATTATTCATAGCATCGATTACTACCTTTGGCTTTTGAGTCGTAGCCGCATTATCGAGATATACTAATTTCTTACCATGAATCTCCCTGTTCAGGATTGGAAAATCAGTTCTAGGTACGACCACATTTCCACCTCAATGATTTGCTAGGCAGTCAAGATGAATCCTAAGCCTAGTTCTCATCTCTTCTCTTAATTTCTCGCTTTTCAAGTTACTATAAGCATCTGCTAAGAAACCTTCAACAAGTGTAGATATTGAATTTTCTCTGTCTAAACCTCTACTCATTAGATAGTAAATCAACTCTTCATCAACAGGAGCACTTGCCGCACCGTGACGGGCTTGCACATCATCTGCGTAAACCTCCAACTCAGGTATTGAATCAGCCCTTGCTTTTTCGCTAAGCAAAAGATTTCGGAAAACCTGACCCGAGTCGACTCCGTCTGCTCCTTCTCTGATGTACAACCTACCCGTAGAGATACTGCGACTGCTTTCATCGCATGCAGTTTTGATATTCAAATCAGAGAATGTATTACCAACTTGATGATCGATTTCTACGTGAGTATCATCTTTCTTACTTCCAAGACCATGAACTGCGAGACTACCATAGAACTCTGAAGAACTTTCCTCCAATGAGATTCTTAGGTCTGATTTGCGCCTAAATGATTGAGTAGATAATCCTGCCATGTTAAAGACTGAGCTTCTGTTTAACCTCCAATCCTCGCATCTAACAACTCTTGAAGACTCAGGAAGCTTCTCTGAATAACCAAAATCAAAGTGACAATTTGAATTTATTTTCCCTGTTATCAAAAGCCCGAACCAGGAGGCAGTACCAACTACCTCCACGCAAACTTTTGATGACTGCTTTACGTTGAAATGAATCCTCATTATAGAAAATTCCGAATTGGCATCAATTCTCAAATTTACCATATCCTCGTTCCCGTTCAAATCAATTACATGTGTTTTAGTTGCCTCTTGGGACAAACATGCACGTGCTATATCTTCGCTGGATAGAGGAACAGAACCCTCTGTTTGTACAGAGAAACCCATCGATTGCTCGCTTTCAGAATTAAGATAAACTAAACCAGATTCTTGGAATTCCGGTTTGTCCGATAACTTACCTGGAGATACCTCCCTCCAAGGGGTGTACTTCCAGAGGTGGTTGTATCTTGGTGGACTTTGCATTTTTTGATACATCATCCAATGGAACCCTCCATCTCGATATTGAGCAATTTGTTCAATTCAGATGCATATTCCATCGGTAACTCTCTAGTGAATGGCTCAAAGAATCCGTTAACTATAATTCCCATAGCCTGCTCTTCATTCAATCCTCTACTCATCAGGTAGAACAATTGTGAATCGCTAACCTTGGAAACACTCGCTTCGTGTTCTAAATCTGCTGAAGAATTACCAACCTCCATTGTTGGGTATGTGTCCGACTGGCTATATTCATCAAGCATTAATGCATCACAAACTACTTTTGATTTGCAGCCTTTAGCTTTTGGAAGAACTTGCAGCATGCCTCTGTAAGTCGATCTTCCTCCATCTTTTGAAATTGATTTAGATAGAATGTTAGAGGTTGTGTGGCTTGCTAAGTGGTGAACCTTTGAACCAGCGTCTTGATGTTGACCTTTGCCTGCATATGCGACTGAAATTACCTCAGCATGGGAGCGCTCTCCCTTGAGAATAACCGCAGGATACTTCATTGTCAATTTAGAGCCAATGTTTCCATCAACCCATTCGATAGTTGCATCTTCATGTGCAACAGCCCTCTTAGTCACCAAATTGTACACATTTGCAGACCAATTTTGGATTGTCGAATATCTGATTTTAGCACCTTTTAGGGCTACTAATTCTACAACTGCAGCGTGCAATGAATCAGTAGAATATGTTGGAGCAGTGCATCCTTCTACATAATGCAGTGATGAGCCCTCATCCACTACGATAAGAGTTCTTTCAAATTGACCCATGTTCTTCGAATTTATTCTAAAGTATGATTGAACAGGCATTTCCACATTAACGCCACTTGGAACGTAAATGAATGAACCTCCAGACCAAACAGCGGTATTCAATGCTGAGAATTTATTGTCGGTATAAGGGACAACGGAGTTGAAGTATTCCTTCACAATTTCAGGGTACTGCTTCAGACCTGAATCCATGTCAAGGAATATCACTCCTTGTTCTTCAAGATCTTCTCGAATTGAATGGTATACTGCTTCTGATTCATATTGAGCAGTAACACCACCAAGCCATTTTTGTTCTGCCTCTGGAATTCCTAGTCTATTGAACGTATTTTTGATATCCTCAGGAACATCGTCCCATGATTTCTCGGTCTTGTCACTTGACCTCAAGAAATATGTAACATTATCAAAATTGATTGATTCTAGCAATTCGGTATTCCCCCACTTCGGCATCTCTACCTTCATGAAGTGATGAAATGCTTTGACCCTAATTTCAGTCATCCATTCAGGCTCATCTTTTAGTTCGGAGATATCTCTCACAACTTGTTCACTGAGTCCTTTGTCAAACCTAATGGTTGAGTGCTCAGGGTCATGAAATCCGAATTGGTAATCTCCTACCGCTTCTCTTGCTTCGTCGCTCATACAAACACCTCAGTTATCCAACCAGTCGTAGCCCTTTTCTTCAAGTTTCAAAGCAAGTTCTGGTCCACCGCTTTTGACAATTTTACCATCTATCATAACATGGACGAAGTCTGGCTTGATATAATCCAGCAGCCTCTGATAGTGAGTAATTACCAAAACTCCACTCCCATCAATAACAGAGTTGACACCCGCAGACACAATCTTCATTGCATCGATGTCAAGACCTGAATCGGTTTCATCGAGTATAGCCATTTTTGGTTTCAACATCATCATTTGAAGAATTTCTAGTCTTTTCTTTTCTCCACCACTGAATCCATCATTGACATATCTGTTCAGATAAGACCTATCGATGTCCAATGAGGACATGTTGTTTTTCATGTCAGAGCGAAATTCTCTAGCATTGAAGTTATCTCCTTGCACCGCTTCAGTGGATTTCTTGAGGAAAGTTCCAACCTTCACCCCAGGTACCGCTGCAGGGTATTGGAAAGAAAGGAACATACCTGCTCTTGCTCTTTCAAAGACATCCATCTCCTTGATATCTGTTCCACGATAGTGTATCTCGCCATCTGTGATTTCGTATGCTGGGTGACCCATAACAACGCTTGCTAGTGTTGATTTCCCTGCTCCATTTCTTCCCATAATAGCATGGACTTCTCCCTCTTTAACTTGAAGGTCTAACCCTTTGAGAATAGGTGAGCCTTCAATGCTCACATGCAAGTTTTTCACATCTAGGACCAACTCGGACATACTCCTCCCCGATTATCCGTTCAGTTCCACCCTTATCAATGGCTGGTTTAGAATAATTAACTCACTTGTTGTAATGTGAAATCGTTTAACCAAAATAGGACCGTGTCATCGGCATGATATGGACGATGACTTGGTAAACATGTATGCCCAGCAAGCAAAGGATTCATTGCGCCAAGAAGCAGAAAAAAGAATTGAGGAAAGTATCCTTGACCCTGAAGAGGAATTGAGACTTAAAAATTCACTATTGACTGATTTAATCGGCACTGAATATCTTGTTCCAGGACTGCTAACAAGGCTCGGGGATGTTCGAGCAGCATTATCTGGTCATGGAGGAGGAATTCTGTGCGTAGCGGCAGTGGAGAACGACAATGGAATAGATTTCGTGCTTGATCTGACTGGAGCTTGTCTATCTTGTGGTGCTGCACCTGGAACTCTGGATGGAATTAAGAAAGATTTAGAGAATGATCCAGAAGTTTGGAGAGTAAGATTTGATTCTAAATTGCTTGACACATTTGACGAGCTGGGCAGAGAATTCATTCTGGCTCATGGAAATGTAGAATTTGTCTGATAATGCCGCTGGGTTCAAACGCAAAGCCTGTCAGCACCGTCCAATGTCTAGTTGGACTGATGGCCGTAGGGAAGACCCTAAACCATGTAGAGAAGTTGACAAAGGCAAATTTGAGGTTGTCGCTCTAGACGGGAGAGCAAGAATTGGAAAATTGCATACAGAGCATGGAATCTTAGAGACACCTGCTCTGTTACCAGTGATTAATCCAAACATAAGAACCATTGAACCAAGGGAGATGTGGGACAGATATGGAATTGGTGCATTAATCACAAATTCATACATCATTTGGAAGCACGACAATCTAAGGGAAAAAGCGCTCAATTCAGGAGTTCATGAATTAATCGACTTTCCCGGCGTAATTATGACCGATTCTGGTACATTCCAATCCTACATTTACGGAGATGTTGAGGTTGGGGTTGAGGAAATTGTAAAATTTCAGAAAAATATTGGCGTGGATATTGCTACTATGCTAGATGTTTTCACAAGACCGGACATGACTAAGCAAGAAGTTGAGCAAGCAGTTGATGATACGATTGCAAGGGCAGAATCGAGTATTGCTTGTGCCGATAAGACAATGCTGAATGGACCAATTCAGGGAGGCACCTTCAAAGATCTAAGAGAAAAATCTGCGTTTGGAATGGGCAATTATGATTTTGCCGTTCATCCAATAGGTGGAATTGTGCCCATTATGGAACAGCACATGTACAAAGATTTAGTCAAAATAATGCTCTCTTCAATTCCTCATTTGCCATCTTCAAGGCCAAGACATATGTTCGGCTGTGGTCATCCAATGTTATTCCCCATGCTAGTCGCTCTTGGAGCTGATTTGTTTGACTCAGCTGCTTATGCATTATTTGCTCGAGACGGTAGAATTTTGTGCCCATGGGGTACTGAAAAATTGGAAAAACTAGAACACTGGCCGATTATTATGCCTTCTGTTTCTCAGATCTCACCTCAAGAGGTAAGAAAATTAGATGAGGAGGAGAGAACTAAATTACTTGCAAGATATAACCTAGAAATTACTCTTCAAGAGATAAGCAGATGTAAGCAAGCAGTTAGAGATGGTTCGATTTGGAGGCTTGCAGAAAGAAGAAGTCACCAACACCCAGCCCTTAGAGAAGCATTCTTGTGGCTAACAACAAATCCACATATGCCGAGGTTTGAATTAGAAATTATCCAAGACATGAAGATCACAGATAGAGGTGCTGCTAAAGAAAGTGGTTCATCCCAGGGCTCCTGGGAGCCATCTTGGGATTGGGTTGTCGCAGGACAATCACAATTTAGGACAGGTGGGATACATTGGGCTGAGGAAGACACATTCTCAAGACCATATGTGGTTCAAGCAAGAAGGTTACTTCATTCCAGATATTCCCAAATAGGCGGTAATAGTGACAACAATATTGCTTTAGTTCTTTACGGCAGACAAGGGCCATGGAGAGATTTCACCTTAGATCTACTGATGAGATTGACAACATTCACACCAGATTTGCAGGTTTTTATCCAGACTCCAATTGGTCTGATTCCTTATTCATTAGAAGACAACAACCCATTTGCTCATGTTGAGGGACCAGAATGGATTTGGGAGAGAAAACTCGATTTGTCGTGGGCTAGAAGAGAATTGGAACGGCTTGGAGTACATGATGCAAAAATTATCAAGCTCGACCTTGGTCCTAAAGATCTACTTTCACGTTGTTATGATCTGCTTTTTGAAAATGAGATATTAGATGATAAATCTAAATTCCTTGATTTGATGAGCGATGAGCAAAAAACTGAGGCAAAGACTTCCTTGAAGGAAAATCAAGTTAGAGATAAGTTGGCAGTACACTTTAACATCTCGATAACCGATGCAGAAAATTTGTCAAAAGGCTGTACATACATAATGTCAAGCACTGGTAGGATAAAGAATATCATCGATAAAAGTGGTGAACACATCGCAAGTCCAAGGCTGAATGATGGTGGATTATCTCTTACCTCAGCCGGTGCAAAGAAAATTTACGGCACAAGAACAAAACCCATTCCAGATGCCTTCAAACCGCACATGCCATGGAATAACTCTGGAGCCGGTCTTCCTGTCGTTGTTGTCGAAGATGATGCAGAACCATTTGTTAGAAAAGGACGTAATGTATTCCACGGATTTGTCAAAGCATGCGATCCTTGGCTGACTATTGACCAACCAGCACTAATCGTCAATTCTAATGGAGATTTATTGGGCTATGGCATTTCTAAATCTACTCCAGAAGACCTATTGAGTTTCTCTAAAGGAATTGCTGTGAAAACAAGAGGCGGAATTTCTCTAGATTAATCACGCAACGAACACAAGTTCTGCTAATTCTGGTATTGGGGAATTAATCGATTCGAAAGCATCGGGTACCGATTCAAATGCTTTTTGACTAGGATTTTTCCTCTTGGATTTTGCTCTCTTCGAGATTATATTCCATGCTGTTTTTTCTCCTATTCCCGGCAGAGCAGAAAGTTGAGATTGCGATACTTCATCCAACGACATTCCTATCTCGATAGCAGTAATCGATCTTTTCCCGTGAGAGGTAACCACTACGTCACTTCTTGTTTCTAAAGGAATTTTGTAGTTAGCACCAATTAGTATAGGATAAGCCCCAATCTGCCTTCCAAAAGTCACTCCAGATTTCCCTCTAATCGCTTCTTCTTGATGCGATTGAGCAAGATTGGAAGGCAATCTAGTCCTGTTATCATGGGACTCCCAGTGAACATCTCGCAAGATTTGACCTACGGGAAATAATTCTTCCAGCAATGGTGCATCTATTTCATCCCTAACTGCAACTTTAAAATCCTTGAATTTGCCCTCAGGAATTTCTTGGAATCCTTCTCCTTCGACCTGTCTGACATTGATTCTTCTAAGCCATGAACCGTTGGAGCGTAAGTCACGAAGTAGTTTGAGATTCATATCGTATGATTGGATGGTTTCACCATTCAGACCTGCTATGAAGTTAAGTCCGGGCAGAAGTTTTGGCAGACCTCTTTCACCTCTACCCCTACCGTACTTGTTGATTAAATTCACAGCGGTTTTCAGTTGATTTGATGAACAGTTTAGCCAATTAATCTTGTGAACTTCCGGGTCTGCTGATTCCAAACCGAAGGATAAGACCGCTCCGTCTGATAATGTTTCTACTAGAGTTTTAGTTATCTCTTCACTAGGTTCTAAATTTTCGGCAATTATGCTTGGATTGCCGTTGTCGGTATGAAGTATTTTCAACCTCTCATCCTCCCTCAAACCGTGTAACAACTTTGCTATTGGTTCGGGATTAGGAATTGGATACTCTAGTTCAGTTACTCCCTCAGCCATGTAAGTGTAAGTGTCGGTCATTCCCCCTAGCCGTACATTTTGAACACCTGAGTCTAATGCTAATTGGACTTCCTGAATGATTCTCTCAGGAGATCTAAAGATTGGAACTCCTTTCTTGGGCTCAATACAAAATTTACATCCTTGCTTGTATCTAACACAGCCTTGGTATACCTCGACCTCGTAAGTAAGCGGTGAATTAGCATTGAAGGTTAATGAATCTGGATGCTGTTTTACTGCTTTGGATTTTGCTCCTAGGAGTGCATAATCATCCCATTGCTCACTAGTTCTGCGTTTATGCTTCCATTCTTCGCACTGAAGATAATGAAATAGTGATGCATCCGTATCTTGTAGAGCAATGAACATGTTTTTTCTCAGGGGATTCCAACCTTGCTGCCTCCAAGCCCTTACAGCCCATCCTCCCAGTAAAGTTGGTATTTGATTTGGTAGGTTCTTCACGACATTTTGTAATTCTTTTAGCGAAATAGGAGTTCCACGGAGATACTTTCCAGGAACGACAGCCCCTGCAATACAAACAAACCCGGAGTATTTACTTAGATATTCATCAGCATCTTCGCCGGATAACAACTTCATCCTGTATTCATCTACGGTTATGAAGTCATAGTCAATTTTCAATTTCTCAAAGACTCCACAAACATATCTTACATGAAAACCGATGTAAGGTGGTACTCCGAAGGCAGCTGGTTCATCTTCATAGCCATCTAAGACAAGCCACTTCAGTTCGGTTTTCTCAACCATGTACTGACACCTTGAAACTAATTTCATTCATAGCCTTCTTCTTTTTTAGCCATTTCTTCTCTGCTGAGTCTTTTCTTTGGTTGGCTCTTCTTTGAATCTCCCTTGGATTTATTCTCAGTAGCCTTTGCCACCTTGAGATTTCGTCCTCCTAATTCTGAGCCGTTAGCCTTCGAAATAACATCATCAATATTTTCAGATTGATTAACAAATACGAATCCGAAACCTTTGGATTTACCTCTGGGGTCTGAAACAATGAAGCCTCCTTCAACACCGCAGATTTCTGAAAAGTGTTTGATGAGGTCATCGGATGATAGTTTGAAAGAAAGGTTGCCGACATACAATTTCTGACCTTTTACCTCAGGTTTTTTCTCCTTCTTTTCGCCTTTGTTATCTGCGTCCTTCACTGAAATCCTTCGACCCTTGAGCCTGTAACCATCATACTTTGAGATAGCCGCTTGAGCCTCCTCTTTGGAGGAAAAAGTAACGAATCCAAATCCTCTTGATTTACCATTTTCATCATTAACTACCACACAATCTTCAACAGATCCCAACTTAGTCATCAAACCTTTTAGTTCCTCTGTATCGACCTCATACGACAATCCACCAATGAATAATTTCGAACCAGGAGCATGTGTATTTCTTCTTCTCTGACCTTTTCCAGATTCGCCTTCAAATCTGAACATCTTCTTTTCTCGACCATCATTCCTGATGTCAGCCATCGGATATGCGGCTCTTGCTGCAGGACCTTTCGCAAATTCTGCCTCTGTAGCCCTATCCCATCTTTTCCCAGATAACGTAAGAGATTTCAGTTCTCCATCGAAATGATTGCCGTAATTTCCATAATCAGATGCTATTGCCCTGAAGTATCGAGTACCACTTGTATGGCAAACAAGATTCGTATCCCCTTGAACATCGATTACTAATTTTTCACCACTGTTAGAACAAACTGCACTAATCACACCGCACTCATCTCTGCCTCTTAGGGAAATTCTGATCGTTGGGTCAATCTCTGTGATTTCTGCTCTGACCACATCTCTTAATTTTAGACCATCTCCAAGATTGTGAAGGAATCGATCGACAACTTCAGTGACCCTCAATTGAGCGTAGAGGAACTCTGCCGCTACATCTCCTTTTTTATCGCAGAATTCAAGAATTTTAACCTCGGCACTTTTCTCCTGTACCTTTGTGACCTCTGCGAGTACCAACTCTCCAACACTTGGAGCGATGATAACTGATTGTGGGGTTACTGTAGCAACACCAGAATCTATATTCAAATTTCCAGTGTATATGGAAATGACATTTCCATTATGTTCGGTTGTTCCTGAACCAGGTGTAAGTTCAGTAGCGCTTCCAATAATTTCACCAGGGGTGACGAGGCTCGTCGTCATAATATCACACAATGCCAGAGTTAACCCCTGGACATTCCTTCCCAAATGCTCTCGACTTTTGAACCCCTCTCCCTATGAATAAGGGTTATTTGAAAAATCTCCATGCTGAAAATTCAGTAAATTCAGATGACTTTGTATGATGAGAATAAATTGCAGGAAGTCTGAAGCTTCCTTGCAAAATAACTTCAGTATCATACCCATATTCCTTCCCAATTTTCTCTAAGTGCGTTGCTTTTGAACTATGTAAGATGTGAATTTCTGCGACATTATTCCGCATACCAATTTCAATAAATTCTCTATCTGCCTTCTCCATCTGATATCCCCAAGGCGGATTAGAGATGACTAGATCAATGCCTTTCCAATCGATTTCAATATCAGAAATCTTAGAATTCAGCAGGGTAAATCGATTATTGAATTCCAAATTATCAACATTTGATTGAGCGACCTCATGGGCATTAGTATCTGTTTCGACCAGAGTTATCCTCGAGGCTCCAGCATAATATGCAGCAATCCCCAAGATACCATTACCGGAACCCAAGTCAAGAATATTTGAATCGACAAACTCAAATTTTTCTGCAATAGCAAAAATCCAGTTACTCGCCACATCACCTTCGGTTGCATATTGTTCAAGATTAACATTAAGATGCGGATGAGGAATTAACTTCGAGAGAGTAATTGCTAGGTGTTTCTTTTTCAATTAATCACCAGCGCTGATTTCCGTAACCAAAATTCTGATTTTGGCCGAATCTCATCTGTTGAATGTAAAGAGCTTCTTGCCTAAGTCTAGCAAGCAATTGCTCTCCGGGTTGTTGGCTTCCACAGAACCTGCAAAATCTTGTGCCATCTACGTGTCCTTGACCACAGTTTATGCAATAACCCATTTCCTCACCAATCCTTGCTAATCTAGGTATCATTTGAATGTTTATTATTGCGTCATCTCAACAAACACAGGCCAGGTCTCAAAACCTTCCGCAATTGCTCGTTCATTCAAAATCTCAAATCTTGCATCTTCCATCATTCCCGCGGGTTCAACACCTGCTTCAATCAACTCGGCAATTAGAGCGCGGAATTCTCTTTCGACATCACTGACCTCTACCCCGGATACTTCATCTTGCATCCCTCCTTGCTCAACTTCAGGTATTTGTTCAGTTTGGGATTCGCTTAGGGGTAATGGAACCGCAGATTCATTTGGAGTGAGGTCGATATTTTGTTCAGACTCTTCGCTGTGAGAAGATAGATCAGTCATTGCTTGTTCAACACGCTGATTTACCGTATCGATGATTTCCTCTGCCAATGTGTTTGATTTTTCTAAATTAGCATCACTAGGTAGGGGCACTGGGTCAACTTTAGTTGCTTCAACCTTTATCTCTGGTTCATCATTGACAATAATAATTTGCTCCTCTTCTTGATTCCTTATTTCTTCGACTTCTTGTTTTGTTGGGAGTCTACCAACACCAAGTATTTCTGCTTGCTGTCTTGCCATTTCAGCAGCTTGCTTTCTTGGTAGTGAAATGAAGCATTTACCCGGAACTGACCCGATAGGGAAAGGAAGATAGTAAGTTGCTAAATCTCCTAAACTGGGGTGTTTGAAGCAAAGAATATTCTCTTTTTCGAATTGCCTTTGAGCAGGGCTTCCAATATTGAACGGCAATGGAGATATCTGGATTGTTGACCTAACCCAACCATCATTTTTGATTAGGTCTTGTAACCATGGCCCAAGGTCGGGGGTGCTTATGTCAAGGAATTGAAATGAAGCAGAACGTGGATCAAAGCCTTGTTCTCTCAACAAATCTTCTTCTACCCTCGGTCTGTGAAAAATTCCCATAACTGGTTGCCCGTGTTCGATGAAATCACCGTGCAATTCCATGATCTTTCTCTCTTTTCTCGGGCACATCAGCATAACCCTAGTCCTTGCTGCGTTGGAGTCCCATATCTCAGCCCAATTTTTGGGGGCGTCGATGATTAGTTGGTCCAACGACATATCAGGAATCATCGCTGTAATACCCATGTTATCATCAGTATCCAATATAGCATGACTCTTTAGTGTAATGTCATGTAGTTCTCAAGAAGAAAGGTTTCTTCACTGTGATTCGTTATCTGAACCAAGTGCTAATTTGTCATTGTTAATTTTTGACTCTGCAGGTGTTGGAAATAACCTTCTTACAAGCAATTTTCGCAAAATCCTTCCACCATCAGTAAGAGAACCTAGTTTTGCTTCTCCTTCTCTTTTTGAGTAAGAGATGGGAACAGAGCCTATTCTAAGCCCGTTTTTTGTACTCGAGCAAAACATTTCTGCCTCGATTTCAAAACTCATACTATTCAACTCCAATGTACTGAGAGCCTTTTTTGTAAATGCCCAATAGCCCGTACATAAATCTCCAATATCTTCGGAGAACAAAGTTCTAGCAATCCAAGATAGTGCATGGTTACCGAAGAAATTGACAACACCCATTGATTCATCCTTTAGTTCACCGTTTAATCTGTCGCCTATTACAACATCAAATTTCCCTAATTTTGCAACTAGTTTGATGATGTCCCCAGGATCGTAAGTTGCATCTGCATCGAGCATCACCAATGCATCAAATTTTTGCGATAAAGCATATTTGAACCCGGACCTCAATGCAGCACCTTTGCCTTTGCCTGCCTGTTGAATTAATTTGAACCTATTTTCAATCGCAATTTGTTTTGTTTTATCCTTTGAATCACCGTCAACGACAAGAATTGATGGATTCCAACCATGCTCTCTAAGATTCTCAATTGGAATTCTTGTCGCAATCTTTGATAGACCACCCTCTTCGTTGAGAGTAGGTAGCAATATCAACAGTGATTTCACAACTCTCCGAGTCAATTCTTACAATTAGTATTTTTCACTAATGTTAGAAGTGAAACTCAAAATGATGCAAAACAATTCCTGGTTTTTCCAATAAGTAATCTCCACGACCACTGAAACCCGAGGGATTGACAAATCTAATACCGTTTGATATTTGAACATCGAATTGTAATTCAATTGAACCAGATGAAATATTATTTGCGCAATCTAAATGCCAGCCAGGCGAGGTGTTGAAATTAGCATCTATGGAAATGTTATTACTTGAAAACTTCAAACTAAACTCATCAACATTTCCTCTTACCTCGTACAATAAACAGGCTTCAACGCTCTGGTTAACTATATTCACAGGGATGCTCATTGTCGCTTCTTTGGAAAGTTTCACTCTATCATCACCCAATAGCAACTGGTCATTATACCTGTAATCTCTCCAGAGATCCTTGACCTTAGTGCAATCTTTCTCACCACAATCCAATTCACCCAAAGCAAAAGCCTGAATGTTAATACTGCTAGTATTTGCATCAAGTTTCCATAGCCGAGAACCATCTATATCTAACACAATTTTCCAACTACCTGATTCAATCAAAGAGTAATGCAATGAACCCATTGGGGAAGTAATCGCATATTCAATTCCAAGTTCTCCCAGAGTTTGGAAATCATTTGACAAAATAGCTCGGGTAGCCTCAGATTGAACATAATTGTTCTCAACCATTAATCCTAACCTAGGTAATGATGTTGTTTGGAAATTTAAATCTTCTATTTGCAAATATCCCCAATGACTATTTTCGGTATAAACCACAGAATCAATCTCCATAGAATTGACCTGATCTATCAGTGCTAATGTCGAGGAAGTAGTTGCAAAATTGTGCTTATTTTCCTCTGTTTGAATGAGTGCAAGCATCCCAATTGGTACCAATAAGCAACACACTAAAAGAAGAGATATGGCTTGTTTAGAGTTAAAATGATTGAAATCATTTTCCGAACCTTCTTTTTCTTTAATCGACTGCAAACCCAGCATTAATCCAATTCCAGATATCAGTGAAAATGGAATATGGAACATGTGTAATCCCATTGAATAGCATAAATATCCAAGAAGTTTGAATACGGGCAATTCTTCTAAAATCGGAAGTAAGTGTAGGAAGGAAAAAATCCAGGTGATAATTAACCACTTACTCAAAATATTCAAGGCTGAATCTTCTCGATGTTTGACCATGAAATAAAATGCTATGAAACAAAGGGGCGCATTGTATTTTATCAAAACAGTGCCCCCTTGCCAACCATATTCAGAAAATTGTTCAAGATTGCTTAAATTGGAGGCGAGCAGACTTGAGACAAAAATAATTAGAAAAATAATAACAATGAATGCCACTCTATGCTCTCTTTTCCTGACCTTATTTGTTTGAAAAAATAGGACCACGAAAATTAGTATCAACAAAGAAATTGCACCTGTAGGATGAATAATTAATGCCCCTAAAATTGTCAACAAAAGTGTAACTCTGTTACCAATTCCTATAGTGAAATCTGATTCCTGCAGGATCAATAAACCAACTAACACAGGTATTTGGCTTGCGATTGTCGGCCATCCTGAATCAAAGGATTTTGCAAACAATCCAACTCCGAGGAACATCACCAAACCACAAAAAATCCCAGCATTGTATTTCTCCCCAACTGCGAATACCCCAAGCACTATGGCAAAAAGAGAATAGAATCCTAGAATCATTAGTGCTTGGAATTCATGTACGTTAGGGATAACTGAAAACACACCTGCGGCTGAAATAAAGGCTGGAGGGTAAATCCAGACACCTGAATTAGGTTCCGTGAAGCCCATTGTACCAGATTGGTTCAGAGCAACTAAAACGTTGGAAAATCCAATCCAATCAACGCCATATGGGATATCGAGCACAAAGACAGGACTCAACAGAAGAAATGATAACATTAAGAAGAGGTAAGAATAAATTCTGTTTGGTCTTTCAGAAAAATGACTCGAGTAAACTTCTCCAAATAATGATCTAATATCTTGCTCTAATTTCGTTAATAACAGTACACAAATCATATTCATTACTAATATCAAAACAACGAGAAATGTTGGTGAGAAAAATCCTAGAATCTGAACAACACCCGTTAACACAAACAAGAAAAGAAGCCCAAACAACGGCGAAGATGCGATTTTTATTGAAGAATTTGCAGATTTTAGCATGTAAGATGAAATGACAAAACCAGGCAAGACCGTTGACAAAATCAATGTCAATAGGGCTAACCACACATACTTACCAAAGGAAGTAGGTAAATCAACATGAGCATAGTTCAAATGTTGTATAACAATGGGCACATCATGCACTCACCATTCTTCGACATGGTTGAGCTGCCAAATGAGTACTGGGTTTATGATTTCACAAGGAGATTTTCAGAATGGGATTGCCCTTATGATTTCCAAATTGGAAGATATGATGAAACTAGACCTGGGATGTATGAAACTGAACTATTCAAAGGAGAGAGGAATCATCATGTGGGCATAGATATCGGTGCACCGGTTGGAACTCCGATTAGAGCATTTGCTGACGGCAAGATTCATTCATTCGCTTACGAGGAGGAAGAAGGTGGCTATGGCAACCTTATAATCACTCAACATAATGTCAAATTTCCGGATGATGCCGAACACGAGTGGGCAGGAAAAGAGAAAACAGTATGGGTTCTGTGTGGACATTTATCCTCGAATAGTATAGAAAATATTCATGTTGGAAAGGACATTTTAGCAGGGGAAACATATTGTTGGATGGGAGATAGACACGAAAACGGTAATTGGGAACCGCATGTGCATATCCAAATCACGTTCGAAAAACCAATAGTGGCAAACATGCCCGGAGTGGTAAATATTGGGGACAGAGATGAGGCTATTGAAAAATATCCTGATCCTAGGATAATTTTAGGGAATCTGTACTGAATCAAAGGACAGAGAACCTTTGCTCATCTTCCTTCCACCAAAATGGCTTGTATCCAAGCATGTGGTTAGTGTGTCTCATCTTTACAACACCCAACTTCCTCTTGACATCGTCTCCTTCTCTTTCCATTACCAAATGAAGAACACCATCGCTCAGATAATCTTCTACTCCGTATTCACCGAACTGTTTGTGGTCGTCACCAGTCATCTCACAGATGAAGAATGCAGTGAGGTTTAGTCTTCTTACCGCTTCGAAGAGCCTGAAAATTTCATCTCTAGGATTTTCCATTTTTGTTAATGTAAAGAAGGCACCAAGAGAATCGAAAACCAGTACCTCAAAACCAATCGAATTTCTGTATGATGTGAGTTGTTTAATCAATTGTCCCATCCAGTCGACTCGATCAGACATTCCTTGTTCGTCTAACTGTACTCTCAAATCGGCTAAGTCAATAATCGCAATACGATTCCTTACTCTCGCATCCTCTACGTTCATTCCCATGTTTGACATGTGTGATTTCAAAGATTCCTTACCCTGTTCTAAGGTCACGTAAATTCCACTAGTGTCCCCGTACAAAACAGAATTGTACAATAGCGAAAAAGTTAGAGAAGATTTCATTGCTCCAGAAGCTCCTGCTACAATGCAAATGTGCTTCTTAGGTATGCCGCCCTGCATATTTTCATCTAATCCTTCAATGTGCGTAGGAATTCTATTGACATCAGACATAGTCTTGCCCCGGATGTGCTAGAAATCTAGATGACTTGAAACCTACGCACAAATATTTTGAATTTACTCTTAACATATATTCACCACTCACGCTTGCCATGTGTTGATGAGAGCATGGTTAGCGTCTAATTCATCCAGAAGAAAGGAGATGCTTGAACCGATTATTCCAACTATTTTTTCCAAAGGGGTAGATGCTGATGAAAGCATACCAAAAGGAATGCCTATTTTGAAAGCAATAGACGAAATTTGCAGGCGTAAAGCTGAAGCTGCAAAATCTAAAGATTACGAGTTTATCATTGTATCCGACACCATGATTGTCGATCCAGATGATGAAACCAAAGCTATCGGAAAGCCGGATAGTATACAC
Organism: Methanobacteriota archaeon; assembly: GCA_002718195.1. Classification (GTDB taxonomy): domain Archaea; phylum Thermoplasmatota; class Poseidoniia; order Poseidoniales; family Poseidoniaceae; genus MGIIa-L4. Next base: position 31,326 of record PBDU01000018.1, on the reverse strand, counting down.
CATGCAAGGATGATTCTAGAACATCTAAGAGGCAGAAAACACACTGTGGTTACGTCTTCGGGATTGTTTATCGACGGCAATTGGGAGTTTAGTCAAAGTACTGCAGAGGTTCTGATATCTAATTATTCAAACCAAGAATTAGAAGAATTGCTAATCTCAAAATCTTGGTTAGGAAAAGCAGGCGGATATGACTTAGCAGGAGAGATGAAGAAATTTGCAAATCTGATTAAAGGAGAAGAAGCAACAGTTCTTGGATTAACTCCTAAGGTGATACAAGATAGCAAGCTTCATTCTTCACGCTTAATTTGATATTTAGTGTAAAACATCGGCGTACTGCTCCATTTCCTTCCTTCAGAACCCACTCCGAGATTTTTGTAAAGCATTTGTGAAGTGACAAAGATTACAATCACCAAAGAAATAATCCAGATTATTGTCAAGAAGAAATTAATTGAAGTCTCAAAGTTATATGTGAATAATAAGTAGAACAGTAATGTCTTTGAGGCAACTACACTGTAAATGAATAATCTATGGTTGCTCCTTGATTGAAGGGAGAGGTGTAGGTGGTCATCATTCATGTATGAACCATACCCGATGTTGATCAGTAGAGCACTGCTAATTAGGAATATCCAAGGTTGGAATGTTATCGAAAAATCGGTTACATTTTGCTGGGGTATAAGAAATACCAGTCCGTTGAAAAATAGTATGAAATAACCAACTAAAATTGGTTTAGAAACTGGGTATTTCTTTCTAATGTTTGACAACACTTTTGACGGATTGAATGCATAAAACATCCAAAAGAATGGCAAAGCCTGAGACAACCTAACAAGATACTCCGGAATAGCCTCAAAAAAGGTTGAAAAAATAGTTCCTGTAATACCAATTATGGTAAATAACAAATATATTTTGAAAACTCTAATTGTGTTGCCATCTCTTATCAAATCCCATCCTAACCTGCGTTCAAAGTGAGATACCAAAAAAGTAAGGTTCACTAAACCTATCATAAACGTTGATATGATATACATAGAAACTTCCAGAGAAGTTTTGCCATAGACTAAAATCCAGCAAATTATTGGTATGATTCCAAATATAGGCATTATTATTCCAAGAGAATATGCTACCTTGCCTAACTGATCAAAATTCTTCAATTTTCTTCTTGAAACTCTGAAAGTCGGTATTGATAAACTAGCCAATCCAATTGCATTTAGAATCAATCCAATTAAACCGGCAACGGTGACATAATCGATATTTCTTTGCAGTAAAGCGAATGTAATGAAAACATGACCAGCCATACAAAATGACATTTGGACCCTCAAATCCTTCTTTCTAAAAAACTGGGTTTGGTGAATAATTGGTAAAAGAGTGTAAGCGCATCCAAGTGCATTTAGCAATAGCCAACCATAGGTAGACATCACAAAAAATAGAAACAGAGGCTTAGCGAAATCGTTGGTTTCCCAGTACTCAAAGTAATTCGTTGCCTGCCATAGTACTGCGAATACGAACAGCAGAAATACTATCCCGGAAGCAAGGAATAACTCAAGGTAAGAGCCTTCGAACTCCCGAAGGTCTACTTTTGAGTCATTTTCCATAGTGAATACAAATCACTTCTGTACAAAAAAATTTCTAAGACACTACCTACATTTTCACAGCAAGCCGTTCATACCCAACTCGTGTCTTGTGATATCTACAACCACATCAATTCCAGGGACTAACATCAATTTCTCGTCTTTATCTAAAGAATAAATGTGTAATCCGGTATTTTCAGAGAGCATCCGCAATTCTCTACGCAAAAAATTCTGTTGGCTCTGCATGTGAGTCAGTTCACCCAAATTTACTATTGAGATATCGCCTTGTATGGACCTTTGAGCAATACCCTCTAAATCGATTCTGTGTTTTTCATTTGGTGTAACCATTCTTAATGCCCTCGTTGGAATTTGGTTTTTCCTAAAATTTAGAGATTCGAGATCATGAAATGCTTCACCATTTGGCAATCTTGGACCTATCCAGTTCTCTGGAATATTCTTCTTGCTGGAACCCTCAACTGTATCAATTGGAGCATCAGAATCCCCTGAACCATTGCTCAAGACATCGCTAGATTGTGAGTCATTACTAGTGGTTGCAACTGGTTCTCTTTTCGGGTCCGGGTCAGGTAGCCCAAAAAATTCCCAAAGTCCTCCCAGACTAATCACCTCAAATGTCTAACCCGTCCAGTAAATCTGAAAAATTATTGTCCTGGTTTACTGGTTGCTGGTTTTGGTTAGGTATAGCGAATTCGTTTGAAGATTGAGGGCTTGCGAATTCATTTGCGGCTTGTGATACTCCGAAAGGATTTGCTTCAACTGCAGGCTGAGCAGGATTAGTTTCGACAGGTTGCGTATTAACTGCAACATCCTGAACAGGATTTGGCTGTAGAGCAGCAAACGGATCTGCTGGTTGATTAGCAGGTTGTACTGCCAGTTGTGGATTTGCATCTAACCACTGCTGACCATAATGATTCCATTGCTCCATCGTCCATCCATCAGGCAGACCAGTTGAAGGAAGTGGTGGTCCTGCTGGTGCAACCGGCTCTGGCTGCAGTGCAGGCGCTTGTTGGTAGAAATCGGTCTGACTCTGGGTTTGATAATTAGTTTGCGCAAATGCCGAAACTGATTGATCTTGGACATAGCCTTCAGGCTGTGCAGAATAATCTGGCACAGGAATAGCTGGCGTCTCCTTTAGAGGCGCAGGAGGGGCTCCAGTTGGCATTCCTCCGGGTGGAAGGAATGATTCCAATACTGGCAAATCATCTTCTGATTTTCTCCTTGATAGAAGAAGAACTGTTCCCAATACGAAAATCAATGGAACGAATACGAGAACTGCGTATGCAGCACCCTTAGACCCAAGGTTGTCCTCTAAAGTTGAAATTAGACCTGTGCTAGGTCTTTCTATCACTTCAAAAGTGAAGCTATCTGTGTTGGTCTCGCCATCATCATCAATTACTGTTAGGTTGACATAAACCGTACCCAAAGGAAGGTTCGTAATTTCGAATACCTCATTTGTAGCATCAGGACCTCCTGGAATTGAAGATGCATCCCATGAAAATATCAGACTCGCTCTATCACCAGGCGTATCTGAGGAACCAACAGCGGTCAAGTTGATTGAATCACCTTCATAGATTACTGTGATATCTGTAATGTTTGATATATCTGCTGTTGGTCTTGCATTTACAACACTCAGATTAGTGAACATTTCAGCAAATGCTCCGTTGTCATCGGTAACCCAAGCTCTAACATTTCTTATTCCAGAGGTCGTCCAAACAACTTCTGTAAATAATCCAGTCCTGTCACAATCATCATCTGAAAAGCCATTAGCATCTGAGTCCAATGCTGTGTTTAAGTCCCAGCAGATGACCAATTCTTCAACATCTGAAGGTGTATCACTTACGCTAACAGATAGATTTACCATCTCATCTTCGAAAATTGCTCTATCGCCCATTAATCCGGAAATTTCAGGGTCAACATTCAGAACATTGACTACAGCGGTTGTTGATTCTGATGATGAGCCATCGTCGTCATATGCTCGTACCGACATTATGTGTTGACCTGGTTCCGACCAAGAAACATCTACAGATGAATCAGCTCCTATTGTAGAGACTGTCCAGTTTGTATCACGGTCAGAAGGAGTCCATTCAACCACTATATCATCCAAATCATTGAGGGAATCAATAGCCTGAGCAACCAGGGTAACCTCCTGATCTTCTTCGACGTTGACAACCTGAGAAGTTACATCGATTGGAATACCGTTTACAACAACCGAGACTGCTGAGACTGTAGGATCCTTGTTGAGAACCATGAAAGTCGAATTGACGTAAATCGATTCACCATCGTCATCAGTAACCTTCGCTGTTACAACCGTTTCACCCTCTTCAGTTGGAGTGAATGTGCATGTATCTTGAGTAGTTCCTTCTTGACACGTTAATCCCGGCCATGATATGATCACATCTTGTCCCAATGGGGAAACTGTGTCTACGTCACCAGAATCACTGGCATCAATTGTAATCGGTGATTCAACTAAAACAGATTCTGGATGGGTTAAGTTTGCATAAGGTGCTCTGTTTAGAATAGTTATCATTTCCATTATTACGTATGTGTCAAGTTCATCATCAGTCACTGTGATGGTAATAGTCCATTCTCCACCATTACTCCAATTCCAACTTGCCAAGCAATCCTCTTCGTCAAATCTGTCGATTAAACCAGGCCTTGATTCAATCTCGAATAGACAGGAAACATCCCCACCATCCTCATCAAAGGAGGAGCTTGCATCTAAAGTCACATTGTCAAAGGTGTAGAATCCGGAAGGGGCAGTAAAAACTCCAGTTGGAGCCCTACCAATGAATATGTCAAACTGTCCAACATTGTTTGATAGGTTGGCATCTCTGCTTTCATAGCCATCTGGGTCGACGCTAAATTGAACTGTTTGGGTTCCAATTTCAGATCCTTCAGGAACCGTCCATTCAACTAATGCTCTCTGCTCAGAATATGGTCCAATCGAAGATATTAGTTGGCGTGTAGTGACGCCATCGGGTGTTAAGACTTCAATTTCTGTTGCTACAGAGGCAAGCAATCCTCTATTTTGTGCGGGCAGAGAGAAAGACAAAACATCCCCAGGAAGAGCGTTGAATCCAATAGATTGTGTCAGAGTAATCGTTTGGTTATCTCTTGTTCTTTCCACAATTACAGATTCGGTTTGTGCAACTAAATCGACTGCGACCAATGAAAGGTCCATCCAAATTGTTGCAACACCGATAATCTCCTGCTGTGGGTCCCAAACTATCACTCCATTGCTGGTGTGGTCATCACTTGAAGGTGAATTGTCCACTTCATCTGAAACATTCAACAGAGTCGATGTTTCTCCAAATGAGTTTGTTGTAGGACTGAGGATGGTTTGCGCTGATTCATATCTAAGTTGCAAATTTTTGTTGGTTTGTGCTTGCCCTTGAGCAGTCTCATACGTTGCATTCACATATTCTTCTGAGTTGGGAAGAACTGCAAGGTATTGCAAATCAATATCAATTACTACATTTCTTTGCCCTGGATCTGAGGCTGCGTCTACGCCGAAAGAATCACTTGGACTGTATCTCTTGAGAAGCCAATCAATTTCAAACCCTGCAGAGTTGATAACCTTCAACCAAGCGTAATTTCTCACTGCGGGGCAATACCATTCAAATCCTGTATTTACTCCAGTAGTGTTGTATTGCATTAGCTTGTAAGAATCATCGCAACCTGAGTAAGAAGGCGAGGCTCCGTTTTCTGTTGGCACACCTTCTTTGGTTATCTGCCACGATGTATTTTCTTGCTCTGTTGTGTCGAAAAGGGATGGGTCGAAATAATCTGAACTTCCGCTAACAGTTGTTGCAGCTTCGTAGTTCTTGTACCACTGATCACCATATCTCATGGGAAAATCTCTATGCTCTTTTGGAGAATCATATGTTGTGTTGAAAGTTAAATCTGCAATATCTTGCCTCAAGAACCCAATGTTGAACGGATAAAAATCAACACCAAGGGAGAATTCAGAGGATACAACCGCATTATCCCTTACTCTAATTACATCCGTCCCATCATAAGAAATATCCAGTCTACCACTAACTCCTTCAAGGGTTGCCCCACTGTTTCCTGAAGAAAAGTCTCCATCATATTCAACCTCATAGACAAGAGTTGTCGTCCCGTTTATATCGATGAAATAAATGTCGACAACTTCGACATCAGTATCTCCAGTTAATGTATTCAGGGAGGCAGAAACTTCCGCTTGTGCGATTAATTGTGCTACGTCAAATTGTGTATCATAGACCCATGTGTCTCCGATTCTCCAGGATGAAATATCCACGGAGCCATCTGCAGAACCTGACCTGTTAATCGATATATCATCTAGCTGGTTTGTATTTTCGACCAATCCGATAACTGGCGCAAGAGCCATTACCAAAACCAGAAAAACACATGTCAACTTACTGTCCATGTTCACCCGAGAATGTTCCAATACTTGATTATAATAGTCAAGAAGATGCTAAAAATCCTGAAATAGATACAATTACGGAGAGCAATATCAGTGAATTAGTAAAAATTCTAAGCAACTTTGAGGCTAACTCAACACTGACATTTTTGAAACCAATCCTTACCAATAAATCTCTGGTAAAATGGCGATCTGGATTTGATTCTTTGCCTAGCAGTGATTTTTCCCAATCTGTTAAGATACATCCATTGTAGACTTCCCAGTGAACTCTAAGTCCTATCATGAAAACTGTATGTGTAGTAACAAACGGAAATGGCAATAACCAACCTAGTAAACCGAAAATGAACAGTCCAAGGTGGAGTGTTGTTAACACTCTTGCAAGGAAAATTTTCATCTTTTTCACAGAAGATCTGCTAATTCGTCCTTGATGATTTCGACAGCCTCGAGAATTTCATCCTTGTGCCTTGCTCCGGTAATAACCATCTTACCGGAACCGAAAATCAAACAGACAACCTTTGGGTAATCAAGCCTGTAGATCAATCCAGGGAATTGCTCTGGCTCATATTCAACCTTGTCAAATGGAAGGTGGAATGTCAAGTGGTTCAGGTTCAGCTTTCTTGGTTGACCTGCAAGAGGCTCGTTTGTGAATTTGTCATTTCCGTCATAATCTTCCGGGTAGTGCAAAGCATATGTTGCAACCATGTTTTGGACTTCGATTTCAACATCCTTCAAATCCCATGTTGTGATTCCAGCCCCTCTCAGGTCCTGGATCATTCTGTCGATACCAGTGTGGATGTTATCCTCATCTTTTCCGCCAGTACAAACCGCACGACCGCTTCTAAACATTAGAATAGCCAATTTTGGCTCTGTGACTCTGTAAACAACACCAGGGAATTGCTCTGGCTCATATTCACAATTCAACTGAATCGCAATATCTGGAAGGTCAAGTTCTTCTGCAACTCTTGTGCTTGCTACAACGTTTACGACTGTTAGCCTCTCTTCATCGGTGGTCATCATGCCTTCCAAAAAAGTCGAGTATATAAAAGAGCAACCGGAATATTATCACACATTTTCCTCTAATTTCCGGGAGGAAACCATATTGGTAAATCCGATATTGCATCCAAAGTCAATCCTTTATTGTTAAATTTTGAAATCCAAGTTCTTCCCCCTGCAAGTTCAATTGCTTCTGAGGTTTCTTTTGGGTTCCGAGTCAATGCTATCATGCAACCACCTCCACCTGCTCCGGTTAGTTTCGCACCAAGAGAGGAGGGATTAGCAGCTTCAACCAATCTGTCCAATTTTTCTGAAGAAACTCCCAACAACGACAAAAGAACTTGATTTTCTTTCATAGCATGACCTACAGCAGTGTAATCTCCTTTGAGTAAAGCATCGACACCCCTTCTAGCAACGTGCCCAATCGCTTCAATTTCTTTCATTCGCAAGGGATCTTTTTCCAAAAGTTCTGCTACATATTTTACTTGCTGAGCGGTAGATGAATAATCACCGGTATGACCTATGACCAAAAATAGGTCATCCGGACTTTTAGCACTAACTGAATGTATTTCCCAAGAGACATCACCGTTTGGCGTAGAAAGATTCCTAGTGCCTGTCCAATCAACCCCAGGTTCCAATTTATCGGAGAGCAAAATTATACCACCATAAGCACATGTGGTAGCATCCATAGGACTAGCTCTTCCACCCTGGGCTACTGCTTCTATCGAATGACCTACAATAGAGCACTCCTCTACGTCAATAGAATCCTGCCCGAATATGTGGAGGTGACCCACACCATTTTGTCCGCTCCTTCTTGCGCTATCTCTGATATTTTCAGAATCAGCGTACGAATTAGTATCTTCAATTGAGGAATGATAACCTTCTGCCCAGTCTTCTGGAACAGAAAAATCACCATTTTTCCTAATCCATCTTCCTCTCGCAGCCCTTAGTGCTGCACAGGCAGCAACGGAAAGGGCTGCAGATGAACCTAAACCACTTGCAGCAGGTATGTCTCCATGTATTTTTACAGAGAGAGGAGTAGCACCCACAGATTTAGGCCACATTCGGTCCCTCAGTGCTTGCACATGAGGATGTTTTGAGCCATCAAACTCTTTTCCATCTAATTTCCACTCAGAAATTTCATCCTCTGTTGAAATCTCCACAATCATCCGTTGCTCGATTGCTACAGCCACAGCAGGTTGTCCATAAACGACAGCATGTTCACCGAATAGAATGCATTTACCTGGGGCACTTGCAACTACTCTACCCATGTTAACTACTTCCTTGTCCAAATTGTGATATAATACGGTTTTAGTTATTCTTCTTCAGTCCTGCCAATGGAATGCGGGTTAGCGCCAAAAGAGACATTTTTGCCTTTGATGTTTAATCTAGCAGATATAGCCAGAACGATACAAATCAGGGAAAGTGGCCTAGCGATATAGTCGTCACCCCATATTGTACCACCTGTTAGAGAAACACCCCAGAGGCTTGCTGCGCTCGCAATAAGCAGGAAAAATAGAACATTTTGCATTGTCAATTCAAGTCTCTCAGATCGTGAAAATGTAGCAATGAAAGTAAACAAAATCGCACTAAGACCACACAGGATTTCGGTTAACCCTACCATGAACTCGGCAACTGCCATGTATTCACCAAAAGGTCCACCTTAACAAAGGAAACCTTTGCTTACTTTTCCTTAATCAAGCCTTAACTACTGAAAACCAGTGCTGATACCATGGCGCAGTCAACTTTCACACTACCCAAGCCAAGGGGGGATGCTGCGCCATATTTCTCAAGAAATCAAGTTTCAAAAGTATTGCACCAAGTTGGAGTTCTCCTAGAATTAGATGGAGCAAATGTATTCAGAATTCGTTCATATCAAAACGGAAGTAGAACACTTGGTACGATGAATCAAGATCTTTGGGAACTTGTGCAAACTAAAGAACTGATTAACATCAAAGGAATTGGTAAAGGTCTTGCAAGCGCTATATCAGAAGCAATGTCCACAGGACTATGGCCGGAAGATTGGGTTCGACTACACGAAGATACAGCCCCGGGACTAATCGAAATGCTAGGCATACCCGGAATGGGACCTAAGAAAATTCAGCGCTTAAATCAAGAGTTTGGCGTGGAGAGTATCGCTGAACTAAAGGAAGTTGCAGAGGATGGGAAAATTGCGCCACTAAGTGGATTTGGAGCTAAATCACAACAAAAAATATTGGACGGAATTGAATTACTCGCAAGATTCAGATCGAGAAGAAGACTCGATATCGGATTGATGTATGGCCTTGCTTTTGAAAGTCGAATTTCTGAAATTAAAAATGTCAAAAGTGCAACCCTCGCGGGCTCAGCAAGAAGAAGAAAGTCAACAATTGGAGACCTGGACATAGTAGTATCCGCTGAATCCGAACACCACGCTCAAATTAGTAAGGAAGTCCTTTCCTTACCAGGAATAGCAGACGTGAAAGGTGCAGGTGATTCCAAGATCAGTTTAATTCTAGATACTTCGCTATTTATGGAAGAATTCACAGTTGGACACATCGATAAAAATGTGCTTGATGCTATCGGTGGAGCAGAGTATGAGCAATTGGAAAGTGGAGGAACTATCGATGCTCAAATTAGAATTGTCGAGCCTCATGTCGAACCATTCACACTCGCATACTTTACTGGCTCAAAAGAGCACAACATAGTAATGAGGCAAAAAGCAATCGAAAAAGGTCTTACATTGAGCGAATGGGGACTATCACCTCAAGATAAAATCGGTGACTTGAAGGGAGAAGCAGCTGCTAAGTTTTCTCTGCCCGCAGTTGAAGAATCGGATATCTACAAACATCTAGGAATGGAATATGTTGAACCGGAACTCAGAGAGGATTTGGGAGAAATTTCTGCTGCTCAATCTGGTTTACTGCCCAATCTAATAACTCTAAACCAAATCAAAGGAAGCCTGCACAATCATACAACCCTTTCCGATGGTGAAGCAAGTCTGGAAGAAATGGCTCATGCTGCTCGTGGCATGGGGTGGGAATGGCTTGGAATTGCCGACCACTCACCTACACTGAAGATTGCAAATGGTGCTTCTGCTGATGATTTACTTGAGCAGGGTGCAAAAATCAAGCGATACAATTCAGAGTGGGAAGAACAAGGTGTGGACTTCAGACTAATTCACGGTGTTGAATCTGACATCCTTGCTGGAGGCAAATTAGACCATCCAGATGAAGTACTTGAGCAGTTGGATTATGTTGTGGCTAGCGTTCATGCGATGACAAAATGGAGAGCAAGGAGTGAATTTGAGAATACAGAGGAGATGTGCAAAGTAATTGATCACCCTTCAACAACAATTCTTGGACACCCCACCGGAAGAATTCTCCAAGGAAGGGATGGTTACGAAATTGACCTTCAGGCTGTTTTAGAGCATATGGCTGATTATAATGCCAATGGAAAATTGAAAGCAGTAGAGTTGAATGCAAGCCCTTACAGACTAGACCTAGATTGGAAATTCTGCAAGAGAGCGAAAGATTTGGGAGTTCCAGTGATCATCAACCCTGATGCACATTCAATTTCTGGTCTCAATGACATAAGGTTTGGAGTGATGAATGCTAGAAAAGGTTGGCTTGAATCATCAGATGTTTTGAATTCACTTGACCACAATGAAATTTTCGAAATACTTGCAAAATGAAGGTGATTAAATGAGAATGACAAGGGCTTTGAGTTTTGGATTTGTAATGTTGATTCCTGGATTATTTTTGGGTTTGTTAGTGTGGATTTTAGTTGGCAGACCCGATGATAATTTAAGTCTAGCAACAATTTTTGCTTGCAATTTGATTCCAATCTCTAGCGTTTTACTGGGAATATTCTTTGGGTGGAAAACAGGGGAAGAATATGCTATGCAATCGTGAGGATTTCAAATGAAGCGAGCAGATAAGGCTGAGAAAATACTTCAAATGCTCGAAGAATTATACCCTGAAACTCCAACCCCACTAGACCATGAAACGCCATTCCAACTTTTGATTGCAGTATTGATGAGTGCACAAACAACCGACCTGAAGGTAAACCAAGTCACTCCTCAATTATTCACTAAGGGTCCTGATGCTACAGAAATGTCGAAGTTGTCAGTCGATGAGATTAGAGAAATGATAAGAGAGGTTGGATTAGCACCGACTAAAGCAAAAAACATCAAGAGATTAAGTGAAATATTGGTAGAATCATATCATGGAGAAATTCCTGAGACAATGGATGGTTTGGAGTCTCTGCCTGGAGTTGGACACAAAACAGCAGGGGTAGTCATTTCACAAGCCTTTGGTGTACCAGCATTTCCTATTGACACTCATATTCACAGACTTGCAGCAAGATGGGGACTTAGCAATGGGACTACAGTTGAGAAAACAGAAAAAGACCTCAAAGCAATTTTCCCCAAGAACACATGGAATAAGTTGCATTTGCAAATAATATTCTTTGGAAGAGAATACTGTCCTGCCCGTTGGCACGATTTGACCACATGTCCAATTTGTTCATGGGCTGCTACAAAGAAAAGAATCGAGCAAGAAGCGAGAAAGAACAGGAAGAAGAAACGCTAAATTCCAAAGATTCCGCTTGTTCTTTCAAGAATAACCGCAGTAATGAAAGAAGCAATTCCTGCAACCCAAAGTAACTGAATCATTTGACCCATAGCACTGGTTAATCCACCACCACGAAGTCTTGTAGCGATGAGTGAAACTGCTGCTATCTGAATCATGATCAAAATTGAGGATACAATTTTGAAGAGCCGTATATTTTGTGGCACAACCTCTGGGTTTTCCATGACTGGAAGAGCAACTCCTGCACCGAATGAAGTTAATTCAGAGGTATCAGTTGACTCGGTAAGTCCGGTTGCTACACCTGCTATTGCCTCTCCCAGTTGTAATACGATTGAGATGGTTACATTCAACGAGGTTACGCTGGCAATTAGCAAACCTAATGCAACTCCCCACATGGTTTTAGCAGAAAGTGACCGTCTATTTCTCAATGAAAGTAGACTACCAACGGACCTTGAAACCATTTCTGCAGTTGAAGCTGGCTGACCAGATGATTGTGAACCTTCGATATAGATTCTAGTGTACCTGGAAATAACTGCTGAATTCGTGTCCGCGTTGAAGTAATCCCATGCCCTATCGGAATCAATTCTAGTAGCAAGCCTCTTCTCAAGGCGGTCAATACTCGGGTCTAAAACACCAAAATCAATTCCCCTTAGGGCTTTGATGGTTGCCACGGGTTCTGCCGACCTTGCTTGTGCTGTACCGCCCAATGCCCTGATAAAGTCAGGATACGTTTCATCTCGGCGAAGAACCTTACTTTCCTCCCTTGAAACAAATCCTGCAGGGATTAACATTGGAGAAAGAGGAATTGCAATCAAAAGTAATCCCCACTTATCCCAGGCTGGAGCAATTGCCTCCCACGCAATCACTACAAACAGCGTCGTTAAGACAACCATGAATACTGTAGCAATGGCTGAGAAAATAAGCATCTTGGATTGTAAAGTCCTGTAAGGTGTATCAAAATCATCCCTTGCAAATGTCTGATCATCTGGAATTGTGGCCCTAAAGGCAAAAACAGCAATTACTTGCACTGTGGTAAATAGTAATCCAGCGAGTAAAAGGAATCTAAGTCTACTGGCAACTTCGATAGGTGGATCGTCTAGACTTCCAATTTCGAATAAAACAAGGTGAATTCCAGCAATAACTAAACCGAATAATCCTGCACTGACCAATGACACATAAATTTCCTTCATGTTGTCTACGCTTTCCAACCTCGTATCGTATAATGTATCATATTGTTCTGCGATCGTTTCTTGCTCAGCTCTCATGAATTCATCGATTGGTTGACCTGCTTCAATGGAAAAAGCCATTCTGTCCAAGAAATCTGCCCACAACGGGGAGGGAGATTGCTGAGCAACTATTCTTGATGCTTCAGGAAGCGAGGTATTCCATCTATCTACGAGGATTTCAATTCTCTTAACCTCATTTGCTAATTCACCATAATCACTCATCTGTTTGAGGATATCGAACATTGATTGTGCTCCAACCTCTCCCAGTGATAATATACCCATTCTGGTGATGAACATGTGCATTTCTTTCTCGATTTTTACCGCACTCCGTTGGACCTCAAGAAGAGGATAACCTAGAGCAGAACCACCTAAAAGAATAGGGAGCATAATGAGTAGTAATATTCCTGCTACTCCAGAAAATAGAGCACCTTCTGAAAAACCACCTGATGAAAAAATCAGGATTAAAGAAGTAATTAGACCAGCCATCGCAGCTGGTAAAACATAAAACGAAATGTACCGAGGAAAAGGCATCTCGATTCGCCTTAGGGCGATTTGCCAATCTGCCATTCGCTCCAATCAATTCACCTCAGTCTTGATTTATCCCGACCCATGAATCGATAGCACTACTAAACATCTCAAAACCACTGTTGTAGTAAATTCCCAATAAATCAAACACATCATCGTAATGAGTCAAACCTCGATCGACCATCCTTTGGATTGCCTCAGCCCTTTTCATCATGTCATCATAGATGTCTCTCTTGTTTGAAAATCCAGCCATAGCCGCAATTTTATTTTCCAGCAAATGGGATTGGAACATTCCACGGAAGTAGTGCTTGTCCTTGACTGGGTCCCATTCGAACATACCTCTAGTGAGGACACCATCGGAATGTTTGTTGTATCCGATTACCTCATCAATTCCAGTAACTCTACGTGCAATTCCTCCACCCGGAGCTTCTACAACTTCTTGGAAAATGGCGAAGTTCAAGTTATCAAAGAAACGAATTGGAACATTGATAGGGTCACCAGTAAATCTCTGGATCATCTTTACGATAGAAGATGCGTGGAAAGTAGCGATAACGGGGTGTCCAGTTTGCATAGCCTGGAAGGCTGTAGCACCCTCAACACCTCTAATCTCACCGATGATAATGTATCTCGGACGGCTTCTTAGCGCTGCCTTTAGCAAATCGAACATTTCAACTCTGGAATCCTCGTTCTTGGAATCCCTAGTTACAAGTCTCTGCCAAATCTTGTGCCTAACTTTTACCTCAGGAGTATCTTCGGCAGAGTATATTTTCACATTGTGATCAATAAACGGAAGAATCGCATTTAGAGTTGTGGTTTTACCTGACGCAGTCTCCCCTGATACGAGTACAGACATACCGTATTCGAGACATATCCAAATGTATGCTGCGAGTTGAGAAGAGATGGTACCCCATTGAATTAATTGAGTGATTGAAATCGTCTCCTCAGCGAATTTTCTGATTGTAAATGATGGACCGAGCATGGACACGTCATCGGAGAAAACGATGTTAATACGTGAACCATCTAGTAGAGCTCCGTCAATAATTGGCTTGTTATCAGAAACTGGTCGACCAATTCTTTCAGACATTGCTCTAAGGAATTTTGCAAGCAAATCCCGCTCTCTAAATCTAATGTTTGAGGTAACCATTCCGAATACCTTGTGATCCATGTGAATATGTTTTAATCCCACAGAGTGAATATCTTCGAGCATTTCATCGCTCAACAATGGTTCAAGAGGTCCGTTACGAATTAAATCTCTTATGATTATGTAATTTAGTCTATCTTTTTGTTTCTGGGTAACAGTCAGACGTCTATCTTCCATACCTACCACTGACCATAATCTTCCCTGTCTCCGAGGTCCAACTACTTCGGTGTCTAGTACGGTATGCCTATCGATCATCTGACTGAGTATATTCTCGAATTCATCGTCAGTTGTGAAAGATGGAGCACTTGGTGCTTCTTGTAGTAATACTTCAACTAAATCTCTGCGAATATTTTCCTCTTCCTCGGTCAATTGTGGCTCTAGACCAAACCACAGAACTTGCCCGCCTCCTTCTTCATCTTTTGGTGGCTCGTAAATGTGTACAAAAATGGGCTCTTTTGTGATGTAAATTAAGTTGAATGGTCTCTGCTTTTTTGCATCCCTATCTAGTGGTCCATAATACTCTGGTCTTGAGCCATATCTAGCTTCAAAGTCTTGAACCCACTTCTCTACGTGCGGATGCTTTGACATGACTCCCGCCAAGTCTCCTTTTGCAAAACCACCATCATCAACCATAACATGCACCTCAGCTTACGGCTGTAATATCTACAATGAACCCCATTCCAGGCTCAACTCTCCAACCAATTGTTGACTGGACAGGACCCGCTGCTCTCAAAAATCTTGTAACTAAGATTGTTCGATTCAATGTCCCACCGATTAGATTAGTCATTAAATCAAGAACAACTTCAGATGATTCTCTCAATGCGTGTAGTAATTTTGTATCCATTGCATCTGGGTCAATACACAACAAAAATGATCTGCCTGTAGAAACTTCTTCTCTAAGCCTTTTCATTATCTTGAATCTCTCTTCATTGGTTTCTAAATCAGGCATTAGCGATGATGCTGAATCAAATACAACTATATCTGCATACTTAATTGCTGGAGAATCAAGAACATCCGTTAACGTAACATCAGATTTTGACTCAGCAACAGTTCCGAAGCGTGAGAATATCGTTAATTGTCCAGAGGCAAGATATGATGTTATCCCATATCCCACGCTCTCCATTTGTTCGATGTATCCTCTGGTAGTCAATTCTGTCGTAACAACTAGAATTTTAGCACCATTGTGAAGTAAGCCGTGAACAAGCCTCTGAGATATAATTGACTTACCTCCACCAACAGACCCTTGTAGCAGCATTAGCGAACGATTAGGTAGTCTAGCACCCATAGAATCTGCTAAGGAATCCGTTTCCACTTCGTACGGGAAACCATCCTCGATTGGTACAGGTAATTCATCGCTAGAAAGCATCTAATCTAACCTCCTGATTGATTGTATCAGTTCCTCTGACACCATTGCTGAATTCTGAGGAACATACAATTGACAAAGAAACATCATCTCCGTCTGAATAAGACCAAGAAGATGGACCTTCGATAACTACCTCTGCAATTGATCCTTTCTGCCAATCTCCTGCAGGACTTATTGTTGAAGTCAGATTTGCTGAACGCTGTTCGCCATCAACAATAATCACTAGTCCCGATGAATCAAGAACTCGTTTGTCCGTATTTTGGATGAAAATGGTAATTTCTTGGCTTGCGGTTTCATATGGTACTCTTGAAAAATCTCCGATTAATTCACAACCAGTCTCCGAGTTTGCGACCATTGCCTTCCGGGATTCTGTCGCATCTCTAGCAAACTGATTCCATTCACTAATCAAAAAAGTACTCACCGTACCACTTACCAGCAATGCTGTAACCAACATAATGAAAGTTGATGAACCACCGTCTGCCATAATTTCACCTCAAATATTAGCCGCTAAATTATATCCCATTGCACTGAACGAGATTCGATCGTACCACGCAGAAGATACTGGAGTCATTTGTACCTGAATAGTCTCACCTTGATACCAATTCCATGATGATATGCTGGGCGTGTAAAGGGAACCAAGATTATATGGTTCAGAGCCGTTTAGTAAAATCCAAGTATTGTTTAATTCCATTACCTCAGAGCCTGAATTCAATAATTCGAATTCAATGTAATTTCCAGTAGATATTGTGAAACTAGCGTTCACACCGGGATTAGGAGTATCCACAACAAGAGTTGGAGAGGACGAGTAATTTCCCCTATCCACGATATCTATGTCTATTATTGACCCAGTGCTGTTAACTGTAAATGTAGCAGAAAAGCTACCAGTTGTAGCACTGATAGTGCCGTTATTGTATCCGGTTCCAGCGTCTGTTATTACGACTGAGAGAATTGCTCGAGATGAATAGTCGATTGTGACTAAATCAAATTCAGGAGACTTTTGCTCGGTTGATTCGATGACTTCTATTGAAGTATCCAGTTGGGAACTAATCGTAGTTAGCGCAACAGCGCAAACCACGAGTAATGAAGTACCCATAACTAGACCACCGATTCCAACCGAGGCTCCCAAATCATTCACCTCTAGGTTTTGAAGACTTTCGCCACTGACTAACAAGGGCTGAAAATCTAAGCAAATCTCTATCCTTAAGGTGATCGTCTAAAGCAGATGTTGCGTCACCTGGTGCTGCTAATTGCACGATTGCAAGGACCTGAGAGCCCTCATCTTGGGTCAGCATTCCTACATCGATTGCTTTCTGAGTAAACCCTACAGCTGCTCTACCAGATATATTATCCAATAGTAATGCCGCTATTGTTGGAGCACCAACATTAGTTTGGTCACCTAAGCCAGAATCAGGTGCAATTAAGAATGGGTTAGCTGCTAAGGCTTGAGCTTCGTAAAGTTCCAAAAGAGGAACTTCATCTTCGACCATCAGCCTATCAACTCCCTGTGAAACTTCGATCATCTGCCCATCGGCAGTAACCAGTACGTCATCGGGCATAGCGCCCTCGGGGAGTTCTGCATTTTCACCCATGATTTCTCCAAAGTTGGAGTCACCAGAAATTGGAATGCCGTGCTCTACTTTGGATTCAACCATCCTAAGTACATCCTCAACCATATCCAAGCGTGAAGAAATCATTCTCTCCAAACCGCTTGTATCAACTGCAGGAGCTTGGACTTGAACTTGTGCAGGGGCAATTGTAGTTGTAACGCTAGGAACGCTACCAATACTATTCATCCTTGCCCTTGTAGGGCTTGGCGAAATTGTCCATGCATCTTCTTCGCTAAGTTCTCCCTGTTCAGGGAATGGGACCTTTTCGATGTCCACATTTGCAAGTATTTCCAAATGCGCTACGGTTGTTTCCGCATCCTCGTCAAATCCCTTCCCCGCTTTATCTAAAAAGCGCGAAGCCATTGTATTCCTCCTGTGTACCCATGCGCCAATGCTGGCAATGGGTATGCAATCAGACAACTACTGCTCCACGGGAATCGTCGTTAACTTTCAGGATATCGTAGGTTGATCCACCACCAACAACGTGAATGTACAAGGATGCCTTGATGTTCTCGTTGAACAGGTGAGATGGGCTACAATCTTGGTCGACACCGTCATTTGCATCTAGTGAGATTCTGTATGAAACACCAGCTTCTGCTGTGTCTGTTGCAGTTCCTGCTTCAGATGATAGAGGGATGATTGAATCCGCTCCTCCTGGACGGAAGTTTCCTGCAAGTCTGTCAGTTACTGCGGTACCACCGCCGCCACCATCAGGATCTTCACAGAAAATCTGCCATAGAATGTCTACATCAGCAGTATCATCAGATCCAGCTGCTAGACGGAAGTATACTACATATGAGTCAGCAGGGTCATCAACGAAAACGTTGAGGATTTGGACCTTACCAGACATTTCATCTGTAGTGTCATCACCAGTAGATTGTGCGTTCTGTTGTAGCTTTTCTGCAGTTTGGATAATAACCGCTGCTGCTACTGCTGCAACAAGGATCAGAGCGATGAAAACGATCATTGCGCCAATACCGATTGCTGCTATCTTGTCTTCCTTAATGTTATATTCTTGATTTGTGTTCTTCATTTTAATCACCTCAAACAACGACGTCTCCTACTGACGGGGAAGACCCGTATTGCAATTCTTCGTATGTGCTTCCACCACTTGTAACAGTGAACAACAAGATGTTGTCAGTGTTTGCAGTTGGCGCACACTCATCTATTTCCATAACAAACACGTATGTTGTTCCTGGGTTCAATGTGATAGCTACTGCACCCGCGCCATCTCCAGTGTGGACAGTAGCTCCTGTTAGGTCACCTTGTGCGAATTGAGTGTTACCACCTGATTCGCAAATAACCGAGTAGCCGATGTCATCACCTTGCGTTGGTTCAGAACCAGGTGCAAGTTCGAATGTTACGAATAATTCGTAACTTGGTGTACCTGCGTCCATGGTCTCGATGACAACGTTGATCAAAGTCACTTTTGTTGACATTTGCTCTTGTGTGTCATCACCAGATGCTTGTGCGTTCTGTTGCAATTTTTCTGCAGTTTGAATAATAACTGCAGCAGCAACCGCTGCTACAAGAATTAGCGCAATGAAAACAATCATTGCACCTATTCCGATTGCAGCGAGGTTATCGCTTTCTTCTTTTCTTTCGTTCTTCATTTTTTTTCCTCCATTGTTTTTTTACTCGTCCTCCCGCTGAACGGGTGGAATATGATGTGGTCACCTTGCACCTCCGGGACCTAGATCTATGCTTAGTGGCATGCGAATGATAATCGGTTCTGAACCGGGTTCAATTTTTGAAAAGAAAGGAGCCTTAGGTGCCTTAAAGCCAGGCGGAATCCAAGGGGCGATAATTACATCATGTAAAGGCTCAAAAGAACTCTCTGCTCTGACTGTACACATTACCTCACCTGACCTTACTTCATATGCTGTTGAAAGTCCTAACTTTCTTGAGAGCGGGACTTCATCTGCTCCGTATCTTCGTTGAGCAGATATTTCAAACTTTACCGGCATATTACCACCGGGTCTGATTGCAGGCACATCGATAAATTTGGGTGTACAAATCCATCCTTCCGGAACTGGTGGCTCCATTCTCATCACTGGGAGTGTAATCGGTCCGTCATTGATGATTCTAACAACTAAAACACCGATGTCTCCTCCAGCAGGCCACCTTGTGGTAACTCCCATCCAGAAATGTCTAAACAAGAATGGGTTGAGAGTTGATACATTTCCATCTATCATTTCCTCGACGAGAATTTCGATCTCGTTAGCTGCACTAGATACGTTTCCGTGCTCTGCAGAACTTGTAGCATTTCTCAATCTAGTTAGAATATTTTCTATTTCGTATTCAGCAATGTCTTTCTCCATAACTAAGCGGTGAAGAGTTGCCATCGTTCTTCTCAATTTGAGAACCTCTTCCTCCAAATCGGATAGATTTTTCTCGGCTCTTTCTACGCTTCTTCTTGCCTTTCGTAATTTATGTGAACTTAGAAGATGTTTAGCCTCCATTAGTTCTTGCTCTGCCGCAATAAGTGAATTAGATTCCATCTCAACGACATCGACTACTGCCCTTTCTAGACCTGAATTAGCAGCTAGCAGTCTCTCGGCAGAGGCTCTTCTTGCCTGGCTGCTGAGTTGAGCTTCTCTCAAGTCTTCGAGCGAAGAATCAGCCTGCTCATCTTCAACAACGAAGTCTTCCTCGCCAAAATCGTCTACATCAACTTCGGTTTCTTCGACAGCTGCTGTTTGCTCAATTTCTCTCTGAGCCCTTCTCTCCTCTCTTTGGAGTTGCCTTCTTTCACGCCTCGACAAGGTTACAGAACCTTCGCCCTGACCAGGCGCATCACCCATACCAGTCTCCGTGCTGAATTCTTCTTCAGACATTTTCGACTACCTCCAGCGATTCATTATTCGATTCATCTTGGACTGCTTCGCTTGCTTCTCCTAAGATTGAAGACAAATCAATACCCTCATCAGCAATATCTGCTAGAAGGGCAGCAGGGTCTGTCAAGTCAAGTTCAATGCGCTGAGCCTTGAGTTCAACCTGAGACATTCTAAAGAACAGGTTACCGTACTCTTTGTTGGCATATCTCACGATGAAGAATACACCTAGTGCAACTAAGCAAACATAAGCAAATAGACTCACTACATTGGTAGGGTCAGATGCAATCTGAGTCGGTATACCCAAGACGATTACCAAGAATCCAAATATTGGTAAAGACATTATGGTAGTTAATTCAGATTGGGAGTTCTTCAAAATTTTGTTGTGATCTGAATATAGGGTAGCATAACCTTGTCTCTTCTTCTGATAGTCAGCATGTATAGCACTAAACTCTTCACTAACTCTCCATGTCATTCTCCATGTCCAAAGTAGGGCGAACAAGAGGATTGCTGGACCATACCAGAACATGTCTACTAAGTGGAATGCAAAACCAATACAAGCAAGACCGCTATATGTTCCAATCACCCTAAATTTCTCGTTTTGGTTCTTCAGAGAGAACAGGATGATTGAGAGTATAAACAATCCAACAAACGCACCAAATACTGTAAAAATATCGAATGACGCTGAATGAACTCTGTCATCTATCATGTATGTATTATCTTCTGGAAGGTCACCATCTTTGAACTGTGCATCTGCAGTAACAGTACAACTGAATTCTTCGGATGAAACCCACCAATCTAGTTCATGAGGGTCAATTTCAAACTCGAAGACCGTTTGCTCTCTAGGTCCTAGGAACGGGAATATTGGAGCCCCGGTGTTATTCATATCGCTCAATACAGTCACATCGGCATTTTCACAATAAATCGATGCAGTTGCTCCGATCAACAACGAAGTACCCGCATTCCTTACGGTAACAGAAACTCTCTCAGCCGAACCTTCCTCAAAGCTTTGATAATCAACGGAAACGACCTGTGGATTTGCAAAAACAGCAAGATCATAGGTAAAAGTGGACTCGTTGTAAAGCGTATAATTCAAATGTTCATCTTCATGATAAAGCCTGAAAGTCAGGTCATAACCATCCCCAGCGATTATGTTTGGAGTCGAAGGAGTGCTGATTATCAGGTCAATTGGATCAGTCGTCACCCATGGACTTCTTGCGGGCAACGGAATTCTAGACTCATTTCCTTGAGTGCCACCTATACAGGATGAATTTAAGTCTAGTTCATAACTCTGGTCAGCAGCAACTAAAGTAAAACTCCACTCTACCTCTTCTGGTGCCAGATTAAAGTCTAGTGGGTCAATTCCTCTTTGAGCCGCACATAACTCGATTTCGTAGTTAGCAATCGTTCCTGCTCCCAAAGGAATGTGAGACCAAACAATTTCTTCCCGCACATCTCCTCCAGATTCAGGAGGAACAATTCCCACTGGAACATCTTGGAAGAGTCTAGAAAGACGAAGAGTTGATTCGAGCATAGCAGTACCAGTTACTTCATCATCAACAGGTTCTATTGTCACGATTAGGTCGCCAATTAGAGTCAAATCAGGCTCGAATTCTACAAATTCTACATCGATTGAGAATGATTTGGATTGTCCCATCTTCAAATCAAGAATTTGGCTTTCCCCATCCGATACAAACCAATCATTGCTTGGAAGGTTTAAGCCAGCCCTTTGGACTGAGGAGTTTGCATATACTTGGACATCGCTGTTTCCAACATTCTTTATGACTCCGTTAAGTGTTCTTGTCAATCCTCTGTTGAAGAAATACTCATTTTCCCATTCCAGTATTTCGACATCGAACAACGGCGCAATAACAATTTGAACATTGGTTGAACTCAAGGCTGCACCGGTAACTGCGTCTGTTACAAGGAAGGTAACATTCCTTATCTCACCATTTGCCAGATTTTCTAATCCACCCAACGAAGGGACTTCAACGGTAATAGAATTTCCATCTATTTCGTCAATCTCCAAAGTGTAAGAACTAGAACCAGGTGTAACCTCCCAGTTTCCTTCAACTGATACATTTACCAGCACCTCCTCTCTCAGATTTCCGTTATTTGTTACGGTGTAAGGAATGATAACGGGAGTTCCCGGTATAACGCTTACTTGAACTCCTGATTTTGTCTCGTCAGAATCTACATTATCCGGAATTTCAACTGCTACGGATTGAGATTCTGTTATGTTGGCAATGATGTTAGCGCTCAAATTTAATCCAGTGCCCGTAGAGACCCAAACAGTAGCCATGTGCAATTGATCAGACCTAGCCTCTGAGTCAGGATTAATTCTTACCTTGATGGATTCAGAGAAACCTGCTCCCACAAGAATTTCTTCTGGTGTTTCCATCACAAATTCAACTTGATCGTCGGTTGGATCATCAAGCCACACCGAATATGTTGTAGGCGTATTTCCTGTGTTGTAGATTCTTACACGAGTCAAGGGGTTATCTGTTACGGCAACGTCAACAGTTTGGTTAGTTGGATCAAGGGTAGCATTTACTTGCTCTCCAACTCTGATTGGAATTATGTGTGAATCGATTAAGACCCCAGTATTTTGTTGCTGAATTCGGATTGTTACGGGGACAGTCGTTCCGGCAGGAGTTAGCGGGTCGGTGATAACACTGAGTGTGAATGATGTTTTGTGATCTTCCGTAACTAGAGGATGGGATGCTACTGGGCTAGGAAGTTGGTCTATGACCGAACTTGTTGCAGTAGTTGTGTTTAGAGATACAGTCCAAGCATCCGGCAAATCATCAACAACGCTTAGGAAATAGGATGTCATGTCGTTTCCAGTGTTTTCAAACGGGATAGGGTAAGTATTGGTAATTCCTACTGTTGCATTGATTGGACCATCTTCGTCAATTTCTGCACCAAGTACGGTTGGGATATTAATGACAAGAGTTCTGGTGACTGGAGAAGAAATCACGCCGCTATTATTGTGAGCGAGCCCTAAAAACGGAGTTGCTGTAATTGGAATCTCGAGTGCCCCTGCTAATGGATAACCATCCGCAGGACCCTGTATTCCAAGTGCGGCAAACTCAATGTCACCCAAGGTCAAATCTTGAATTATTCCTGGAGAAACACTAGCATCCCATCTGTCAGCCTCACTGAATCCTCCAGCATTAAGAGCCGTGAATTGAAGAGCTCCTACCGTTAGATTGGCATCAATAGTTTCGCTCAAGTTAGTTACAAGGTTGTGACGGATTTCTACATTTAAATCTAATATTTCGTCCAATCCAACTCCTTGACCTGCCTGTACAACCTGTTCAACTGTTAAGTCGATTACCTCGGTTTCAAGACCTGGATCTACTACAATCACAGGGCGTACTTCTAGTTGATGAGAATCTGAATTTGGAACTCCACCGTCGAGTGATTGAGCCTGAACCCAAATTTGGAGAACATCTCCTGCCCTATTGTGCTCAGTAGGATCAAGAGGCATTTGGATTGGAGGAACGGTAACGGTGAGGTAAACATCTATGGTTTCACTTTCATTAATTACCGCTGTAGTTTGTGTCGATAGTTCGTAATTCCAGTTTGAAGCTGGGATTGACAAACCGCTGGTTAGAGCAAAAGCAGATGCAACATTTCCTTGGTTTGTTATATTAACAAGGATTTCAACTTCCTGACCAGGAGTCACCAATGTGACCCCTGATGGCATATCCACTTGAGCCTGGTAGAATTCTCCGGCCATGACCCGGGCAGTGCCTGTCAAAGTGAACGAATCTCCACCTGAAACAAGAGTTAGCGTTACTGTATCCACCCATGTTCTGTCAGCGTTGATGGGTACTGTGACAGGAACCTGTATTGTTGTAATCCCATTTGGCGCAATCAACTGAGTGGATGAACCGCAGCAGTTAGTATCAGCCCAACCAAGGGAGGAAGAAATTGAGATTGAGAATGAATCCGACATTACCCCAATATTTCTCAAAACAAACGTCAGGGTTGTAGTTGTGCCAGGTTGAGCAGTTCTGTCTGAAGGCGGTGAAAGGATGGAGATATAATCAGAAAATTCGATTGTTGTGCTGTTTAACAACTCGGTTAATGTGTAAATAGTACCGTTGTAAATAACCTCTGTTTCTATCGACCATTGTCCATTCATCCCAGTAGAAGAAAAACTCGCGCTAAGTTCCTGTGCAGCCGCCGGATTAAGCATTGAACCGGCTTGAAGAATTTGTGTATTGGAGTAAATAGTCATCGTGTTAGCTGGGTTAGATTGCTCTGTAAGAGTGACTGCAAGAACAGCAGACAGAGGCAAAACTCCGTCGTTAACAACAGAGACATTCACATATTGAGTTCCGTGACCGAGCCTTGCAATCGACTGACCCGGAGATGGAGTCGGGAAGTTATTATTGAGATCATTTCCTTTGTGGTAGTTTTTGACATCCAAATCTAGTCTTCTTTCGTTGTTGGATGGATTAGAATCGCTAACACTGTTTACTCTTGCAAATAGAGTTTGGCCATCGCCCAAGGTTGCATCCCAAGAAATCTGGATTGCATTCGTTGTCGCTCCGGAAGCAATGCTACCTAGATTGATACTATTGACCACTGTTTCTGCAGCAATGGGTGAACCCTTGTGAACCAAATCGAGATTTGCGATTCCTGCTGCGGAACCAAGGTTGCTAATTCTAACCAGAACTACGTGCGTGTCTGCCTCGACTATGTAATTCGAGCCATTTGCTACGGAGCCAGCTCCATCCAGCATCAAGGATGTAACTGAAAAGTCCGGGTTACTTCTTGCTGAAGCTGCCTCAGTAGTAGTTGAAATTAAGGCAGGGGTCATGCTTGACAGTACGAATAACCCTACCAAAATAAGACTGGATGTTACTCCCGACCTAGACATTTTTCGCACCTGCCTTTTCGTATTTTTGAATTGAGACTGATTTACCTTGCTTGTTCATTTGTAAAACCAGTAAATCGAGCAATCTTTGGTGTTCGTCATCAGAAATCCCTAATCTTCTTCTCTCTTCCCAAAGCAATAATTGCTCGGTTCTTGTCAGGAGTGCGTCTCTCAAGTATAACTCGAGAGTTTTGCGGTAAGCGTCTCTATCTGAAATTGCGTATACAATTGTGTCACCAGGCAACTGATCAGCACGGTGCTGGATAATGTTGCCAAGGTTCAAAGCCTCATCATAAGAAATTGCTCTCTTGTCTAGGTCTGCTTGTATTTGAGAAGCAATTTCTTGGAGCCTGTATTTTGCATCGGCTTTTTGAATTTGCTTGAAAAACCGGCGGCTTCTTCTACTCATCCTCGAAGCCACCATGAGTATATACAATTCCTGCTAGTTCATGAATGATTCGGCAACTTTAGCAGAATCCATGAATAATGACTTGGCACTCATTCATATTGCATAATAGCACTCATAAGGAGAATTCTCTTCGACTAATTTACAAAAATAGTGTTTTTTCGGCGATATTTTCGTGAACAATAAAAGTACACACAACTAAATGCATCATTTCCTTGGTCGTAATATGGAAGACCCAGTAAATCTAGAAGAAGGCAATGTTTCACCAAACTTCACAGCATATGATTCAGGCGGCACTGAATATTCCCTTAAGGAACTAAACGCAGCAGGAAAAACAGTCATTCTTTACTTCTATCCAAAGGATTCAACACCAGGCTGCACAACACAAGCCTGCGACTTTAGAGATAACATGGCAAGACTCCAATCAAACGATGTTGTTGTTTTGGGAGTAAGCAAAGATTCAGCCAAATCTCACGACAAGTTTACTGCTAAACAAGAATTAAATTTTCCCCTGCTCCTAGACGAAGATTTGTCACTTCACAATCAGTTTGGAACCTGGAGAATAAAAAAGAACTACGGAAAGGAATATCTTGGCTGCGTTAGATCGACTTTTGTAATGACTCCTGATGGAAAAATAAGTTGGTGCAGATACAACGTAAGAGCGAAAAACCACGTATCTATGCTGATGCGTGAATTAGAAATCGAAGGTGAGTGAGTGAAAAATACATTGAGTGGAGAGAGAATTGACTTAGGTAATTCTTCATCCGCTTGGTGGCCTTGCCATGTTGGCAAAAATACCATTATTGGTACAAACTGCAACATTGGTTCAATGGCACATATTGGCAGAGATTGCATCATTGGGGATAATGTTAGAATACAAGGTGGAGCCTATGTTGCTGATTTAACTGAAATTAATGATGATGTATTCCTCGGACCTAACTGCACTATACTAAACGACAAATATCCTCCTTCAGGAAGCAAATCACTTTGGGCAAAGGTTGTGCTCAGAAAAGGCTCGGTATTAGGTGGAGGCGCAACTGTTAATCCAGGCTTAACCATTGGTGAAAATGCTATTTTGGGCTCAGGCTCGGTTCTCACAAAGAATTTACCAGATGATGAAGTATGGGCAGGAAATCCAGCACGATTCCTCATGACTAGAAAAGAATATGAAGAAAAGCGGGGAGGGAAATCCAATGCTTGACAAGGATTCGATCATTAAATTCTTAGAGAATTGTGTGAATTATTCTGAGCAAAGTATTCTGAGAAAAGAGAGCAGAGGAGAACAGGACTCTATCTTGCCTTGGTTACACTACAAACAGCACACAGAATATGCCTTAATCGAATTGAAAGAGGGGAAACTTGACCATTGGCTTACGGATGAAAGCGAATTAAATCCCTCAAGAAATGATAAGATTTTGTCCTCCAATCCAGAGAGATTAGACATTCAGAATATGAATCATCCAGACAGGGCCAAGATTCTAACAAGCATGATCAGCCCGAGACCAATTGGGATTGTGTCAACACGAAACAGCAATGGAAGCATAAATCTAGCACCAATTTCATCAATCATGTCCCCATCAAATTCACCACCATATGTGTTGATTTCTTTAAGTCAGACCAGAGATGGAAGGAAAAGAGATACTTATGAAAATCTAAGAAAAGATGGAAATGCATTCATCCACTTTTTACCACCAACTATGGATATGGCAAGACTTGCTGATGATAGTGGTCAGCAACTTGAAGTTGGCATTAGTGAGCTCGATGAATTGAATCTTCAAGCATCACCATTGAATGAACTCTTGATGAGTAATTCTCTTTATGCCATTGAAACGACTTTCAAAACAGAATACGAAATGCCTGACGCTGTCGCTAAGCTTTGCTTATTGGAAATCAAAGCAATTTGGAAACACGCAGATTTGGCTGCTACTGAACCTGTTGAAGTGCTATGTCAGCATGGAATGGACAGATTAGTGCCCATCCATGATTCTTGGTCATTTATTGCGACCAAACACTACAATTAATTTCCTGAGATAGAACTCCAGACTTTAGAGAGCCCATCACGTAAAGATGTGGGGGCAATCCAATCAATTTCTCTTTCATATTCTCCAAATTCTGCTAATCTTGATGCAGAATCTCCGTTATATCCATCACCATGTATTATCTCAATTGATTTGCCACTGTCAGTAACGTCAATGCATAATTTGGCTAACTCAAGAATTGTTATCTCGCTTGCACTACCCAGATTGTAAGCTTTAGCAAATCCATTCGCAGGTTCAGCCTTCTCGATGGAGATCAAACCAGAAACGATGTCATCAATGTAAGTGAACGAACGAGACTGCCCTCCATTTCCATGAACGATCAAATCTTCTTTGTTTTTTATCAAGTGTAAAAAAATGGACACAACCTGTCCATACTGTCCACCGGGCAGACGCTCACCATATACGTTGAAAGGGCGAACAATAGCTGCCCTCAATCCGCTCTTACAAGCGGACTGAACCAAAACTTCACACAAATATTTCGAAGCACCATAAGAGTGTCTTTGGTGCGTTTGAGGATTCGAGAAAACACTGTTTGATTGGACTCCAAGCGGCTGGTTTGGATTTTCTCCATATGCTTCAGGAGAGGAATAGAATACAAATTTAGAATCGCATAGTCTTGCATAATCAATTAATATCCTAGTTGAATCTATGCTCAATTCAATTATCTCGGTAGGTATTTCATCGAACCATTTTGTCCCATTTATCGCTGCTAGGTGATGTATTGAATCAAAACCCCCAAACTCAGAGTAGGCTTGCTCGAGTAATTCAGGATCACAACAATCTCCAACTAAGATGCGAAGATTGCCACCTTCAACAGAATAATTCGATACTTCAGATAAATTATCTAATTTACCTCTAGAAAGATTATCAATAATCACAACCTTGCTTCCATTTTTTAGTAATTGCTCAACTAATGAAGACCCAATAAATCCTGCCCCACCAGTCACCAATACTCTAGATGAATCCATGTTTTCACCGATCATGCTCTTTCGATTAACTCAATCGAAACTTCATCACCAACTTTGGTGAAGAGAACCCTGTCTCCATCATTGATTTCCATACATGGGTCATCACTGAAACTGTGTCCGTAAGGTAGATCCAACAATGAGGCTGCTGGCAATGTTAAGGGACATATATCTCGATTTAGAATGGCTTTAGGTCCTTTACCTGTGTAGATCAGACCCATTAGTACATAGGGAGCAACAGTCGAACCTGAGCCTTTTGGATAAACCAAAATCGTGTCTTCGATTGCTCTGCCATCCAACGGATGACCTGCTTCTTCAATTATCCCGCTATCCCTGTTTACGTATCCTAAGTAAGTGATAGGAACATCAGAGACCATAGCGTATCCCTCAACTGAAAAATCTCCTTGTGATTCCAAGCCTTGACCACTAATGTGGAAGTGTCCTGACATCTTTGTCTTGCTGGACTTCATGGATTCCTTGATTTTAGCATGCAGAACTGGTCTTTCTCCTGCAGATAATTCTGGATTAAATGCGTGTTCTACACACTTAATTATCGGCATAACACTGCATGGTATCCGGTTCAGTCCGCTGGTTAGGTAGTGCTCAGCCTTCATTGAATTTGTTAACAAGTGATTATATTTTGAGCGATTATATGGAGTAACTTCTGGACATGTATCTCTCAATACAACGGCACCGGACTCCTCCAATATTGCCACAGAGCCGTCTGCTTGAGCAAGGTCATAATTTTCATTGCTGGTGAACACCCAGAGGCGATTATTAGGAATCTTTTGACCCATTTCTGCAAAACTTCTGCACGCTGATGCAGTCGTCCTTATTTCTTCCAAACTAGCCTGAGGACAGCCAATTACAACAAGGTCAACCTGACCTGTAGGAGCCAAAGATGAGTATTCAGAATCCAAGTTCGATTTACTGAATTCTAGAACTCCTTGCCATTCTCCTGAGGCAGGGACTAATTTGCCATCGACTTCGACTACCGGAGCCTCATCACTAATTCCTTCAACCCATAACATAGGGCAACCATGGTTTGCAGCCGCTGCTGTAAGTGCTTTTTTCCTTGCCATCGATGCCTTAGAAGGAAGACCTGTGATGTAAGGCATAGGACCCCATGGCGTATTCCAATCCGCTTTTACCTGTGCTCCAATCCAGTCACCTAAAATTGACCAATCGCTGAGATATTCCAAATCACAATTAACGTTAACTAAGATATTCGGTTGACGATTATCCTCCAAATGTAATCCCCACTTTGGAGCAAATCCAGTTAGTGCAGTTGCTAAAGCACTGAGGCCAGATTCTCGATTTGTTACTAAGTCAGTCCATGAATTAGCATAACAAACCGCGTTTGATTCTGCCCAACAAGCAATACCCTTTGGCAAATCTCTTCCTGCATCGTATGGGGTACATGACAAACTCGTTTCGATTCCTAATTTATCATATGCTTGGATAATTTCGAATTGCTGTTCAAGGAAATCTGGCCATTCAATATCCATCTCTTCCATCTTCGTTTTATCACAACCAGCGGAATTCAAAGTTGTAGGAATCGAAACTTTTCCTGATGTATCTTTTGAAAGATCACTCAAAAATCTTCGAAGCCCATGCCCGCCAGTTATCACTGATACACCGGACACGTGAGAATGAGCAACCTCTACAAATTCCTCAGCGCCTGCAGTGAAAGCTAAGTCCACCACCAAACTTGCTGCCTTTCTTCTCGTTTCCCCTTCTTCCCCTGCAAGTTGTGCTTTGAGCCTGTCGGGAATCTGCATGAATCACTACAAACAACGCCAGTCTTTCAAGTACACCCTATGATTTTGATACTAAAAATTGACAAATCTGAAATTTTTTGATTGACCGAAGGTTTTGATAACATTGAAGAATTAAGCGTCGTCCATGTCAGAAAATCAAGACATCGAATCAGGAGCCGAATATTTAGGTCAACAACAGGGACAGCATTATCAACAAATCAGGAGGCATAATGCTGAGCAAAATTCGAGAACATCAAGAATCAGAGCTGGAAGATATGAAGGAACTAGAACAACAAGAAGCAGAGAAAAAAGAGTTGTAGTTATCAACATAATTCAAACAGTAGCCATAATTTTTGCAATTTTAATTGCTGGCTACTCTGTACTAATCCAATCGAGTACTGATGAGGAAAATCAAGTACAGGAGAGCGGAGAATTGTTAATTTACACGAGTGAAAGGGATTCTGACGAAACCTGCATCGATGGTGGAATAGACATCAATATAGGTACAGATCTAAACTTTGACGCTAATTTGTCAAATGATGAAATCACCTCTCAATCTACAATATGCCATGGTAAAATGGGCCTAAGCGGACCGCAAGGACAACCAGGAGACTCGGGGCAAGATGCTCTAAGCACCTTGATTGAAACTGAGCAGTATGAGTATGGAAATTCAACCTGCCTAACTGGAGGACATCGCATCAATATCGGTTATGATAATGATTCAAATGGGAATTTAAGTGATGATGAAATTACTAATTCTGAATCAATTTGCAATGGATTACTAGGTTCTAATGGGAATCCTGGGCAAAATGGAGTAAACGGCTCCAGTGGACACTCTGCTTTGGTTTCTCGCGAATTTCCTTCCCCATCGGTTTGTGAAATTGGTTTCATAATCCATTTCGGGATTGATAATGGGTTTGGTAGTTCAACAGCAGACAATCAAATTCTAGAGGAGGAAGAAATTACTGAATCACTGAAAGTATGCAATTCACTCAATGAAGGTGCAAGAATCACAGACACAAT
>PBDU01000017.1 GCA_002718195.1 Methanobacteriota archaeon | reverse complement strand
GTAATTTATGACGGCAGAAGAGTTCTTGATTTGGAGGCACTAAAGCTACAAGGCTGGACTACACACGCAGTTGGAAGGCCATCAAACTAATATGAAAAAAGGTGGTAAAAATTTTTGATTCCTTAAACAAACGGAATGGGGCGCAATTCGTCCAAGAAATGAATGATTATTTCTTCCAGACACGAGCAAAAGAGGTAGATGTAAGGTGGTTTGTCGATGGAAACACAATCAGAGGTTTTTCAAATAAAGACAAATCAAAGGGCGTCTTGAAGCATTTTACTCCATACAAGTCATTCCCGGAGGGAGATTCTCGAGACAAATCACTGCCAGGAGGCGCTGCAAAATTTTTCTCGGAGGCATTAGATGATTGGTTTGCAAGTCAGGACCGCCCTATAAAATCAGATATTTTCGATGAATGGCACCAGAAGATGGTGGTAGAATTTGCACAATTTTTATCAGAAAGAGGAGTATTTGCTAGATATGGAAATCAACATACACCAACTGAATACGATGATGACCCATTCCGTTGCTACAATCGTTATGCAAAACCGCTCAATTTACTCCTATGGCACCATGTAATTTGTCAGAACACTCCGTACAATGAAATTCAAGATTTGGATTTGATAAATTGTCTCCATCCCGCTATCGACAGTTACATCTTTGCTGGCGTCAGAAAGACGTTGGGTGAATTTGAAGAAAATACTCCTCCTCGAAAGGTGAAGAAACGAGAAACTTACAGTAATATTGTTTCAAAATCAGACTACGACCAATGGATTGATTATTTCAGAAGGACTGCTAAACGCTTCGATGTTTCACCTTTATTCGTTGAATCTTATTGGAAAAATGTAGAACTAAAAAAGGACTGAAGAAATTTCTGCCCATAAAGACTCTAGCCTTAGATTACCCTTTATTGGCCAAGTACTAAGCGCTGAGACTACTATCTCACCTCGGGTAGGGAAGCAACACGAAAGAAATAATAAGGACCCGGTTCAATATTAACTCATGCTTAAGCATACAGTAAAAAAAAGCAAGATAGCTACAATTGTGGTTGTCTTGTTAGCAAGCACGATGATTGGCGCAGTATCTGCTGAGGAAACTAGCAGAGAAGGGATTTTTGAAGAATCTGGAGTAGATGATGTAGACAACTTGGGTGGAATTTTCACTAAGGAAGAATGTGAAGCAGCAGGTGGCGTATGGATCGTTAAGAAAGGGTTCGATCACGGTTGGTGCCATATCAAACTTGATTCAAAAACAGATAGCCTTTGAGCGATCATAGAGTAGATTTTCAGAATCTGCTTGGATATACAATCAAGTTGAAGAAGCGCTAGTCCTTCTGGCATGTATGGGCAACAAATCTTTTGCTGATTTGACATGGCTTGCCCGCTTCCTAGACCAGACTCCAGGAGATGAGCAAGAAGGCGGACCCTCAAGACAAGTCCCTGGAGTATGTTGGTCTAGAGTAAAGCCAACTCCAACACCAAATCCTACTCTAAGGCTATGGTCAGAAGAGATTGGTGAAAAAATTGGTATCAAAAAACAAGGAGATAGCATCCTAGGAGGATCTGAACTTGTCGATGGCATGGACCCATATGCTCAGCGCTACGGGGGTCATCAATTTGGTAATTGGGCTCGTCAATTAGGTGATGGCAGAGCAATTACACTTGGTGAAGTGGATACGGGAAACGAAGTCATAGAATTACAACTGAAAGGATCGGGAAGTACACCTTATTCTCGATTTTCTGATGGAAAAGCGGTTTTGAGATCATCGATTCGTGAGTTCCTATGTAGCGAAGCAATGTTCCATTTGGGTGTTCCAACAACAAGAGCACTTTCCTTGGTTACCACCGGAGAAGATGTAGTCCGAGATATCATGTATGACGGAAGACCTGCTCCAGAGCCTGGTGCAATCGTTTGCAGGACTGCTCCAAGCTTCATTCGTTTTGGAAGTTTTCAAATTCATACTATGACTGGAGATCATGAGACTTTGCAAACACTGGCTGAATATACCGTAAAACATCATTTCCCTGAACATAATTTGGATAATGATGATGCAATCATCAACTGGTTGAATCAAATTGGCGAAGAGACTGCTTTGATGATCGCTCATTGGATGAGAGTTGGATTTGTTCATGGAGTAATGAATACAGATAACATGTCTATTCATGGATTGACTATTGATTATGGACCATATGGATGGCTAGAGGATTTTGATCCAGACTGGACTCCGAATACAACCGATGCCGGAAGAAAAAGATACAGATACGGAAATCAACCACAAATAGGGGCATGGAATTATGCTAGATTGTTAGAAGCGATTGGACCATTGTTTGAAGACCCTGAAAAATTGTACCAAGCATTAGAAAATTACTATGAGAAATTTGAATTCCACAATAACAAAATGTGGTCGCAAAAACTGGGTCTTGATGAATTTAGAAAGGCTGATGAGGCATTGGTGAAGGAACTAATCTCGATTTTGGGTAAAGTTGAAACTGATATGACTATTTTCTTTAGGCTACTTTCAGAAATAGATGAGCCAAATATATCATCATTGGAAGATGCATTCTATGATTACGAGAATGCGCCTAAAGAAGAGTGGAATGTATGGCTGAATTCTTGGTGGGAAAGAGTTGATCGCAGTCCGGACCGAGAAAGTATGAAGCGTGCCAATCCCAAGTATGTACTAAGAAATTGGATGGCACAACTTGCTATTGATGCAGCAGAAAAGGAAGATTATTCTGTGTGTGAGGAATTATTCGAACTATTGAAAAATCCATACGATGAACAGCCAGAATTTGAAGAAAAATGGTTCAAGAAGCGCCCTGAATGGGCAAGGAATAGAGTTGGATGCTCGATGCTATCTTGTTCGAGCTAATCGCGCTTCCTTTCTAGAACGTAACAGTCGTATTTACCCAGCGTGATTGTTTGCAACCATAAACGCTTGAAATCTCCTCTGAATATCATAGTAAGCGACCTTCTGGGTAGGCGTAAGAGTATTGAGATGCCAGAAATAAAACTCGGTATTGATTTCTTCTTGAATCCGATTTTTTGTATTATTGAAACCAATGCAGGTGACTTTGTGTGAAGGAAAATTAAATCATTGTCGATTTGTGAAATCACCTCCTTCATCAATTCTTTACCATACCCTTTACCCCTGTGGCTCTGATCAACTAGAACCGTCGTAATTTCAACTCCCTTCAAGTGATTTACTACTTCTGCATAAGCGACTGGATTTCCTTCATCAGTCCTTATCACTGCAGCTTTTTCGAAGGATTTCAAACTCCTTCTTTTTGAATAAATCGGTCGAACATCTAACTCACTTCTAATAAGCTCATCAACCCACTTCAAGTCCGATGAGGTATTCATTCCTGCTCCCTCTCCCACCTGATTGCTCTATCATGTCTGAATATTAGAGTACGATTCAATACCCACTGAAAAAAGCCCCACAGACCAACATTCACTATTCCCAGTAATGGCACCCAGAGTTTTGTAAACTCAACTAACAAACCAAATGTAACTGATGAACCAAGTAATGCAATTACGTAAACAGGAGTCCCAGTTGAAACTGAATAGGTAAGATTAGTTGATGGCGTGAATGTAAATTTACGATGAATCCAATGTGCTAGAACCCCCGAAATAAACCAAGAAATTCCCCATATCAAAGTCCAAAGGCTTGAATCCTGTCTTTCAACTCCGAATAAGAATGTCAAAATTGCAATTAACAGTGCGAAAATTAGAGTGTTGAAGCAGCCCACTAATCCGTAGCGAATGATTCCTCCTCGAGGCGCTAGCCTCTCAAACCATACAAAGCGCTCTGGCACAGATGCACTAGATTCTCTCAGTATATGTTGAATTTGGAGAGATGTACGTCTCATTCTGCAACTACAAAGTCCATGACTTCTCTGATAACTCTGCCCATAACCTCGATATTATCCAAGGTCAAATGTGGCTGCATGCTCAGGTCACAAGCAAATTCTATGTTTGCAATTGTTTCAGGCATTACTTCTTTGTGAGCAGCAACATATGTCCACTGTCTGTAATCTCGAGCATTTCTTTTTGCTCCGAAAATTTGCATTGGAATACCTTCCATCTTCATCAAATCAATGAATCTGTCTGCCTTTTCTCTGGATAGACCTGTGACGTGGAATTGCATTGTGTCATAGAATCTGTCTGCTTTTTCCATTTTTGCA
This sequence comes from Methanobacteriota archaeon, assembly GCA_002718195.1. GTDB lineage: Archaea > Thermoplasmatota > Poseidoniia > Poseidoniales > Poseidoniaceae > MGIIa-L4. The sequence continues at coordinate 122,605 of PBDU01000017.1, read as the reverse complement.
GGAACTTCGATGTTTGGATGGTCTCCGATAATGGACTCCAAACGCATGTAGTTCTCTGTGTGAATCTTGTGAATGACGGACAATCTGTCAATTTGAGGAGTAAGCATTGCAGCGGTAACCTCATGCATTCTCATTGAGTACCCTGGGATTTGGTTTTGCAACTTATCCATCAATTCTGGGTCTAAGTTGTAGTGTTTCTTCCAAAGTAATTCATAGGATCCAGCATATAGAACAGCTTTTGCTGCGTATTCATCGTTATCGGTGATGAATATTCCACCTTCTCCAGCCGACATACCCTTGCTTGATTGAGTAGAGAAGCAAGCAATGTGTCCAAATGTTCCAAGCAATTTACCATCCCATGATGTACAGTAAGCGTGAGCACAATCCTCGATGAAGAATAAATCATGTTTCTTTACAACTTCCATAATTCTGTCCATATCAGGAACGTGCCCTCTCATGTAAGACATCAGCAGTACCTTTGCTCCAGTCTCTGCTGCTTTCTTGTCTAGATCATCAGGACACATTCCCCATTCTCTATTTGACTCGACCAATACAGGTTCTGCTCTCATGTGCTCGATTACAGAAGGAACTGCGTGGAAAGTAAATGCGTTTGATAGAATCTTGTCACCTGCTTTCACCCCTGCAATATTCATAGCGATGAACATAGTTGAACCACAGGAATTTCCGCCAACAGCGTGCTTAACACCCATAAATTCAGCGAATTTCTTTTCGAAATTTGCTGTAATTGATTCCTCTTTTGTTTTTGGCTGGTAACGATACATTACCCCTCTGCGCATGGCATTCGCTGCCATCTCAATACCTTCTTCAGGTATAGGTTTGAACGCTTTGTTATCAAAATCGACGATTTTCTCTCCGCCTTCGACGACCAGTCTTCTCTTGGAATCACTCATCATGGACAGTCCAACCAAAAGCAATGTATGAAGGCATCGCCAAAAGGGGTGTTCATCATTGTCTTCCAGCGTCAAACATCTCTCTTAGGGAACCATCTTGAAGCATCTCAAGAGCGATGTCTGAACCGCCTATCAATTCACCATGAATGTATACCTGTGGCATTGTTGGGAAATCCGACCAAGTACAAATAGAAGGTATTGCCCTTCTGTCCGATAGTACATTCACGGCTGCAAATTCTTCTCCAAGTTGTTGTAAGACTTGTGCCGCTCTATTGGAAAAGCCACATTGAGGCTCTCCAGGCGTACCTTTCATGAAAAGCACTATGCTGTGGTCATCTACGATTTTCTGTAATTCTGCGTCTGTCCAATCCATTTTAATCACTCCTTATTTTGCTGTTTTTGAATTCTCTTGATATGAATTCCTGTTCCCCCGGCATGAGGGTGGAATACGGTATCTCCAACATTCTCCGCTTGTGCTGGAGTCATACATTTTAGATCTAAAGCATGTACAATATTTGATGCGATGTGAGGCTTAAAATGGTTCAAAATTATTTTCTGCCTCTTCAGTGGAATCATTCCTTGGAAGGATTCACAGATTACTCGGACGTGGAAATGGTCGCCTGTTCCATTTAGGTCGATTACTTCGACATTCGCATCTGGCAGGACTGTAGCAATTTCGTCTGATACCCATTGAGTACTTACCATAGTCTCACCGTTAATACCCAATACTCGGTGATTATTGAAGGTGCGGTATGACGATTAATCCTTAATTTAATGCCCAATAGGCTTGTTATGCGCAGAGGTGTCAGTCAACATGGCTTTGCTGCGCGCAAACCAATTCTGATTAGGGATACAACTTGGTTGACCTCTTCTGAAATCATTTCTGTTCTACTTGCATTGATTGGTCAAGTGATTTTGACAAGGGCAGTAATCCAAAGTGATTATGGTCTGTGGATACTTTTGATGGACATATTCACTGCAATATTTTTGATAGTTGATGCGGGTCTGCCAACCATCATTTCTAGAGACGGTGCTAATCGTCCAAATGTCCTCAGAAAGGCTGTAAAAAAGGTTTGGAAACTGCAGATTATAGTGGCAATACCGTTTGTCATAATCGGCTTACCTTGCGTCATCTTGCTAAATAATGCGCCTACAGAACTGATAATTTTAGCTGCTTTCATATGCTTGGTGCACATTGCTTCATATGCACCAAGAACCGCTCTCCGTGCTGCTGGACAAGCAAGATTTGAAGCCATCTCAAAAGTTGTAGAGAGGTTATTGATTACAATTGGTTACGGGATTTTGTTCATCTCCGAGAGCTCCTCAATTCTAAACTATGCACTCGTGTTCACTCTAGGTTCGCTTGCAGGTTTACTAACTTCCATATTTCTATTATACAAAAGCATACCACAAAGTAATGAGAGAATCGACGAGTTAGGGAAAAGTTGGGTGAGTACGAAATCACTGCTGGTTTCCGCCCTCCCTTTTGCTGTCACTTTAGGTGTATTACCATACATCACGAGAATAGAGAAGTTTTTCCTTGCCGGTATTAGTTTAGAATCTGTGGCTATTTTCCATGTAGGGCAATTAGCATGGATGGCTGGAATGATCGTTCCGATCTCCATTAGCAGTGCACTATTGCCGATTTTAGGTGAAAATCGTAGTAATCCTGAGAGATTTAGAAAAGAACTTGACAAGGCAATTATTCCAATCAAAATACTCCTTGTTGCAGGATTTATCCTTGGCTCTATCTTCGTTACCCTCATCTTACCTGTGGCATTTCCAGAAGAATATACAAATTCTACAAATGGTTTGACTTCACTAGAGGTTTTCATTTATCTGTTGTCAGGATGGGGCTTTTCCTTACTCGCAGCACCATGGAATAGTGCCCTAAAAGCTGGAGAAAATCCATGGATGTATACTCTTTTCATTACCCTTGTAGTCATACTTGCTACCTTAGTTGCTTGGGCTTTTATTCCCAGTTACGGTCTTTCTGGGGCTGTTCTTTCAGCAAACATAACCTGTTTTCTAATGTTAAGTATGGGAATTTTACTATCTGGAGACTCGAAACGAGCCTTGTCTGGTTCTAGAAAATATGATTGGATATTGATGATTTCACTATGTGTTTTTTATCCGATTGCTTGGGATATTAACAAATCTCTTGCAATCACATTGGGCTTGATGATAGGATTGAAAATTTGGATAATCCATAAATTGGTCAACAATAATTCACTGGGAGAATCTGAGTAGTAAATCTTCCCACTGTGAACTTATTGTTTCACTTGAGAATGTTTCAGGGAGTTGAAAATCTAAATTTTTCCAGTCAAATTGTAAAGCATGCTCGCACTTATCTGCTAATTCTTGGGCCTTCCTTGAGTAAGATATGAATTCATTAGGCAGCCACTCCGAAACATCTCCAACATCAACAGAAACAACCGGGGTTCCACAGAGTATCGACTCTTTTGCAACCATCGGCCCACTCTCTCTTTTTGATGTAATAACAGTAAGATCAGCCACCATCATTCTATCCCAAACTAGGTCCCTTGGCTGTTGTTTGAGGGTTGTTATTCCCACAACCCAGCCTCTGGTTTCCAATTCTCTTCCACATTCTAGCGCCAAATAGTAGTCCTTCTCTGGTCTTCTTGGATCGCTTGGAAATAAAATATCAATTGGCTCTCTTCTCCATCTTCCTCTAAAATTGGTGATTGATTTTCGCCAATCTTTTCCAACCTCGATATGACAGGGAATGACCGCGTTCATCTTTGGAGACGCGTGTTTCAAAAGTCTTGAATTCAGTGGATTACTGGTTGAAACAATACAATCAAACGATTCTATCATTCGCTTTAGCGTCTTACCTAAATCTCCACCAATTAGACCTACATCTACATCCCATCCGTGAACTACACCCAAACATGGAACTCCATATTTGCTAGCTAATTTATGGGCAATTATTCCAGAAGGCCAAAGGGTGTGAGATATCACGATATCAGGTCTGAAATCACCAAGCCATTTCACAACTGAACTTACTTTTCTTGATATTGAATATTTAGTCATCCAAGCCATTGACCCACCGCTTAAGGCCCAGTATTTAGGAGAATAAACGGAATTTCCTCCAAATTGAAATTCTTTTGGGGCTTTGGAAACTCCTTTCAGAGTTGGTTTCGCGCTTTCCAAATAACTGGACATTCTAGGAAGTGGATTGATGATTTTAACTTCGTTTCCTAGCGATTCTAGGATTTGCACATGGTCAGCAACAAACGTACCTCTAGCGACGTTTCCAGGTAGAGGATATAGGGTTGAAACCACAAGAATCCTCATGGTTTTTCCTCATTCCAGCGCTTTAAGAATCTCTGCATAATTTTGAGCAACGCTTGCTTTGTTGTTGAATAATCCTGATCCCACGACGGCATTTGTAACTCCCCAAGACTGAATTTCTTTGATGTTAAATGCCTTGACTCCTCCATCGATTTGGATTGTTACCTCTCTGCCGCCATTTTTGACTTGCTCATCTATTGCCTGTTTGAGTTTGCGAATCTTGTTCTCAACTGTCGGGATAAATGATTGCCCTCCAAAGCCAGGATTGACACTCATAACTAAGACTAAATCCAATTCAGGCAATACCTCTAAGATTTCAGTTAGTGGAGTTGATGGATTCAACACCACTCCTGCGCTGGCACCAGCGGACCTAATCGCTGTAATCAATCTATGAAGATGCGTCGTAGCCTCAACATGTACAGATATATGGTTACAACCTGCATCGATATAATCTTGGAAACATTCTTCTGCATTACTAATCATTAGATGAGCATCAAATGTAACTTCATCTCCTAGAGCCTTTCTGAGCGACCTGATTACCGGTGGACCAAATGTCAAATTTGGAACAAAGTTACCGTCCATGACATCTAAATGCATCCAATTAAGCCCTGCGTCTACTGCTTTTTTGCAAGATTCTGCAAGGTTTGAAAGGTCTGCAGTTAGTACGCTAGGTGCGATAATCATAGTTCCCCTCATGTCCCTTGAATCGGTCCCCTGTCATGAGTATTACCTAAAATTGGTTAGGTTATGTGTGCAAAGCCATATAACACTCCTTCTCTCACGGAAGGCTAGGGAATCATATGGCAGAAATACTCAACATAACAGATGCAGAGTTTGACTCAACTTTAGCAAATCACGAATTTGTCTTGGTTGACTTCTGGGCACCATGGTGTGGCCCATGCAAGATGATTGCACCGGTCCTTGACCAAATTTCTGGTGAAAGAGATGATGTTCAAATCGTAAAAGTGAACACTGACACTGACTCAATGAATGCCGCAAAACTAGGCGTAAGAGGCATCCCTGCCCTTTACATGTTCAAAAATGGAAAAGTCGTTGGCAACCTATCCGGTGCCCAACCAAAGGCACAGCTTTCAAATTGGATTGACCAGCATGTTACTGCTGATGACTTCTGATTAAATCAGAGATTCTCGTCTTTCTTCCTTCTTTGCTCCGACTTCCCGTAGGAGGCGTTCTCTGAGTGCCTCATGCAACCACATGCCATCTTCTAGCTCTATAATCAGCCCATGAGATAGAAGATTTTCAGGGGGGTTTCCATTCCAGCCAACCGCTTTTGCAAGTTTCTCCCAAACCACAGGTTTCTCGCTAACAGCAAGCGTAGAGAGTAAGTTCCTCTCCATTTCCGGTAGCCTTTCTAGAATCTCTTGATCTAAGAACTTCAACCAATCCCCGTGAATTTTTGTACCGTATAGTTCCAAAAACTCAAGTGCCAATGGATGACCTCCAATTTGTGCAAATAATTCATCGATGTCAAGGTTTGATTCCGGATCAAAGTCTTCAATCCAAATTTTGACTTCATCCAATGTCAGGCCTTTTAGAGGCATTTCTTGCACGATTTTTCTTGTAAAAACGTCACGCCTATCATAGAAGGAAAGAGTTGCTCTGGAGATCATTACAAGCCTTAGCGGGGTTTTTGTGCTCAAAGTCAAAAGAGCAGTTAACAACTCTTTACACTCATTCTCGATCAGATGTACGTCGTCTAAAATAATCAGCCAATATGGTGGAGGCCCGCCTTTTCGTCGACTGAAACGCTCCCTGATTGCGTTAGCATCGGTTAGATATGCAAGCAAGCGCCTATACCATAATTCAACATCCATCTTTGCTCCGGGTTTGAGGGGTAAAGTCTCGATTAAATTGTATGGATCATGGTTTTCATCCACGCCAAATCTGTGAAGAAGGCTTGTTGCAAGCCCCAATTCCTTGTCCCATGGATGGCATGGATACCAACACACAGAGAGATTTTTATTCTCCATTTTATGTTTTGAAAGCCAGTGGGAAACGAGTGTTGATTTTCCAATTCCTGCGATTCCATGAACCACCAGACAAGGACTTTTTTCCTCCATCCAAGAGTCTATTAGTTCCCTTTCAGATTCTCTGCCATGAACTTCTCTCGTCTGAGGAGCCTCTGTGTGGTAGGTAGCATGAGCTCCGAGGAAAGGTACCAATCTTCCTGGCTGTGGCGTATCTTTACCCTCATTCTTTTTCTTAATTAATCCAAATCTGATGTCGCCATAGGTAAGTGCACCCTCATACTGCGAATGAAGTAGAATCTGAAGTAAGCCGATATCAGTAGATAAACGGTCAGCAGCTTCGCCCGCTTCTATTTCCAGTAATTTACCATCTTTACCTCTAAGGAGGACCTTCACTTTTGCAAGGTCATTGTAGCGTCTTTTTGCAGTGGAATGCCCTGCTGGAGTTAGTTGCCAGGCTTTTTTCCTCCTATCCTCGTTGATTATGCTTCTCGAATGCTCTTCGACCAAGCCATCAAGAAGAAGATCTTTCATTGCTCGACTAACATTTGGAGGGTGCTGTGCACATGCCTGAGCGATTCCGTTCCTGGTTAGATCGGATGTGACCATGTATTGATCGAGTTGTTCATAGTGAGCAAATAGGTGAAGCAAAACGCGGTCTGCGACCGCGATGTTGACCTTACTGCCCTCAGACACGCTTACCTCACAGAGATTATATGTTCAAGCATTTCGGAAAATTGGGCATTTTTCCGCTCCAGTGTTTCTTTATTGTTGAGCAATTTAACCGATATTCCTTTTAATGATGCATGCTCGGAGTTTTATGGCTATTTCGCATGAAGACAGAAAAGGTCATTTTTTGCCTGCTTTTTTAGTTGCAATCCTTGTTGCTTCTGTTATCCTTCCAACTGTTTCTGCTGTTGACACTGATGGGGATGGAACTGATGATGCAAGTGATGATTGCCCTTATGCTGCTGGGACTTCGACCATAGACAAAGTAGGTTGTCCAGACAGAGACGGGGATGGGACTAGCGACTGGGCTGATTCATGGACAAGCACAAATCCAAATTTCCAAAAGGAATTTTCGATACCGCAAAATTATGATTTCAATGATGCAGATTATTCGCCAGATGGCGAATGGGTTGCGACTGCAGATGAAAATGGATATCTAAGAGTCTGGAATGCAAGCACTGGAGTAAATGACAGGTCTGTTGTTGCTTACAGTGGAGGGGATGTTGGGTCTGTTTCTTGGTCAGGTGATGGAAGATACATCGGAGTGACTGGCGATGATGACACCGTAAAATTATACCATGCAAGCAACCTAACCGATATCCATGGGTCAATTTCAGCAGATGTCGGCGGAGGTGATTTCACTTATGACATCGACCTATCAGAAGACGGAAGCATGGCTGCAATTGCAATTGGCAGAAGCGGTTGGGGCGGTACTAACGGAGTAGTTAGAGTAATTGATACTTCAAACGCTAATGTATTGCAAAATCTAAATCCAGGAAGCGAAGACAGATTCCATTCTGTTGACTTCGGACCAAATGGAGAGCTAGCAATTGGTACAGTTGGTGACGCTTACGTTGTTGATACAACAGATTGGTCAACAATTCAATCAATATCATCTCCTACTGGTACTGTCAATTCTATAGCATGGTCGCATGATGGTGAATACATTTCTGTGTGTGAGGGATATGACCAGAATTCTGGAAATTCCAAACTAAGAATGTATGAAACTTCGACTTGGACAAATTCGTGGACTAAGATTGGATCTACATCTTGCTACGGAACCGATTTTTCCCCAGACAGCACTCAAGTAATATTCGGTATGGGATGGTATAACAGCGATGGCGCAACGGCTTTGATTTTTGATGTTGCGTCCGGGCAATCTATCGACTCTTTCAGCCAACCAAGACCGGGAGGTTGCACGAGCACTGGTAATGGTAACAACTGCGGACAAAACAATGGTGTTTCATGGTCCCCAACTGGAATGAATATCGCACAAGCCTTTGGAAGAAATGATGAAGGTTTCTACATTTGGTTTGCTAACATTGACCCGGACCAAGATGGTTGGAATACTACAGACCAAGGAGATGGCAAGGTAGATCAATTCCCTGATGAGCCAACCCAGTGGAATGACACTGATAACGATGGTTTTGGTGACAATCCTGAGCCCGCTTTCCAACCAGATGCTTGCATCCTAACTTGGGGTAATTCAACTGAAGACAGGTTCGGCTGCCCTGATGCAGATGGAGACGGGTGGTCAGACGAGGGGGACCTTTGGCCATCTGACCCCGAACAATGGGCAGATATGGACATGGACGGCTATGGAGACAACTATCTGTATGACGTGGATAATCAGCAATATCACATAAATCAGAGAGGAGATGCATTCCCTAATGACCCAACTCAATGGAACGATACTGATGGAGACGGCTATGGAGACAACTTTGCTAACAACTCTTGGCTTAACATTAGACCAATGGAGTGGCCAGGAGAATTAGTTACTGGCGCAACTAATGTTGACGTATTCCCTCTAGACAGAACCCAGTGGGCTGATTCTGACGGAGATTGGGTTGGTGATGAGCAAGCCAGTAGCAGACCCGATGGTTGTCCAAATGCATGGGGAGATTCACAATTTGATAGACTTGGTTGCCCTGATTCTGACGGCGATGGCTGGTCAGACCCAACCCCTGGTTGGCCTACTCTCAGCCCTTGTAATGACGGAGCAGACGCATTCCCTAATGACCCAACACAGTGGTGCGATGATGACGGAGATGGTTTTGGAAGCAATCAATCCGGAAATAATGCTGACGATTGCCCTGGTGATTCAGGAACATCAACTGAAGATAGATTAGGATGCCCTGACAGAGACGGTGACGGCTACTCAAATGCTGGAGACCCTTTCCCTGATGACTCAACCCAGTGGGAAGATAGAGATGGAGACAACAGAGGGGACAACCCAGATGGAAACAATCCTGATCAGTTCCCTGATGATGCAAGTCAATGGGAAGACTCTGATGGTGATGGCAGAGGTGACAACCCTGGTGGAAATAATGGAGACAGATTCCCTGCAGACCCTACTCAGTGGGATGACACGGACGGTGACGGATATGGAGACAATCAGGACGGAAATGAGCCGGATGTTTGCCCTGAATCCTATGGAACATCCAACAATCCTCTAACAAGAGGTTGCCCTGATACAGATGCTGATGGAGTCACTGATCCGCTAGATGCATTCCCCAACGACCCGTTCCAGTGGGCTGATTCTGACGGAGATGGATATGGTGATGAAAACATTCCTGGTGGTGATGATTGTCCAGACGTATACGGAGAAGCTACCATGAATAACTATCAAGGCTGTCCAGATGCAGATGGAGACGGTTATGCCGATGATGATGATACATTCCCTAACGATGGAACACAGTGGGAAGATTCTGATGGCGATGGATATGGTGACAATTATACTTGGGTTAACAAAACCATTGAGGATGAAGAAAATCCTGGTAATCTAATTACAATCAGAGAGCAAAACGGAGACGCATTCCCCGATACCGTATCGCAATGGTCCGACATGGATGGAGACGGAGTTGGAGATAATCCCGAAGGTGCAATTCCTGACGCTTTCCCGTTGAGGACATCTCAAAGCAGAGACGCGGATGGAGATGGTTTCGGAGATAACTTCACTGGATACCAGAACGATGATTGTAGGAATGAGTGGGGCAACTCAACTATTGATAGGTACGGTTGCAGAGATGATGATGGAGATGGTGTTTCCAATATCAATGACCCTTGCCAATGGGACCCCTCAATTAGTGCGGGAATCAGAGGTCAAGTAACCTGCTTGATCACTGAAGACCCGACTCTGAATCAGAATACAGGAGATGGAGAAGTAGATTCTACCTCAGGCGGGAGCGATACTGGAATGTTAGTTCTTGGTGGAGTTGCTGCACTGATGCTTACCCTCATATTCGTGGCTATGATTTCAAAACAAATTGCCGGCAGAAAGAGTGCTAAAAGAAGAGCAGAGGAAAGAATGGTCAATATGGCCATGGAAGATGAAGAGTTGCGAAGACAGGAATGGATTGACTATTACGTCGGTCAGGGAGACCTGGAAAAAGCTAGAGAATTGGGCTGGACTGGACCTGAACAAGTTCCGGTTTGGCAACAATATGAACAGCAGAGAGTCGAGGAAGAAAGAGCGTCCATGCCTGGTATGATAGACTTAGATAATCTATGATTAGGATTGCATTGCACGCTGTCTTCTTGCCTTTTCTGCCAAGGAATCCTCAAATGAGAGGAAATCAAGACTATTCCAATCTTCATCATTATCAACTGCTTTGATTGCAAGATTGTTAATCAACAATTCAGCGACTGTTAGTGAGGTGGGATTTGAGCCGTCTTCGAGCTTATACTGATGCCCAGGAAGAACCATCCAGTCTTGAATATGGGAGATTTCATCCCTCAAATACCGAAGACTTAGTCTGAGTTTGCTTTCATCTCCACCATAGAGGTCAGCCCTTCCACAGCGCCCTAAGAACAAACAGTCACCAGAGATGACTACTCCATTTCCTGTGAAGGTAAGATGCCCAGGAGTGTGCCCAGGAGTGCAATGAGCCTGGAATGTCAGTTTCCCTATTCCAAGAGGGTGACTTGAAAGTTCTGAGTTTGTCAATAAATGAGTATGAGGCCCATTCCAGCCCCTCTCAAGCTCTTTTTCGTGTAATATTACTTGGAAATTTGGACCACCTAATTCCAAACATTCCTCAATGCCTTTGGAATGATCCCAATGGCTGTGTGTGAGCCATGCTTGTTCTAATTCCCAACCATTCTCCAGACAAATATCAAACCAAAATTTAGCGTCAAATGGGTCGATTATTACAGCGCTTTTACTCTTCGCGCAAACCAAGAGGTGATTTAGGTTATCCCACTCTCCTAACTGGGCTTGCAGCACTACGATTTCATCATTTGAAATCAACTCAGAAACCACTGGTGATGTACTCGCCATTACACACTGTATGCACCAATTCCCTTTCAAGGGATGAGTTACCTGCGTTAACACATGGGCAGAGTGAGAACCATGCAAATTCTCTCTTTGTGCGTGGTTTTACTTCTTGCAATATATCCGATGGGGATATCTGCTCAACAGGAAGTAAATCTGTCAATTGAGACTGATTTCGAGGCTGAAGAGTGGTATGTCTCAGGAGACAGCATCAACTTCAATTCTTGGCTGATGAATTCAGGAGACTCTATTTCCTTTGATGACGACCCCACATGTGGAATAGTGGTCAACATTTACGACTCTGAAAGCAATCTCATTCAAAATGGTGAAGAAAATTGCAGAGGTCAAATTCGTGGACAAACACTTGATTCTGGCGAAACCAGTGAATCATACTCGACATTTTGGAACTTTGAAATCAACGAACAACTGGTTGAAAGCGGAATATACACAATAGAATCGTTACACACCGGAACTGATTTGTCAAAGTCATTTGATGTTCAGTTCTTTGCTCCAATGGAATGGCCTGAAAGCCTGAATTTGGAGGTTGAGGTAGTGTCCTCCTCTGCTGGTTTTTCAGAACATAATGCTGAAATTGCTAGACTTACGTGGACGAATTACGATGAAAATTCCGTATCTATGCCAGATGACCAATTCTGCAAATTGATAATTTCAGTTAGCGGAGAGGAAAGAATTGGTCCAAGTTGTTTTGATGAAATTGGACTAGAGGGATGGGAGACTAGATTGCATCACGTTATCGACTTAAGTTTCGACATCGAGACAAGATCCGAGATGATAATCTCCACACCAAATGGTGAATGGAGTGAAACATTTTCATTATTACCTAAACCGGTGATTGACGGAATGACCTCTAACCTAAATGGTATAACATCGGGACAGATCCTTACTTCAGACTCTACATTTGCACCAAGTATTCTCTTAGAAAATATTCTTGACAGTGATATTGAACTGGAATTTACTAATTCCTGTCGTGCAGTTTACTGGATTTATGATGCAATAGGGAATCTTGTTTTTGATAGCCAGCAATTAAGCGGCTGCAATGAAATGTTACAAGAAAGGGTTGTGCCTACACAGGGCGTACTAAATCTCCAGATGCCAAATTGGTTCTTCACTGATGTAAATGGATGCTCTGTAGGCACTGGCGAATACATCATAGTTGCGAGCATTCCAGAGTTGGGAATATCCAAATCTCAAACATTCGAGTTTGAGCGTAACTTTGCAGAACCATGCGGAGAAGAAAGTTTACTATCTCTCGAGGCTGATTTATCTGAAACAGAAAATGGCTTTAACATGGACATTATACTTAGTAGTCAAAGCAACTCATACTTGACTTGGCAAGGACCTTGTGCGATTGAACTTACCCTGAAGAATCTCGAAAATCAAAGGTTACAGATTAGACAGACAGTTTGTGATACATACGATGGTAGATCTTTCTCTCTTTCAGATGGAGCAGAATTTATACTCAAAACAGATGAAATAATCATGTTAAACTCGGAAGGTGGCTCCCTAGAGGATGGAACATACATAATCGAGATTAAACTCGCAACCCGTTCAATAAACGAGCACGTTATTGAATTTAATTGGCCACTTGAGGATCAAACAGAAGAAGAGGCTGATGCTCCTGAACAATCGATAATCAATGAGATTGAACTAATAGGTACTTGGACTGGATTTTTGACTGAGCAAGGTACTTGCTGGGTATTAACTCAAGAAGACGAAACTCAGTTTGGTTTGAATAGCGCATTGGGAATTACCGATTGGGCTCCGCAACAAGGTCAATCTGGTATTTTCACAGGCTCATTGACTTCTGATACATCCCTTGCTTGTTCGAACTACCAAATACAAAATTTTGATGTTACAGAGATTGTCTATATCTATGACGACGTAGAAGAAATCCAACTAATTGAAGAAGAAACCGTTGAACAAACAGTAGAAATTCAAGAACAAATAGTCCCCGCTAACAATGTAATTCCAGTAATTTCTGTAATTGCAAGCACTACTTTGCTATCCTTACTCGTCACTGCGATAATAAGCAATGAGAGCTTGAGAATTCCAAGTACTGCAATGGGACTCTGGTTAGTTGGCTTAGTTGGAAAAACCAGTGAAACCACGGATGGAAAATACCAGCGTGGAAGGATTATGGGTTATCTCACAGCAAACCCTGGGTGTCACTTTAGAGCACTAATGGCTGCCATGCAGATGTCTAATGGACAGTGTACTCATCACATCAGAATTCTTGAAAAAGAAGATAAGATTTGGAGAAAGAAAGATGGAAGATTGGTGAGATACTATCCTCTTACAAGCGACATGAATCCTTATACTGAGGAGCAGGAGTTACCAGTCCCACCACTTAGCCCTGATCCAAAATCTCTGCAAGGAAAAATCCTCACAATCCTCGATGATGATGGATTATTGGGGGAATTCCCAACCCAAGCCGCACTGGCTAAGAGATTAGATAAAAGCCAGCAATTGATATCACACCATTTGAGAACACTTCAGAAATATGGCTTAGTAGAAAGGAGGAAAATGGGGATGAAGAACTGTTACAAACTCACAAGGGAAGCAATTTTCTTACTTGAGACCGATGAAAAATTTGGTCGCTAAAACTGGTATTTCAATGGTTCATTTGAAATAAGTTGCGTTTTAGCCCGCTTTGAGCGATAGATATGTCGACTGAAGGCCCGATAAGTGATGAAGTCTACTGGCAGGAACAGTGGAATAAATCAGGAGTTTTCGAAACGGAAATATCAGGAGATAAACCTCCATTCTATTGCTTGGAAATGTACCCCTACCCAAGCGGCAAAATGCACATGGGACACGTAAGGAATTACTCAATTGGTGATGCTGTTGCTCGTTACAAAAGAATGTCGGGCTTCGAAGTTTTGTACCCAATGGGATATGATTCATTCGGAATGCCTGCAGAAAATGCTGCTATCAAAGAAGGTGGCCATCCACATGATATCACTGAGAAGAACATGAACTCAATTACCCAACAAATCAAAAGAATGGGATTCTCATATGATTGGAGAAGGATGATCAAGAGCCATGACCCAAAATACTACAAGTGGAATCAATATTTTTTCACGAAATTTTTTGAAAATGGCTTAGCCGTTCAGAAATTCGCTCCTGTTAATTGGTGTGAATCTTGTTCAACTGTATTAGCAAATGAGCAAGTAAAAGCAGGGAGATGTTGGAGATGCAATGGGCCTGTAAAACAGAAGGACATGAGTCAATGGTTCCTCAATATTACAGATTATACTCAAGAGTTGCTTGATGGTTTAGAGCAAATTGATTTTCCGAACAATGTGAAATTGCTTCAACAAGATTGGTTAGGTAGAAGTGAAGGGTGTGAAATTAAGTTTGAAATTGAAAACTTTGAACAGGATATTGAAGTCTTCACAACCCGCCCTGATACTCTTTTTGGTGTGACTTTTGTCACTCTAGCACCAGAGCATCCACTGGCTGAAATGCTAGTTAAAGACACTGAATTTGAATCTGCTTGGCGGGATTTATTCGAAGAAACGAGCATAATGTCTGAATTCGACAGGATAAAAAATCTAGGTGCAAAAAAGGGCGTACCAACTGGTAAATTTGTAATTCATCCTCTAACAAAAGAGAAGATACCGATTTGGATTGGTAATTTTGTAATCGCATCTTACGGAACTGGTGCAGTGATGGCTGTTCCGGGTCATGATGAAAGAGACTTTGAATTTGCAAAGAGGTATGACATTCCAGTAAAACGTGTTTTGGTTACGAAAGAGGACCAAGAACCAAGTTCTGAGTTGAAAAAGGCAGAAACAGAACTTGGTTGGATGGTTAATTCCCCAGTAGCCGGATTTGATGGACTATATGGCGAGGATGCCAAGTCAGCGATTAGTGATAAATTGCATGAAATTGGAATGGGAAAAAAAATTGTTCAATGGAAAATAAGACCTTGGCTAATATCAAGGCAGAGATATTGGGGCACACCGATTCCAATCATCCACTGTAAGGATTGTGGACCTGTGGCAGTTCCGGAAGAACAATTGCCCGTAGAGCTCCCAAGAGATGTTGAGTTTACTGGAAAAGGAAATCCACTGGAAACTTCGGAAAGTTTCCTCAATGTTGATTGTCCTAAATGTGGAAAGCCCGCCCGCAGAGAAACTGACACCATGGATACATTTGTCGATTCATCCTGGTACTTCTTGAGATATACGGACGCAATGAATCATGATATTTGTTTTGACAAAGATGTTGCAAATCATTGGATGAATGTGGATTTCTACTGTGGAGGAATAGAGCATGCACAAATGCATCTGATATATGCTAGATTTTGGACCAAGGCACTAAGAGACTTGGGCTTACACGACATTGATGAGCCATTCCAATCTTTACTCTGCCAAGGAATGGTAAACAAGGCCGCTCCTTGGTGTGAACCTTGTGGAGTTACTCTACCAGTAGAACATATTGACAAGAACTGCCCGCACTGTGACTCCCCGCTAAGCCTTCGAAGTGCAAAGATGTCGAAGAGTCTTGGGAATACGGTTTCACCTGAAGACATGGTGGATAATTTTGGAGCAGATACGGTAAGGCTGTTCATCCTATTTGCAGCTAATCCCACTGCTGGAATGGATTGGTCTGATAAAGCGCTGCAAGCAAATTACAAGGTCATGCAACAAATGGAGAAAATTCCAGATAACATTCTCGGATGGGGTAATGAAGAAACCGAGATGGACTCCTGGTTACTAGCAAGGCTAAAACAACGAGTGATTGATTGGAAAGACGCAATGGATGAATATGATTTGAGAAGAGCCGTAGAATTATCCCATTATGAGCTCCCTAAAGACATCAATTGGTATGTTAGAAGAGGAGGAAACAATTCCTCAGTAGGTTCCAAGGTTTTGAAATCCTGGTCATTTATGATCGCATTGGCTACACCTCACCTGGCAGAAGATTGGTGGAAACAAATCGGAGAATCTGGACTGCTTGCAAGCCAAGTGATGGATGAGGTTTCGGATTTAAATGAGCAAGAAAAGGCTATACTAGATTCTGAAGAATTGCTGAAGTCATTCTTGGAAAATGCTAGAAAGGTCAAATCAATCGCTGAAAGGCATCTCGAAGGTAGTGCTCAACAAGCGAAAATTGTTGTCTCTCCTGATTGGAAGCGCGACCTGGCAAAAATGGCTCTATCGCACATAATTTCTGGAGGAAATCCGAAACAATTTATCGGACTTCTCGCAAATAGTGAATTAGTAAATGATGAAAATAAAGGTCAGGTAATGGGCTTCTGGTCTAAGAGAATGTTACCACAAGTTTTCAAATGGGACGATGATACTAGAGAGATTATTCTCAGTAAATTAAGTGAATTCAAAGTATTCATGGACAGAACCGAGTTTATTTCCAATGAATTGGGATTGGTGCGTGTTGAGGTAATTATGGCTGAAAGCCCAGAAGACGATACTGGTAAAGCAGGCGCAGCAATGCCGCTATCTCCAGCAATTGTGTATTCCTAATCATTCCTCTTCTTTAGGAATGGATTGAACTGTTTTTTCCACACCTGTTGAATTGTCTGATTTTATCTTCAAAATGATTGCCCCTGTTACCACCGACAATAGTGCGATAACAACATATAGGGCTGAATTAGATGAAGATGGACTGACCTCTGTATTAGTTTCTTGGATTATCTCACAGCCATTTAGAGTCACCAGGGCTCCTTGTGAGGACGAAGGGCAAAGGTCATCGAGGTTAGACACGCCATCCCCATCATCATCCAGTTGAATCCAAGCACACCCATATGCCGTGATCTCAGAACCTATCAGTGGCGTTCTTGGACATTGATCGGCATCATTCTCTACACCATCCCCATCATCATCTAAATCCTCTACAGAATCTATGCAACCATCATTGTCACGATCTTGTCCGAGTGGAGCAACCCCGGTAATCCCCAAAGGACAGTTATCCACATCATCATTGAAACCATCATTATCATCATCTAGATCTTCTTCATTATTGCATCCATCTGAATCTAAATCGGTTGAATCGTTTGAGAGCCATCCTGTCTGACCAACTGGACAGGCATCAAAGCCATCAAGGATATTATCGCCATCATCGTCCAAATCATTTGTTGAATCCCTGCAGCCATCTCTGTCATGGTCGATTAATTCTGTACTAATCCAGGGTTCAAAATCCATAGGACAGTTGTCTTGGGGCAAATTGATTGTGTCTCCATCTGCGTCTTCATCACATGGATCTCCTTTACCATCATTATCTAGGTCTGTTTGTGTTGGATTGGGTAGGTTTGGGCAATTGTCTGCTTGGTCTACAAAACCATCCTCATCGGTATCAAAATCTGCACAACCATCTCCTTCCCTATCTACCTCGGGAGTAGATATCCAGCCAACAGGGCCCAATGGACAAGCATCATTATGGTCAAAAATTCTGTCTTCATCATCATCAAGATCTTCACCTGCATCTCTACAACCATCTGAATCATGGTCAGTGCTTTGAAGGCTCACCCAGCCTGTTTCACCAAGTGGACAATCGTCTAATTCATCTGGAATCCTATCTCCATCATCGTCCAGGTCACATAAATCCCCATACTCGTCCATGTCCAGGTTGGCTTGGTCTGGATTCGGTATTCTGGGGCAAACATCAGCCCCATCTAGAATTCCATCACCATCGATGTCTGTATCATACCTCCAAATTCCAACATCTTCTGATCCTTGGTGAATTACATCATGACCTGCCATAGTATTCTCATCGGTGAAGATGTAGGTGATGACCCAAGAGCCATCTGGGCCTTTGGATAAGGAGCGTCCTACATCATTTCCTTCTCCACCAGCATTGAGTGCCCATTCCCACTCCATGCTATTCGAGAGATAGCCCAAGAAAACGTCATTACTGTATATGTCATTACTCGAATCCAAATCATCTAGAACATCATCACCGATGGTCAGAGTTGACGAAATTGAGCCGAGGACTGTTAATCCACCCTGAACATCAAATTCAATATCCGATATTGATTCATAGTTAACTGAATCCAGTGAAGCCGATTCTTTCCACTCACCACTCATATCGGCTACAACTACAGACATTGCTCGACTTGAGATATTGGTAATCTCCAAAGATCCAAATAATGAATCACCGCTTATTGTCGAACTCATCGCAATTTTTCCTAGTGGTGAATAGGAGCAGGAAGCCGGCATATCCGATTCTTCACTGCCACCTGTGCTTATCCATTCAATTGAGCCTGAACTGAATTTTGTAAGACCGATATCGCTCCATCCATTACTAGAAATTGAAAGTTCTTGAGAGGTGAGGACTCCTGAAAAACCAAACAAAGTAAAGGTTTCACCATCGTTCCCCGGACATAGATCCCCTTGAGATTCAAAACCCTGTGATGCATCCAATGTGCTGTGTTGTGAATAATTACCCGCGAAATCTAGTTCTAAGATGCTAAGGGAATAATTGGGTGTTCCATTGATGACTGCCTCATTAATTGGTATATCTTCCGAGTGAGTAAATGCAATAACGGAATTTTGGACTGAATTCACAGCCGCTCCGATAATCTCAACTGGATATTGGTTTCCAATATTTTGAACCCACTGCCAGGCCCCTGTGGTTGTGTATCTGCCAACGAATATGTTACCTTCATCGTTGTTGGATATTTTTTCAAGAGACGGCATATCCCCTAATGTTAGGTTACAAGAGATTCCGGCAGTTCCTTCACAAAATGTTCCAGCCAACAATAAGTCTCCATTTTCGAAGCTGTCGATTGCTTGAATAGTATCTTTACCTGATGAACTCCCTTCAGTGGTGGCATTTAGCCAAACTCCATTCTTGTCAATTTTCCCAAGGAACATGTCCACATCCCCTAGCGCACCTTCAGAAGTAATGCCATCGACTTGTTCATTGAAGCCCATCCAATCTGTATAAGATCCAACTAGGTAGGTGAAACCCTCTATGTCCACGTGGGCATCGTATACGTTATCCTGGCCAAAACCAGCTGCAGAATTTGCCCAGCCAAGTAATTCCGCGTTGGTCTCGGAGTTTGATACTATTTTTTGAGGAAAATCGAGATAGTCTTGGTCCGTAATTTGATGGACTGCTAGCAAATTAGATAACGAAAATAGCAACAAGGCTGAAACGCTCAAAATAGCGATTTGCCTTCTATGCATATCCCGAGGAATCTCTTCTTAATTATGAATTAATGGCTAAGATGATTCGACAAGATGATGAGAAGCACCTTCGAGGAAAGTACATGCAGGGTAAGCGCGTTCTTGTACGCGAGACACTCTTGCAAGATGAAGCAGCCAGGATTGTAGGTATTCTGCCAGATATTACGACTTGGACATCTTGGATGAAATCCACTACTCATATCATTTCTTCAACCCAGAATACGTTGGTTCAGGGAGATGAATTTGAACTTCAGAGAATAGTAAAGGGGGCCTTAGTCCAAGAAAAGTGGACTGTCAAAAGCACAAGGGGTTCAGATTCAAAGCCATTATTTTACGAATTGGAAATCTCGTTGGATGGGCAAACCAGACTTGGTAAAAATGTCGGAGGCGCAATTAAGTCGCTGCAGATGACAATT
The DNA here is from genome assembly GCA_002718195.1 of Methanobacteriota archaeon. Classification (GTDB taxonomy): domain Archaea; phylum Thermoplasmatota; class Poseidoniia; order Poseidoniales; family Poseidoniaceae; genus MGIIa-L4. The sequence continues at coordinate 102,799 of PBDU01000017.1, read as the reverse complement.
ACCATCCTTTCTGACAAAGACCAATCTGGTATTGAAATTTATATTGATTACAGTTTGAATAAGATTTACTCATTGGCTTCTAGATGGGTTAGAACGAGTGTTGAGAGCATGGCCAAGACATGGATGAAAGACGTCATTGCAATATTGAATTAAAATGCAAACAATGGGCAGGGTTCATACTCCTCCTTCATATCGACTGATTTATGGGTGAAAAGAATCGTGCGACTGGGAGAAATAATTCCCGGCAACAGAGAAATCGCTCTAACAATAAAAATCGACGCCCTAAGAAATACGGCGGACCGAGCCCAGAGGCAATATACACCCGAAATGAGGCTTTCATAGAGGAGGCAAAAACTCGGGCTGAGGAAAGATTCGAGGTGGAACCGAGAAAAATGGGGTTTCCGGAAGATTTGGAAGAAGCGAAGTCATTTTCTTTTGAGTGGGTAACCAATCCTGTTCCACTTCGTGATGAGGAGGCTGCATCGAAAATAGTAATTCAGAGAGGAGAATTTGGTTGGTTAAGTGAGCAAAGAGTTGACGAAATCGGAGACCAAATTCAAGACTTGAAAATTAACCTTGACCAATCACTTTCATTACGAAGCGCTCTTCTTCAACAAAAAACAGTTTACTCCCATCATAGAATGAGGTCAAAAGGGAAGCAGCTTCGAAGATTATACGAAGAGGGCGTCAGCGTAGTAGATTTATCGAGGAAATTTGATTTTCCCCCAATGAATATTTTTAGAACAATTTTATCAGAGAAGGGATGGTCTAAAGCAAGAATAAAAACCCACTTCAAAGAACCCTCAAAATTCAAAAAAAGAGAGCGTGAGGAATTTGAGAAAGCCGAGGCTGCTGACAGAGTGAGTAATGTGGATCAATCTGAAACTCACGAAAAGGCTGATTTGTTCGAAGAAGTGTTAGCAGATTGGTTCGAACAGAAGGGAGTTAGGTTACGCAGACAACCGGAAATGGTTGCTGAACAAAATCAAGAACATGGAAGACCAATTAGGACTCCAGATCTACTGTTTTTAGACCATGTTGAAATTAATGGAGAACCAATCGCTTGGATAGACGCAAAACATTATTATGGCGCAGATGTGGAATTCCAAAGGAAAAAAATGGTTAAACAAATGACACGTTACATAGATGAATGGGGTTCTGGAGCCGTAGTCTACAGACATGGTTTCTCAGAAAACATGTACATTCCCGGTTGCATCTTATTGGATGCGGAACAACTTGACTTAACTAGATTAGAGGCTAACCCTCAATCCTAGACACTTTGTACTCGAGACCCAATCTTTGGACCTCCTTTCCTAGATTTTGTAATTGATCAGTTGCAATCTCTTGATCTAAGGATTTTGGCAAAATCACCGCTGATATACCAAGCATGCACAAACATGCTTGAACTTTGTTTGACAAACCCATTGCTTCGATCGAAGAGTTTACCTTTGCAAGGAAACTTGCTCTAACATCTTCTTCAAGCATCCCTGAATCATTTGAAAATTTCATAGAATTTTCAAGAATGCTTTCCCATTTATCCTCATTCCACGCTCCTGAACTTAACTCATCGACGCACTTATCTCCTGCTTCGGAAATGGAAAGTTTCCATTTTGGGTCGTCTATATACGTCGATGTATGCCTTTTTCCTTCGTCTTCCCAAACCAATAGTACATCAGTTTTGGAACCAAAACTTACACCAAATCCTCCAGCACCTGGGCTGCCTGCGATAGTACGCATCTCCACTCCGCCGAGATATATTCCCAATACGTCTCCAAGTCCTCCGTGGTATTTCCGTTCCAGCCTATGTGCAAGTCTTACATACTGATCTAGCCGCCCTTTTTTGCTAAATTCAAAAAACGCTAGAGATGCCGAAAGTAAACCGGATGCAGACATCCCGAAACCTTGTGAGACCGGTAATTCAAGAAATATGTTTAATTCAAAGGAATCGTACTCTGAAAGAAGATACATCTCTCTTAACTCGGACACTAAGTCATGGTACATTGAATCGCTACCGCTAAATTTCTCGCCATTCATCGAATAAATATTGACGATTAAATCACCTTTCTTTGAATAGACGGCAGGAATGTCAACTGATTGCCCATGACTGGTCCTTGCATCTGAATCCGGAGAGACTTTTCCTGCATGTACAAGTTCAACTCTAACCCCATCCTCTAAACAAATACCTACGCCGCGCGACCCTTGAGCTCTTGGAAGTAAGGAACTATCATGGATAGAAAAAATGAGAGTAATATGGCCTGAGCATTTACTCTGTATCACTGAGATTCCTCTAAACAAGCCAATTGTGCTTAATAAATCAATATAGTGAAAGATTTTCACTATTGCAAATATTATACGAAAGAATCAAGCAAGAGCGAAGTCAAGTTCTTCTGTGATTCTGCTGAATCTTCCCTGCAATTCGTCCATAGCAGAATTAATGATTTGCTCAGGAGTAAGAGATCCATCGGACTCAAACATGAAGACAAATTCATTCGGAATGGTCTCGAAGGTAATCGCATCGCCAAATGCCTCCTCTCTGCCAGTACCTGCTCCAACTTGGTGCATTGCTTTCTCTAAGTCCAATACTTTGTCTACATCTGAGCAAACTTTCTTGGTGAACAAGCTCTTGTCGATTTTTGTACCATCATTTGTAGTCAAATTTAGAGAGAATAAGGTTTCAGCAGCCTTTGCGTCATTCAGGATTGCTTTTCTGTTAGGTCTGAAAGTGATTGCAGAAGCAGGGGTGAACTTAGCATGTTCTCTCCCTCTACCCAATACAGCGAAAGCATAGAATTCCAAGTATTGCCCTTGAGCCAAGATTGTAAGAGGGATTCTTCTGTGTTCCTCTCTAACATCGAATATAGGGTCGGAGATTGTTGTCAAGTCGCCTGTGTAGACGGTCTTGAACTGTTCTTCAGATTCTGAACTTGGACCTCTTGCACTCAGAGTGTAAAGTACCTGACAGGATGGGCAGCCTTTGTCCTTTGGCGCAAGGTCCATGCAATTTGGACATTCATCTGGGAAATACAATTTTTCTTCTGGGTTTGTTGGTACTGGGACCATTGCAAGCCTGTGTGCTAGTACCTCATCAGGTAAGGCATTAACTGATTCATAAACCTCGCCCTTGTTGTCTTGAGTGACTCCTTGGGAATAGTCTACTCTGGAAATTGCTAACTTTGGTACGTCTGCAATGATGGTTCTACGCAGTGCGTTAACTTGGGCGCTGTCGGTGTTTTTAATCAACAGTCTTACCTTGTTTTCTTTTGGCCAGCCTTCCACGAATTCTATATCCATTTTACTCAACCTCAAAATTCAGACTCTTCTTCCTCTGCGCCCACCTTTGGATTTTGTTCCATCATGAGCAATAGGAGTAACGTCTTCGATTCTTGTTATTGTCATACCAGCACGAGTGAATGCACGGATTGCTGCTTGTGCACTTGGACCAGTGTTGTTTGCTTTGTTTCCGCCAGGAGCACGATACTTGATGATCAATTGAGTGAATTCTCTCTCCTTCAGCTCATCAGCCATTCTCTCTGCTGCTCTAGTTCCTGCAAATTGACTCCCTGTGTCCTTACTTGCCTTGACGACTTGCCCGCCGGAGCAGGTGGAAATTGTCTCAGCACCAGTAAGATCTGTTGCTGTCATTACAATGTTATTGTAAGAGGAGAAGATGTTTACGATTGCTTTGTGAGTCATCATTCATCGCCTCCATCAGCAGAAGGTGCGTCTTGAGCACCTTCGATTACTTCTTGTGCGAATTGTTCGCTTGCTTCCGGATCTACTTCTTCTGAGTCATATCCAGCTTCTGCGATTCTACCCTCTATCGCTTTTCTGATAGGGTGTTCTGCGTTGTTCAGAGCACTGGAGTAGTGGTATTGAATTTCTTCTTCCTCATCCCTTGAAACAGGATAGGACGGAATGGTGATTTTTTGCTCACCAACACATATTTGACCGTGAGTGATTAGTTGTCTTGCTTGGCGCATTGTTGCAGCAAGTCCCTTGTAGTACACTTGCGCTTGAAGTCTGCGGTTCAAAATTTCCTCTACGCCAATGACCAGAATGTCGTCGAGAGAGGCATCTTGTCCTACCAAGCCCTTGTTGTATAGTGAAGCAAGAAGATCAGATTGTTCTCTTGCACCGTGTCCCGATGTTGTGTCAACGCTACCAATCAAGCGCATTGCTTGTCTTCGGTGTCTTCTCAACTGTGATTTGGCTTTCCAAATCTCTTTCATGCTTTTCAAACCGTGGTTTGCTTTCAGAGCATGCTCTTCTTCGATTCTGTCAGCCTTCCAAGGATGGGAAGGTGTGTCGTACTTTGGTCTGGAAAATTTTGGCTCACCCATGATTTATCCCTCACTTCCTCTTAACACCCATTGTAAGTCCAAATCTTCCATTGGACTTGCCTCTTTGTCCACGGACCTTGTGACCACTTGCGTGTCTTACACCTCTGTAAGATTTCATTGTCCTGTGTCTTTGAATGTCGTCTTGATGTGTGAATTTCACAGCTTGCCCGGTTAGGTGAAGTTCATCTCCGGTTTCGATGTCTCTCTGCCTGTTTAGCATCCATAGCGGAACATTTTCAGCGTAGGATTCCACCATTTCTACCAACTTTGCTTGTTGGTCTTTGTCGAGGAAACCTGCGGCTCTTTCTGCATCAAATCCGCCTAGTTTGCAGATTTGATGTGCGGTCCTGTGCCCTATTCCTTTGATAGATGTCAATGCGGTTGCCAGTGGCTTAAGCCCGTCAACGTCCGCATCAGCCATACGAATGATGTAGGAGAAATCGTCGCCTAGTTCTTCTTCTGTTGGTCTTGCCATTTTACGCACCCTATGCTCAAACATACTGTCGAGCAAGTTGCCGACCAACCTCCCCTATATCAAGACCGCGATTTAAGTAACTCGCCGCTCATCCTAAAAATCGGAGCATATCGCGACATTGGGAGTGGCTGAATCGTGGTTCGTTAAACCACCAAAAGAGACATGCTATCTGAGCCCGATTTAACCATAAATCCCTTCCTTTTTCCACCAGTTGAAGATAATTGTCTATCAATTGCACCCTGAAGCTTTGGTTGTATTGATGGGTCGATTGGGAGGCGAATTTTCAAATTCCCGATTTCGTGTTTGCGCGCAAAGGCAACTATTTTGTCTGAATTTTCTAAACTAAATTCTTCGTGGAAGATTGCAACTATCTTCCCGCCTGCTTGAATGAAATTTTCTCCTCCGTAGGGGAGTTTGAGTTCAACGGGATGATGAAATAGCGGCCTCCTAGTCCTAACATCAGACCAGTAAGGCTTTGCGTGGTCTGGGTCGGTTATTTTGGAGAGGGCATTCTCATCCAAACAAGATTCCAGCCACTCTTGGGCTAATCCAGATTCCACTAGTGCTGAATCTATGATGCTGAGATAATCTCCTTTCCGGGGTAGTCTTCTTGCGACTGCGGGGGTATTTTCTCCAGCAGATAGCGGTTTTTCGTCTTGAATTACCGTTGGCTTATTTTTCGGATTGGATGGGAGTCTGACAAATCTGCGTTTGAATTTTTGATCTGCCACCGCCCCTAACCACAAGGTCAAACGATCTACTCTTCCTCCACCGCGACTAACCCATTCCCAAGTTTTCCCTATTCCAGGCCAGTACTCATCAACAATTGACTCGACCTCTAGACGTTGTTCATGGACGAGCCTAGGGGATAAATCGAGAATTATTGCTGGACCGTTTTTTCCATGACTAAGGAAATCCTTCCAGCCAGAGAACACCTCAGGGAGTTGTGGTGACATCTCCTCAAGACCATGTGTTCGACTGTTTCTTGGACGTGCTGGGTCTAATATCAAAAGTCCAACTTTTGGCTCGGATTCTTGTTCATTTTGTTGATGAATTGTTTGTAATACTTCCCTTCCTTTTCTGCCATCTCCAACCAGAAAAATTGATTCATTGAACCAATTGTGGTCTAAATTTTTCCTAAGATTTGCTACAACTTCCAAATTTTTCGCACTTGCAAATGCCCTGGATGCATCCAACTCGATACCAACTGCCGGTTTTCTTGCAAGCGAGGCATAGGCTGCCAATTGAACCCCAGAGCCACAGGCACAATCAACAATGTAGCCTTCAGGCAACTCATAGGTAATGAGTTTCTTAGCCCTTTCAAGAGATACCTGCCAGGGCGTTGACAATGGTTTTGCAGTGCTACCATGATAAAATGCCAAATTATTAGTTGATGTTTTATCGACCACGGGCTCTTCTGAATCGATTTGCTCGATTTTTGCAGGCCGGATTAAATCATACATCTAATTCACTCCGAAATATCGCTTCTCGTAAAAATTGATTCGAAGTTAATTCCGGCTTTTTCAAAGGCTTCAACGCCGCCTTCTTCACGATCTAAAATTGAAATCACTGCTACCACTTTACAAGAGGTTTCAGACTCAAGCATCTGAACTGCCTTTATTGCTGATCCGCCCGTGGTCGTGACATCTTCAAGCACAACGATATTGCCGCCTCCTGCTAAGGAAGTTCCTTCAATACCTGGAGGGTTGTTTGTTTTTCTGCCGCCTCTGCCTTTGGGTTCTTTTCTTACCATTATACCCCTTCTTTTGCAATCCTCCTCTGAGGTTGCTATAACCAGGGCTGTCAACGGGACAGCTCCTAATTCAAGCCCACCGACGAAACGACAATCCATTGAATCAAGTCTGAGATTTATCAACTCACCAAGAAGTTTCGTACATTCAGGGTGCATCATAACTGGTTTCATATCGAAAAACCATCTTGATGTTTTTCCACTTGCGAGAGTGAATGCTGTGTCACTGCCACCATCCAGAAATGCAAGTTCATGCACCAAATCTCTCAACCTAGACCAACTTTCGAGGTTTCTCAGTTCTGGGTAAACCGACATAAATTAGCCAAGCGGACAAGACGCAAATACGTTACCTCGATGTCACATCAAGTATGATTGCTAATATTTTGTTCAGAAATATCCAGCGATGTAATCATAAAGCCCTGCCGATGAACTACCAAAGATGGGCTCAAGCACCGCCTCGGATTCGAGCAAAACCAAGGGAGAGGACCCTTGTGTTGGGCTTGATTTAGAACGCTTGGAAGCCGAGATGAACAGGTATCATCAGTTATTGGATGACAAGACAGAAGAAGCATACTTAATCGCTGAAGTAGCAAGAAAAAAAGGGCTTGACTGGAAAGAAACAGTAGAGATACCCAGAGCTTCGGATTTAGCCAGCAGAACCGAAAAGTTGCTATTTGAGTATCTTGATGGATTTGAAGTTGCAGATGGCATCCGAGAGATGCTTTCAGAACACGACAGAGAAACCACATCGATTCTAATGGCTCAAAGAGTTGCAAAGGCATTCAACGACAAGGGTTCTGGGTTGGAGACTGCAATTGATGTTGGACTAAGAGTAGGTTTGGCAATTCTAACCGAAGCCGTTTTAGTTGCTCCTTTGGAAGGAATAAGTGAGGTTCGGTTGCTCAATAATTTGGATGGCTCTCAATTTGTAAGCGTGCATTTTGCTGGTCCAATTAGAGCTGCCGGAGGTACTGCCCAGGCATTAGCTGTTTTAATCGCAGATATGATAAGAAGGGAATTGGATGTTGGTCATTATCAACCCTCGGAAGGCGAGGTCGAGCGTGTTAAGGAGGAATTCGGATTATATCGGGGCAATCTCCAGTACAGACCAAGCCCCGAAGAGATAGAAATGATCGTCAATGCTTGCCCTGTTATGGTAAACGGCGAATCGACCGAATCAATAGAGTGTGCGGGATATGGGAATGTAAGGAATATTGACGAGTCAAGAATTAGAGGTGGTGTCTTACTTGTTATCGGAGAAGGTTTGTGTTTGAAGGCTCCGAAAATACAGAAACATACAGAGCGACTAAAGGTCCCGGGTTGGGATTTTATCTCTAAATTTGCAAACAAAGGGAAAGAAGATTCCGAGGCAAAAAAGAAAACAGAATTCAAGTCGAAAAAGGTCCAGCCAATTACAAAATTCATGAAGGATATTATTGCGGGCAGACCTGTTTTTGGAGCCCCTCTCGCCCCTGGAGGATTTAGGCTTCGATATGGGCGCCCAAGACCTAGTGGATTAGCAGCAGCAGGAGCCAACGAAGCCTGCATGACTGCAATGGATGATTTCATCACGGTGGGCACACAAATGAAAATCGAGCGCCCAGGCAAGGCGTGTGCAATTGTCCCCTGCGACGATACCGAGGGACCTTGGGTGATCATGGAAAGTGGCCAATTTTTGAGATTTGACGATGCAAAATCCCTACAGGCTGTAAAAAAAGGCGTGAAATCAATATGGGATAATGGAGAGTTGGTTCTCGGCTATGGAGAATTTATGGAGAATAACAAGAATTTGGTTCCGGCAGGCTACACGATGGATTGGTGGGCAAGTGATTTGTTAGAATTCATCTCAAATCAAGATGAAGCCGATGAACTGGCTGGATTATTAGGAGTAAACTCTAATGATTTGCCAAATGGATTTCCTGCTTCTGAAACAAGCGAGGATGTCAAATTCCACACAAGAAGAAAGTGGCATAGGTATCTGTCAAATTTTGATTTGAGTTGGGATGGTGCAAAGGGTGTCGCACAGAGATTTGGATGCTCACTACCGCCTCCTTACAACCCTTGGTTCCTAGATTTACCATACGAATGGTTGCCTACTTTTTACAATGAGATTTCAAGTGCAAAGATAGAGGAAATGGGCAACTTACCAGATTTGGGAGAAAACATCTCCATTCAACCAAAACCGAGCAAAAGACAGTTACGATTCGAAGGTGCCGTCAAAGATTGGAAACCTTCCACTATGAGCCAGCTCATGCCTGAAAAACAACCAAACTTCAACGAAATAGAAATCCCAGGCAATCAAATATTGCCGCAAGATCCAATTTTCGCAAAAGAAATTCCTGAGTGGTGGACATTAATGCAGCATGGTCTAGTGAAGGGCTCTGCGTTAATTCTTGGTCTTGCACATCATCATGAGGGAGATGATTTAGTTATTACAACGGGCTGGGAAGCATTGCTGGAAGGGTTGGGCTTCACTTACAACAATCAAACACCAGTTCAAATCGTTGATGCATCAAAACACTTCAATTCGAAAATCTCTAAATTCCGAGAGTCATTTAGCATACTTGAGGAAGAAAGGATCAGGAAAAAGGAACTTGATAGGCAAAAAGCAACTGTTAGAATCGCGGCTGAAACAGAAGCAAGGCAGCAAGGAAAATCGATTTCCCAGACCGATGCCATAGGGAAAACTGCTGCAGATAAAGTCGAAGACAAGGGGCCAAAAAATCAGGATGCTTACAATTCTGCTCTAAAGGATGAAGACGACTACGGAGTTATTGGAATCCTTGAGATTGTGAGAAAAATATCCAACTTGAGGTGGGAGCACTCAGCACCTGTTAGAGTTGGATGTAGAATGGGAAGGCCTGAAAAAGCGGCTGCAAGGAAAATGAATCCTTTGAGCCATGCATTGATGCCGATTGAATTGTTTGGTGGGGTGCAAAGGCTAATCACAAATGCATCTGAAAAAGGGAATATAAGGGTTCAAGTTGGAAGAAGAATTTGTCAAAAATGTGGTAAAGAATCCCCATTTATCAGATGCCATCATAGAGTATTAGATGAATATGGAGAGCCAAAAGTTGGGGAAACATGCCACGGAAGGACCGAAATGACACCCTCAAAGAGTAATAATGGCAGAAGACGTGGAGAAATCCAATCAATTCCACTCGATTCAGTCCTTGAGGATGTAAGAATTCGAATGGGTATGGCAAGATTACCAGCTCAAGTCAAATGCGTAAAGAAATTGACAAGCAAAATCCAAACTCCGGAACCTATTGAAAAAGGAATACTTCGAGCGCTGCATAATGTTCCAGTGTTCAGAGATGGAACCACCAGGTACGATATGAGTGATGTTCCCGTAACCCATTTCAGGCCCAAAGAAATTAGAGTTTCATGGAAGAAACTGAAAAATCTAGGGTATTCGCACGATATTGAAGGTAATGAATTGGAAAATGATGATCAAGTGCTGGAAATTTTCCCACAAGATTTCATCGTTGCTCTTGATGCGGGAGATTACTTCGTGCGAGTAGCTCAATTCATCGATGATTTGCTAGCAAAATATTACCAGATGGAACCTTACTACAACGTAAACACACCCGATGACTTGGTTGGTCATCTAATCTGTGCTCTTGCTCCTCACACCTCGGGAGGTGTGCTCTCCCGGATAATCGGATGGGCTGACTGCTCGGGTGGATATGCGCATCCATTGATGCACGCTGCTAAGAGGAGAAATTGTGATGGTGATGAAGACGCAATCATGCTGTTAATGGATGGGTTGCTCAATTTCAGCAGAGACATTCTACCTGCTAATAGAGGAGGGCAGATGGACGCGCCTCTTGTTCTAACAACGAGGTTAAATCCAACGGAGGTTGACAAAGAGGCGCTGAATGTCGACGCTGCCTGGTATTACGAGGCCAGATTTTACGAAGCAACTCTGAATCAGCCTCATCCAAAGGAATTGTCTCATTACATGGATTTCGTAGAAAGAAGGCTAGGGACAATAGCGGCAGTAAGAGGCTATGGATACACGCATGATTGTGCTGCAATAGACGCAGGTCCGAGATTGAGTGCTTACAAAACACTCGAAACCATGAAAGATAAGATGAATGGTCAGCTCGAACTTGGACAGAAATTGAGAGGAGTAAACGTGAGAAATGTTGCCAGCAGCGTGATTAGATCGCACTTCCTTCCTGACCTCAGAGGAAATCTGAATGCCTATGGCAGGCAAAAGGTAAGATGCCTAAAATGTGGGCATTCATACAGAAGAATGCCTATTGCAGGACAATGTATTCAGGTTAAAGTGGCAGGTCCGGGAGGTTTGGCTTCACATGGAGTCAGGCGGAGTGAGGGCGATCAATGTGGAGGAAATCTTGCTCTAACTGTAAGCGAGGGCGCGGTCAGAAAATACATAGATGTTACAAAACACGTAATGGCAACTTATGGAGTTGACACTTACACCGAGCAAAATGTAGAATGGTTGACTGGAAGTGTTGAATCATTGTTCAATAACGACAAAGCCAAACAGATGTCGCTCACTGATTTCCTATGATTGGATCTCGCCATGGACTTTGATCATCTACGAGTTCCGCTGAATCATCAAATTTTGATACCTTCTTGAAAGATGGGGGGGTGTAGTCTGATTTGGATTTAGGCTTGGATTCAATTTTCGAAAGTCTATTCCTTATCAAAAAATCTATCACAGCAATTAGAAAAAGTCCTAGGTTTAGCAAAATCCTCACATTTGTCTCATGTGCAGCGAGTGGTGAAATCTCAGCATATTGTTTGACACTTACAAAATCGGGATGCTGCACCTGAACCGAATACACGCCAGGTTCCAATTCAGCACTCCATTCAGGTATTGATGTGTTGTAGTCTCCAGACCAGCGATACAATTCCTGGCCGGTTTTATCGGTTATACTCCAAGTAAAAGATTCTCCAGAATTTTCTCCTCCACTGGTTTCAGTAACAATACTTACTGGCATTGGTTTCGATGAACCAAAAAATTGTGATAGTTCAATCTGCGCAAACTCATCAACTTCTCTATCAAAATCATTCAATTCCTGAATCGCTGTCATGCTTGCCACATTAGACCATATTAAGTTAACAACAATCAATGACACAAGCCACAGGGAAAGTAGTCTTATTTGCTTGGCAGAGATTTCCACGCTTAGTTTTAGCAACCCTCCGTGTTTAATGTAATGTTATAAAATTTCATACATCTATTTCATTTTCAAGCCCGCATAATCTGAAAACTTCTTTCATCCAAGTGAGTTTTTTTGCTTTCCGTGATGGATTTTTCATACTTGACCAGTTCGAAGATGGAGTCATGCTGTACCCGATAAATTCAAGTTTTTGTTTTGAAATTCCGAGGGATAAAACGAATGCAAGAGCACGATCTCCATCTGTGAATCCTCCTGGGTTTACGATGAAATCAAATTCAGAATTTGTTTGATGCGTGAGTATTAGTTCGGGTGGTTTCTCAAACTTAGACCACGTTTGTAACTTCTGTCTCCAGAGGGAAAGATTGTCTCCATGAGCATGACCGATTATGAGATGCCCTAATGAGGCTGCATAATCTAGGTGCTCCTCACCATCAAAATCTGATACAATGGCACCAAGTTTGCTAAAATCTTGAACAGCGCCTACGGCACCGTCTGCCGCTAGGACCACGCAATCTTGACTAATCGCGTTTGATACTTCTTGCGCAGTAGCCGCTGCCCCAACAAGAATCACTTTTTCGGTTTGAATTAATTTATCTTTCAACAACATTATGTTTGTAAAAAAATTTGAATCATTCCATTTCTGGACGCCGAACGGGCTGGGTTTGCTAAATTCTGACTCTAGACTAGTAGCGGATTCTAAATCTTCTTTTTCAGACCAGGCAAAATCTTCCCTAACGCGGTTTTGAACTTCCAGCAAGGATGTATGTGCTGGTTTGAGCATATGGTGCCCACGACGAGATGTTCTTCAATTGGTTGCCAGAATTCTATCAAACATCTATAATTACTCGACATAGTAGCGGGCTTGATGCCTATACCGGATTCGAAACCTGCAATTGCCGAAGGGCGCTTGCTTGCGAGGTTTCCCTTCCTACCCCAGGCGAGCCCTTGGATTGCTGGGCTCGCTAATAAACATGGAATCGATTTGGATACATTACTCGAGGGTCCGAGTATGGAAAAGGCACGATTAAGGGCAAGGCAACGACTTCTAGAAAGCCTTGAAAAAGACAAATCTTCACAATCAAATAACGATGTTTGGACAGAGGATGGTCAAATAATCGAGGCTTTCGCTTTCTATTATGCTCGGCTTGTGATTTGTGCTTCAGAGGATGAAAAATTGATTGCAAGATGGGCTCAAACCGAGGCCGAAAGGGCAGAAAGAATGTTGGTTAGCCATAAAGGAGTAGCTTTTGATGAACAGCATCTTGATTTGATCGCAAGGAGTTATTTTACAAAAATAAAGAGCGAGGATTCAGTTAACTCCGGTTCAGTAAAGCACGGTTTTTCCTCGATGAAAAGCACCGGTTCGCTAATGATGAATTTGAACCAAGTTGAACAAGGTAAAACATGGAATATAGGATTGTCAGACTATATTGAAGTCTGTCCAAAGATAACTGGGCACAGGTGGAGATTACCTAATACTGATATCAAGGATGGGTGGATTAAACTTCATCATGAAAGCGAGTATAACTCTTCGAAAAAACTTGCAAGATTAATGCGTGAGAGATTCAAGCAAGAAATCGAAAGGGATGCGCTTTCGAGGGTTAATGATGTAACCACGGAATTGGCCATAAGATTAGCTGAGCCAGTAGGAATGCTGAGAAGTCAAATGTCAAAGATACAGAAGGATGCAATTGAGTTGGTTGGAGCAAGCCAAGAAGAATGGCCTCCCTGCATGAAGAATATTGTGGCTCAACTCACCCAGGGAGTCAACGTCAACCACTTCGGAAGGGTTTTCATGGCTTCAATGGCTTCTACATTAGCCCTCCCTCAGGAGGCATGTGTGGATTTCTTTAGAGGGGCTCCTGACTTTTCCGAACAGACGACTGCATACCAAGTAGCTCACATTTACGATAGAGAATATACTCCTTCTGGATGTGGAAAACTAAAGGTGAATCACAATTGTCCAGTTCTTCCTGGCGACGATAGAATTTGTGATATTGAATGGATGAATCATCCTCTGAAATACATTCGAGCAAAACAAAGAAGCAATTCAATGAGACAAAAGGTCGAGCAAAAAACCACCAGCGATAGCGGTGATGGTGAAAGTCAAGATGATTAATGGGATTTTTATATCAGTAGTTCCACTTAGTATTGCTTAGGATGTCCTAGGGGGGGATGAGGAATGACCAGAACTTTGGTTCTAACAGTTGACAGAGACAACGATCTCGGAGTAAAAACATCAATTCGTGGGCCGGTTGTAGGAAGAAGAGATGTTCTTGCAGCAGCCCTAAAACTCGGAATGGCTGACCCTGAAGAATCGGATACAAATGCAATACTCGGTGCTCTTTCACAGCACGATGCAATTAACGAGTCGAAGGAAAAAGATGACTTGGTTGAAGTTGCGATTTTAACCGGAGATCAAAATGTTGGAATGAGGTCCGACAGAGCTGTCGCTGCCCAACTCGAGGAAGTTGTTGGAAATTTCCAACCAGACCAAGCGATTTTAGTCACTGATGGGGCTGAGGATGAGTCGGTTCTGCCGATAATTCAATCGCAGGTAAGAATTTCTCACATCGAAAAAATCATCGTAAAACAATCAAAGGGAATTGAGGGTACCTATTACTACATTGTAAAGGCTCTTGAAGACGAAAAATGGAGATCCAAGGTAATGATTCCATTCGGCCTGATTATTGCAATACTCGGCCTTGGGATCATGCTTCCAAATGAAATCGGTGGAATTGTTATCGGAGCACTACCCTTGCTAACAGGGCTTTTCTTACTCGCTAAGGGAGCAGGTGTGGAATCCAGCGTTCAGAAAGTTATTGGAGAGATGAGAGACAACACCGATGCGGCGATGATTTCATCGATTTTCTGGGGGGTTTCTGTATTCAGTGTATTTTTCGCAGTCGCTGAAGGATGGAGAACCTACTCCAATGATATTGCCTTAAATTTAGATAATTCTATTGTCTATATCGATACATTCCAAGCATCTCTAATGTGGATAGTTATTGCTTTCTTATCCACAACTATCGGCTTTACTCTGCTTAGAATCAAGAGAGGTGCGTTTTCAGGGCGTGTTGTAATTCTCTCTATCTTTGGTATGCTGATATACTCGTTCTTTGACACCTCCTTAGACATATCAAGAACAGTTGTTGAAGGTAGTTTCACATTCAGTCCAGCCGCTATCTTGAATGAAATTGCGGCTCCTGTAATCTGGTTCATTGTACTGTGGGGGGCAATTTTGTTGAAGAATTCCTTAAAGGAAAGACAGACTCAAACCGAAAGATATTGGGGTATTTGAGCAATCACAAAATGAATTTTGGAATGTGCCTTGCGATGGTCTTGTATCCAACTACGCCTACAAGGGCTCCGTCTTCGTCTACTACTGGTAATTGATTCAAGTCATGTGTCAACATCAATACAGCTGCCTTCAACAAAGGAGTTGTTTCTTTGACAGTAAGTGGTGGATTTGTCAGGATTTGTCCAGCAGGAACCCCATGCATCCATGCAATTGACCTGTTGACGGTTTTCTTGGAAATCAGTTTTAGAACATCTACTGCATGAAGCCTTCCCAGAGGAACATAATCCTTGTTAATGACGATAACGTGATCTAGGTTCTTTGTGGTCAGGAGATGTAACACATCAGCCATTGATTTATTTTCGAATACTAAATTTGCTTCGCTCATTGTAGCCTTGCAGGTAAGCGACCTAACATCTAAATCCCCAGTTTTGGATTTAGTTTGTTTAGAAGAAAAACGCCTCTTAGTCCTAGCCATAACTCCACTCCCTTCAATCCCGCCCCATCGCGCCTCTTTTTCAAGGGTTTCGAATCGATGTGGTTATTTGAATATGAAATTAAATCAAAATCAGATCATCAAAAAGGAAAACTGAAAACTACCTGCCTTCATCATTGATTATGGCAGAAATCCCAAGGGAAGAGTTAGCCAGGATTGCAAAATTGTCCGGCTACGACAGAGTATTAGAGATTGATACTGCATCTAGGATATATGGTATTTCTACGCAGCAAATTGAGGCAATGCTACCGAATCTTGCAGGACAAAATTCACCCTTAGATACAATTCAATCATCAGAAAAGGAATATTCAAATTTTGGAACAGTAGCAAATACTCCACAAAGAATTGACAAATCGGGAATGAGGTTTGATTACAACCCATCTCAAGACGCTGTGCAAAATAGGCAACAAGTCACGGAAGCAATTCTTTGTCCTACTTGTAGCGCACCTCTTGGAATTCCATCAATTCGACCCATCAAGATAACCTGCCCCGCTTGTGGTAGTGAATCGATTTTCAATAACTAAATCCGAGCATATTATGTTCAACCATCGATTGGAATTGCTATGGATGAAGTTTCTCCACGACTTTGGCTATACAATCCTAATACATCCCCTCTCCCCTTGACAGATTCTTCCTACTTTTACTCGGATTCAAAAATACAGAATATGAACATACAAATTTGGGAAAATGGCCCTCAAAGTTTAGATGATTTAAGACATAAAATTTCCCAATTTATTGTTGGTGAGAAATCAGTTGATTCAATGCTTGAAGAGAAAAATGAGCTTGGCATGAAGGATAGATTTCCAATTCTGTTACTAGGAGAACTTGCAAATCCTTGGGCTTTGTCAAACCTTAGAATTGGATCTATGCCGATTTTTAGAGTAGTAATTGATGGATTGTGTAGGGTTTGGTCTGATGGCTTAGATTCTAGACATTCTAATCCAGGTGTGCATCATGTCACACTAGCACGATCTGAAAATTGGAGAGAAAGCACATACCTTGGCTTTGCTACAAAGCCACAAATGAAAAAAATGTTTGAATGGTTGGATAACGGAATGAAAGGTTCTTGGAAACCTGCAAAAATTGGCGAGGGAGTCATACGTTTACACGAAGCCGAAATCCCAGAAATTTCCTCCTCTGCCGTCACTTATGATGGTGAAAAAGAAACCGTAGCAAATGAATTAACAGAAATTGAGGGCAGTATTCTTGATTTGAATGATGTTTTCGTCCCACTGCACACAAGAAGAGGTTCCTACAACAACAGAGGAAAACTTGCAAGAGTCCAACACATCAATCAGAGAAATTTTCATCAGGACCTATTCCGGAGAGGTTCATCCTTTGTTTTTGATGAGGTCCTAGATGTGAATTAATGTGGGCTCCCCGAGACATCCCATGAAGAGTTAATATTCTCCAACAACCAATGTATATTCATGAACGGAAGAGGAAGTCAGAAGCAAGCAAGACTTGAGAGACTGATGAAAGAAATTGAGGAATACGTAGCTTCACAACCTTCGTGTAGTGCTGCGGATATCGTGAATTATCTTAGCAATGAAAGAAAGATGAGAAACCATGGACTTACAACTAGAAAAGTTGGATTTTTCATACCTAGATATCTGGCTGATCGTGTTTCTTACAGGTTGGATAACACCACTGGAAAGAGAATTTACAGTATTGCGGCATGAATGTGATGAATAGTTTCATGAAAATTGTCATTCTCGCCTGATTCATGCAGTGGCCTAGTTCTACCTACTCGAAGGAGCTTTTTCCATCGCTTGGTGAAGGTTATGCTTTGCCGGTATTTCCTGAAAATTCTCCAGCATGGGCAATTCTAGATCCTAATTCTAAATCTGGATTAAAAGGTCAATTGCTGGATGTTATCTCCCAATCTACAGAAGGAGTCGCTATCGAAGACCTTGATTGCACTTATGATGACTCAAAGGGACCAATCTACATTTCAAGGACAGCAAAAATAGGTCCCTCAGTGCATATAATAGGTCCATGCTTCATAGGTGATGGAGCAGAAATTAGGCATGGCGCGTTTGTTAGAGAATACTCTTGGATTTGTAATGATTCCATAGTTGGACACTGCACAGAAATTAAGCACAGCATATTGCTTCCCGGCGCAAAAGCACCTCATTTCAATTATGTTGGAGACTCTATTCTCGGCACTGGAGTAAATCTTGGTGCGGGAACGAAATTGAGTAACCTCAGAAATGACGGGAAAGAGGTCAATGTAAGAATTGATGGAAATCGGCACGGCACTGGATTACGTAAATTTGGAGCAATACTTGGTGAAAATTGTCAACTAGGATGCAATAGTGTAACAAATCCTGGAGTAGTTATTGGTCGCGATGGTTTTGTACATCCAAATGCTACAGTAACAGGTATTTTCGGGCCATCATCTAGAATTCCTTGAGGTCGTTTGAATGCAGAACTTATTCGGAACTGATGGAATAAGAGGACTAGTGGAAATTTCAGGTTTAGAAGACTTAGATTGCCTACACGCTTTCAGTAATGACAGAAAAGTCACACCTGGTTTGATGCGTTTGGTTGGAGAAAGCCTTGGTCATTGCATCAACTTATTTTCAAAAACCTCTGAAACCGTAGTGATTGGATGGGACGAGCGCCCAAATAATGCAACGTTGGCTTGTCATCTAACCCTTGGGCTAAAATCCGTTGGGATTAAAGTAATTCATATCGGTATATGTGCTACTCCTCTGTTGCACTACTCGACTCTCAAACTCGGTTGCGCTGCAGGATGTATGATAACTGCATCACATAATCCAGTTTCTGACTCTGGTGTGAAAATTTTTGATGAAAATGGTTACAAGACATTTCCTGAGATTGAAGAAACACTAACCCAAACCGCATTTGGTCTTGCAAACGAAGAGAGATCTATCGATGCGACTCACAAAGAGGAAATGATGATTCCTGACACGGACTATTCAGGAAATGATATTGAGCACTCTTGGGCTACTGAAACACATAGAGAGTGGATGAATAAGCGACTTACTGGTTTTGAAATCAATTACGGCTCAATAATCTCAAACCTACAAGGTGATGGGTTGGTAGCAGCCCCACTGCTTTTGGATTCTTCAAAAGGTTCTGCACATTATTGGCTCTCGCAATTTCTCGAAAAAAGAGGAATTAGGAATCATGAAATTTCGACTTTTGCGAATGCTATGAATGAAAATTGCGGGGCTGGGGAGTTGTCTCCTAATGACTCTTGGACTTGGGAAGAGGTTGAAAACTCGCAACATTCGCTTGTTCGGCTACTCGATAAGGCTCCGCCTGGAATTGTATTAGCTGCTGCTTTGGATGGAGATGGGGATAGATGCTTGCTTCTGAAATCAACTGACGTTGGTGTCAAAGTTGTTGATGGGGATGAAATGGCAGATGTAATCCTGAGATCTATGGCAACCAAAACCAATCACCTACATGTTGCTGCAAGTATAGAATCAGAACTTTCGCTTTTGACTGATCTTGAAAGATTGAATTGTACATATTTAGCCGACGAAACGGCTGTAGGAGACAGATGGCTGGCTTTTGCCTTAGGACTGAAAAATGCTGGTGGATTAATATCTAGTGATGATTATCCAATGATGATAGGAGTTGAGGATTCTGGACACTTGGTTCTGCCAAGTCCACATCCTTCACAAGAAAACACATTCAGTTTGGTTGGCGATGGGGTTGCGAGCCTGATTGCATACCTTTCTGCGCTAGCTCAACCCTCAACATTCCCGGTTCTTGAAAGAGGATATAAAAATCGAAAATCAGTGAATGGCGTTGAAAGATCTAAGTGGGATGGATTGAATGAGTTAAGCGATGAAGTTGAAGTACTGCTCAGGCAGTATTTAGAGGAAAATTTCAGTGTCGAAAATTGGGCAAGAGATCGAGTTGAAGGAGAAAAAAACCTAATGAGGATAAAGGCAAAAATAGACTCTAGAGACATTTCGATTGGAATAAGAAATTCTGGAACTCAAGAAAAAATCTCTATTTCAATTAGAATGGATTCTTACCATAACAAGGATGCTATCGATTCCTTAATCGACGAAGTTTCAAAGTTATTAGAACTTAGAATGTCATGATGATTCCATGATATCTTGTTCTCGTGATTGGGTCAGGTAAGTAATCACACTGAGCAGAACTATCGTCGCTGTCAACATGACCAATGCCTGAATTGAACTGGCTCCATTCATCAATTCGGAAGCCATAACTGTCCATGCAATTACCAAATCCACCATTCCAAACAATCTCCAACCACGGCGCATTGTAAGAACTCCGGGTATCCAAGCGCATGCTGACAAAACCAACATTGCCACCACAACTCCACTGTATCCAAATCCAGTGAAAGATGCAAATGCAAGCAGAAGGTGAGTTGCCCAAATTGAAGTTGAAAGCCATAATGATAGCTTTTCTTTGATAACATATACAAGAGACATCATAGATATTGCTCCGAAAGCAATTGAGACATGCCATCTATCTAGTGGTTCTATGAATTGGATATATTCTTCCAGCCAGAATAGTAGTTGTGAAACCGAAGCGGGCACACAAACAAAGGTGGACAAAACAACTGCTGGTTGTTTCCATTTTATTCCTGTATTCAGTACGCAAACTAAGGCAATCAAAGAGGCAATTCCAGAAGAGAGAATGAAAATCAGAGCAAACCAACCAATTCTGCCGCCTGCGCCCCTAACATCTTCTCTCCCTTCAGCAAAATGCTTTGATTCAATACTCCAAAACAGAACAGCAGCACCTATGAGAAATATCTCAGTGGTTAGCATTGGAACAGACCATGAAATTGGATTTTCAAAGGGATTAATGCGGAATGGAATTGGCATTTCTCCTCCTGCAAATAAACCGATTATTCTCACAAATGCATACAAGCCAACAACACCTTCTAATGAGCTCAATAACCTGAGGTTCTTATCTGAAAAACCGATCAGGTTTATAGCTGCTAATCCAGATAAACACACTAATAGAAACATACTATCTAGTTGATCGTCAATATAGACTGGGCTTAATCCAATCCTGCCAGCCAACAGAATTACTGAAAGCCCTATCATTGAGGCTGCGATTGGAGCTTCGAGACCTAATAAATCCGGCAAACGAAGACTGAATGACTTAGCCCTTTGTTTTGCTACAAATATTAGCATGACGGATATTGTACCTACTACGAGAATGGGAATAAACGTAGTACTAGTTCCGCTGTAAGCAACAAGTATTCCAAATAACTGCAACACTGCTAAGAATAAGATAACGATTGTCGGATTGTAACTTATGTCACCGACTATTAGGTCATACTCACTTTCAACTGACCTACGCTTAGCGCGCTTCTTTTGCTTTTCAAGTAGTTCAATACTTCTTACATCAAATGCTTGTATTGAAGGTGTGCTAACTTCAAAGTCGCCAGGTGGCTCGGGCTGTGCTGCGAATACTTCTTCTGTTTGTATTTGAGACGCATTCAACACTGTTTCTGGAACTGGTTGACTCTTAGGGGGTTGATTTGAATCTTGCCTAACATCAACAGTTGACTCCATGTAATTAACTTCGGACATTAGCTGGTGCCTCTGTAATCTTTCGTTAATTGTTGCCAAAGACCGCATTGAAGAGCGTATTTCTCCTTGTGATATCAACCAAAGTCCAGAGCCGACAAAGACTACCGCTGCAAGCGTCTGAAGTTCTTGTGAATCATATACTCCCCCAGCCAAAGCAATGCAGATTATCATTCCAACTGCAGATATGGTAGGAGGTAATAATTTCTCCAATTTCGCTGCTCTTCTGAGATACAAAAGCAACATTCCGACTGAAATAAACCCTAGATACTGTGCTTCTAGAGCGCGATCAGAAATTAGGTCATATCCGGTAAGATAGATTTGTTTGGGCGGCTCTAAAATTAGAACGATTAGATATCCTGCCACCAAACCCATAGACATGGTAAGTAATTTTGCTGGCATCGCTTCTTTTGCTTCCAAATCGAGTTTTGCAATATCAGTACGCAACAATCTATCCGAATCAAGAAGTAACAGTAGAACGGCAATAAACAAGCCGAGAGTCCAGAATGGAGAGTATCCAAAAACCCATGAAATTACTATCGTAAATGCCCCCCATATACCCAGTAAGGTCCTTGGATTTCCCCTATGAATTTGGAAATAAGCCATAGCTGCATGCGCTACTACTAACAAATTCAATGCAACAATTAATCCAACTGCTGGTACTTTTTCTGGCTGAGTTATTGCACTTATTGAAATCAATGCTACAATGAATCCTATATTCCAGAGATTCATGAAGTTAGAATCTCTTAGCCTTGCACCGAATTCACTCAACCCCGGTACTGCGGCTGCTAAATTGAGGTTAGTAGATCCTAATTTGGCGTTGACTGTATATTGCTGAACAAGCATGAGAATAATTACAGCGGTCATATCATATTCTGGGAAATTAGTAGGAAGAATTTCCACTGAGATGATTCTATCCTCTGCTCCACTTGCAACCATTAGCAACCAAATCCAAGGCCCTAATACAGAAAAGCCAGCAATACCAGCCGACTTTCTCAAAAGCGCCAACGCGCCCATGCCAATCCAAACAACTGCCTGGGAGTATAGCAACATTCTTGCCCCGGAATAATCCTCGGCTGGGATTAAAATCGTCAAAATAAGCACGGCTGAAACGCCCACTCCCCAAATGACTTGATCAGAAACATTGGTCTGATTTTGAAGTAAAATAAAGCCGGTCAAAACCACTGTTAGTACAGAATATACATCATAACCGGAAAGAACTCCAAATAGTTCAGTATCCCTCCCTGTCATCAAAATTAGAATTGCTAGTAAGATCGGTGCAGGATATCCTACAAATGCAATCACCTTATTCCAGGAAACTCCTCTCACAACAAGATAAGACGCGCTGAACGCAGACCCAAGTAAGCTCAATTGCGCCAATGCGTAACCGGTTTGGTCCCTAAATGCAGTTAAGGCCAAAAATGCCCCAATCATTCCCAGACCAACAGAAACTGACCACAGACCGGGTTTACCAAGACCTAGTGCCTCAAAGCCATCCGAGAACCAATTTCTTTCGCTTGAAAATCTAGTTGCAACGGTGGCATTTATACCTGTGACAAAGAACATTAAGATGAACAATAGCAAATCATCCTCAAACGGTACGAAATCAATGCCTGCAATTTTCCAATTTTGCGAGATTGCATGTAAACCGACCCATAGATATGATGTTGCTATGCCAAGGCTTGCAAGATTACCTGAATTTCTCAAAAAGGCAAGCACATGGAATAAGATCACTCCTAGACAAATCATAACTGCAACGCCCATTTCCCCATAAATCGCTCCTGCAGCACTACCTACTGCAAGAAGAACTAGCGTTGCCTGAGCAGCAATTGCGTCCTCATTGTGCCTTTGGGCGATGAATACATTTACAGCAACTATGGCTAGTAATGAAATTCCAAGAACAATATCCTCATCCACTCCAAACCCATCTAACCAACCCCAATGATGAGCATCGATTGCTAAACCATAGAATATTTTCATAGAAATGATAACCCAAGTAACACCGAGTAGCCTCATGTTTGGGTTTGGAATCCAACGCTCGCCAAGGTATAATCCACTAACGATCAAAGCTACTAATGTAGGTGCCGCAATAAATTGAGGAACCACAGTTCCGATCAATGTTGCGAATATGGAGTATGTTAGAATCATCATGACAAGCAAGCCACCGCTTACTCTACTCTCTCCTTGAACTGCGAAATCCGTCACGCTATCGAATTGTTCAACATTATCCTCTGTAACCTGTTTACCCTCTGTGAAAAATTCGTATACTTCACCAACCGCTTGGTCCATTTCAGGCTCCTGAATTTCTTGCTTGGGTTCTGGTTCTTTATTCTCAACAACATCCTGATTTAGATTAAATGCTGATAGGTCAATTCCTGTTGCTCTACCAAAATTTTTCTTTCGAATCAACTCATCTGAATTATCAGACGAGTCTTTGCTCATGAAAGAGCCCTTGGGGACTTAATATTGAAACCTATTTGTGAATAAAACCTCAATGATTCCATTATTCAGGCGATTCCCGATTATAGGGTTCGGAGAAGCGGTGTTACTGGCTACACCGGATTTTGTAATCACTTCTAACCGAAATGCACTAAGAAGGGGCGCGAGAGGCGGGTTCATGACCGACGCTGACATAGCCGTCCGTTCAGAGTTAAAATCGTTAGGCGTGAACCCATCCGGGAATATTTATCACAACCTAGATGCCCAATCTCTTATTGAATTAGCAGTCGAAAGGGGAGAAGGGAAATATTCTGCGCACAAAGCTCTTGTAACTGAAACCGGAGAAAGAACCGGAAGATCTCCAAATGACAAATTTATAGTCAAAGAAGCAACAACTGAAGGTGATATAAATTGGGGAGACGTCAACGTTTCAACCGACTTAGAGACTTTCACCAACCTCAGAGCAAAAGTTGTTGATTTCCTAAGCAAAAGAGATGCACTATTCGTTCAAGACCTATATTGCGGTGCTGAAGAGTCCGAGGCACTCCCGATTAGAGTGGTAAACCACAATGCCTGGCACAATGCTTTCGCAAGAAACATGTTCATCAGGCCCACCGAAGACCAACTCAGTAGACATGAACCGCAATTTACGGTTCTACACGCACCGCATTTCGAGGCTAACCCTGAGGTGGATGGAGTTAATTCTCACTGCTTTGTAATAGTCAATTATGATGCAAAGGAAGTAATCATTGGTGGAACAAGATATGCTGGAGAAATCAAGAAATCTATCTTCAGCGTAATGAATTTGATTCTACCAAAGAAGGGAATCCTGCCTATGCACTGCTCTGCAAACACCACCGGCGATAATACTGCAATTTTCTTCGGTCTTTCCGGAACCGGAAAAACTACCCTATCAGCAGATCCTAACCGTGCCCTAATCGGTGACGATGAGCACGGATGGGGAGCAAATGGAGTATTCAACTTCGAGGGCGGATGCTATGCAAAACTAATCGACCTAAACGAGGAAGACGAACCAGCGATTTTTGCCACAACTAGAAAATTCGGAACTGTGCTTGAAAATATTGTCCTAGATGATGCCGGAGTCCCAGATTTCCATGACACCTCTAAAACTCAGAACACTAGAGGATCTTACCCAATTGAATTCATTGACAACAGAACCGCTGATTCTAAAGGTGGTCATCCTCAAAATGTGATTTTCCTAACCTGTGATGCGTTTGGAGTGCTTCCTCCTATCTCAAAATTAACACCAGCGCAAGCAGCATACCATTTCATTTCTGGCTATACTGCAAAGGTTGCAGGAACAGAAGTTGGTGTAAAAGAACCACAAGCTACTTTCTCAGCCTGCTTTGGAGAGCCATTCATGCCAATGCACCCAGGTGTATATGCTGACCTTCTTAGCGAAAAAATGGCAGAGCATGGAGCAACTGCTTGGCTAATCAACACAGGATGGTCCGGAGGGGCTTACGGAGTTGGTTCAAGAATGAAAATCAAGTACACTAGAGCAATGTTGAATGCTGCTCTTAATGGAGACCTTGATGACGTCGAGTTTGTGGTCGATGAAAGGTTTGGATTTGAAGTTCCCACATCTTGCAAAGATGTCCCGAGTGAGGTTTTGATACCCAAAAACACTTGGGTTAATGCTTCGGAATATGATGCTACTGCAGATAAATTGGCAAATATGTTCAATGAAAATTTCAAGAGATATGCAAATGGAGTTTCTGATGCGGTAAATGCCAGTGCTCCCCGAATTTCCTAGATGCAGTTACCTGCGAACTGGAGAAATATTCAAATCAAAAATTCCTCTAAGTCGCTACATGACACTGGGTCCAGGTCACCCCCTTGATGGTGGAGATGATCCAAAGGGTGTTGGAAATATATTTGCTGATGGCATCAGTATGGGATTTGCAGATCCTGCGCAATTCAACACAGATAATATGCAGCAACAAATCCAAACGAATCAAAATCTTCTGAACAATCAAGCCCGAAGTTCAGTTCAGAATCCAATTGATCCAAACCAGATTATGATGCAGAATCAACAAATGTTTGGCGGAACTATCTCGGGTTCAGTTGGTCAGGGTTTGTGGGATCATAAGAATGAGAAGCCAAAAAATGGAGAAAAGACAAAACAGTTTTTGATAGGCGTAGGAATCCCGACTGCGGTTTTTATTCTATCTGCGATCATCATCATAAGCACAGACCCGTATGCTGGAAATAGTTGGGATTCTGAATATAGCGAGGTGTATTTACCAATTGATCAATCAACCAGTGAACTGCAGATGTTCGAACTAGGACTGAGTTCAGACCAATTCGTATATTCTTGTTCTTTCTATGATCCATCTATTTCTCATTACCGCCAACAAAATGTCATCGACTGTTGGGATTCAACAGATTATTATATCGAAGAGACATACTACGATTACGGTGGATATTATTACGAAACTCCGGTAACAGGAGTGTTTTACCATTACCTAGACATAGATTATGACCTTAACAGAATTACTCTCGATGATGGAATTATTTCCATTCCTGGTGAAAACTTATCTGTAGATGGAGTGTTAATGCTTAGTTATCGAACCGAAAACGGCAATTGGGAAAGAGTAGAAGATATCATGCCAAGCATCGAGAATAATTCAACCGGTATTTTTTACGACCTTTCTGAATATCATAGCATAGTTAGTTTGAGCGGCGGTTTTTCTTATCAAAAGAATAATTCAACCGTTTGGATAGATTACAATTGCGAATCTTATTCTTATAATCAATTTTTCCAGTGTGCCCCGAATTATGAAATTGAATACACTACTGTCCAAATTGGGAATATCTATTCTGAAAACCAGACCGCTTGGATAGCTATTCCAGAAGAGATGGATGTAATCTCTGTCTCATTTTTCGTATTTGACGAAAGTGAAGTAATTACAGACAATGAATGGCTTATGTATGATGTCGCTACTGTAGCAATGCCAATTTTTTCAGTTTTTAGCATATTAGCAACCGGCATAATGGGATTCACAACAAATAGAAAGCCACAGGGCTGGGGAGCAATCGTATCTATCCCAATGGGAATTGTGGTCATAGTAGTAGCAAACATACTCTATTGGACGTATTATTGGGGTTAATCTTCGGATTGAGCCGCTCTATACTTAGCATCCTCTTCTGCGGCAACTCTTGCTCCTTCTTCTACATCAACAAAGAATAGCAGAATTACACCTGCTACGATCAACATCAAAATCGACATGATAGCGGTCCTTGAATCCGCTACGTTACCAATTGCAACGTACATCCACGGACCTATGAATGCTGCAACCTTTCCAAAGAATCCGATGAATCCAAAGAATTCAGCACTTCTGCTTTCAGGCACCATTTGAGCGAATAATGAACGCGCCATTCCTTGGCTACCACCTAACAAAAAGCCAGCTCCTAAGCCAATCAATAACCATTGAATTGAAATTCCAATATTCATGGGTTGCCAAATATTGTCTCTAGTCCAAATTGGTATGGCGTCTATGTAACCATCTCCAAGGCTTACAGGATGATCTTCGCCAAGGAATGATTCAAACTCTTCGCCATTAGAAACTGACAAGGAAAATCTTGTACTCGGCAAATATTGTAGTAACTCATCCAACTCAGATTGATTCAGAATCCTACTTTCTCCCGTGAATTCATACAATTCTGTAGTTGAATTTACTTCTTCTGGAGGATACAAATATGATACTGCATTCCTAAATTCAGCATCACTTCCGGCTTCACCAGATGCTATCGAGAAATTTTCGTAATCAACTGAAATTGTAAATGAGATCCCGTCCTCATTTTGCACGACCATGAAATCGTGATCTTCATGATTTTCCAGAGCAAGGGGGGCGAAACTTACTGCCCCTAAAATAACAACACACCATAATGCACATGTGACTATAATTGTGGTTTTGGTTGAAGTCTTCTTTGCGAACCAAATGAAAAATGCAGCAGATGGAAAGGCTACGAATTGAATTAGAAGAATGACTGCCATGTTCGATATTTCTGGAACTCCTAAAACTGATGCTCCATAGATTCCTCCTAAGGCCGTAACACTAATTATTCCATCTATGAATAATAGGTAGGAGATGAGATACAAACCAAGAACCTTGTAGGTACTGCGGAAATCTTTGATTGTTTTTGCTATCTCAGATAGTGCTAATTTGGTCGCGCTGCCTAATGATAAATTTTCAATTGGGTTCACAATTTCAGGTTCTGGAATTCCTTTGAAGGTGTAAATTGCAAATCCAAACCACCAAACACCGGATGAAGACAAGCAAAACGGTACTACCCAATCCCCTGTTACTCCTAAAACTAGACCAAGATGAACGGCCAATAGTAGACCACCGCCTACGTATCCATACATGAAAGCCTTTGTCGAAACTCTATCAAGTTCCTCATCGGTCTCACAAATATGAGGAAGCAGTGAATTGTAGAATACGCCTGCTGCATTAGCTCCTACATTTGATAAAAAGAACATTACTGCAAGCCAAACCCATTTTGCTTCCATTGGCAGTATAATTGCCCCACCCAGTAGGATAGTTGCTCCTGCTCCAACTATGGTGAACCAACGCAACATCACTTGTTTTACTGGAATCCTATCAGCAATTACTCCTAAACCAGGGCTGAGAATGGCTACTGAAATAGCAGCCAAACCCGTTATGAAAGCAAATAATCCATCTGCGGTTTGTGTCATACCAGCAATTGAGACTTCTTGTCCATTTGCTTGCATAAATAGGTATACGAACCAAACTGGGAGAATAGCAACAACTACTGATGTTTCAAACGCTGACCTTGCCCAGTCATACATCTGATAGCCAAAATGAGCTTTCTTCTTTTGCTCCTCAGTCATTGCTTGGTTCTCGCTCATGCTCTAATGTGTTCTTATTTGCTTATATTATCATCCTAGATTTTTACCAATAAAGTTAGACAATTAAGGAAGAGTTTGATATACAGCCGGTGTAATAATTAAACCGTGAAAGCGATAATTGTCGAGGGTGGTGGCCTAAGAGGAGCATTTGCAGCCGGAGTCTTAGATGCCTTTATGGCCGATAATGATGTCAACTTCGACCTACATCTAGGCACATCTGCAGGAGCAATTCTGCTGTCAAGTTATTTAGCAAAACAGCCTATGAGATCTATTACAATTCTGAAAGACCCAAGAACAAAAAGTGCATTCAAACGTTTCTCAGACTTCTTGAAAGGTGGTGATTTCCTAGATTTAGATTTGCTCTTCGAGATAGGGGAGGAAATTCAGCCGCTTGATATTGAACAAATTTTCTCAAACCCAAAAAAGGAGTTTTACGCAACTCTTTCAAATGTTGACTCTGGAAAATTAGAGGTGAATAAACCAACCAAAAAAGACCTGAAGCATGTTATTATGGCAACCTCTGCATTACCTTTGGTAGTTAGAAATCCAATAGAAATCGATGGAAAAAGATTCCTTGATGGCGGTATTACAATGCCCATTCCTCTGCAAACTGCAATTGATTTAGGAGCCACTGAGATTCTAGTAATTCGGTCAAGACCCACAGGTTACCGAAACGATGGTAAATCATCAAAACTAATGTCTAGATTACTTAAGAGAAGTATGCCAGAATTATCAAAGGCACTTCTGAGTAGAGCAGATGTTTACAATGATACTGTGGATCTAATAGAAAACCCTCCTGAGGGTTTGAAAATTCAACAAATACAACCTGTGCAGAGTCTGTCATGTTCTAGACTAGGTGGTACTGATATTGAACTAACCAGAGATTATCTTCTCGGAATCGAGATGGGTAAAGCATGGATTGCCCAAACTCACAGGGAAAATCGAATCAAGGGACTACAATCACAGAGGTAAATCTGAGGGTGATGTCGCTGGTGCGAATCTGGAAACATTTCCATCAACATCTACGATGAATTTCTCAAAATTCCAGCGTATTTCGCCTGTGTGCCCTTCTGAATCGGTTGCTTTGTTTAATTCGGTGTACAAAGGAATTTGTGAATCCCCATTTACCTCGATTTTTGCCATTATAGGAAATGTTACAGAATATTTGGAAGATGCAAATTCACAAATCTCCTGAATTGTGCCCGGCTCTTGACCCCCGAATTGATTACAAGGGAAGGCTACCACTTGATGTCCACTGTCTGCAAGTTCTTGCAAGCCGGAATAATGTCGGGTCAAGCCGCAAGCGCTTGCCACATTTACGACAACGATTTTTTTATCTGTTATTTGGTTTAATGATGTTTTATTCCCTTCTGAATCCTCAAATTGAATGTCTCTTATATTTGCCATGTTTCGGGCTGGCCCAATTTGATTTTGAATATTTGGAATAAGAAAATACTCATGAAGTACCAGCAAATAGACATCAACATGCGAGCAATAATGGAGACCTCAGCAGGAACTATAAATTTGAAATTATACAATGACAGAGCACCAGATACTGTTGCGAATTTTGTCAAACTGGTGGAAAAGGGATATTATGATGGCTTGCATTTCCACAGAGTAATTCCTAACTTTATGCTCCAAGGAGGATGCCCACATTCTGCAGACCCAGACTCTAACAGGGCAGGAAGCGGAGGACCTGGTTGGAGCATTAGATGTGAAGAGTCCGCACTAAAAATCGCACACGACAAGCCTGGAATCCTATCGATGGCCAATGCTGGAAGGGATTCTGGTGGGTCTCAATTCTTCATCACTACAGTTCCAACACCATGGTTAAACGGAGGGCATGCAGTATTCGGAGAGGTTGTTGGAGGCATGGCAGTTGTCAAAACGATTGAAAATACCCCAACTAACATGCGAGATAAACCAAAACAACCCCAGAAGATTATCTCTGTAAGAATGGAGTGATACTAATGGCGATTATCGCCATCCATGGAGGAGCCGGTGGAGACGGTCCCTGGAAAGGATTGACCGATTTAGATCCTCAGCGACTTGAGTGCCTAAGGAATGTATTACAGACGGTCGGAAGCGCCCTAGAATCTGGAGATATCAATGCTTTAGAAGCATCTAGAATAGCTGTCTCAATGATGGAAGATGAAGAATTATACAACGCAGGCAAGGGTAGTGTCATCGCTGCTGACGGTTCTGTAACAATGGATGCTTCGATAATGCGGGGTTGTGATGGTGCTGCTGGGTCGATAGTCAACTCAAGGCGCTTGAAAAACCCGATAAATGCCGCTGAAAAAATACTGCAGAAAGGCTGGCCTGTAATGTTAAATTCTGAGCCTGCAGACTCTTGGGCTATAGAAAATGGATGTAAGGAAGTGAAAAATTCAGATTTGATTACAAATCTAAGAAAAGCACAATGGCAAAAATGGAAAACTGCAAATGCAAGACCTGGTTCTACTGATGAAGACGATAATGCAGCTTTAGACCACGATTTGGACATAGAAGAGGACAAGCAAACCGGAACAGTTGGCGCTGTTGTTTTGGATAATGAGGGCAGACTTGCCGCAGCAACTTCTACTGGCGGAATGACGGGAAAGCCTGATGGAAGAATTGGTGATACTCCAATAATTGGTGCTGGCACATGGGCAGATCAATCAGTCGCTGTTTCCTGTACTGGAGTTGGGGAGGCATTCATACGAGTTTGTGCTGCCCATGAAGTTGCAAATAGATACAAAAATTATTTCCCAACTGAAAAATATCCTCTAGAAAAAGCCGGCATTGATGTCCTCGAACTTGTAAAACCCTTGAACGGTAGAGGCGGGTTAATCGCAGTTTCTAGAGATGGAGAGTTGATTTTACCATTCCAAACTACATTAATGTACAGAGGCTATTGGAAATCGGGCAAAATTGAATGCGGGATTGGCCCGGATTATATCGAATGTTGAAAAAACTTCGAAAAAATGGCGAAGCCCACATAAGACAACAGGTATTAGGAGCGTTGAGTCAAATGTCCTCGGGTTCTGGCATCTCAAACCTGCGTCAACCCTTGGAGATGCCGCAACCATATGGAGATGATTACTCAAAAGCAGATGATGCTATGAATTCCAGTAAATTGGACTGGGAGAGGTATGAAAAAAATAGGATACTTTGGGGCAACTTAGCAAGAAATAGAATATCGATATACCTTCGAACAGCACTTGGTTTGCTTATATTTTCCAATGTGTTCCTAACCTACGTTCTTGCTGAAGATTTTACAACCTACACGCTATTCATTATTGCTTTCTGGACCCCTGTAGTCCTACTTTGTTTAGGTCCTGCTTGGGCGTGCGGAGAATATTCTAGACTTGCCAGCGACTCAAAAAAGGGTCTAAGGAAAGATGGTGGCTTTGGATTACAATACGACTTAGACAGTAGTCCAGGTATGGATTTAGTTACTGATGACCATTTGAATATGCTGAAAACAAATGCTATTCAAACAATTTTGGTATTGTCTTCGATTGCACTATTGTGTGCATCGACAGTCGTGGATGTGGGTAGCAAACCCTGGTTAATTACTCTGCTATTTAGTGCGATTTTAGGAGTTATACAATCAATCCATGCGTCGCTTACGTCAAAGCTAATCCAACAGATGGGAGATAAATTTCCCGTTCTTTCATCCTATGCACCAACCCATCATTCAACTCAATTTGATACAATGTTCGGAGCTATCATTGAGGCGCATCTAGATCCAGATTTGAAGATTGACTGGGACGAGTGGATTGAAAAGTTATCCGAGGTCATCAAACCAGAGTTTTCTCTAAACCATGTTAGAGAGAGGCTATTATACATTTTATTTTTGAATGCTAATGAAACAATTTCAGATGAGGTTGCCATGAAAGAGGTCAAATCAATCCTTACACAAGAGGGAATTGATTCTTTGTTGATGAATGACAAAGCCCCACTGAATTGGAGAACTATCCAAAGATTGATCCTGCACGCAAGAGCATGGCAACCCAGTTCCTCGAAACTAATCGGTCGGCTTCAAGACGATTTAATTAGAGGAAAATTGCCAGCATACGGTGGACTGAGAGTGGATGGGTCATTAGATGAATACTCAGAATTTGGAATTGGCCACCTTTTCATTGCACTAACCAATCACACCAACAAAAGGCAAGATCTTATTTTGGAAATCGTGACACCATCAGGAGAGCCAAAGACGCGAGAACATAGGATCAGTTTGAAACCATGCGGAAAAATTTCTGAACCACTGGAATTATTCTCAAATACAGAAATTGACGTGGTTGAGAAGTTACCTCACTTTATGGAAAACAGTGCGATAATGTGGCTAAGATTATCCTGGCCGAAAGATGTTTTTGGTGAAAATCTTGTAATACTTAACGTAAGTAATATGGATGAAGAAATTATTTCTTCATTGGTTTGGACTACGAGAATTCGAAGATTTTCCTTCAACCCTTTCAAGAAGAGACTGCGTCGCATCCTAAAGGCAAGAAAATTCGGGGATTTGCCCCTTCCAAAGGTGTGATTTTACTGATTATAGCGCATAATTAACTAATCGGCTTAGAAGTGGTTAGAGCGCGCATCTTATTGAGGGATTGCTCTTCGCTTGGCATGCGGAGATAGTATCATGGAAGCTTGGGACATCATAGTCATCGGCGATAGTATTGCAGGTCTCAGAGCAGCAGGCGAGGCTGCAAGCAACGGAGCGAATGTTTTGTTGATTAATTCAAGCAGCTTAGGCGCAGGAGATTCTTCAGCGGTTGATGGGTTTGCTGCACATGTTAACGAGGAAACAAGCAGAGACCACAGAAATGATACCATTCGCAACGGGGAATTCCTAAATAACCAAGATATTGTAGTTCATTACACAAATCAAGCGATTAGACAACTCGATTTGATGGAAAGGTGGGGCTTTACTTGGAAGAGAGATCAAAAAGGAATCCCCGCAAGCGTGAAATTGCCAGGTCACAATAAACCTAGAGTAAGCGGTGCTGGAGACGCTAACAAAAGAGAATCTCAGTTGATTTTTGAGGAGCAAGTAATGCGCCACGGAGTTGTTAGAAGAGGCGACCAGGTGCCTATTTCACTGGTTCATGACGAGCAAAGGGTCAACGGCATCATCGTTATGGATATGATAAACGGTAATTTGATTTCTATACAATGTAAAGCTCTGATCATAGCCGACCAAGGCGCTCAAAACATTTTCACAGATGGTTCAGTAGGTCTAGGTTTAGGCTTAGTTGCTGATGCTGGTTTGCCGTTGTGCGATATGGAATTCTTTTCTTCAAGTCCGCTTGGAATAAAAGATACAAATCTGATTCTTCCAACCACGTTACTCGCAGACGGAGCTGAAATTCTGGAATCAGACGGTTCGTCTATTGAATATGATACAGCGGGAGGAATCGGAGCGCTATGTGATGCTATTTCTAACGCTAAAAATCCAATTTTGGATGCAAGAAATCTTGGTGCTGAATCTGTATGGTGGACGACAGAATTTGAAAGAGTCAAATCTAGATGTGGAATTGATTTATCCAAACAAACCATTGCTATTGAAAATCGAATTAACATGAGTATCGGAGGAATAGCGGTAGATGAGCAGTCTAGGGCAGTCGTAGGCAAGTGGTCCCGTTGGTTTACTGGATTATATGCAGCAGGACAAGCAGCAAACACAGGTCTTCATGGCGCCTCTGCTCTACCAGGAAATTCATTCCTTGACTCAGTAGCAAGCGGTTACGCTGCTGGAAAATCCGCTGCTGAATGGAGCAAGGAGCAAGGTTTCGGTGCTGTTTCTAGCATGAATGAGGCATTCAAAAATGCAGAAGACAATCTGAAAGCACAACTTGAGGACTCAGAAGGACTAGTTATCCGTTCAGGAGTTATTTCTTCTAAGTTAAATTCAATCATGAACGCAGTTGTTGATTCTGGTTGGTCATCAGCCTCTTTGGAATCTGCAAAAACGGACTTACATGCTTTGAATGAAAAGGCATCAAATCTTCACTTGGACAACAAATCATTTGTTCTAAATACGAACTTCTTGATGAACCAACAACTGAAGACAGCGGTCAAATTAGCAACTATTGTGGTTGCCTCAGCAATTAGCAGAGAGGAATCTCGTGGCGCATTTAGAAGAATTGACTTCCCGGAAACTAATGCTGATCTGATGCATCATAGTTTAGCTGACAAAGATTCCAACACTGACAAATTGGCTATCCGAAAAGGAAGTTCTGGAAACTGGGTTTTACCTCCTGCTTGATAGGCAGATTTGAAAATAAATCCAGACTACAGCAATCATGGCAGATGAAACCTTGTTCGAAAGGATAATTTCAGGCGAAATCCCTTCGCATGGCGTTGCCAAGGGTGAAGGATGGTATGCTTTCCTCGACATCAACCCAAGAAGACCAGGTCATACTCTTGTTGTACCACACAAAGGTGTCTCACACTTAGCCAAGCTTTCAGCAAACGAAGCCGGTTGTTTAATCCAAGGAGTCCAAGAGGTGCAAAGAAAATTGGGAATCGTTTTCAAAACGACTGATTTTTCAGTGGTCCTACATGACGGTAGGTTGGCAGGACAAGAAGTTCCCCACGTGCACTTCCATGTTATTCCAAGAAATGCTGACGACGGGGGGAAGTCTATGATGGCAATGTGGCCCAATTCGCCTACTGGACTATCCCCCGACCATGCTTCATTATCCAATCTAAGTTCAAAATTGATGGAGGTTTGATCTTGGCAAAAATCGAGACTTTGGATGACGGGGCTGTGGATCAAAATGGTGATCTTTTGCCTATTTTGTCAAAGTCTTCATCCAATGTTAACATTCAAAAATTATTAGATGCGCCACTTCCAGATTTTTCTAAGGAAACCCCAGGGTCACCATTTTGGACGAAGTTTGGGATGTTTCTACTACAACAGGTAAGGTATGGCTTATTCAGAGAAGACCATGTATCAGGAATTGAAAACATCCCAATCGACAGAGGGAATATGGTTTGTGCATGGCACACCAATGGTCTTGTCGATCCAATGTGCATTTATGTCTCCCATCCGCATTACTTTGTTTTAGCTGGTAGACATGATTTAGTTACTAGACCGATTCTCAGATTTTGGACGAAAAGAATGGCATTCCAGCCAGTTTTAAGAAAGGCTGAGCTCCTAAGAGGAGGTTGTACCCAAGAAGAAGCAGATTATCTCAATGGTAGATCATTGCTAAAACTGGCTCAAGGAATCGCATCCAGTCATTCAGTTGTATTATTCCCTGAGGGAACTTCACATTCAGATGCATGGATGATGAAATTTAGAACCGGACCAATGAGAACCGTATTGGCTGCTGCTGCCCTTGCAAAAAGTCAAGGAAAACAAATACCCGTGGTTGTCCCATGTGGGCTTCATTTCAGAAAAAGACATATTTTCAGAACTGATGCTTACGTTGAATTTGGAAAGCCAATCGAAATACTGCAAGAAGACATACCAAATGAATTGGTTGAGGCTGTTTCGCAAAATGACTGGGTTGAACCCGGTCGAGAAAACGTGGTTGACCTAAGAGATAGACTACATGAGGTGCTACGCCCAATGACACCTGATTTTGAATCCCATGATGAGCATGGTGTTGCTAATTTAATCGGACACTACAAAGCAAGAATGGAAGGAAATCCGTACAATCAATGGGATCATGAAGTTAGGAATACTCGAACCATCAGGGAGTTCCTAAGGGAAAAGGAACAATGGGATTATGCTAATCGGGAACCTGGCGCCAGACCAAACAAAATGGAATGTCCGGTGATTGAAAGTGCAACAAAGTTGGAATCAATCTTGTCAAGTCACAAACTAAATGGCAGAGATTTGGATGACTCGGGAGAGAAATTATCAAGATTTAAACCTAGTAAAATACCTTTCAATTTCATAATTCTGCTCTCGTTTTTGGCTTTCTCTCCTCTGTTCGTTTTGTCTATGGGGATTCAAATATTCTTTGGACAGATTCTTGGGAACAATACCGATGAAGGACTAGATGCAAGAACTACTTTTCATCTTTTAACTGCACTATTTGGCTCTACAATAATCTGGCCTGTTATGGCTTGTTTACTGACTACCATGGTCTTGTTAAACGGTGAATTGCTAGGTTTAGATGAGGTCTTCGGTCAAGGATTTGGAATTTATTTTTCCTCAATCCCGATCTTTGTCACAATCATTTTGTTATTCAGATTAAGTTGCTCATTAGCAGTAAGGTCTTGGGATATTTGCATGGACTTCTTTAGAGCATTAAGAAGACTAAAATGTGCAAGAAAATACTCTGAAGAGATTTTATTGATTTCTAAAGAAATCAAAGACGAGTTAGCAGCGTACTGAGAGTAATTCCTTGACAGTCCGGATTAGTTTGGTTCAAAGGGGTTGTAGTATTGGGTTGTAGTAATGGGACCCATCGATGCAGTGGATTTGCTAAAAAAATGGTTCAAACAAGAGAATCTAAGTTATAAGATGCAACCTGATCAAAGGGCAGAAGCACACTTTCTTGTAAAGTACCCCGGAGGAAAACAAGGTCACATGTTTGCAGTCGTGGTTCCCAAAGGACGAGATTTAGTCGCTATCAGTTCAATGACCAGAGTGGATATTGGGCAGCAAGAAGAGATGGAAACTCACATCAAAGAATCTACAGAAGATTGGAAAGAATGGATGCATGAGATGAGATTAAACCTAATCAAAAGCGGAGTTGATTGGGGGATTCACATGGGCAAGAAACCCGGAAAAGAATCACTCCAGGCATTCAATGTTAGCCTACCGATTTGGTTTGATGGATTAAGCAAAAACGAATTAATGCATTCATTAAGAAAATTATGGCTTGCTAAATTAACATTAATTCATGAAATCAAATTCTCATATGGCCCGGGTAAAGGAAAACCGGGTCCTGTAGATGATTGGGAGAACAAAGCAAGAAAAGTTCAAACAAAACAAAGCCCTGCAAAAGATGAGGTTGAAACACATGAAATTGAGGTTGATGAAACGATGTCTTTTGGGGCAAGTTTCGACCCTAGCGAATGGGCTTAATCACTAAACAATGCGCCTAATCCATATGATTTACATTTAATTGTAAAATGACGCGAAGGGGTCGCGGTTAAGTATGATGAGTTGAGCCTTTACGGTGTTAGACTACCGGAGGTCCGCAACATGAGACAAACTACGAAATCTGTATCCCTTGTAATGATTCTACTGCTATCCTATTTTTCTGCAATGGCAGTATACACCGAAAACGTTGAAGCAAGCCAAGTTGTAATTACTGAAGCTGTTCAAGTTGTGAACGGCGGAACTTCTTCAGATATGCAAGCAGCAGTCCACTCAGACTCTGAAGGAAACGTACACATTGCGTGGTCTAGAAACTCTCAGCACCTGTACTATTCTATGCTATCACCAAGAGGCGAAACACTAATTGATGCTACTCAAATTACCAATTCAGGATTGCACAAAATTGCACATCCTGACATGGTCGTCGATGAGAATGACAAGGTTCACATCGTTTGGGCTGATAAATCCGGACAGCACAAGATCATGTACACTGCTCTATCGCCATTCAACGCACCTCTAGATGGCCTAGCCACAACAGATGGAACGATTACTGCGATTGACGATACCGTGATCTCTCAAAGAGCGCAAAACAGAGACTGGCCCGCAATTGACGTTGATAGTCAAGGCAACTTACACATAGTATGGCAAGACAACTACGATGACCTTAACAGGTTCTTCAACCAGCCTCAAATCTATTATTCAATGCTCCAACCCGACATTGCTTCCTCATCTGTCATCACCCTATTCGATGACACATTGTTGACTCCTATTATCGGTCACAAGGGACACCCTGACATCGTTGTTGATGCTAACGACAATGTTCAGATTGCATGGGACGACACAAGAGGAGGTAAGGTAGAGCTTGTTTTCATCGTTGACACGTCTGGTTCCATGTATTCCGAATGGGCTGATGTTTGTACCGTTATTTACGGAGGTAATTTCGCTAGTGGTGGTTACTTCCAAGGTATCAAGCCTATGCTGAGTGAAGCAAACATGACTGTTTATGAGACTATTTACGGTTTGGGGAACGCATTACCTGGCGCTGCTAGCCAAGGAAACTGTGCTGCATACAACCAAAATTCCGGACCAAGAACTAACCCATTGGGACAAACTCCTGGAGATGACTCTGGTGGACTAAGAAAGCTTCCAAATGAAGTCTACAATGGCAACCCATCCAACCACGTTGAGAACTGGGGTCCAGGAACAAACTGGGCATGTCTATCATGGAAGGATGCTGCAGGAAATGTTCCTGGAAACCCTCCAACCAGTGCTGATCACAAGTGGAACCCTAACGCAACAAAGATTGTTCTGCCAATTTCTGACGAAGGACCAAAGGACGGAGATCCTGCCACTGGCGCTGATGATACTGCCTCTATCGAAGAGGCACACGATTCCTGCGTAAGAGCAGGTGTTGTTCCAGTAGGAATGTATGGACAAACATACGGTGGCGCAAACACGGTTGAGTCTCACTTCATGGACCTTGCACAATGTCCAAACGGAGTAGTTTCACAGTCATCCAGAAATTGTCCTGGATCCACCATCAGAAACACTGATGCTGGCGGTCAAGTCTATGAATTCCCATCTGGAACTTCAAACAACATGGACTTGCTTGTAGAAGCAATGGTTTACATCTCTACAAATAACTCTCGTGAGATTTACACCACAATTCTCGACCCATATGCTAAGATGAACAATGACCCAACATGGACTCCTGGAAACCCCGGACACGATTCATCTGGAGGAACTTATTCAGAAGATACTGGTGCTGCAGCTGATGGTCACCTAGTCGTTGTAAACGATACCCGTGTAACCATAGACGATGCATATTCCTTCCACCCATCTATCGGCGTTGATAACCAAGGAAATACACACATTGCTTGGATGGACGGGCGTGATTATGGGTTTGAAAAGGATGTCAACTACGAAGTGTACTACACCAAGCTAAGAATGCAAGGGGCAGGTGCTTGGGATGGTGCAGAAGAGGGATTATCCACCTACGCTATCAAGCAAATTGAAGATACTCCACTCTCTAACGTAGAAGGTAACAGTGGTCTGCCTTCAAACTCACCATATGGAGGAAATTCCGTATTCCCAGCATTGCTTACAGATAATCAAAACAATATCCACGTTGCATGGGTTGACTCTGGAAACCTTTCCGCTAGTGAAGAAATTGTTTACACCAGATTAAATTCAACTAGCAACACTGGACCTGGCGAAACAGCACTTGACCCATGGGAAACATACACGGTCACATCGTGGAATTCAAACAAACTAGGGCCTGACAACGGAAGGCAACCTTCCATAGGTATGCCGCCTGCATTCGCTAACGATTTGGGAAGCGGTGCTCACGTAGGTTGGTCCGATACCAACCTGTGTGATCAGAATCCAAATAATAACAGATTTACAATTTGTTACTCTCACATCTTGACCGGGCAGGTTGACGTTGAATTTGACGCTGGAGAAACATACTATCACGTTATTGAGCCAGGAGAGCAGACCTTGTACAACTTAACCGTTAACAACTCAACTCCGGGACCAACTGATCTTGTTGCCGACACTTACAACCTCAACATTTCATCTGGTGTACCACAAAACTGGACTGCGACACTGTTCTTTGCAAGCAACCACACTGCTATCTTCCCTGACACGGATATTTTCTTGATGGGTGGAGAAGATATCAGATTCTACATGCGTGTAAGAGCCCCGTCGATTTATCAGGCAAACGGAGATGAATTTGCACAGATTGAAGTCGAAGCGAAATCAACAAGCGATCCTGCCATACAATCTGTTCTAACCACTCTAACAAAGATGGATGTTGTCCATGGAATCAATCTTGATACATCTCACAGCATGGCAGATATCGAACAAGGACAGTCCGCTATATTTTCAATCACAATAACCAACACTGGTAACGTGTATGATAGTTTCATATTCTGGGATCCAAATACCCTTGAGGGACAAACAGAGTGGGTTCTTCCATTCGGTTGGCAAGTAAACTTCCCTACATCGGTATCACTTGACCCTGGACAGTCGATTACCAAGAATCTAGAGGTAAGCGTTCCAACTACTGAGGACCCTGGATTATTCGTAATATATCTGAAGGGATGGTCTGAAGGAGAGCCGGTTAAATCTGTACAACAAGGTACATACGATATTTTGGAATTGCAAGTATTCGTATCGATTAGATCAACTGGAAACATTGTTTTCGAAATCTTTGACACGAACGAATATGTCCTGCCGGGCGAGTGTGCAACCTACCCGATTGAAGTCACCAAGAACTTTGATTCTGGAAACTTGGTATTCACAACTCCAGGAGCTCCAGAGGCTAAGCCCGATGGCATGGAAATGAGCACATGGAGGCAGGAACACTGGACTGTCGATGTTGATTTCTCAGATGCACCTGGAGGCAACTCCCTGCCAATGAGTGAACCAAGATTGTGGGAATTACCAGGCGGAGCAGATATGGTCGCATATGAAGTAAGAGTCGAGGTTTGTGCACCAACTAATGCAAGTTCTGGTCTAGGTCCTGCTGTAACTCTAAAAGCCAACTTAGAGGGATATCCAAGAATTTCTGATTCTGTGATTTTATCCACGAATGTAATTCACGTATATTCTCTGAATGCAGGCGTTGACCCAGAAGTTGGCACAGACTTGAGCGTGAATCCAGGAGAGGATATCATACTACCAATTACCGTCGTCAACGATGGAAATGGCCCTGATAGGTACGATTTCAGATTGGCGAGAGTAACAGACGCAGATGGAGTTGACGTCTTGTGGGAAATCGACGTTCCTAGAGATGTTCTCACCGAACTGAGCAGAGATACTTTCCAGGAGTTTGATATTGAAATGCAGATACCAGATAGAGTTGAAGCGGGAGAATACACAGTAGTATTCCAAGCATTCTCTGAAGAGGCATATCCTGATTCGTCCGGAAGAGACACCAGACTAAGAGATCAGATGATATTCAATGTCCAAGTCAACGAATTCCATGATATGCAAATTATCATGGATTCAAACGTTGACAATGCGATTAAGACCACTTCCCCAGGAAGAAATGTCAAGTTCACGGTCAACATTACCAACAACGGTAACGTTCCAGACACACCATCATTGAATAATCACACTACACAAGAAATTGGTGATGATGACTTCATGAGTGAAACACCAGGAATGGGAGCACTTGCTGGCTCAAGTGTTGAGTGGAGACAATTGGTAGCACTAAATACCGAGATAACACAAGAAGCACCTTGTACAGAAGTCGATGCAGATGAAACCATATTCCCAGATGATATATGCGTGGTCTTCCCTGATGGCAGATACCAACTACCAAGAATGGATGCGTATGAAACCATTGAGATGGTCGCAATCGTAACAGTTGCACCAAATACTCCTCTTATCACAACAGATATCGGGCTCAAGGTAGTATCTGAGTTCGGTAACATGGAAGATGATGGTGATTACGATGATTCACCATCTTGGGAAGGAGATTTGCTGGATACAAACGAGTTAGTAGTTACGCTGAGATTAAGAGCACCTAACTTGGTTGTTAAGGAGGCAACAGTTGTTGAAAATTCTGCAAGCGTTGATGAAACTATACCGATCCAAGTAGTCATTGCAAATGATGGTAACACACATGCCACAGATATCGAAGTCATTCTTTGTGAAGCAAGAAACAGCAAGTCTGGCACATTAGCTGACCTAAAGAAGGAAGGTTGTGCAGAAGAAGACGTTGTTATGAGACAAGTCGTTGGAGCAATTCTTGAGCCAACGGATGCTGAAGACGAGAAAGTTGTAGAAATATACCTTCTCTACCCAGTAAGCGCTGGTAAACACGGTGTTTTCGTCATAGTTGATCCAAGTAACGAAATTGTTGAGACTAGAGAAGGAGACAACATCATAGCTGTCAACCAAGACTTGTCATCGAATAATCCAGTTCTAGATCAAGCAAGTGTTGTTGTAGGTGCAGCAGCATTGCCTGGATTGGTTATTCTGCTAACCATAGCCCTAACCGCAGTTGCGTTCATGGTTGGAAAGTCAAGAAGAGCTGAAGTCAAATCCAGAATAGAGGAGCAATCCTCTTTGATTTCAGTTCTCGGCGATGAGAATTGATTACTCGGCTAATGTAAGGAGACTGAATACCTCCATCATAATGCAAAATCCCCTATTGGGGGTTTATATGGAGCAGGGCAGGCGCTCAATTGCCGGGCACCACTCGGTGGTGGTTCAGCATGAGCAACAATTCGTTTGAAAACCTAGAATTGAATAAATCGATTCAAACAGGTATCACAAAAGCTGGATTTAAGGAAATGACACCTATCCAAGCAGAAGCAATACCGATTGCTCAAAACGGCGCAGATATACTCGCTACTTCTCCTACTGGATCCGGAAAGACACTTGCATTTGGAATTCCTGCTTTACTCTCTCCAGATAATGCTCTAGTTTTGTGCCCAACAAGGGAGCTTGCTCAACAGGTTGGTACCGAACTTCAGATGATAGATGCTTTCAATAAAAGCGGTATTGCTGTAATCATTGGTGGAGCATCATATTCAACACAGAAAAAAGACCTTTCTAAGAAGGGAAAACTGATAGTTATCGCAACTCCTGGAAGGATGAGAGACCATCTAGAAAGGAAAACGATATCCTTAGACAAATTTGGAATGCTCATTCTTGATGAAGCGGATGAAATGATGTCAATGGGATTTGCAGAGGATTTGAATTTCATTCGAAGCCATATGAATCAAGAATTACAGGTGCTTCTTTTCTCCGCTACATTTCC
Source organism: Methanobacteriota archaeon (assembly GCA_002718195.1). Lineage (GTDB taxonomy): Archaea > Thermoplasmatota > Poseidoniia > Poseidoniales > Poseidoniaceae > MGIIa-L4. Next base: position 59,565 of record PBDU01000017.1, on the reverse strand, counting down.
CAAGCACGTAAGAAAATTTGCTGAAAAATCCATGCAAGATCCTGTAAGAATAGGAATGGATGGCAAACAATCTCCGCCTTCATCAATTGAACAATTTGTAATTCAAATCAATAAAGGTAGGAGACCAAAGGTCATTGAAGACTTGCTGAAAGTAATGAAGCCAAGAGCAACCATTGTTTTCTGTAAGACAAGAGCAAGAGTCGAGGAGTTGCAGAAAGCCGTCAAAGGAGTTAGAGCAGGCGTATTGCACGGCGGATTCACACAGAATGAAAGGTCAAGGTGCATGAATCAATTTAGAGAAGGTAAACTAGAGTTATTGATTGCAACAGATGTTGCTTCACGCGGGCTAGACGTTGATCATGTTGATTTGATTATACACGACGACCTGCCTATGACAAAGGAAGTTTATGTCCATAGAACTGGAAGAACTGGAAGAGCGGGAAGGAACGGTACAAGCATTATTTTTGCAGGCTCCAGGGCTAAGAATCGTCTAAAACAACTTAGAAAATCCGGAAATGAAATTTATGATATCCAGGCGCCAACAAAAGAAGATGTAGATTCTGCAATGCTGTATGACTCTGTAGATGAATTAATGGAAGCAAAACCAAACCCGCTATCAGAGGACATATTAGATGCACTTCTATCGAATGGTTTAGATCTCCATGAAATTGCACTTAGGGCAATATCCAATGCATATTCAAGTTCCCAAAAAGAAGAGAATCAAGGAACTTGTGCAATAATCATCAACATTGGTAAGAGTGAGGGAGCTAACGTGAGGGATGTCTTGAAACTCGCAACTTCGAACAGAGTCGTGGATGGAGAGCAGATAGGCAAGGTCAATTTGCTTGCTAGAATGGCTGTAATCGAGGTCCCAGTTGAAATTGCAAATGATTTAGCTCAAGAAATATCCAATAGACGTTTTAGAAATAGAAGAGTCAGGGCCAGGGTTTCAGAAGATTGGGAATTTAATTGATTAATCATTCCTTACTCGGATTAATCCACCATTTCAAACTGCTAGTAGGGCTGACAGCTACAACATGTCCTGCTCTTTTGGCAAATTGGTGTTCTAATCTCTTGCTCACTTGATTCATCAATTGATTGAATTCGGGTGTCTCTAATCTTAACTCATCTGCTAAGCGGGAAAAATCAGCAAGTTGTCCCTTCGATTCTACGATTGAATGAACTATCGACCTTTCTTCATACACATCGAAGTCAGCTTCTACAGCAGCTCCAATTCTGCCCCTTATTTGTTGGTGCAGTGCAATAAGAGCGTCTCGTTGCCTATCTAGGGATTCAATGGCTTCGTTTAATTCGCCAAGATATCCCATTCCTTCTCCAACAGCAATCTTCTTTCTTCCTGATACAGAATCTACGATTGGAATTACTGATTGTGGCAATCTATTGCTAAGCCTCATTGGCCCGCCGGATGGTAGTTTTCGTTGTTCACAATTGAATAGATCTGGCCCTAGATCAATTCTTAATGAAAATGAATCATTAACAGAATAAACTGTTTTTGGAGGTCCGCCCTTCTCAGATGGGACCTGTTCTTTTTGAACTAAGCCACCTCGTTCTAACGCCCTTAGATGTTTGACTATGGCTTGTTGAGATACACCAGTTAAATCTGCTAGGTGCATTGGGTAGTGAGGCTCTCTTACCAACCTCTCTAGAATTTGTCTTCTAAGCTTATTTTGGAGCAGGGAAAGTGCTGTATCCATATCAGACATCTATACAACCCATGGTTACCTAGAATGCCCTCCTTATTGAACCAAGCGACACGAATCGTTTGAAATTTAACTATCATCCCATTCTTTCCACTTATCTGGTTTGGTTTGCTCAGTTCGTTTAGGATACGATGTTTTTGTGATATTATTGCTCTTTTGAGACAGTTTGGATACCGCACCTCCTGAATCCCAGGCTTCTATTGTATCCTTGGAGGCGTAATTTGCATCAGGCTTGGTTTGTTTAGGCTGCTGAATTCCAATATTTTTCATCGTGATGTCCTTGGCTTTCTCTAAATCCCCTTGCATCAACGCATAAATTTGGTTGGTTGTCAAAAGTTGACCGGCCCTGACTTGATTGTATCCATTTTCTGCATCGTTTTCTGCATCATTTTCAGCAAATCCTTGTTGCTGTGGATTTGAGGGCTGTTCAGGAGCAAATGGATCAGGGACAGTATTTTGAGAGGCTTGTTGATTATTTCCTTCAGTTTGCTGGAACCTGCCGTCCAAAATCATTCTATTCATCTCATCAATTGATTGGAATTGCATCTGAGAACCGTCAGTGTTTAGCATTACAACTTTTTTATTTCTGTTATCAATCGAAATCAGAATTCCAGATAAGGGAATTATGAAAGCAGCCAGAGAACACAATGTACACCCGATAATAGTAGGAAGAGAAAAGAATGATTGAGCAATTAAATTTGCATTTATCATGTAAATCGAGGTGGTGCTACAGTCATCTTCTTGACACTGGATACTAACCTCGTAACTACCGTTTTCAAGTTGCCATGCATCGATTACGACATATGCATATTCGTTGTCTTGGGGACGGAAATCCGGTAAACAATTATCCGCAGTGATTTCACCAGAATCTGATAAAGGATCGTTAACTGTAGCCGATACCACTGGGTCATCATAAATTGAAACTAACTTGTAGCAATTGGTTTCATCTACTTCAATTGTGAACGAGGATGTGCCAACTTGATTATGGATATTATTTGTCAAAGGCGAAGACGAAGCCAAAAGATTATTTGAGTTTGAAAACACAACAAGGGTACCAATTAGCAGCATGATGCCCCCTGCAATGAGTAACCTCTTAGGCCATGGATTGGACTTTACTGGCTTCTCCTGCATACTTATATCTCACATTTCTACTCTTTTTTACTCTCGTATTCTTATCAGGCAAGTCCCAACTCACCCAATTTTTCAGGTAGATAAGTATCGGTAACGAAATCTAAACCATATTTTGCAAGTGATTGTTGCTCGGATTTCTTTCCTATCTCAAGCATCATTTCAATTTGTTCTCTCCACCAACCATCGGTAAATCTAGGGTCGCTCTTTTGTGATTCAAGCGCTTGAATATCTTGTTTAGATAACTCGTCACTTGGGAGATCGTATGCAAGAATATCATCGCTTGTTACACCCAGATAGGTCGCACTAGGGGTTGCAAGATACTCTGAAATGTGTGCGGTTTTGATAGCGCCAAATGCAATCGATGCAAAAATTCTGAATGACCATGGATCTGCGTCAGTAAATACTACAACTGGTAAATCCCACTCTTCACTCATCCTCTTGATTATTCTCCTAGTAGACCTGGCAGGCTGACCTTTCAGGTGAACCAAACCGCATCTGTAATCCTCATCAAAACCGTTCTCAATCAATCGGTCAAACATACCACCGGTTTCAATTGCCATTATGAAATCAATATCATGTTCAAGAAGTTCGAGTTTTTCGGACTCCACATTGTATGGAACCCCATAGCCTGAATCTCCAACATCGTCCCTTGCATTAATCCTCATCCACTCTCCACGCCTGTTCAGTTCGTTAATTGTAAGATTACCAATGATTCTCGAGCCATCTTCCTCAGGCCTCAACTTGAAATCTTCTCTCATACACTTGGTGATTACTTCCAGATCTTCGGCTAAGTTATTGCTGTCATTTTGTGAACCGAACTTTCCATAACCCCAGCCCTCAGATATGTAGTACATTTCTCTGAGAGTGCTCGACTTACCCGAATCTATCATATCCTCAATGAACTCAACAACATGCAAAGCCCTCAGTAATTGTTTGGCTGAACCTAATGATGTTGCATCTCTCACCGATTTTCTTTTTCCGTACTTGTAAACCCCTAGCTTGCTATCAAAAGTTATGTTGTTTTTTGTACGAACTGGTAATGTCATCGTCGGTGCTTCACCTTTGACCATTTTGTCATACATTTCTGCTACAACTTTGTGCAAATGTTCCTTAGTCTGCTCATTAGATCTAACCCTAGACATCAAAAGTCACCTCCGGTAAGTGTCATTTGCCCCTTTTCTTTTGGTGGAGATGCAGGCTCTGAATGTTCTACTTCTTGGCTAGTTTCATTCTCTTCATTTACCACTGGTTCAGATTCTGCTTTTTCTTGATCTCTGATTTGTTTTACCAACTTCTCATCCATCTCCATAGCACCGATGATGTCGCCACTACCACGATAGAATATTTCAGTCTCCGTCCAATCTCCTTTTTCCAAGCCCCCAAGGGAGTAAGTGATTTTGTATTGCTGACCGGGCTCTAGAGTCGGTAATTTCCAAGTCCAAACTCCTGTTACTTCTTTCCTTCCGCCTACTTCATTATTCTCTAAAGTAGCACCCTCCTTTTCAGGCCACTTTGCTAGAATTGAATAAGCGCGAGACCTACTTGTGTAGTTGAATATTCTGATTTCTACATCGGTATTCTTTGTTTCCTTATTCCAGGTAGTATCACACTCTGCGATGACTGCAGACATTATACTTGTAATCGACTTGCTCAAATCGGGGATTGGTCTTTCTAAAATTCCTGCTGACTTTTCTGCAATAGCGGGTAAAATGTCATTTATCAGCTCAAACTTTTCTCTGGTTTTCTCAAGTTTCTTGCGCTTGGCAAGGTGTTTCTTGAGATTCCTGCCCATCTCTTGCATTGCTTTCTTTGCTTCCTCGAATACTACCTCATTATCTGCAAGAGCCTCTTTTGCTTCTGATGTAAACTGTACATTCGTACTTGCTAGATGCACTAATACTGCTGCTGGACCCTTTGGCAGTCCCTTTCCTCCAGGTTGCTCGAGTCCATATTGTTTCCAAGAAACTTCTTCGATGGCTTTGGTAAGCAAACAACCTCCCTGCTGATACATCAAAGGCACACGGTTAGCAAATCTCAATACTTCGACATGGGAATCAGCCGGCATTCCCTTTCCAAAGATTAAACCAACTTCAATCTGGAAAGGATTTCCGTGAGATACATTTGGCGATCTAGTAATAGTTGATACAAATCTACTGTCTATGGCTTTACTCAGTCCTTTCTTGATCAACATCTCCTCTATTGGCGAAAGACAATCTGTAGGAGGGTTGAGTAGTTTTACCTCTTGGAAAGTTACTCTAGGGTCCCATTCTCTTCTCATGTACTTGCTGACCAGGTCTGTTTGGTTTTCATCCCATGGTCCTTCCCCGACCTTAGACAGGATTTTTTCTTCCAATTCTTGTATTGATTCTTCCCAATAAAAATCTGTATGATTTTTGACATATGCAATCGCATCATCGATTCCTTTGCCTGTTAATTCGCTCATAATCGTCTTATGCATCAGGTCAGAAACTTTCTCTCCTGGCATTCCAGGCTTCTTTGCCCCCTCAACATATGTGTGTTTTTCCTTTGAGCCTCGATAGCCTTTGATGAATCCTTTCTGTCCTTGGAAAACCTCTACTAAGGACCTTATTTCTTCCTTTTTGATTCCACTAGGCTTTCTCTTATGCAAATGAATCTTAGGAGATTCTGCTAACTCTGCTACCTCACACATCTCTTTTGCAGCGCGAGTTGAAACTCCGGAGAATTCGAAACGTAAAAACGAGCTCAAGCTCGGTTGTTTGGTAATCTCAAGCATCCTTCGAAGTTGCCCCAATTCTATTCCTCTTGGATGTGGCTTAATGGAATCAACTTTTCTTGGCAACCTTTCAGTTACCCTAGGCCAGTGTGATACCTCTCCATCAGGATCGATGAATGTGATGTCTGCGTGAGGGTTGACAATGCTTGTCATCCTCAAATATTGCCAGACACTTTGTCTGCCTTTCTGATATTTGGCTTTCAGCCTCGCTGTGACCTTTAACCCGCTTGCTTGCTCATCTTCATCTTCATTCCATAGAACTCTTGATTCGTTAGATTTCTTTGCTTTGTTTCTCTTCGTATCCAAACCGATATCCATCGAGACTGCCATCGATTCGCTTGCAATTTTTGATACCACATTTGTAGTTCCACCTGTGGTCAATTGATTGTACATCACCACCCCGGTGATTCCGATTCCTTGTTGTCCCCTGGATTGTCTGATGGCATGAAATCTAGAACCGAATAGAAGTTGACCGAACACTTTCTCAATGCTATCTCTTGGAATACCAGGACCATTGTCCACAATGACAATCTCGATTATATCTCTTTTTGAGTCAACCTTCTTCACTTCTACTCTTATCGTAGGCAATATCCTCGCCTCTTCACAAGCATCCAGTGAGTTGTCAACACCCTCTTTAATTGCAGTAATAAGTGATCTTTGCAGAGTGTCGAATCCAAGGAAGTGTTTGTTCTTTTCAAAAAACTCAGAAATCGATGCTTGTTTTTGCTTGCTTGCCAAGTCATCTGCTATTCCCATCTTCACTTCCTCCTAGGTTTTGTAGGCATGGTTACACCACCCTGCAAGATGATTGCATGTAGGACGGTTCTTGAACTCTCACCTAAGATTTCGAGATTATTTGAATTCAATTAAGTTCCAAATTGATTCTCAAGAGAAAATTTTTGAATTCCAAGCTGTGATTTCTCCAATGAAAGCACTAGCAGCAACAGTTAGTGGGCTTGCCAAGTACAGGGAGCCGGGGCCTGAGCGACCTTGGAAATTTCTGTTAATGGCAGAAACTGTTACTTGTTCTTCAGTGATTGAAACACCAGGGCCGGCTCCTATGCAAGCTCCGCAGCCAGGGTTGATTATTTTCACACCAACTTCTCTGAATAGAGCGTCCCAGCCTTTTTCTATTGCAACTTGCATCACGTGACCAGAGCCATACTGGATGTAGAAATCTACTCCATCTGCTATTGGGGTCCCAGAATCTTTAGCTGCTTGGCAGACTTCAGCATAGTACGCAATATCATCTATTTTTCCTGCAGTGCAAGATCCGCCATAGGCTATGTTGATCTTAATTGAGTCTAAATTAGAGACCAATTCTCCATTGGTCGGGTCGCTTGGAATTCCTTTATCCGGGTTACCTGGATCTGCGACCATTGGTACAATCTTAGACAAATCAATCGTGTGAATACCCCCTGCGTATTCTGCTCCTTCATCGGGCGAAACAGTATTTTGCCTTTGTTTGTTCATATCTAGGTCTGGCATTATTGCTTCTAGCCAATCAAATAATAACTCATCAGCCTCGCAAATTCCAGTTCTTGCTGAGCACTCTGTAGCCATATTGCACAAAGTTGCTCTTTCATCAATACTCAAACTAGCAAGTCCTGGTCCACCAAACTCCATGCTTCGATTCAAGGTTAATTCCTTTCTAGCATGGTCCGCTAGAATGTATAAAATGACATCTTTTGCAGTGCAGCCCGGATTCAGTTCTCCGATTAACTCGAAGCGTATAGATTCAGGTACTTTGACAAATGTAAATCCTGAAGAAATTAGATTAGCATATTCGGTTGCACCCACTCCCCAAGTCAAAGCATTAGACGCACCGCCCATGCATGTGTGGGAATCTGTTGCTTGAATAAAATCGCCAACCTCAATGAATTCCTCTCTTGCAACTTGGTGGCAAATTCCTGGTGAAATTCCATCCTTTGCTGAATAATCCCTAACTCCAGTGTGTCTTTGGAATGCTACTTGCAAGTCTCTCAATACCTGAACTTTGTCCATATGTGGTGCAAATTTAGGATTATGATGTGCATACAAAAGGTGGTCTTCAAACACAGCAAATTTGGATGGGTTTGGAAGAGTGTAATCCTCTCCATATTCATCGATTAGGAAATTATGTACTTGCGCAGTGGTGAATTCGTGTGAGTACCCGCCTTGAACTTGAGCGATTACAGGGTCTCCTGGTTTAACACATTGACCTTCTTTTTGCCCTACTAAGTTCCTTGCAATTATCTTTTCAGCCATTGTCATCGGGCGGTCTTGGGTTTCAATAGCAGGTAATGTGACATCACCTGACTTCAATTTTTTAGCGAATGGGAAAAGCCCGCCCTCTGAGATTACAAGTTGTGTAACTGGATCGTATTTGCTGGTGAATTCACTGAGAGGAATTGTTTCGCCGTTTTGAAGGCGTTTGAGGGTTTCATGTCCAGCCATTAGTTGTCCTAAATTGATGTTGTTTAATTGATGAATTGGAGCAAATGATTCCGCGAAAACAAAATTGATTCCTGAGAATTTTTCGCATTGAGCTGCTGTTTCCCTAGATGATCCTGTGCCTTTTCTTTGATTAGAGACTATGGCTTTGAATTCACCGTTAATCAAAGCAGATTCAGTCATTACTCGTAAATTATTGTGCTTTAGACCCGCATAGGCATTTTTTGCAATTTCTTTCGGATCCCAATCAAAACAAACCCAAGCAGGAGTCATTACGTCTGTGTTAATATCATCGAGAAGATCATCAGAACTCAAATCCTCCATTCTGAGATTCAATCCTTCAAATAATTGTTTGTGGATTAGAGAGAGGTCTTTGGTCAGAAATAGAACCCTGTCTTCGCTAGAAAAGCTGATTTCCGCTGGCGGCCACTCCTCGCTCATCTTCTCCCCCATTTACCTTTCAGGATGCTATTTGGTATAACCAATTCGGCTATCATAAAAGGCAGGAATTTTTGCCTATCTAGTGAGTTTATCTTAGCATAATATATCATTCCGACTAGTAGTTAAATTATACTGCAATAAAATATCTCAAATCGGTAATCGGTTGACTGCGCCAAATTAGGAGCGATATCTTTATTTTATTGTTGGAGAATTATTTAAATAACCCCTTTGGTGCGATACGACTATTACTTTGTCAGGGACTTGTTTAGACTCTGTCAAAAAATGGAGGGAAATATATGGATAAGCAACAAGTAGAAGATATCGTAAAATGCCCAGAATGTGGAAGTAGAAGTCTAACTCGCGACGAAACTCGTGGAGAGTTGGTTTGTGATGATTGTGGTCTAGTTTTAGAAGACAATGTAATCGACCAAGGCGCAGAATGGAGAGTATTTAGCCCAGAGCAAGGAGATCAAAGAGCAAGAACTGGTGCTCCAATGACTGTTATGCTTCACGACAAGGGGTTGAGCACTGACATCGATTGGCAAAACAAGGATTATTCTGGAAAGTCAATCAATTCAAGATATCGTTCTCAATTTTACAGAATGAGAAAATGGCAAAAGAGAAGCAGAGTCTCAAATGCAACTGAAAGAAATCTAGCAATGGCTTTAGCAGAACTTGACAGAATGGCAAGTAGACTGGAATTACCAAAGACAGTTAGAGAAGCTGCTGCTGTGAATTACAAGAAAGCGGTAGACAAGAGATTAATTCGTGGAAGATCTATCGAAGGCGTTGCTGCTGCTTCCCTTTACGCTGCTTGCAGACAATGTGGAGTTCCAAGAACACTTGATGAAATCGGACAAGCGTCCAGAACAGGTAGAAAGGAGATTGGTAGAACTTACAGATTCATGGTAAGAGAGCTAAAGATGAAGATATTACCTACTGGACCTGAAGATTATATCTCTAGATTCTGTTCGGGTCTTGGACTTGACTCTGAAGTCGAAGCAAAGGCACATGAATTAATCAAGGCTGCTCAGGAAAAGGAACTGACCAGTGGACGTGGTCCTACTGGAATCGCAGCGTCTATCATTTACATCGCTTCTGTACTTTGTGGAAAAAGAAGAACACAAAGGGAAGTTGCTGAAGTTGCTGGCGTCACTGAGGTCACCATTAGAAATCGATACAAAGAACTGATTCAAAACTTGAATATTGAATTAGACATTTGATGACAAGAACATAACCTAATTTCTCGGGGGCCTGCAGTTGAAAAAAACCGCAAGAACTCGTGTTAGAGAGGAAGTCTTTCAAAAATGTGCACAAGATTTAGTAGATTCGTTAGAAGTTGGTTGTCGTGATTGGCCTCTACCTCAACCAATTTTCTTTGATTTGGATTTTCCCCCGATAGAGCCTATTTCTGCCTCGGAAGTTATTGAGAAAGGATTGGCTTTCTTTGAGATAGATAAGGGCATGATGGATTATCACCTAAATTCAATTGTTGATTTGATTGTTCCTCACACAATGAATCTCTCTGATGATCCATTTGAAATTCATGAAAAATGGCTCGCAAGAAGAGTTAATGATGTCTCTACTCGTCTTCTATTTAGAATAGCGACTGAATGGTTTGCTCAAGCCATGGATCCTCAAGCACCTAATACAGACAGATGGTGGCTTTGTGTAGCTTTATTGAACGGATTAAGTAATCAACCAAGGGGAATGCCTGTTCACCAAGGTTACCATCTAATCGAATCTATTGCTATTGGCTCAAGACCTGGGTCATGGCATACTCAGCCTGATGTTGGGCCCCAGCATCTTGATTGGAATCCTCATGCGGTACTGCCCAAGAATCCTGGAATGAATGCAGATTCAAAAGGTGCTGATGTCGCAAAATGGTACCTTGAAAAATTGCTATCCTCTAGCGAGGACAGGAAATTACTAGCAATCAAGTGGATTCAGTTGCTTCTAGAAAGAGAGGAATTATTCATTCCTCTGGAATTAGGAAAATATCTAACAATGTGTGCAGAAGATGATAATCAAGAGGTTGCATCATCAGTGGTTCTATGTCTTGCAAAAACCATTGAGCGCGATAAAGAAACTGGCTTGAAAATCGTAAACATTCTTGGACAGAGAGAAGAATTGCTAGTTCGAAGAGCAATGGCAGATGTCTTGACTAGGTTGTTTAGAAGAATAACCTGGGATGCTGTTCCATTGCTCAATTCCATGTTAAATGACAAAGATACTACTGTTTTAGCGGCTGCTAGTGCAACTGTAGGCGATCTTAAATTCTTAGATGAAGAAATGTGGGCAGACAAATTGCTAGAACTATGCTCACATAAGGAGCCAATTGTAAGAAGAAACATAGTTACCAGCCTAAGAGACTATGTCACAAAGTATCCAGAGGATGACCGTAACATCATCCCACACTTGTTTACTGATGGTGATGAAGTGGTGATGATAAGACTGAAAGAACTGCTGCTAAGAATGGATGAGGTGGATTGTGAAAACCTTTCGTCTATACTAGACAGTATTCGAAATTTCAAACAAGATGTAGATTTTTCACCTCTATGGGACCCCATGGAGGTGAGAAAGCCTGGCAGGTCAATTGAGTGGAAGAATTGGTTATCCGGCATTGCAGAGCGACCGAATAATAGTATCACAAATGAATCTGTTCATGTCAGCAACATGGAAGAGCCGGAAGAATTACCAGATTTGGATGATGCTCTTGCACACCTAGATCAGGAATTAGGTTTCCTGGATTGATCACTCTTCTTCCGAGTGTGAAGAGGGTTTCAGTGGTCCTGCAACAACAGACCAAACATATACTCCGTGGAGCAGAGACAAACCTGCAATCAGGAGCAGAATCAGTGAGAATGGTTCTGGGAATGGAACAGGGTAGTATCTCATCATGTTTATGCAAGCGATTAAGAAAAAACCGAAAACAATTGGGTGGTGCCAATTTCTCTCTGCATCAACCCATCTATCTATGGTGGGCACTATTCCATTCTCAGAAAGCCGATATCTAAACCACGCCATGTAGAGGCAAACTAAGCCTGCTAAACCCAATACCCCTAAAGTAAAATCAGGCTCATTCCAAGGTCCAGGAATACTAATTGAACTCATAGTGGAGCCGCACAAAATCAATCCCGAGGCCAGCCACAAGCCTGCCTTCTGATTTCGCTCCATTACCTAAGCCTGAAAGGTTATGATTGAAAGCCTAATCCTTCTCATTGAGTAATATGGGGCTTGTTAAGCACGCGATTCTAGTAGCCGGTGGGCTTGGAACAAGAATGCTTCCTGCAAGTGGAGCAGTTGCTAAAGAAATGCTTCCTTTATTCGACATACCAGCGATGACGCATTTAGCACTAGAAGCTGTACAAGCAGGGGTTGAAAATATACACATAATTACCTCACCAAAAAAGGATTTTAACAATTACTTGGAAGATAAATCATGGTTATTAGAGAAAAGGCCTGATATCAAAAAAGAGTTGCTAAACCCTTTTTCTGAAATTGCAGTATTCGTACATACTCAAGAAGTACCTCTTGGTTTAGGTAATGCGATTTCACAAGCGTTAGATGACATCAATGGCCCCTTTCTAGTGCTGCTTGGAGATAATTTGCTGATTGACTCCCACTCTACCTGCGACGATTTCGTCCCATCAAATGCAAGTAAGAAACTAGTTCAGGCATATCAAGAAAGTAATATTCCATGTGTCGGGCTCTTCGAAGTCAGTGATGAGGAAGTATCAAATTATGGAGTTGTTGATTTAGAAGGGGACTTAATCCGCAGAATCGTTGAAAAACCTACAAAAGAAAACGCCCCCACAAATAATGTCCTTTGTGGAAGGTATTTGTTCACAGAGGATACAAAAGAGTTGTTGGAGCGATTTTCCGTTGAGGAATATGGTGAATTACAATCTATTGAAGTTCAGAAACATTGGATGAATGGGACCGGGCTAAGAGGGGTAACACTAGATGGTTTCCAATGGTATGACTCTGGGGCGCCGCTTCCTTGGCTAAAAGCACAAATTGATCACGCATTGAGAAGAAAGGATGTTTCCGAGGAGCTTCTTGATTGGATAAAAAATAGAATTTAACGCATTCCAGGTTTCCAAAACCCCAGCGAGAGGGGCTTTTCTCCATTTGTTGCTCTTGCCGCTAAATGGTCTGCCCTTTCATTCCACCTGTGGCCTCTATGTGCATGCACATGATTCCACGAAATTTCCTTTTGGGAAGAAACTTCGTTCCATAATGATTGAACGTATTTAGCCAACTCCTTGTTCTTCTTTGCTTTCCACTTTGATGATGCTATATTCCCAGCATATTGGCTATCAGCTCTGATGACTGCCGGTCTATCGTCTGATTGAATTAACACCCAGCGTAAAGCGTAAATGAATGCTGTAAGTTCAGCTGTGTTGTTTGAACCGACTTCTGCTCCAAAGTAATTCTCTGCACCTGAGTCTGTTTCAACTAATCCACTATCTTCGAAGACTATTTCCCCCTTGCCAGTACCTAATCCGTTGTCCCCTTCAACAACGACAAGCCCCCAACCTGCTGGAGTTGAATGATCTACGTTTTGATTTCCCAAACAGGACCCGTCGACATACAAGTGCAAAGGACCCTTCAAATCAAATCCTCACTCTGCAATTTCTGCAGCATAGCCGGCTGCATCCATAAGAGTTGATAGAGCGCTCATATCATCCAGCTTCATTTTCACAATCCAGCCTTCTCCATATGGGCTCTCATTCATTAGTTCTGGTGCATCTTCTAATGCATCGTTGACTTCAACAATCTCTCCTGCAAGTGGAGCGAAGATTGGAGATGCGGATTTTACGGATTCCACGATTGCAAACTCACCCATGTCCTCCAGAGTCATTCCACTTTCTGGAAGTTCGATGTAAACAATATCTGTCAAAGCATTTTGCGCATGATCTGTTATTCCGATGGTGACATGATCTCCATCATTTCTAATCCATTCGTGCTCCTTCGTGTAGTATAAGTTGTCTGGAATCTCGCTCATAGCGCTCACCTACCTCACCCTAAACACGGGATGAATTTCAACTAATCGCTAGAAAGATTCTACAATTATTCTTCCGAGCCAGATAATTCATCTTCGAGCAGGTCAACTTCTAACTTTGCCCATGCTGATGAAACCTTTGCTTCTTTATTCATTTCGCTCATTTCTTCGGAGATTCTCCTTGCTGTTTGAACCGTATCTTCATCTGGAAAAACCTCCGATAGTAGTGATGATTTCTCAGATCTCATACTGAACCCGAGAAGTAAGGAAATACAAGCAATAATGGCTATAGCCCAACCAAGATTGAGTTCCTGAAAAGAAGTCCTTCCAATCTGTAGAGAAAAGGCAAATGCAAGCAGTAAAGCAAACCCATTGCCTATAAGTAATCGACTCGCTTTTTTTGAGGGAGTGCTCAAACTCTACTCACCTCAATAGGTTTCACGCATCAATTTGTGAACTTTGTATGGCAGTAGTGCTCTATTTACCGGAGTTACTTCTAAAATCCTGCCATCATCCCTTCTTCTGATATCTTGAAGCAAGGGGTGTCTACTCTTCTTGTGAAGGGTCAAAATAGTAGGTTTGTCAATTTCAAGAACGCCGCGCACAGCATTGACAAAAGCCTCTGATTCAACGGCAAATTTACCAATTTCATCTATTACAATAACTTCAGCCTCTTCTTTGGCTCTCTCTATTGCAGGTAAAGCCACGCTCTCCAATGCTTCGGTATCTATACCAAAACCAAGTACTCGGAGCCTTGAGTCGTATGTTTTGTGTGCCATTACAGCCTCATCACCAGTTACCAAATCGACTACTTTGTAGCCTAATTTTTCTCCACTTTCTATGATTGGTTCAGTTTTCATACCGGCGACAATTAATGTCTCGGGGTCTCCCCCGCGCATAGAAATTTCTCTTCTTCTCTCGTCAGCCAACATCTCCAAAACTTTTTGCATAACAGCAGATTTACCGCTTCTTGGTAAACCTGTTATACCTATTTTTGGATGTATTCCCATCGTTTATCACTCCGTTTTTGATGCTGATATTTCCTTTTTACTGCAACTTATAAAAAAACATAACGCTAATTATTCTCAACATAAATCGAAAATCTACCTGATGAAATTAATGCGTAATCTCTGCATTAATAGCCATTAAGTCAAGAGGTAACATCTCAAGTTCGTAGTTATTCACGTTGTTATTTGCAGACCAAGTCCTTGCCCACTCGTCTAAATTATCAGAATTGAGATGGTCACATAACCACTGAAGACCAGATTCCAAGTTTCCATGGTTGACGATTAGTTTTTCTTCGATATCGTTATGCAATTCGATATGGTTGACTGAATTTCCTAAAACACATCCTTGAGGGATAACAGCCCATCGAAGCCTTCTCTCTTGGTGAGCATTTACAATCGCTTGGCAGGCCAGTCTCATTCCATATTGTGAATCGTTACCTCCTAGCCACATTGAAAGTTGTCGCTCGTTAGCACGGCTGGGGATATTCTTGACGAATGCTGGATGTCTTACGAATATGTTTCCATTTTCAGATTCTGAAAAGTGAACGCCACGAATGAATGGTCTTGCCTTCTTGCCTTTAACCCAAGCGCTTAATGACTTTGAGTGATTTGTTTGATCTATTTCACCAACCCTTACTCTGACCGTATGATTTTCTGTAGCAAGCCAATTATTACTATCTCCAAGCCTAGGTTTGTCGGCTAATTCATCGAGCACTTTCAGAGTATGCTTTCTCTCTATTGGATCTCTTGGTAAACGGGGTATTGCCCACGAGCCTTTTGTCCAATGTGTCCATCTATTTTCTTCGAGGACAAACGCTGGAACCTTCTTAGAAAGTCCGCCTTTTTCTCGAGTCAAATCTGACTTTGTTACTGGGCTTCTAAGCTTTAACTCACAACCATTCTCGCTAGAAATAACTCCTAGAACACATACACCTTGAGTCATACCAGGATACAAAAGATTGGATTCTTCGATTGACCACACTTGGTGCCAGCCATGTTCTTTCACTAGCAGGCGCCTTAGTGGTTTACTTGATTGTTCTCTTAGCAGACTATCTGGCGTGATTATCCTGAGCCTTCCACCCTTGTCAAGAATCTGTAAGCCTCGCTCGATAAATAACCGATATAGGTTAACATTACCTCTCATTGTTGAAAATCTCAGTTTTCCATCATCACTGATTTCTCTAAGTTGTGAGCCCAACTCTTTTCTAAGGTCACTACCGTCTTCTTTTCCTCTGAATCTGTCCTTTATTCTCAGCCAAGGTGGATCTGCGAACATTAATTTCGGCTTATCTTCAAAAGGCCAATCTCCTAGCAGAGTATCCCCTTGTTTGACGGTTTTTGACAGGATTTCCTCTGCCTCGACTCTACCTAGCTTTCCATCTCTTTGCTCATCGAGAGACACTAACCCAAATCTGCATGCCTCAAGGAGAAGGCGTGTTCTTGTCATCTCTACAGCAATTTCTGATACGTCCATAAGTTGGAAATTATTCAATAATCTTCGAGTATCCTCTAATTTTAATTCTGCATCCGATTCTGAATGAATTTCACCATGTCTTCTGATCAATCGGGCATGGAATAAACCTGCCCCACATGCTGAATCTGCTACCGGGAGAAGTATTCCACTAACCGTTCTTTGATTTTTGTCGACTTTCCTTTGTTCTTCTTCATTATCGACTTTATCATCAACAACATTCTTGATTTGCATTTGTTGAACTTTCGCTCGGAAAGCAGGAGGTAAATTTGCGATTTGGTGATTTTGCGGTTCCGGAGTCTTGTCTATTTCAGTGAGGGATTCCAATATTTCCGAAGAAATTGTTGCGTCCGCAAACCTAGGAGGTGTAGCGTGTGCTCCCCTCGCGCTTCTGCCATCAGATTCAGCGTCATATCTTGCAAGGAGGTGGTCCAAAACATGACCTGGGTCAGTAAGTAAATTTGCAGGTAAAGTAGGCCAGTCATCGGGCAATAGAGAGGCTATTGGCTTGAAAGTCCTGAGAGATTTTTCCCATGCTTCAACCCAAATCTGCATTTGTAGGAGCCTGTCTGCTAGAACTCTATCAAGTCGTGCGTACCATCCACTTACACCATTCTGCAAAACCCCTCACCTAAGCAAAGCGGAGGACGCTTATGGTTTGAATGTAATCCATGAATAAAGGATGGAAAACCTCTGTTTTTCAAGTAATTTCGATATCATCTAATCGAAGTATAGAAGCACTTTTTTTGTGCCAATTCCATCCATCTATTGCCCAATCACAAATTTTCGACAAAGTTTTCTCATCAACGCCGCCAGATTTTGCTAATTTTTTTGCAAACTGAATTTCTTTCTTCTCGAGTACTCCATCGCTAATTCCTACAATAATGGAATCCCTGAGCGCTAATTTCAGCAAAGGCTCATTCAATTCTTTTATGATATCTCCATATTTCCTCGGAGATTCAAGTTTGGACCTTAGAACAGCTCTTTCATCGGGATGTATCATTAATTTTCCCATGTAGCTTTCAACAACCGCTAGTTCTTCTCTTACAATATCGCCATCCGACCCTGCCATCAGTAGTAACAATTCGATATATGGGCTGCGATATTCTAAGGGCATCTCGAGAGTGTGATGTGGATACAATAAATCACCTAGATAGGTTATTCATTAAATCATAACCGCTGCTCATCCAGTGATATCCTTCCTTGGTCCAAGCCAACAGTTTTTCAACTGCATCCTCGGCTAAATTTAGGTGGTCGGCAATTGTCTCCAGTGCCTCTAATTCGTCCTCATCAACCGTCCCATCTGCGGCAGCCATCAAAGTAGCATCCCTCAAAGCGAGTTTTCCTGCTTCTTCACCAAGTCCTGCTAGACATTCTTCAAGACTAGGAGGAGACTTCAATGCTTTTCGGATTTTATCCCTCTGCTTAGGCGATAGTAAAGCCGTTCCCAGCCTCTGTTCAAACATTGCCATCTCATCGATTGAGAGTTCGTTATCGACTCTTGTCATATATGCTAGAAGTTTTGCGTATGCAAACCTTTCTTCTTGCGGTAACTTGTGTAAAGTGTCGGGTAGCATTAGTACACCCTAAACCATCATTACCAATGAATGCTACGATTGCAAAAACAAAATTTATCATGATTTTCCTTTTTTCAAAATACCCGAACGGAACCAAATATAATCAAGTAAGGACTCTCAGGTCGCAACATGGAAAAGAGTTTGAATGTTTTAGGGAACAAGTTAGAATGCTGTTCAACCGACCCTTTAACTGGGTGGTATAGAGATGGTTGTTGCAATACTGACGACAGGGATTTCGGGTTGCATACTGTCTGTGCTAATCTGACTGATGAATTTTTGAATTTTGCAAAGGAATCTGGAAACGATCTAATCACTCCTGCTCCTCAATATGGTTTTCCTGGATTGAAATCCGGAGACCAATGGTGCGTGTGTGCCGGTACGTGGCTTGCTGCGGTAAATGCAGGAGTAGCCTGTCCTGTTGATTTAGAAGCAACCCACCAAAAAACACTAGAAATAATTCCTCTAGAAATTTTAGAAGCTCATTCGATGTGAGGTCTACGATGACTAAAGAAGCGGAAATAGCAACGATTTGGACAAGGACAAATTGCCCTGCCTGCACCAAGGCAAAGAGATTGTTAGACTCCAAACAGATTCCTTGGGTTGAAAAAAAGTTGAATTCCGATGCGAATAAGAGGCAGTTTGCCTTACAAACAAAAGGAGCGCGATCTGTTCCACAAATATTCATAGATGGAGTGCATATTGGTGGTTTTGACTCTTTGGAGAAATATTCCAAAAGAGGAGATTTAGATGAAATTTTAGGAAGAGGAAGGAAGAAGAGAAATCTCTTCCAGTGGTTCCTTGGCAGGTAAGATATCCACCACATGCTTGAATATCATCCACCTAAGTATAGCCCAATCGATTATGCCCCATATCAACAAATTTCCAAAACCAACAACTCTTGGAATGTCGATAATTCCCACAAAGAAATCATAACTTGTTGTTGAGCATGCTACCGTTATCATGTAAGTCATGAATGTCGCTACAAACATTTTGTTTGGATTACCATGAGAAGTAAATGTGAATTTATTGTGGGTAAAAAAAGCAACTGCGCTCGATAAAGTCCACGCAATTGCCCAAGACATATTCTCTTGAAGCGTAGAGCCGTCAGAAAAGATCCTTGCAATTTCCCAACCGATCCAAAAAATACTACCATTGAACAAACCGGTTAATGCATATCTTCCCAATGTCCCACGCTTGAAAATGGAAGATATTAACGCGTTCAAAGCCACACCTCAATCATCCTGTGATTCAACATCGCTCTGGAGACCTGTTTTTATTTTTCTGAGTGCAGAGTTATCATTTTGCATTGCCTCTAATATTGAATACTCAACTCCTAAATTTCTTGCCAACATCATAAGAGCCATGCTATCTTTTGGTAGGCATTTTCCACCAAACCCTCTGTGTAGGCCCATAATGGGTTCAAGATGTGTATCTCCTATTGGTTGCATCTGTGGTTGAGTTATTATCTGTTTAACAACATCCCAATCTTGTCCTAGTTCTTGACAAATGTCATACATCTGATTAGCAAAAATGACTTTCAAAGCATAAAATGTGTTTTTTGTGTATTTCACAAGTTCAGCCTCTGTTGGAGTTACAACAAAAATTCGGTCACCACTGAAAACTCCTGCTTGTTTATGATGCTGCAATACAGTCTCAGCAATATCTTCGTGATCGGTTCCACAAACTAAAACATCTTGATTACCAAAATCTTCCAACCATCTTCTCTCGACTAGAAATTCAGGAGAGTAAGCCAACCTTAATCCTGGAAATTTATCTTGTAACATTTTGGTTGTTCCTGGAACTACTGTGCTTTTTATTACAGCAGTGAATCCTTGTGGAAGTTTTGAAAGTACTTCCTCAACTATTGAAATATCACACTCGCCGCTAATACCATTCTGAGGTGTTGGTACCGCGATATATGCGAAATCAACATTCGTAATTACATCTTCAATTGTTGTACCTCTTACAGGGTCATGGACAAATAAATCGTGAGTACCCTGAAAATGATGCTCCATCGCACCCCCAACTATTCCTGCACCAATTATTCCAATTTTCATCCATATCACACCCTGTGTGGATTGGGGTCTAGTTTACCCTCAAAAGCCATTATTGATGCTTGTAATAATGACTGAGGCGTACCACAATCTATCCAAGTATCATCACCTATGTTGAGAATTTTGGCTTTCCCTTCATTTATGTATAAATTATTAACATCAGATATGCTGAATTTTTCTGCTTGTGAAAACAATTCCAATTTTTCCCAAAAAGTCTCATCGAACATGTAAATCCCTCCAATAGCAACATTCGACAAAGGAATTTCTGGTTTTTCAACAATTTCCTTCAACTCGCCTTGCTCGTTAAGAATTGCAACGCCGAATTGGCTTGCGTTTTCTACCTCTCTTGCAAGAAGGACACAACCGGGAGGATTTTCTGACCGCTCAAAAGCAGAAACCATTTCGTTCATTTCAATCGTAGTTATATTATCAGAAAAATATACCAAAAGCCTACAATTTTCATTATGTGGCTTGGCTAGTTTCAAGGCCTCTAAAACGCCTTTGGGTTGGTCTTCCATGACATAGTGGACTACTTCTTTCTCGAGACCTGAACCAACATGCTTAGCTATCTGTCCAATGAACTGATTTGCTATAATTGTGATATTTGAGATTCCAGCCCTACGGATGGTCCCAAGGGCATAATCGATTACTGGTCTATCATTTAGAGGCAGGAGCGTTTTCTGAGTGTAGTTAGTAAATGGCAGTAAGCGGGTTCCCTGACCGCCTGCAACTAGTATAGCCTTTACCTTCACAAACTCCCCAAACCAGATATATTCAAGACATTACCTGCTAAAATAGATTCAAATTGCGCATTTATATTCACAAAAAGAAAACATATCTTGAATAATTAATTTGATTTGTCTAAATCGTGTCCAAGTTACCTTTATTCGTTCTACCTATGGTTTTGATGCCTGGTGAAGAGACCGAGTTAAGAGTATTTGAACCAAGATACAAACAAATGCTTGATGACTGCCTATTGGATAACAAAAATTTTGGTTTAGTTATGTCCGATTCATTTGAACAGATAAATGGCTGGGACAAGCCAAGAATGTTTGGATGTGAGGCCGAAATTTTAGAACATGATACAAAGGGCAGCAATCATTTTTTGAAGATCGTTGGAAGAAGGAAATTCGAAATCACTAATCTGTTCAAACCTGCCTTGCCCCCATTTAGCGATGAGATGTTCGACCAATCCACAATTCAAATGGGCATTTATCCAGATATGGAGACGCTGTATGATATGATTCCAGAAAATTCTGAAAACACGAAATTATACATCAGTGGTGAGGTAAAATACCTACCAAAGTTTGAGCAAATTGACCAATCAACTCAAGACCAATTGAATCAAATTATTCAAATTGTTATGAAAAAAATAGGTTTGATGTTAAGCATAGATGAAGACACCCTTGATGACTGGATTTCTATTTCGCCAATATCATCGATTATCAGTGATGACGGTGAATCCGTTAACCTGTTAACTGGAATGCTTGTAAATGATTTAGAAACAAGGCAGACGATTTTATCATCAATTAGCGTAGAAAAAGCAGTCGAAGAAATCGTTGACCACTTCTCTGATTTTGTTAACGTTCAATCTTCTTGATTTGAGTTCACTAATTTGCTGAAAGCGCCATCCTCGGAGTTCTTTTCGAAATATCCTGAAGCAACTAAATCGCCTAGTCTCTTTACACCAAATTCAATGTTATCAGAGTCTTTTTGTTCTGCTCGTTCCCATGCTTCTTGAGCGTTTTTTGCTTCAATTTCATTCATGGTTTCAACTAATTTTTCTCCAACGGTTAAGTCATCTTCCAGTCCGTCCCAATCAGCTGAGTTTTCAATAGCATCTATCCTCGGATTTGTCCGGTCAAGTTCGGTATATACACCGCTAGTCATTCCTTTTTCATCGGATGGTCGGTTTCTAAGCATTTCTGGATTAGTTGAATTTCTTTGCCTTTGACGCGATTTTTCTATAACTTCCTCAATGCTTGATTTCGTGTATTCTTCCAGGTCAAACTCATCAGTATAATCGAATTCACCAAGCATTTTCTTGAGTTGCAAAATCAAGAATCTCTTCTTAATCACCGGATAAGTAGACAAGAAAATCATGGATAAGGTGACAGAAATAAAGAGGCTTAGAAGAATTTCAGAAGTGAGCAAAATCATAATGCTTGAGGCGGAAAAAAAGATGCCTAAAGCGACAATGCTTATTCTGAGCCTTAATTTTGAAAATATGGACTTTACAGAATGCTCTTGTAAAGAATCTCCGTGTTTAGGCACTGACAGAACCTCCTATTCTTGACCCGCTAAATTCTCCAACTTCCTAACATATGCTTCCTTTTCGAGATCTATTTCTTTCCATCCTAGATCCTTTAAGCAAGTTTCAATTCTAACACTTATTTGTTCCTTCACCCTTTCGTGAGAATACTGAACGAGCAAACCAAGGATAAGAACTGCTGCTGCTCCAAAGAGAAATTGTGTTGCGATTCCGATTAGAGATGATACTGCCACTGCTATTGTTCCGCTAATGATAGTCCTTGGGAGAAGGCGCTTTTTTGCTTCCAAAGCCGAAAGAAGGCCCTTTGCTGCCTCTGACTTCTTTCCTGCCATAGACACTGCAAATTGTATTCACCAATAAGTATTAAGCGGAAGCCAACAAATCATCAAGATATGATTCTGAAAGGTCATTTAATCTGGTTAAGTACTCTGATTTATCTAGGGAATTTGATGTATCTTGGACCATTACACTGTCTGTTAACATTACATTTTGGCTAGGCTTATTGGCAAGTTTTTCGACTAAATCGGTTAGAGATTCTTGCATTTTGTTATTCTGTTCTTGTTGCTGTTCAAGAAGAGTCCCTAGACGAATTAACATTTCTTCATTCCTCATGCCGTGGTTATTCAGCGCTCTCTTCTGTGCAACTAAAGCCTCTTCTTGTCTGTCCAATAGTGCTCTTGTAGCTGGAGATCCTACAGCATCCCTACGATTGATTTCTAAAACTGCAGCGTTTAAATCACGCGAGGTTTGTTGCAAGGCAAGCTGAAGTTGTCCTATATGATTATTTGATGCGCTTAGTTGAGTTCTCAAACTTCTACCTTGCTTCATTAGTTCATTAACCTCAGAGCGATGTTGTGTGGACTCTATCAAGACTCCCAAAAATATGGATATCCCAAGAGCAATTGTTGGATCTACCATTACTACTGTAAGAAATCCCCACGTTATCGCTGAGTAAATCGCGGTACGAATTATTCCCATGCAGATTAATTTTACTTTCCCCTTATTATGAACTGTCGCTATGGTGCCGCGGGGCCCCAATCCTCAAGAGGTTACAAAGCAATCATCATCGACTTCTATCAATTCTCCATTTGTCAACAAAAAATCTAATGCTTCATCAATTTCATTCACTTCTATTCCTATTTCAACAAGTCCTTCGAAAATTTCTTCCAAAGTAGCAAAATTAGAACCGGTTGAAATTTTCCTTTCCACTAAGACGCAGATATAGTTCGCTACTATTGCTAGGAGTGGATCATCGGTATTTTCACCAGGTATCAGGTCAAGATACTGTTCGACGTTAGATGCCGGCTCTTGTTCGTTACTAGCATAAGTCCTTTCCCCTAATGATTTGAAATTGCTAGGGGGGCTGATATCAAAACAGTCAAACAGATTCTTTTGACCTTTGTCTGCCTCTTTCTGAGACGGATTTATTCTTGATGTTAGGTTTTGCAGCCGCTGTATTTTCTGCTCTAAAATTATCCTTTCCCTCTCCAAATCCTTCTCGATTATCTGTAGGTAATCTTCTGCCTGTTGAGATATCCATTTCTCAAGATCCCAGTTAGGATCTATGCCAATCATTGTCTCGACGAGTCTGATAATAGCATCTGGCAGTTGCTCGATGTCTATCTTGCCCTTGGAGAAACCTCCTTGGTCTTCACTCATGATTAGTGCTCTGTGTAATGGAGGACTATGAAGTATGCTACTGACTGCTAAACCATCCTTTCCACTCGAGCGTGCATCGTAGTTATTCGTTAAGTATTGAAAAATATCTCTAACGGAAATCAAGGTCTTGCCGTGATGTGTTTCTATCCGGAGATTGGTTCAATTTGCAAAATATTGTCAATCAAATCCATGCGTCGCGTTCATTTACTGGATTTTTCTGCCGAGGGACATGGCTGACTACACAATCGCTATTCTGCCGGGTGATGGTGTTGGAAGGGAAGTGTCTGTCGAAGCCATGAAAATCTTAGAAGTTATACAAAACCACTCTAAATATAACTTCGACATGAAAGTAATCCCTTGTGGGGGTCAAAATTATCTGGAAACTGGTGAAGAGTGGGCAGAAGGGTCTTTTGAGTTCTGTAGGGATGAAGCTGATGCAATTTTCCTAGGAGCCATCGGTTATCCTGGGGCAAGGCTTCCTAACGGAGACCTTGCTGGGGGAAGCGTTATTCTAGGCTTGAGAAGTGGTTTAGAATTGTATGCAAACGTAAGACCTATCAAACTCTATGAAGGTGTCCCACACAAAATACACGGCAAATTCACTCAAATTTGGGAGGCTGGAATGGTCGACATGGTGGTCCTTAGAGAAAACACAGAGGGGCTATACCACGCCTTGTTGAGAAGAAGTGCCGACAGAGCACTTGGAAGAGAGGCATATGAGCCTCCAGCCATGCAATTTCCTGGATTAGATGGGGAAGTCGCTTATGATCCAAGACCGATTTCAGCAAATGGTTCAAAGAGAATCATAGATATGGCATTTGATATTGCAAACAGGCGAAAGGGCGCTCCTGGTGATGGAGTAAATCGTGTCACTTGTGTCGACAAATCAAACGTTACACGAGGATGTCAATTGTTCAGAAGAGTTTTTGATGAAATCGGTGAAAAGCATCCGGATAAAGAATTAGACTACTCATATATTGATGCCTTCATGCAGTGGATTACAAGGAATCCGGAACACTACAACGTGGTTGTAACCTCCAATATGTTTGGTGACATTTCAACAGACCTTGGTGCTGTTCTTCAGGGAGGAATGGGGATGGCTGCTTCAGGAAATATCGGTGACGAACATGCATTTTTCGAACCCGTTCATGGCTCTGCCCCCAAACACGCTGGCTTGGACAGAGTAAACCCAATAGCATCAATCAATTCAATTCAAATGATGATGGATTGGTTGGGTAGAAAACACGGCGAGGATGAACTTATTGCGATTGGAAAATTAATCGATGAGAGTGTTGCACAACACTTGACCGATGGGGATATGCTGACATATGATTTGGGTGGAGATGCAAAGTGCTCTGAAGTAGGTGATGCAATCGCTAAAATTCTTACTGAGAAGATGAACTGAGTACTCAATAACTTGGAATAGAAATTTAATTTTGTATTAAATCATTGATGTGTTTAAGCGCTTGCTTTAGATTTTCTTTGTTATCCCAATCATCCAGTGCAACTTCTGAGAGTGGTTCTGCAAAATCCAACATGTTATTAACGACTCTAGAAAGTTCATCGACAATAGTAAGAGTTCCTCTTTTTGCTGAACGTGAGAGTGGATTTAAGTCGATTACAATTACTGTTTTTCCCATCGCAACCAAAGCTTCGCATCGATCTCCATCTTCAAGCGGTACAAGGATTACATCTGAATTCAGTATTCCTTCCCTACAGCAATTTGCTCTTGGTCCTTCTAAACCGGGAATCTTAGCATTGGGATTCATCCCTAAAATTTCCACATCTATGACTTCTTTTGTGCGTATGTTATCGAGCCTAGAAAACAGCTTTTCCATCCTTTCAGCAGTTCGATAGAAAATATTTATTTCAACTGGACAATTTAATTTCGCTGCTAGCATCATTATCTCTTTTCCAACTAACGCAACCGTATTTCCATTTAGAGAAATCACCGGCTTTTTTGCTTCTGCTAGGCATCGATATGCCAGCTTTGTTGCATTCATTGCGCTTGGAATGGTTCGTTCACCAAGAAGATAATCAAATGCCTCGCCTCTTCCATGTGCGATCATTGCTGAATCTGCTAACAAACCTTCTTTTGCTGCTATCTCAATCCTATGGCGCATCAGCAGAGATTGATACCTCGGATGGGATCGGTCTGCTGCAATCTCATCCATGATAATCCCCAATCCATTTACACAAATGACTGTATCGAATAATTGACTAACCAATTTAGGCTATTCATCCATCAACATTGAAAGGTCAAGTGGAGAAGTCCCTCTGTTAATGGCGCTTGTTGACACTACATCCAATCCGCACTCATGCCATTCATCTAATGAATCAAAGGAAATTCCACCGCTGGCTTCCAGGACAACGAATTCCCTAAGATTCATAGCCTCTAATTCCTCAACTGCTTTTGCCGAGGCTTCAGGACCAAAATTATCGAGCATGATTACTAATTTCTGGAAATCTGGCTCATCTTTTCTTAGGGACCAAACCGAGGCTGCTACAATTGCTTCCTTTGCTTCTTGAACTTCTATTTCCAAAAATGCGCCGAAAGAAGTCATGTCTATGCTTTGCAAATAGTTAGCAATTTTCTCTATTTGTGTTCCTCCATCAAAGCCAGCAAGGTCGTTTTCTTTGACCATTTTTGCCTCTGTTCTATTCAACCTATGAGTCAATCCTCCACCGATATGAACTGCCCACTTATCCAACAAGCCCCACACTGTTTTCCTAGTACAGGCAACCTGCTTTGGCGCGATTCTTGCCCATTTGTTTGCTTCAGTCGAGATACCGCCGAGATAACCAAGGATGTTCAGGATGCTTCTTTCCATTAACAAAATCGCTTCTGCCGGCCCGGATAATTCTGCAATCTCATCGCCGCTAACAACAGATTTTCCATCACTTGCCCTCCACCTGACTCGTATGTCAGGAGACCAAATTTGGAGCATATAATCTACGACCGCTGTTCCACATATTATTCCCTCAGATCTTGCAATAATTCTAGCCTCGGAATTGTCTCTGGAACCCATGTAAGGCATGTCAATTCCATCATCTCCGAGAACTGCTTGAGTCCATCTATCCATGCTTGCTTGAAGCATTCTGGTTGGTCCATCCTCGCTCGACCAGAGCAAATGACCCCGGTCATGTGGCAGGCGTGGTCTGTCGGCCATGACACTCAATGAATGCTCTATCAAATGAAAGCATTTGCGCGTTAATTTGTTTTTCGCCATTTAACGCGCATCTAAAACAAGCGAATGTGTCTTGAAATGTGAGTTAATCCAAGGACATGGCGCGGGTCTTGGTAGTTGGCTCGGGCTTGGCTGGGCTGGGGGCTGCTCTTGAGTCTGCGATTAGGGGGCACCAAGTTGTAATCCTCGAAAAACGAAAGCAGTTGGGTGGAAAGGCTACGAGTACTGACTTCGACGGAATTCCTGTTGGATTTGGCCCTCATTTACTCCTCAAAAACGGACCATTGCACAAATTATGTAAAAAATTAAGCAGAATGAAACCGAAAACCAGTCCATTGTTAGCAGGAAAAATAGACATCGTAAATCATGGTCCCCTAAAGCCATTGGATAATGTACAAAAGAGCATTGAATTAAAACGTGCTTTGAAAAATAATGATGTGCATAATATTTCAATTCAAGCAGCTGATTTCATTGCCTCATGGGGGCTTAAATCAGACATTAGAAGAAAGGCTTTGCTCAGCAATAATCTGCTTACTACCAATGAGGGTTGGCAGGGATTGATCGGTAGAATCATGCTTGCTCTTGACGAGGTTGGAGTTTATCTAGAGCAGGGCAGGACTGTTGAAAAAATAGAAGGGAAGAGCGTTATCTTAGCAGATGGCAAAGATACAATTGCAGATTATGTAATCCTTGCATGTGGATTGAAAGAAAGCAATCGAATATTGAAAAATTCTGGCTTGCAAGATCTTCCTAATATTCCTACTATTTCTGCTAGTACTATCGAAGTTGCCCTAGATTCTTATCCATTCTCTGGCAAACATGCGGAGATTGATTTAGAGCAAAAAGTTGCAATATTCGATATGAGGAGGATCGCTCCTAACCTGACTGGACTTGGATCCCATATTTCCGCTTTGAAAATTATTGACGATGTAAGCGGTCAAGAAAATCTCGAACAACTTGAGCAGGCTCTTGATTCCAGGTGCTCTGGCTGGAAAGATCACATAATTAGCATAAGAAAAACAAAAAATGTATCCATCGGAGTAAGGGGGGAAGATAGAATTTCTGCTGATATTTACGCACAAAATAATATCTTCTTAGCGGGCGATTGGATAGAGAATGCACATATTTTATCTGATGCAGCATTAGAAAGTGGAAGGCAATCAGCTAGATTATTTCCTAAAGCAAAATGATACTATGGATATCATCAAAGGCTATCAAATTAAGCAATATCCATGCGTGTAGTCACTTGGAATGTGAATGGACTTAGGGCTGCTATTCGAAAGGGATTTGATGAATGGTTTGAACACATAGACGCAGATGTATGGCTACTGCAAGAAACCAGAGTATTGGAAGAGCAATTTCCCAAGGGTTGGAACTGGCCATCAACACACGAAGCAGAACTTCATCCTGCAGAAAAGAAAGGATATTCCGGCGTTGCCACCCTTGGCCGGGAAATGGAAGTCGTTGGCAGAGGGATGCAAAGTGAGGTATATCCTGAGGACACTGAAGGGCGTATTTTGATTACAAAACACGGGGAGTTAACCTGCATTAACACATACCTACCCAACGGTTCAGCGAAAAGTGAACGTCAAGAATTCAAAGAAAAGTGGATGGAAGATTGGAGAGCATGGTTATCACAATTCCTCGACAGTAAGGAGCCTGTAATCGTGGCTGGTGATTTGAATATTGCACACACTGAAGATGATATTTGGAACCCCAGTGGTAACAAGAAGACCAGTGGATTTCTCCCCCAGGAAAGAGAGTGGTTCACAGAATTACTGTCAGATGGCTGGTCTGACGCATTCAGAGAATTCGTAGGAAAAGGGCAGAAAATATACTCTTGGTGGTCTAATCGAGGTAATGCAAGAGAATTAGACAGGGGTTGGAGAATAGATTACTTATTGTGTAATCCTGCTGCCGCAAATTGTGTGAAAAATATCCAGATAAATAGGGAGGCTGGACTTCAAGTTTCAGATCATGCTCCGGTAATTCTAGACCTTGAAATCTAAATGCTTACTCTCAACATGATTACAAATCTGTCAATCGATGAATTCGGTTGCTTGAGATAGGAATTTCTCTGAAACTTCCTGTAGCTTGCGTACGCTGTCTGCTGAAATCTTGATTAGGAAGTTGCCTGATTCTGATTTTGAAACCTCTAACTTCATCTCTTCGGCAATCGCAAGTGCTTTCTCAATTC
Organism: Methanobacteriota archaeon; assembly: GCA_002718195.1. Taxonomy (GTDB): domain Archaea; phylum Thermoplasmatota; class Poseidoniia; order Poseidoniales; family Poseidoniaceae; genus MGIIa-L4. The sequence continues at coordinate 30,651 of PBDU01000017.1, read as the reverse complement.
CATCCGCATCACCCGGAAATTCCAGCACAACTTCGCTTTCGCCCATGCTCAGGGCAAGCATAGCCATGATATGAGCATGACTTTTGGCCTTGTCATGGCGAAACCGGGAACAAATGATGGCTTTGGTGTCATCGCTGGTTCTGGTGGAGTGGAATTAGGTGAATATCGTTCTGAGCATGAAGGAAGAAAAGCGCTCCTGCTGATTAGGGGGGAAGAAGACACGACAGAGTTTGTGGCTCTTGTCAAAACTATGGGTATTGAAATTGTTGAAGTCATCGCGCAATCTGGCAATCCTGACCCTAAATCTTACTTTGGAAAGGGCAGATTACAAGATGTTTCTGATGAATTAAAAATGAGAAGCAATAAACATCCATGGAGTGGCGTGGATTTAATTTTAGTTCACTCAAATGCAAGCCCAAGACAACTTGTCGGAATATCGAAACAAGTCGAAATCGAAGTATGGGATCGAGTGAGGCTTTTGCTTTCTTTGTTCCAATCTCATGCCTCATCATTGGAGGCGAGGACTCAGGTTCGAATCGCAAGACTGCGCTCCGACATTACAGTTCTGCGCGAATTGATAAATCAAGAGACTACTGGTGAGAGAGCGGGTTATGGTGGAGGTGGTGTTACCGGAATCCAGGCTGCTTTACAAAACTTCAACAGAGAACTTGCTACCTTGAGAAAGAGATTGAATAAGTATGCAAAAGCACAAGCGGAGCGCAGAAAGAAAAGGATAAGATCTGGAGCAATGACTGTTGGATTGGTTGGTTATACTAACGCAGGCAAATCCAGCCTGTTCCGAAATCTATCGGGAAAACAGGTTTTAGTACAAGACAAATTATTCTCAACGCTTGAAACAACCATAGGAAGGATGGAAGAAAGTCCCAGGATACTGTTAGCAGATACCATCGGTTTTATCGATAATCTACCCAGTCAAACCTTAGAAGCTTTTAGAGCGACTCTAGCTGAAGCATTTGAGTGCGATTTACTGATTTTAGTTTTGGATTCAACTGATAATGAAGATGAATTGCTTAGAAAACTGTACACATCCCTCAGAGAAATCGATTCCCACACGCCTCTGGAGGATGAACAAGACCCAACATCGAATACATTAACTCAGGAAATGATGTTAATATTGAGTAAAGTCGACCTTGCTACAGATGAAAGAATAGCGGTATCTGAACAATTGGTGATGGAGGAGGGTTTAGACCAGCCTTTCCTGGTTTCTTCACACGAAGGCACTGGCATGGCTCAGTTAAAAAATGAGATTTTGTTTAGGCTCTATGGTCCAAAAGTAGAGTTACTAATTACTCCGAATCCACCTGATGGAGGAAGAGATGTTCGAGCATATCTCAGTCAAGTGCATGATACTGGATTAGTCCAAGAATTCACTGAAAGAAAGGACGGTGGATTTAATGTGTTATTTTGGTGTGAATCTGGGGCACTTGCTAAGTTGATTGGTAATTCTGATGGAAGAATAAAGAAAATCGAATAATCAGCAAGGGGTTCAAAAAATATCTCTGTTAGGCACAATCATGGCGGAGGAGGAAGAGAATAACACTTCGCCGAACCAAGAAAAAGATTACTTGACAGACATTATTGAAGAATCTGGAGATGTCGTTTTTGCGAGTTCAAATGTATTGCTAAAGATTGAGAAGCGTGAACTACATTCTAGGGCAAAATGGATTTCTGTTCTAATTTTATTTGTGGCAATGTCAGGTTTCCTAAACGGCTTAGACTATGCTTCTCCGGATTCAGGCTTGATTAGGCCTGACGAATTTGTTTATGCCTTAACAGCGGGAGCGCCAGAAAACTCTGCAATTTTTTCCGGTACTGTTCTTGACGATAATGGCAACCCGATGGAGAATGTGAGTATCAACATACAGTGGCAGCAAAATAACACTTGGTTATCAAAGCAAATCCCTGTTGACGAGAATGGATTTTTTGAGCAGGAAAATCTAACTCCTGCCCTTACTAGAGTAGATGTCATCAAGGATGGCCCTGAATACAAAGATGTACTTACTGTACCTGTATTACTATCTCCTCCAGCACTATTCGAGCCTTATGGTTTCACTGAGATAAATTTCATTTTCCCGAGTGAGAATGAATTCGAAAGTAGTGAATGTGAAGCTGGAGAAGGAAACTGTACGATTCGGTACGTTGACCTACGAGACGAGTTGAAAGAGGACCCGTTAATGGACAACAGAGCTGCTGGGTTATATGTCATGGTTGGTTTCTTCTTCATGGGGATTGCAACTATTTCATTCATTTTTGTGGGTCTTGCTTTCAGAACCCAAATGATTGCCTTTGTCAGGGGAGCCGCTTTGATGGCATTTTTCTCAATGGGACATTATTACATGGCTTGCTTATTCGGATTATTTGCTTTAGCATTAACTTTCGCAGTTCCAAAACAAAATCCGCTACTACAAGATTGAATTTTTGACCCAAACATGGTGAAGACTCAAAGCGATGGTGAATTTAGCGATACCATGGACTTGTCCGAAATGACTTGGCTGGTCAGGGATTTCGGAGAGGCTGTGTCGTCGTGTAAAATCACTGATAGTTCGTTCATAATCGGTGGATGGAATGGTAAACTAGCTCAATATTCTCACGATGGTGATTTGCTTTGGGAAACAAAGTGGGAAGATAGAATAAGTGATATTGCCGCTAAGGGAAATACGGTTTTTGCAACCAGTGGACTACACATAACTGCAACAAATCAAAAATCAGGACAAAAGGAATGGTCATCTGCTTTAGAAGGATCGAGTGATGCTCTAGTAGCAACCGAAGATTTTGTTCACGTGGTTTCTTCAGTATATGATATAGAACACTACGATTTCCTTGAATCTGCTGTCTGGACTTTTTCTCATTCTGGTGAAGAAATTCATGTTCATAGAGTGGACGAGAGACCGTGGTCAATAATTTCAGCAGAAGATGAGATTCTGCTCGGAATGGGCAGACCCAAATGCGGAATTGCAAAGTTGGATCAATCACATGAAATTGAGATTATTCATGATACTGATTCGCCCATTACATGTGGACTTAGCGGAAATACCCAATGTTTGTTTGGAATGGCAAATGGCGAAGTTATCAATCAATACGGAAAGACACTAATGAGTTCAAAGGGCGATTCTGTTGAGGCTGTGATTTGCATTCCTGAAGGTTTTGTTTCCTCATATGAATCAGGTAAAATATCGTCTGCTTCAAGTTCAGGTGAACACTTGTGGGAGAAAAAATTGCAAAAAATCACAACCGTCTGCGATGGTGCCCATGGAAATAAAAATCATGTCTTTATCGGTTCAAGTAGCGGGATGAGTGGTGAAATTACCTGTATTTCCTCAGAAAACGGAGGAGAGCTTGCTAAAATGAGTTCGGGCAAACCAATCTGTAGCGATGGAACACGTAGATGGGTTCTGATTGGATGTGAAGACGGGCGATTCTATGCTTGGGAGGCAGATCTATTGACTAGAAGGATTGAAAATAACAATCAACAAGAAACCAATCAAATTGATATCACAAGAAGGCAATCCCTAAGAGACAAGTTAAGGAATTTCAAATCCTGATTACATTGTTGGGTTAAACGGGTTAATACTCGCTAGAATTCCCTGATACAAATTAGGAATTGGAGAGAGCATGACTTTCCCGGTTCCGGAAATTATGTTCACAAAGCCTTCTCCACCACTGACTTTGGACATGATGCCTTTACCGAGTAATTTTGTTTCAAAATTCAGGCTTGCTTGCCTTGCAACAGCAAACCTTCCATCTACTGTTAGAGTTTGGTTATTCAGCATAATCTCTTGAACTGGCCCATCAGAATAATACGCAACTATTCCTGTTCCTTCTACTTTGGTTTGGAAAATTCCTTCACCGCTTGCAATCATTGACAAGCCTTTGTTTCTGTGTGCATCCACGTTAATTCCGATATCAGATGCGACATATGCCCCTCTATCAAGAATCCATGCATCTCCATTTAGTTGCAAGAAGTTGTACTCTCCAAACGTAGGAGGTCCGAAGAAGATATGTCCAGTTCCAGTGTATGTGGGTCTGAAAACTGATTCACCAGTAGCCATTGATTTGAACATCTTTCCAATTCCAGGCATTTTGGACTGCATTTCGATATTTCCTAACATATAATGCATTGCACCAGATTCCGACCTTACGGTTTCGCCTTGCAATGTTGCTCTTAACAATTTCATCTTCTCGAACTCTACTACTTCAAATTGAGGCATGCCTAAATTAAGTAGGGGCATTTTATAATCAATTCGCCGGAAAAATTAGGCATTTGTCATGTCCTCTGGACGCACCCATTCATCGAATTGTTCATTGGTTAGCAAACCAAGATCTAATGCTGATTGGCGTAGCGTAAGTCCATTTTCATGAGCATTTTTAGCGATTTTTGCTGCCTTATCATAGCCTATGTGATTGTTTAGTGCTGTAACCAGCATCAATGAATTTTCAAGATGTGATTGAATATTTTCCCTGATTGGTTCCATTCCTTCGACGCATTTTTCTCTAAATGCTCGCATTGAATCTGTCAAAATTCTAACTGAATGTAGGAAATTGTGAATCATCATGGGCTTGAAAACGTTCAATTCAAAATTTCCTTGACTTCCTCCTATGGTAATTGCTGTATGATTCCCCATCACCTGGCAACAAACCATGGTGAGTGCTTCGGATTGAGTAGGGTTTACCTTGCCTGGCATGATAGAGGAACCAGGTTCATTTGCAGGCAGCGCCAACTCACCAATCCCGCATCTAGGGCCCGAGCCCAACCATCTTACATCGTTAGCAATTTTCATCAGTGATGTGGCAAGAACGTTCATTGCCCCTGATGCTGCAACTATGGCGTCATGTGCGGCTAACTGAGCAAATTTATTTTCTGCGCTCCTAAAGGGCAAGTCTGTTTTCTCTGAAATCGCTTTTGCGACTGTTATTGCGAAATCTGGATGAGTGTTCAAGCCCGTACCAACCGCAGTACCTCCTAAGGCTAAATCATACAGATCCTGTAGGGAATTATTGATTCTAGAAATATTTGCATCCAATTGAGATACCCATCCGCTTGCTTCTTGCCCTAGAGTAAGTGGAACTGCATCCATAAGATGAGTTCTACCGATTTTAACAATACTAGACCACTCAACCGATTTTGCTTGAAGCGAGTCCCTAAGAGCATTTAGGCTTGGTAGTAAATCATGCACTAATGCTTCGGCTGCGGAAATATGCATTGCTGTGGGGAAAGTGTCGTTTGAGGATTGAGCGCGATTAACATGGTCATTGGGATGAACGGGAGATTTGCTTCCTAATTCCCCTCCAGCAATTTCAATTGCACGATTAGCGATAACTTCGTTGGTATTCATGTTAGATTGCGTCCCACTTCCCGTCTGCCAAACTCGGAGAGGGAAATGGCCGTTCAGTTTGCCCTCAAGGACCTCTTGTGATGCTTGGATGATTAAATCGCCAATCTTTTCATCCAACTGACCCAGTTCTACATTGGTTTTCGCAGCAGCTTGCTTCAAAATTCCAAATGCTCTGATTACGCCTTTTGGCATAGTATCATCTCCAATATCGAAATTGATCAGGGACCTTGCTGTCTGAGCGCCATAGTATCTGTCAGCAGGAACTTCTAGGCTGCCCATCGTGTCTGCCTCTATTCTGATATCTCCCATGTCCATACCATTAGAACTAAGTCAAAAAGTGCTTTTGTTGGAAATACAATGATAATTGGATTATTTGCATTTATATGTACTCAAGAATTTCGGTTTTAGGAGACATAAATATGGTTGAAAAATTCACTGTAGAAATAGCTAACATGACCGGACACTCAGTAGTCGAAATGACTCGTGAGGAAATCCAAGAAACTGCAAAACAGGCTGGCGCGTGGGTCTTTGTTGACAATACGCTTGTAAGTGCTACTGAGATTGCTGAAGTTGAACTAAATCAAGACACTTCGCTTAGAGTGCTGCCAGGAATTGTCGGCGGATTCTAAAGAATTGCAAGGCTTGATAAACGGACAGATTCAAAAAAGGTCCTCCACTGGGCTGGACATCGAAGGTGAACAACATGATGGAATTAGTTGACTACAAATGCGCAAATTGTGGCAGTCTTGAATCCTTTGAAAGAGAGAGAAATGGTATTTCATGCAAATCATGTGGAAACCGTATCTTCATGAAACTTAGAAGAAACGGAACTAAGAAAGTTGACGCTGTCTGATTTTGCTTCGCATTGTTCAAAGACCTCTGTCGTAAGGGCAGGTATACATGTCAAGCTGGCTTGAGGATTTTCAGCCTCGGTTATTTACCGAACTGGCTTTTCCTGAATCGATCATTGACACCATAAAATCTGTATCCATCAAAGCAAATCCGCCACACTTGCTGATTTGTGGGCCCGCAGGAATAGGAAAAACTGCTGCGTGGAAACTAATTGCAAGACAGGTTTTAGGACCAAGTTGGCAATCAACGACTCACGTTTTACAAGCAAGGGATCTTGCTCGACAATCTGGAGCGATGGCTAAGTTTGAAGAATTTTTACGCCCATCAGGCAATGATTCCTCTGACACCTTGGCAGGAACAATGAGCCTAGATGCATATGATTCTGCATTTACTTCAGCAAAGGAAGGGGACATTCCACCGGCGGGTAAAGAATCTCATGAGTTACATGGACAAGAAAGGAGCCCTGTTGCCAGGTTAATCATCATCGAAGATGCAGATCACTTAGGGCATCGAAGGCAAGCTTATCTACGTCGGATGATGGAGCACTCATCAAATACCTCAAGATTTATTTTCACTGCAAGGGCTCCATCCAGGGTGATCGATGCCCTTCGAAGCAGAATGAGAATTCTTAGGATTCCTGCAACAGAGAAAAAAATTATCAAGAAAACAATCGAAAAAATGTTTTCAAAACATTCAATTGAGCCAGTAAAAGGCGTTTCAGGAGATATTGCTCATATTGCGTCTGGTAATTTAAGGAGGGCGATTTTCATCTCAGAGGTATTGTATAGAAGAGATTTGCTTGGAAGTCGCGACAATGTACACGAGCTGGTTAAAGCGACTTCAATGGAATCCGCTTCGAGAATTGTAGAAGAGGCATTGCGTGGGCGAATAAATGAATTTAGATGGGAACAACAGGGTCAAAGAAATGTAAGAGTGCTGAAAGGAGCAATGGGCGTGCTTGATGAAATGATGTCAAAGAACTCGCTTGATGAAGAGGATGTTGTTATCCATTTGCACGATGCTATTGTGAACTCAAGAAATAACTTTGACGATTCGAGTTTAAGCCAATTGCTCGAGCAGTTGGGAAGGTTAGATGTTTCTCTACGTAAATCAAATATCGGAAGAATTCAGATTGAAAGATTCCTGTATGAGGTTGCCAAAATAGGTACTAAACTTGGATATTCTCAAGCGTAATTCTCATCAAAGGGAGGCAGTTGGGTTGCCTTGGGCGTGTAGCATAGCTGGATATTGCATCGGCCTCCTAAGCCGAAGGTCGCGGGTTCGAATCCTGCCGCGCCCGCTCTCATACTAATTCTCAATTAGCAATCATTCTTCGCCAGTTTTCAAATCTCTAATCATTTGCTTTACTTCTTCCATTTCGCTCTTCACTTCTGTAAGTATTGATGAAAAGCCCAAGGAATCTCCATCCTCTAAGTCAATAGAAGCCATTGTATTGGTAAAAACTGCGATAAACATATTGAGGAAAGTAAACGATGTTCCGATAATATATGATACGAAAAATGCTGCAGCCCACCACCCAACATCTGCAATAATTAAGCGTGCAATTCCATGTGACCATGATTCAAGTGTCATAATCTGGAATAATGTGTACATCGATAGTCCTAGATTTCCAAAGTATTCCTCTCCGTATTGCCCTGCATCATGGAATAACATTGTACCAAGAACAGAAAACACGTACCAAACAATCGCAAGCAGCCATGTAATCGCAACAATGCCTCTCATAGATCGCAAAATTGCTTCTGTCATTCTCTGCATTTCAGGCATACTCGATACCAATCGCAGGGCCCTGAATACTCTGAAAACACGCAATGTGCTCAAAGCGCCAGTAGATGGTGCTAGAGAGACTAGAATGATTATGAAATCAAAATTATTCCATGGATCTTTGAAAAATTTGAACCCGTGTCCGGCCAACCTGATGATTAATTCAAGTACGAATATGTACAGAATGAAACCATCAATTGTCAGCAGTACATCGTTTATGAATGCAAGATCGTATAATTCACCATAATCAAAGGTTCCGATTCCGCTAGTGAATGCTGTGATAACAATTAGGATTAAGATAAAATTTTGAAACTTCATATTTTCAGAAATCTCGTAGCATTTCTGTCTAAATGACATGGTTTTGCGATTCGCCGTATTTTTTTTATTATTTCTCCATTATTTTCGATTAATTCGAAAAATGTCGGCAAAATAATGAACGAATTTCACTAGCAACTACCATGAGCGAGAGGAAATTGGTCATCGATGTTGTCGATAATGGAGGCCAATGGACTCATAGAGAGTGGAGAATGCTGAGGTACCTAGGAGTAGATACTCAAATTATTCAAAATACAACTGAAGTAAGTGATTTACGTGAATTGGATGGTTTGATTCTTTCTGGTGGAGCTGCGAGAATTGGGCTTTCAGGAGAGCTAGGAAATTGCGCAGAATTTTTGAAATTAGACATACCAATCCTCGGAATATGTGCTGGACATCAGTTCATGGCAAGATTTTACGGAGGAGACGCTAGAGAATCGATCGAGGCTGAATTTGGAGCCATGGAGATTCAATTAAATGACGGTGGTGGCAAAATATTTGCTGGAACTCCGTCGATTCAGACTGTATGGGAATCCCACAATGATGAGGTACATGTGGTTCCACCCGGTTTCTTCATTACAGCACATTCCCCTTCATGTGAAGTACAAGGCATGGAGAATGAAGAAGGAAATCGCTTTGGGCTCCAATTTCATCCTGAGGTTAATGATTCAGAATATGGTAAAGAAATGTTTGAGAATTTCGTGAAAGTTTGCGCTGAAACTTACAAAAATTAGAACTTCATACCCGCTTGCCTTGCAAGTAACACAATCTGCATACTATGCTCTAGCATTGATGCGTTTGACATTGCTTGGTCGAAATCAGCACCTACGGCATATGCTCCATAGCCTCTGATTACAACTGCACGCATCCCTCCCTGCTGGAGTGCTTCGGCAACTTGCCTAAGATATTCCGCTGGGTCATCTGCATCCGGGTCTACAATTACAACTGAGCCAATGTGTTTCTTACCCATTTCATCAATCGGTTTAACCAAAACTAGGTCTTTTTCACATGAGGCTGTCGTCGTGTATGGCCCCATTGCATGAATTACGGCTGCGGGACCGCCTGTGAGCAAACTAACCGATGCCAGTAGAACTTCGAGGACCTTCCAATCATCTCTGGCTCCTCTTGGAGGCTCTTCTCCTAGCATTCCTGCAGTTACCGACCTCTCATCCATTCTTGATAGTGTTGTCATGTGTTTAGAGGAAATCATTACGCCTAAAGAATCCGGGTGGAGCATTGCAATACCCCCCATACTACCATGTGCCATTCCTTCTCTTGAAAGTTGACGCCCGATAGTTGAAAATGAGGCTACTATGTAGTCAGGAACTATGATGTTTTGAATAACTGCTGGGGGTTGTTGAGGCTCCTCAAGCTCTTCAATAATCTCAACTGCACCAGTAATTGATGTGCGTAGCCTCTCAATTTCTGCTTGTAATCTAGCAATCTCTTCCTCAGCCATGCTTTCATTTTGGGGAATCTGTTGAGGCTCGTTTTCAAGTGTTTCAGGCTCAGATTTTTCTTCCTCATCAGATATCTTTTGTTCAACTTGATCATCGTGTTTCGACTCGGATTCTCCAGCAGTTTCTGGCTCCGCTTCTGGTTCTACTGTTTCATCTTGTTTCTCTTCGATTTCAGGCGACTCTTTCTCAACAGCCTCTTGCTCGTTTTGTACTGCTTCTTCTACGGTTTCTTCTGCTGTTGCTTCAGCTACTTTTTGCTCATCATTCTGATTCGATTCCATAGCCTCTTCTGAGGGAGTTTCAGGTTCATCTGGGGAATTTTCGGGCGCATCAGTTGGAGGTCCTGTCGGTGGTCCTGTCGGCGGTGCTGTCGGCGGTCCTGTCGGCGGTCCTGTCGGCGGCCCAGATGGAGGAGAAGATGGTGGTTTCCCAGGAGGACCAGATGGAGCCTTAGCAGGGGGATTGGATGGGGGTGCACCTGGCGGTCCAGTTGGCTTAGATAGGGTTGACCCGGAAAGTAGAATGTCGGTTTTTTCCTCGACTTCTTTCTCTGGCTCAGCCTCAGGTTTTGATTCTTCAATCGCAGCAAAAGCCCCGGCTAGGGGATCTTTTACGGGGGGAGGGGATGAAGGTCCTGTTTTTTTCATGGTATTTGCATCAGCAAAAGCACCATCTAGAAGATTATCTAAAGCACCCTCTGTTGCTTTTTCTCTTTCAATTTCTGCGGAGGTTTTCCTTTCAGCCATAATAACCCTCGTCTAGCCCACACAGCGCGAATTAAATATGGGTTGTGTAACGGTGGGTTGCTTACAGCCCGTTTGGTGTAGAGGTTATCATGCAGGATTGTCATTCCTGCGACCCGGGTTCAATTCCCGGAATGGGCGCCATCCTAATCTCATGATTAGAGGTCCACATTGAAATTCAATGCTCTAAGATAAAAATGCTGTTTAAACGAATACTGTAACGGAAAAAATTACCTTGATTGGGAATTTATTTCCTGTTGATATAATGGACTGATGTGGTTCCACAGACTCTACACCACACTTTGATTCCATCTCCTCTTGGCGTAGCACCTGCAATGTCAATTGTGACTCCACATGGGCACTTGACCTTAGTCGCCATGTTCCTTCCAAACAGAGGGTGTTCATTAAACCTCCACACAAGAGTCAAGAAAGACTACTCAATGGTTGAATAGATAGTTAGACGAGTGAAACATTTTGTCGTAGAGAAACCTTTTGCTTCCTCGATATCAATTTCATGAATCAGAGCCCCAAAATCATTGAACATTGATTCGATTTTTTCTTTTGATTCTTGGATCTGCTCTCTTTCTAAAATCAGCCACCCTCTAACAAGTGTTAGGGATTTCCTCTTCAGGAGTGGAAGCAATTTTGGAAGGTGATTAAGAGTGGAATGGGGGATATTTGCAAACAAAACATCCGCTTTATTGCAGTAGCCTGGGTCGTTAGGCCATTCCAGAGCATCTGCACAAATAGCTTTGTAAGTAAAATTAGAAAATTTAGATTTCAAAACTTGTAAATTCTTTTCCAACAGTTCTGCTGCAGCTGGATTCAAATCTCCTGCTATGATGTGATCTACTATGCCATCAGAAATGGGTAATCCCAAATTAGGGCCAACTCCGGCATATGGATCATAAATCACCAGATTTCTTTGCAAATCAGAGCGTAAACGAAGACAATGATGTGCACTTTCGAGCCTCTCTGTTCCAAGTCTAGCAGAGAAATATGCCTTGGCTGGATTTGTATGATACCCAATACCGTGTTCTCTAATCACAGTATCAGTAGAATTATTATGATCTCTGAAAGCAATAGGTGTCAACTTCCTAACCCTGAATTCTCCTTGAACCCCATCGTCTCTGCAAACAACTCTTACCGGATTTAATTGTTCAAGAAATGCATTTCCAATTTCATCTGCAAAATCCAAAACTTCAGGTTCTAATTTTACAATCAGAACATCACCTTGAACTTCGTAGGAATTAGGAAGAAATTTTCCTATTTTTTCATAGGTGTTTGGACTTAATCGATTTTGCCAAGATTTAGGCCCGGGTAATTTCCCTTCCATGTCGATTATTTCTAATCCTTCGTAATCATCAGAGGACGCCGGGGCTGATTGAGATAGTGCTATTGCACGGAAGTCATCATCAATTTTTATTACTCCAGTACCTTCCATAAGCCATCCACTTGAGCGTAATTTATCCAGCCATTCAGCTGTTTTTTTGCTCGGCACTATCAAATGGCGCATGTGGCTCGAACTACACGAAGCGGGTTGAGGGTTTGAGCATGGCGGAGGGTTTAACCAGACGAGATTTGGATTTGCCAGATACTGGAATTATTCTTGTTGGCATGGGCCCGGGGCGCTGTGAAATGATGACTCAAGAAGCCATCAATGCAGCTCGCCTTGCCGACCATAGGCGTTACGAGGCTTATACTGCCTTATGGCCCCAAGATGAATTGGATAAGTTGGAAGAGCAGGTTGGAAGTATCACAAAGGTAATGCGTCCAGAAATTGAAGACGCTACAGAATTACTAGAATTAGCAAAATCAAATTTGGTTGCTGTAATGATTGTAGGCGATCCACTGCAAGCAACTACGCACATCGATTTACAACTTCAAGCAAATGAAATGGGGGTAACGTGTAAGGTAATGCATGGAATTTCAATCACTACAATACTCAGCGGTGCAATCGGTCTTTCGAACTATAAATTTGGCAGGTCAACCACATTGACCTATCCATATGGAGGTTGGATCGCAACATCTCCGCTAGAAGTAATTGCCTCAAATCAATACCAAGGACTTCACACTCTTGTTTTGCTAGATTTAGACCCATCCGGACAAGGAATTGGAAATCAAAAACCAATGAGCCCTGAAGACGCTTACAACAGCATGGAATTAATGTGGCTTAAGATGGAAGATATGGCAGAGGATTTTATGCAATCGGATGATGAATTGGAGGGGATGAAACAGAAAGCCATCCTAGAACTTTTAGAAAGCGGGCTTGGAGAACTTAGAGTTGTTTTAGCATCCGACATGGGTTGTTCAAATGAGAAGATAATTTCAACAAAATTTGCTCAGTTATCAGAATTTGAAGGTGGGAGATTAAACTGCTTGGTAGTCCCAGCAAATCTCGGTGAAGTTGAAGAAGTCGCGCTGAGACGCTTTGAATGAGGTGCTTGAATGGAGATTGGAGTTTTACTTTCGTTTCTTCTATTCCTAGGATTATTTGCCGGTGTTGGACTATCCTCCATGCGGGTCAAAGAAGACACAACTGAAGACTATCTTGTTGCTGGAAGAGGAGTTCATCCAGCATTAGCTGCTTTGTCAGCAGTCAGCACTTGGAATTCTGGCTTTATGTTCGTAGGAATTATCGGATTTACATGGAAAATGGGATATTCAGTATTTTGGACTGCTTTTGCCTCCACTCTTGGCCAGGTTATAGCATGGGTTTGGATTTACAAATTTATTCAAAAAGAAGCAAGCGAACGAGGGGTTAGATCACTTTCCTCGTTGGTTTCATCCGCAGCAAACGCACCTGAAGCAAGACTTGCAGCCATTATTTCGGTTGTATTCTTGTCCATTTATGCAGCGGCACAACTCACTGCCGGAGGAAAAGCTCTCGAGCTAATGCTTGATTGGCCGATTTGGATAGGGATTCTAATCGGGGCTGGATTAGCAGTAGCATACTGCTTTGCAGGAGGGATTAGGGCTTCAATTTGGACTGACGGGATACAATCAATTGTAATGATGGTTGGTGGCTTTATCCTGTGCGTTGTAGCAGTGAAGGAAGTTGGTGGTTTAGGGGGTCTTACCTCTGATTTGCGAACAATCGACCCGGGGTTGGCAAATATATTTCCGAAGGATTACGAATTCAATTTCTTTTCAACAATTTTTGAATCAAGAGGAGATACAAGATTTGGTTTCACTCTTTGGGCTTTAGCTTTCTTTTTAGGAGGCATAGGGGTTGCTGGACAGCCACAAGTTGTTACCAGAGTGATGACATTAGGCGATGATAAAGATAGGAAACAAGCAGCTTGGTGGTTCTTTATCTGGCAAACACCGTTTTTCATCTTGATGCTTCTAGTTGGATTTGTAGCCCGAGTTTTATTTGATGGATTAGAAAACTTTGACCCAGAAAATGGATTAATAGAGGCAGCAAATACACTGCTGAGTCCATTCTTTGTCGGATTGATTTTAGCATCTATCTTCGCTGCAACAATGTCGACTGCCGACTCACAGATTCTTGCCTGCACTGCCGCAATCACCGAAGATATTACTCCACAGTGGAGAGAAGACCACAAGAAAACTAAGATGATTACGTTGAGCGTTGCTGCGTTTGCAACTGCTATCTCGCTTGGAGGATTATTTGTCCCAGGAGGAGATTCTGTTTTCGAGTTGGTAGTGATTGCAGTTTACGGTCTTGGAGGAATATTCATTCCTCTATTGACCCTTAGAATGTTGAAGTTTGAACCTGACACTACTCACGCGGTTGTGATGATGGTAAGTGCGCTATCTGCAGTCATAATATGGAGAGTTCTGGGATTGAATGAAGCTATTTTCGAATCCATTCCTGGAATGGGGGCTGCATTCATTGCCCACTTTTTACTTGTTAAATTTAGGTCTGAAGAAGGCACTAGTCCGTTTGGAAGATTTGATATTCCTGATAAGAATAAGTTGGTGACCTTTGGGGCAATCTTCCTAGTTGCTTTCGCAATAAGTGAGACTACATATCTGGTTCTCGGGCCAGATCCAAACGCTACAGGAGGCAGCAAAGTTCAGATTATGAATATGAATCAAACCATTTTCTCGTCAGATGTTGACACTGTGTCGATTAACGAAGGAGAAACCTCTGAGTTTGAATTTGTGTTCGACCAGGAAGAAGCCGTGGTTACCAAAATAGAACTGATTATTTCGTGGACCGAGGGTGGCTTGTTTGAAGAATGCGATGAAATCACGATAAATCCAAAATTGGATGCCCTCAATGGTCCAATTGATGACGGAGGGCAACAAATTACTCTGGATGATTGTAGTGGGACTGAATTAGTAGCATTGACTATAATCCCGAATCAAGAAATCCTAGAAATGATAACTGAAAATACCACTGGGAGCGTAACGAGTTTTAATTCTACAGAGGGTGAAATCACTGCTCTGTGGAATAAATTATCAGACACATCTAGAATTTCCGGAACTTGGAATGCAGAGTTTACGGTTAGCGCAAATGGTGGATCAAATCCGATTAATGATGATGATGACGGACAGGATGTACAGGCATACTGGAAATTTACTCAATATACTAGAACGGGATATGAATTCCCTGAGGCTTGAAGTTGTCTATTTAGAGTTCAAAAACTGAACCTTGGACTCCGATTTTCCATCCTGAATCCAACAATATCTTACGCTCAGGCCCGTCGAAATAAAGTGGGTTTGTGTGATTCAAATGTATGAAAAAAATGTCCGGGTCTCTTTCATTTTTGGAGCCTAGCATTTCAAGTGTTTGGGAAATTGGAGGGTGGGGAACTTCGTGTTGGAACCTCCCCGAAAGCTCATTGCTAGACCAAAATGTACCATCGATAAGTGCTATATCTACTTCGAATTTCGACAAAAACCCTCTGATAGTATCGACTCCATGGAAATCTAGGGTCTCTTTCCAGGTATCATGGTCTGGCAAAAATAGTAGGTTTTTCTTCTCACCTTTCAACAAAAAGGCATGCATATCGCTCAACTCATCCCTGTGAGGAACCTTTACAGCTTGGATGCTAAATCCTGAGTCTAAGGTAATTTCATCGGTATCCTCGAAAGTTGTTGGAATGAATACATTTTGATCTAGTAATGCTTTCCAGAATGGATTATTGTGAACTAGATTTAACATTGATTCGCTTAGATGTAAGTTCAACCCTGTCTTGCCCATTGTTTCTTTTCCGAATAAACCTAATCCATCGACATGCCCAAGATGAGCATGCGTCAACCACACGCTTGATATCTCATTATTTCCCCAAATTTGTAGTTGATCTGTTAGGTGTCTAGATGCCTCGATTAGATGCCCTTTGCCATCATCTCCAATAATTCCTAATGATACTGGATAAGACCAATCTTCTCTGGCAATATCATGGCAGCATTGCTTAACACACCCTGCTTGTGGCCTGCCTCCGTCTTGTGCTATACCAAGTAAGGTGACCGTGACCATCACCTACCTGTCGAATTGGGATTATTTTGACTTTGCTCGGCATCAGATGAAACTGCGAAGGTATCAAAGAAGAGGGGCGATAGGCATGGTTAGGTGGGTTGATGGCACGTGCTCCTCAAGTAGAATTTCCTGGTAAGAAGCGCCAGAAAGTTCGCATGCGAGGCTCAAAGCACGCTAATCAAGATACTCAAGCTAAAATCAAGAGAAGTCTAGCGAAGCTCCTGGATGATCCCCAATCAACAGTGCCAAAAATGATCGGAAAACTTCCTAGAGGATTGAGAAAGCACCCGTTGCAAAAATCATTTGATGAAATCGCAAAGGTGAATTCAAGAAAAAATGATGTTGCATGGCTTGCTAAGAAAATGGTTGCTAGAAATGCCGATCACTTGTCCAAAGCATGGGCAGGTTCGCTGCATGCGGCTCATGATGAAGAATTCCAGGTGGTCCAACAATTCAAATCAGCAGCCTTTGGAAAGGCTTCTTTCATTCGCAGAGGCGATGGGAATCAGGGTTACCAAGCAGGAATACAGAATCATGGACACATCACTTTGAGATTGCTTCCTTGGGAAGACCATGCTAAACGAGGTATCTTCTTCTTTTCATGGAAAGATGGCTTCGTATGTACCGGTAAAGACCCAACTCCACCCGAAGGTTGGCTAGAAGATGTCTTAGACAGATCTAGGTTTGATTTTTCAATGAAAGAGATTGATGGAGTGAAAGTTTTCCACACTGAGGATGTAGAGGCGAATAAAGTATACAACTCTGAATTCGATAAGACGGGTTACCTAAGACTTGAATTTAATCACGGGCACTTGGTAGGAATTGGATTCGATAAACTGAGTACTGCTAAGGAAAAGGACAAGGCTTTCGTTCATCATCTTGCTTTGTCGATGCTGCCTCCAATCCTACCTAGAGTATTGAAAATGACTGCAGTTTACGCGCCCGAAGGTTGGGAAGAGGATATCCCTCAGGAAGGAAAGGATTCGGTTGCAAAAGCACTTGATGCATTCCAAGGTCTAACGCTCAATGAAGGACATCTTACAGCGGCAATAATGGGAGGCGTTCAGTCTTCAATCAATTCCGGCATAATGATCGATGGAGTTTGGAATGATGGAAAAGATGTGAATTCAATCTTTGAATTCCTTTCGGATTTGAATGGGTCAATGGATGAAAGGACCATGGCTGCTAACATGCTCAAAGAAGCATCCAATGATGGTAATTTGAGTGTTTTCTTGAACTCCCGAGGCGAAGTTGTGGGCCGTGATTCAACTGGAATAGTAATTAATCCTAAAGCAAGCCTTGGAAATGTACTTGCGATGCTATGGGAAGATTATGGGATAAATGGATTAGAGGCTCTGGGAATAGAAGGTCAAGAGGCTGAAGAAATTTGGAAATCCCAAAATGACAAGCCCAAAGCATTCGGAGAATTCATCAAAAAGCTTGATTCTGAAAGAGAGGCAGCTAAGAAAAAATCTGCTTTCCCATACAAATCTGGTGAGCTCGATGGTGCTTGTGGACTTGTCAATGATTTGGTTATTCACGGATTGTTAGAAGGGATGGGTAAAGCAGAGAGACTAGCGACTAAGAGACAGGAAAATCTTGATCTTTCAGCTGCCGCTTGGGCGTGGTTAGTTGCTGCAAATAGAAGCCAAGGACAAGAATGGCACTTTGATTCAAAAGCAAGGGACAAAGCCGGCATCTGGACGCCGCTAGTTGCAAAGATGCTAGAGGCTGGAAAACAGATTTGTGATAGCCCTGAAAAAGATTCAGAGCATGTTTCTGACTACAAACAAGCCGTACAAGAATTGTACAAGTTGTGCGGACAAGGTGAACTTTGAATTCGAAATTCACATCAGTGGATCAGACATTACTTCCATACCATCATAGAGGCTTGGTCCATTTAGCAACATGTAGACTCCGCCTGTCTTTGTCCTTGACATCTCTGCTGTTGCAGAACCATTCAATGCTTCAGTAGCACAAGCCCCGGTACATCCATCAGCAAATGCGATGTATACTCTGCCTTCTCTGTCAATATGTAAATCATTGAAATCTAGGAGGTTTCTATTGGAACCCCCAATGTCTCTACAATCTCCTGAATTCATGCACATTGAACCAACTTGAACCGGATCGTCAGTAAGACGAATTGTTGTAAAAGTTGGATTTTCATCGAGTGCATTCAAACTGTAGGTCACATAAAGGTGGTAACTGGTATTTCCTGGAGCATAATGCGGGTTTCCATCCCATGGCTGACCGTCGATGTTACTAGTATTCAGTAAACTAGCATTCTCACTACCAAGGTAAGTTACTGCAAATCTACCTGGATCTCCTGCATCGGTTTGAGGGAACGTGGAGGATATTACATTCATTGGACTTATTCTAAGGGATTCAGAATCCCATGTATCTCCTGAATCTGTTGACCTAGAAAGATAGATTCCGAAATCGCTCCCGGTCCAAACGTGATATGCATTGGACTCAGTATCGGTTGAAACTTCTGTATTCTTTCTTGGATTTGGTGTTCCTGCATCCTGTCCCATTTCTCTGGTATCCCAAGTTAGTCCGTTATCTTTAGAGAAAATTACCATTGGGGTCGCAACTCTAGGAGTAACGTAAACCGTACCATCAGGAGCGCTTGTGATTGCCCCATGAAGTCCTGCTCCGGTTGTTGCCAAACCAATGATTTGGCCGCCAACCTCGAAGGTTGCTCCGCCATTGAATGAGGTGTGGCAGAAGATTCCTGCTAACTTATTGTAACAGAAGTAAACTGCTTCCTCATAGGCTGGACTTACTTGACCAATGCCGCCATATAAGCCATCAACCCATGGTCCGCTTGCTAATTTAATGTGGTCATTGAGTGGTATCGGTCCTGAGTCGTGAGGGTTACCTAGCCATGATTCTCCGTCATTATCTGACCAGCCTATCCATGTGGATTCAAGCCCCATCATGTGAATATTGAACACTCTATCAGTCACTGGGTCTACCCAACCATATGGGTCAGAGGTGAAAGGTGCTTGTGTAATGTCAGCAGTGTTTTCCCAGGATTCTCCAAAGTCGCATGAGCGCATTGGCTTTTCCATTGCGATGAAAAACATGCATCCGCTAGAAGTGATTCCTATAGATGGTTCAGGTCCATCTTCACCAACGTTTGAAAATTTGAAATCCATGTCGATTGGAGGAAGAGAAAGTTCATTCCCATATTTGTCAGTAACCCAGATACGTTGGTCTTCCATTACCACTTCTGGTTCTTCCTCTACTTCTGGCTCGTTGCCGATACAACCGGACAAAAACGCAGTGGTCATGAGCAGTGACAATAGCACAGGCATTAGGCGCATATTAACATCCAAACATAGACCAGCAAAAAATCCTCCCTTCGCTCAATCAAAGGGTGACTTTAGTCTTTCCAAGATGATGCGGTGTTATCATCCAACACTACTATTCCGATTATCTCAGTTTTTTTATCTCTCATTTGGAAGATATACAATGCCTTTCCATGGAAATAGCGAGTCCCCTCGTGGTTAATCCTATGAAAATCTACGAGAAGGGTTCCCGCTGTTTCTGCCACGCTCATATAATCAAGTTGATTCAATTGGCTACCAACATATCCATCGATATCCAGTGAACTTCGTAGTGTAGAGAAACCTTGTAAAAGCTCTTCTCTATTCCCAAAAATTGTGGTTCCTGAAGGCGATGAGGCAAAGAATGGCGTTCTACATATATCCGCTATAGTATGGTAGTCCTTACTTTCGAAAGCTTGTATGTATTCCTTGTAGATGTCCAGAATATTTTGCTTATCCATGTTTACCCTAATGGGTCCCCCTCTATGATACATTGGCAAGCAAAGGGTACCCTATACAATGCCCTTATTGGGATGTGCTCCACATAAGAAATCAATCTTTTTTAGTGAATTACCTTCGTTTGCTTGGGCTGGAGTGATACGCGCAGTATTTTGTCCGACGCCCCCCACAAGGATCACCACAAATTTTTCCAGATCTTATCCATTTCGCCTCACATTTGTAGACTTTTGGGCTAGATTTGTTAGTCTTCATTTTTGTCCCTTTTTTCTTTTTGGACTGAGGTCGCTTTAACCAGCGAATAAATGGCTTATTGTCCTCGCCAATGCAACCAAACAAGAAACCAGTTTCTTTAGACGAAATCGCATCGGGTCTTGGTCGATAATCTGTTTTAGAACCAACTAGCATCATTCCATTTTTGAAGGTGGAATTACCCCCGGGTTTTAAGAAATTCCTCACTCTTGTAACATCTCTTGAGACGCCTTCTTTTTTGCCATTTACCTTCAATTCAATTGCCAGTGGTTGCGGATTGTTCTTGGGATAAGAATATCTATCTGACTTCCCTTTTGTTGAGTTGCTAAGTATTGCTATGTCCATTTTTTTCCCGCCCTTTCTCCACATGAACTCAAGCACGATCTTCGGGTAAGAATCTCCTGGTTTGAAATTTCCACCAATGGTAGTTTTCTTGTTTAACTCACTGACGACTATATGTCTGAATTGATCCTCAATGAACAAACTGCCAAGTTCATCATTTTCTTTTATTGCTGATTCGAGGGTACTTTTTGCTATTTCTTTCATCGCAGTGCGTGATACCATGACTTTCCTATAAATTTACATCAGATAAATATTATTCCACAGGGGTATTAGACAAAACCATCGATTCGTTAAGCAGAGGGTGCCCTCTGATTTCACTTAGGAGGTTATACATGACTCATGGACAGAATTTCTGATATTAAGATCGAAATTTCACAGGGTTCCGAGAGCCTTGGACATATCATTCCACAGGTCTTCGACATCTTCGATTCCAATCGATAATCTAACGAAACCTGGCTCAATTCCTGCTGCAATTCTTACATCTTCTGGAACGGCCATGTGACTGGAATTAAACGGGCATTCGATCAGAGACTCCACTCCACCAAGACTGGTTGCTTCGTATACAATTTCGAGCCCCCTCATGAACTTCAACGCAGCATCGTCACCACCCTTCACAACAAAGGCAATCATTCCACTGCCCCTTGGCAGAACCTTCTGAGCAAGTTCGTATTGTGGGTGAGATGGCAAAGCAGAATGGTATACTTTTGCAACCATAGGATGGCTCTCAAGCCTCGAAGCGATTTCTTTGGCATTTTCAACTATTCTTGGCATCCTGACATCCAATGTTTTCATTCCTCTCTCCAAAAGATAGGAGGAATGAGGGTCTGGGCAGCCTCCGAAGTGAATTTTTCTCATGAATATCTCAGCAATGTGCTCCTTTGAGCCAATTACTGCGCCGCCAACAATATCGCTGTGTCCGCCCAAGTATTTTGTTGTAGAATGGATGACAAGGTCTGCGCCCATATCAAGTGGTTTGCAGCCCCAAGGTGAGGCGAACGTGTTGTCGATAATGCACATCAAACCGTGCTTCTTAGCTAGTGCAGCCATTGCTTCAACATCACAAATTTTGAGCATTGGATTTGTTAATGCTTCAATGTACAGGATCTTGGTATTCTCTTTTATCGCAGCCTCGTAAGACGAGACGTCTGTCATATCTGCCATTGTGGTCTCTACTCCAAATCTGTTTATTTCATGGGTTAGGAAACCATATGTTCCCCCATAGATATCAGCGCTAGCGACCATGTGGTCGCCTGCATTTAGGAAAGTCATCAGAGTGGTGGAGATAGCAGCCATACCGCTTGCAAATGTTTCAGCGTCCTCTCCGCCCTCAAGTGCTGTAAGTTTCTGAGCAACTGCATCTGAATTGACGTGTGAAATCCTTGCATATAGCAGGGTATGCTGTGCACCCGCTGCCCAACCAGCATACCTTTCTTCTGTTAGCTTGTAAGTCGAAGATTGGAAAATCGGGGTATTAACAGCATCTCCAATGTGTTGCGTCCCACTATGTACTGCTTTAGTTGCGAACCTGTCCCCGTCTGCCATGTCTCTCGCCATTTGACCCAACTGCAGGAGGGATATCAAGACCACAGGTCAAAAATTTTTGAAAAATCTTTACACAATTTAAGTTAGAATTCAAAAAAGATAAAATAGAATTCTAATTTTATATCATCTATGTCCTTTGGTGGATGGGTTGGATCTAAGGCAAACAGCTTTGTGTACAGTTTGTGGTCAACATTTTTTTTGGTAATTGGAGCAATTTTGCTATTTATTGGGATCACTGCATCTAGTAGTGGAGAGTGGTGGGCTTTTATTGCCTGCTTGGGCTCGCCATTGTGCTTTATTGTTACAATTTGGGCATGGGTCAAATCAAAGTATCACGCTTCTGTTGTTCCAACAGTTGGAGGAGGGAGGCAACAGGTTGTGTATGTTCAGCAGCCGATGGCACAACAAATGCAATATCGACAACCTGTGCAGTACCAGCAACCCGTACAATACCAGCAACCTATCCAATACAACAAGCCTGCGGGAAAAAAATGTGGAGCGTGTGGTGCTATGAACGCTGCATCCAATAGATTCTGTGGAAATTGTGGCGGCCCTATGTAAGTCTTGAATAGTAATAATCTAGACTCTTTACAACAATAACGTGGATTCTGTTTTCGTAAAAATATTGAAACTGTGGACGCGTATCATGTGTTCATGGTCGAGATTCTATGCCCTCATTGCGAAGGCGTAATAGAATTGCCAGATGACTCATATGGAGAGTTTGAATGCCCCCATTGTACTGAAATCTTTGAATGGGAAGAACCACAAATATCCCAACAACATGAAAAAATGCTTAGGACTCCGGCCAAGATAAAAGCAGGTGCTATTGGATTTGTAGTAGTTGTATTTTTCATGATTCTTGCGATTGGCGCAATCGGACAAATAGGACAGGTCAATACTGATACTTGGTTGGTAAGACAAGGAGAGATTACTGAGATCTCATACGAAGGAAGACGCAATGTCGAAGCCAATCCTTACCATGCAGTTGAATTGAAAGTTGAGTATGAGATAGGTGAGAGAACAACTACTCTTGAGTGTAGTTTTGAACGGGATGCTATTGCATACGTTGAAAATAACCCGGTTGGAACTATAATTGACATTAGACAAAATCCGGTTGACGGGGAGTTCCCGTTCTTCGTAGTTGAAGGGGGTTGTCCCTCACAGCCATTATCCAATGGAGAAATTGTCGGCAGCTTTGTTTGCTTTGGCTTGATAATCACTATACTAGGTATTGATCAAATAAGGAACAAAATTAGGAATAATTGAATTCATTCCTCTGATTTTTCACCTTTTGTATCCTCTTCACTATTGGTAATTTCAACTATTATATTGCCTAATAAAATGGCTCCCCCTCCAACTAAAATCCACCAACTCCATGGAACCATTGCTAATACTAATCCGATAATTGTCGCCCATACTGGCTCAAAGGAATACAGAATCGCTGCCTTAACAGGATCAAAATATCTCTGAAATAAATTAAGAGTAACAAGAGCAACTCCCGAGCCTAGTACCCCGAGACAAATCAGAGGGAAAAGAACTCCTTCGATGCTTAAAAGAACGAAAAGGTCCACGAATTCATTTCCTTCCCTGAGAGCTAACAACAAACCAGATAGGCCAACTACAACAATGAATGATGTAATTGAAATTCCCATTGGGTCCGCAATTTTTGTTGCTTTTTGCGTGTAAACTATGTGTAATGCAAAGACAAAGGCACAAATTACCGTAATTAGCTCAGCTGTACCCCATGAAAGGTGTGGAGGGCCCGAGATAAACGATGCCCCGAAAGTAGCTAACCCAACTCCTATCCACATAATTTTTGCAGGCTTTTTAGCCTCGAAAAATGTAGTAAATAACGCAGTTAGAACCACATAAAGAGAAGTTAGGAAAGCACTGGTCCCTGGGTCGATTTCATCAAGGGCGCTCATCTGAGAAAGGAAACCAAGGAATAACAATAATCCAAGCCATGTACCAAACTTCCAAATTTGAGAATCTGCCAATCCTTGCCTGCAACTTTTGAAAAGAATCGCAAGTAATAATGCAGCAATCAAAAACCTAGCACCAATGTAAAACATAGTGACTGTGCCCACTCCGAACTCTTCTATCTCAGGGCCTGTCGCATCCAATATTTGCTTCATCCAGACGAAAGTCGCTCCCCAAATAAAGGTCATCGCAAACAAGGCAAATGGAGCAATTTTGCGAGACTGCTCGACACTGAGGCCAAAAACACCCTCTAGTTGCTCACTCTGCACAACATAATGAAAGAGTGGCAGTTCATCACAATGACGGTTAACTTATGTTGTTATATATTGGATAGTGTTCATTTGAACCATGCAAGTAAGTGAAGACGGATTGTGGGTTTGGAACGGAACTGAATGGGTACCTAATGAAAATGCGGAAACTGCGCAAGCATCTGAGCCCGTAGTCGAACAAGTCTCTGAGCCTGAAGTTGCAGCAGCACCTGCAATGGCTGAACCAGCTATGGCTGCGGCACCGGCTATGCAAGCACAAGCAATGCCAATGCAAGCAATGGGCGGAACTGGGGAATGGAAAATTCAAACAGCCAACTATGGATTGTTCTTTACCAAAGTAATCGCTTTCCTTCTGACTGCAGTCACTCTAGGTTTCGGCTTGCCATGGGCAAAGTGTATGGTAATGAACAAGTGGGCAAATAATGTAAGAATTGATGGACGAAGAATCCAATTCACTGGGACTGCTGGACAGTTAGTCGGAGTTTGGATCAAGGTTTTCCTTCTATCAGTAGTTACTATTGGTCTGTACTACATATTCGCAGGTTACAAAGCCATCAACAAGTACATCGACGCGAACATCACTTGGGCTTGAACACTCTCTAAGCACAGAACCTCAAAGCATGTGTTTTTTGAGTAATTTTGATAGCGAATTTGCAGCAAATAGTTTAGGAAATACCCACGGATTTCTCACACTATTTCCTACTCTACTCTTCGGGTTGACCTTGTGATCTGGCTTGAACCAAAATGTTAGATTGAGATTTGATTCACTCTTATGTTCGACAAAATGATACCAAGTTGAAGGCAAAAATAAGACATCTCCTGCCTTCAATTTAGCTAATTGTGGATTCAAGGATTCGTACTTGACTCCTTTTTTGATACCGGAAAAGAAGGAGAAGGGGTGAAGACTAAGGGCACTAAATGTTTTCAGTTTGCGCCAGTCGCTATGAGGAAATAGAAGGAGTTCTTTCTCTCCTCTGATTTGGAAATTCAAATTATTATCAAAAGAATTATCGAAATGTGTGATTGTTTGTAGTGGGCCCTTGCTCATCCAAAATCCTAGGTTTGAAAGACGCTCTCTATCGATAATTGCGGGCATTTTGTCGTTTCCTGACACAACCTGATTTGCAATTTCCCAAACAGGTTTCCAATCAGATATTACCTCTCCTTTCTTCAAAACATGAGTTTCGACGCCGGTCAAAACCAAGGTATTGTCTTCCGATTGTATGAATTTTCTCAAACTTGATGTGTGTGTTTGAAGGGCGATTGCAATTTCTTTTATCGAGTCTGATGGATCTATTACCTTTCTATTTGTAGGACGTCGGAATCTTATATTGCAATCACCAACATTATCTGCAATCCACTTATCATCAGTTAGATTTCCAAAATCATACACTCCAAGATGTGAGGATATGCAAGGAGTATTGCCTTCAAAACAGGCCACTAGCTCCTCTATTGTGTCAACTCTTCTAACCAGTGGAATAAGAGATTCCTGGTCTGCCTCCACCATGATTTATGCCTGCGATATTGGTTTATCAGTTTAATTCCGTTTCCATGGATAATGGACAATCTTTGATAACTCGCGCCACCGATAGAGTACTATGAAAGTCGTTTGGTTTAAGCGCGACTTACGGCTTTCAGACCACGTACCATTGGTAAAAGCCGTAGATTCTGAAGAGCCAGTGCTAGGCGTGTATATCGTTGAAGACATTCGAATTGAACAGGATGATGTTTCTCAATTGCATATTGCTTGGGACATTGCTAATGCAAGGGAATTATCCAAGCAGTTTCAATCGATTGGCGGTGCCTTTCAAATTGTCTCTGGTATAGCAACTGAAGTTTTCCAAAGATTGAATGAAACTTCAAAAATCTCAGAAATCCTCTGCCACGAAGAAACTGGGTTACTATGGTCTTGGGACAGGGACAAAGAGGTCGCTGATTGGTGCGAATATAATGATATAAAATTTAGCCAATATCCAAGTAATGGAGTGGTTAGGAATCTAAAGAATAGAGACATTTGGAATGATACTAGATTAGCAAGAATGGCAATTCCATCAGCACAATCTCCAACAAAAATTCTTTCCCCAACTGGATTTAACTCATTAGATAATTCGATTGGTATCTATCCTTGTTACTCTAAATTAGTAGATACATGGCTGGAGCCTGGGGAAGTTGCGGCTAACAGTGTATTGACTTCTTTTGTAAAAGAAAGAAATGAAAATTACATTTCCTCAATATCAAGCCCTGCACTCGCTGAAAGGTATTCTTCACGTTTATCTGCGTACCTTGCAAGTGGAGTACTTAGTGTAAAACAGGTATTGGAAGCGGTGGGCATGATGAAAATTAGAATTACAAAGCAAAATCACCCAAATAGGCAATATCTCTTGAGAAATCTAAATGCCTTTTCATCACGGGTTTTATGGCGCTGTCACTTTATTCAGCGGTTAGAAGTGGAAGCAACACAAAATTACATCTCATTGAACCCTGAACTTGATTCCAAAATACATCGAATATTGGATAAAGACAAATTTGAGGCGTGGAAACTTGGCAAAACAGGGTGGCCATTTTTTGACGCATGTATGAGAAGCCTGACGGAAACTGGCTGGATAAATTTCAGAATGCGGGCAATGATACAATCGGTTGCTGCATACACATTGTGGCTTCCTTGGAAAGATACTGGAAATCATTTAGCTCAATTATTCATTGATTATGAGCCTGGAATTCATTGGTCGCAGATAAATATGCAATCTGGAATTACAGGAATTAATGCTGTAAGGGCTTACTCAATTATCAAACAATCAACAGACCATGATCTGGAGGGGGCGTTCATACGCAAGTGGGTACCTGAATTGAAAGCAGTTCCTAATTCATATATTCATGAGCCTTGGTTAATGAGTGAAGAGGCTCAGGAAAAGGTAGGTGTAAAAATTGGACTCGATTATCCCGCACCGATAGTTGACGAGCAAATTGAGCGCAATAAAGGCATACAGGCTTGCTATGCTGCAAGAAAAGATGGGGATGTCAAATCTAGATCAAAGCGAGTTTACGATACTCACGGGTCGAGAAAAAAAAGAAACCAAAACAAAAAGGCTTCTGACGAGAAAAAGATAAGTGGACAAAAATCTCTTGTTGATTTCTAAATAACCATATGCTCAAATCCTTCCTCTCCGTGGATTGTTTATGGCTGATTCTAATGCCGATTTTTGGACCCATCCAATTGAAACTGGAGAAGTTCCTGAAAACGGTTCAAACTTCGATGCTATCGTTGTTGGCGGAGGTCCCGGCGGGTCTTCTGCAGCGGGATACCTTGCAATGGAAGGAAAAAAGGTGCTCCTAATCGAAAAGGACGTCTGGCCAAGAGACAAGATATGCGGAGATGCAGTTGGGGGAAAGTCACTATCACATGTCAAAGCATTAGGAGTTAAGCAAACCCTAGAATCTACTCCTCACTTTAGAGTAACTGGAATAAAATTCTCATCGCCGAATGGAAAAGAAGTCCGAGTCGCTCTTCCAGAAGAAGATGTACAAAAACTGGAGGCTGGTTACTCTCTTCCTCGCCAACAATTCGATTATCTTCTATTCAAAAATACACAAGAATTGGTTCGAAAAGCTGGAGGGGCTGTGATTCAAGGAGCCGAAGTTCGTGATGTCATTCTGGAAGACAAATTGGCAAAAGGTGTTGAGGTAAGAATCGGTGGACGTAAGGGTGAAATGGTGTCATTTTTCTCTGACGAAATAATCGGAGCAGCAGGATATCGATGCCCTGTAGCGAAAACATTGGTCGAAACCATCCATGACGAGAAAATGTTAGACAGAAGACACTATTGTGGAGGATACAGAGAGTATTGGGAGAATGTAAAGGGATGTGAAGGAAATGTTGGGGACATTGAAATTCACTTTGTCGATACTGTGGTTCCTGGGTATTTTTGGCTATTCCCTGTTTCTAAAAATATCACAAACGTAGGCATTGGAATGGTAATGTCATTAATGGATAAACAAGGAAAGAAATTGAAAGCATTGCAAAAGGATGTTATTCAAAATCACCCTAATTTTGCCCATAGATTTGAGAATGCAAAATTTGTCGAAGGGTCTGGTAAAGGATGGCAGTTACCATTCGGTAGCCCAAGAAAGAAGGCTGATATGCAACCAAGAAGAATGGCTGGAAATAATATCAGGTTGGTTGGCGATGCTGCTAGCTTAGTTGATCCATTCAGTGGCGAGGGGATTGGGAATGCTTTACTTAGCGGAAAATTAGCGAGTGATCACATTATACAAGGAAAGCCCTACCAAGATTACCAAAAGGAAATTTGGGAGATTTTAGGCCCTGAATTAACCAATTCCCTGCGGATGCAAAACATGTCCAGAAAAAAGTGGCTAATCAACTGGTTTGTTGGAAAAGCAGGCAAGAAACCTGAGATTCAGGAGATGATGACAGAGATGATTGCAAGCAAGGAGACACAGGAGAATTTGCATTCACCGATATTCATGTTAAAGACGCTATTATTCTGAATTGACTAGAATAGTCTAATGAGGAAAAGCATTACCGAGGAAACTAGGGGTTCACATGGACGCATCATTAGAAGGTCTAGAAGCAATATTCCTAGACTTGGATGGAACAATCTATCTTGGCGGAGAATTAATTCCGGGTGCCTTAGATTTCTTATCTAGGTGTGAGCAAAGAGGAATTAGGAGATTTTTCTTGACGAATAATTCATCTAGAAGTGTTGATCAGTATCATCAGAAACTTGCCAATTTAGGAATTCCATGTAAGAAAGAAGAGATTCTTCTCTCCACTCATGACCTATTAGCGTGGCTTCGAAGAAATGAAATTTCTAAAACATGGCTGATAGGAACTGAAGGCATGAAAAACATGTTGGAAGAAAACGGCATTACTACTGATGATGATAATCCACAATATGTTGTACTTGGTTATGATACTGAAATCAATTATGACAAAATATCAACAGCAAGCGTTCACATGCACAAAGGAATCCCGTTGGTTGCAAGCCACCCTGATATGGTGTGCCCAAGTCCAGATGGTGGTTTACCAGATGTAGGGGCATATCTAGCAATGCTCAAAGTAACCACGGGTAAAGACCCAGTTCATATCACTGGTAAACCAAATGCTGGAATGATACTGCACAAAATAGAGGAGTTGGGGTTGAATCCTTCGAAGTGTGCAATGGTTGGAGATCGTTTGTACACTGATATTGCCATGGCAACACGCGCCAATTGTATTGGTGTTCTGGTTCTTTCAGGTGAAGCAACAATGGATGATGTAAGTGCGCTACCTGAGGGGGCAGAGCAAATTCCAACAACAATTGTAAACTCTGTTGACGAATTATTGAGGTGATTGTTTGGCAGAGCCTTGGTTAGAAGCAATGGGAGTAATTGCAGGCTTACTTGGAATAGTTGCCTGGGTTCCACAAATAATTGAAGTTTGGAAGCACAAGAAACACGATGGTATCTCTTTACCTACATTCTTTGTCGTGACATGCTCATTGAGTCTATGGCTGATCTATGGTATTGCGACCGAAAGTATTGCTATGATCTTTGCAAATATACTGACTATTTTAGTGATAATTTTGGTAATCACTGGCGTTGTTAAAGTTCGCCGGGCAGAAAGAGAGAGTTCCCAATAAATATTCTTCTTTAGGAATATTTCCGCTTGGTTTATTTCCACAAATGCTCTAGGGGTGTCATGGAAGTTCCAACTGGCGTATCACTTAAACGAAAAAGGAAAAAGCTTGGATTGACTCAGAAACAGTTGAGTGAAATTTCTGGTTTAACTCAATCTGTAATTGCAAAGATTGAGACTGAGTCAGTAGATCCTAGAGCGTCCACTTTGGCTAAATTGGTTGAAGCTTTGAATAGAGCAGAGCATCCGAATATCCCTCATAGCGTTGCTGATTTGATGGTGAGAAATATCAGTACAATCGATGTAAGCGAGTCGATAAGAAATGCAATTACAATTATGGTTGAAACCGGTATTTCTCAATTACCAGTCCTTTCTAGTGGAAAGATTGTTGGAATTGTTAGTGAGTCAAACCTCTTGAAAAGAGCCAATGATGCAAAGGTCTCGGTTGGAAAAATCATGAAAAGTAATCCAGTGATTATCAGTAAATATTTGTCGATTGGTGAGGCCAAAAAAAGGTTAGAAGACGAGGATTGTTTGCTTATTGCTGAAGACGGAAACCTTCTAGGTTTAATCACCAGAATCGACATCTTGCGCAATATGACAAAATGAGTCTATTCAAGTCAGATCATTTGTGATTGAATTGCTCGCCAAATCTAGGAATCCGTTGCCTGTTATCGTCAGGTTTTCTCCACACTAATTGACCCTGATGTTGGGCTAATGGCAACTCCTGAAATTGAGGTGCTAACATTTTGCTTTGCTAATATCATTCTCGCCTTCTAGCCGGAATTAACGCTACACAGATAGCAGCTAAAGTCCCCATTACTCCAACAGCAGGTAAAGGCGAGGTTTCATCCTCGGAGTCTCCACTTGAGTTGCTAGATTCCT
>PBDU01000016.1 GCA_002718195.1 Methanobacteriota archaeon | reverse complement strand
TCACCGGGTAATCACGAGTTTTTGTTACGTTTTCCATGACGTGGAGGATAGTAAATGTCCATCTTACAGATGTTGCCCCAAGAGAAGAAAAAACCGCAAGGCTGGCTACTGTACTTCTCGCAGGAGACGACGAAAAGAGCACTCCGCGAAGTTTGAAATATGGAGTCTCTTTCGTCCACGATGAAGCCCCGTGTTGCCGAATACAAGGTATGACCGCGCACTTCGTGAAGTATGGGTCACTGAGTAGCTTGAAGGCCAGAAAACGCAGAGACATCTCTTGTGATTCTTTCATAGGAAAATTAGGACACGCGATGCGTCGCAAGAGACTATCAGCTGTGGAATTGGTTAATATATATTTGGATAGAGTAAGTTGATAAACGGCGTCTCTACGCTAGCCTCACCGGCCCGCCATAGATAGAAACAAAGGACATTGGGCTGGGTAGCTTCGTTGAAGTGAACACCACTGCAGCCCTGGCACAGGTACGACTCGTAGCATGATTCTGGAAACGCTACTCATAGTGTGAGAAGGCAAAAAAGGTTGATGAGGCCCTTGCAATTGGAGCTCCGCTTCATCCTCTTGCTGGAATCCCACTGGCAGTGAAGGACAATATTTGTTATAATGGTGCTCCTACTACAACAGCAGGCTCTCAACTTCTTGGCCAGCATGCATCATCCTACGATGCAGACGTGATTTCAGCGTTGAAGGAATGTGACTGTGTATTTCTAGGGAAAACTAATATGGATGAGTTCGGGATGGGTAGCACTACTGAGACGGCAGCAGCTGGTCCGACTTCCAACCCTTGGAACCTTTCCCATGTTCCGGGCGGATCATCTGGTGGTTCTGCGGCAGCTGTTGCCTCACAGCTGTGTACTGCGGCTCTGGGTAGTGACACGGGCGGGTCTATTCGTCAACCGGCTGCATTTTGTGGGGTTGTGGGATTGAAACCAACGTATGGTGCTGTGTCTCGACACGGACTGCTAGCTTACTCGTCTAGTTTTGATACAGTAGGGCCAATCGCACAGACTGTCGCGGATGTCTCATGCATTTTCGATGCCATTCGAGCTGATAGAAATGGAAGAGTGCAGAGGGACGCGAGTTTGAGAGGTTCTGGTGGCTTCAAACCAACGTTTCAACAGGCATCTGACCTTGTGCTCAAGCCTCTCAAAGGAAAGCGCTTTGCAGTAATAGTGGAAGCGATAGAGGAGGGAATATCTGCAGAAGTGCGAAATAGTTTTTTTGAATCAATTAAGCAAATAGAAGAATTGGGAGGAACCGTTGATGTTGTCAGTTGTGCGACCTTCAGACTTGGTTTGCCCGCATATTACATCATCGCATCTTCTGAGGCAAGTAGCAACTTGGCTCGCTATGATGGGATCCAAATGGGTAGCACGAGTGATGATGCTGGGGATTCATGCAATTCTCGCAGACGCTTCATGCTCGGAGAAGAAGTTCGTAGACGTATTCTCATGGGCACTTATGTATTGTCTTCTGGATACAGTGATGAATATTATACAAGGGCAAAATGCGCTCAAAATGGGGTGCACAACGAACTGATGGGTTACTTGCAAGACTACGATGCACTTCTGACACCTGCAACGCCAGATGTGGCGTATAAGATGGGGGATAAGATATCGAACCCTTTACAAATGTACGTGGGTGACCTACTTACTGTTAACGTCAACTTAGCCGGGTTACCAGCAGTGGTGGTGCGAAGTGGGCTTTCCCATGTTGAGGGCGGCGTGTTACCAGTTGGTTTGCAATTTATCGGTAAACATTTCGGCGAAGCTCAGCTCTTAGAGATGGCTCATGTGTTTGAAGCTACGAAAAACATTTCACTCCCTGAAGTCGACGTGTTCTCTTGGCTGTAACTTCTTCATTGATTTTGTTGTCGAACTCCCCAGACACCACGTGCGCCACGCTTTGGGCTTAAAGCCCAAACTGGGTCGAGACTGATCGCTTCCAGCCCTTCATACTATCCTTCCAGCTCTTCGTCGCTTCGGACATTTACTGAGTGATTTCCATTCGCTGCTTTGAGTACAGAGAAATATTTTTTGTAATCAGTGCTCGAGCGCATATTGAATCTAAAACCTCAATTCTAGAACGCGTTCGAAAGATCTCGTGAAATGCTGTCTAATGGTTGCATTTGCGCTATTCTTTTTTCCACGAATTGTGCCGGAAACTGCAGTTGAAACTTTTCCTCATCGATCAAAATGATAGAAAATGCATAAAAAAGTTGCAAAGTTGGACTGTGATTTTCATAAGTTTTTAGCGCTCTTAGGGTTAAGATTCTTACCAAGAGCCCATTTCGAACCTCGCTCGCTTGATTGTTTCTCTTCGCAAATTCGCAAACGCCGGAGGCGCACACGTTTTCGGTCCGGTTGTCCCGGAAATGTCATCGGTAATGAAACTTGATCTTGAAATGCCAAAGGAAGATGCTACTAGACCGCACAATATGATGACCGGCCGCGTTTCGTTGAGCGAAGTAGTGCGAACTGTGCACGAGAAAGAATCCAAGACAGAAACTGGGGGATCCGAGTCTCTTAGCGCTCGCTATCTCGGCATGAAATCAAAGCGGGCTAATGTGAAGATTATGTTTTCAACATTGTTCCGTGACATGGATGGCTTGCAATTCCTTAGAGACTCGCTTGAAAACGTACTACATGCCACAAAGTCTGCTTCAGTGAATACCTCTCTATCTGAAGCATTTGGGTTGGCTCGAAGCTCTTCAGCGGTGCGAGATCGCAGCGCAATTGAGAGACCGGTTACGTTGGTTTTCGATCAACAACGTTTGTCTAAGCGGATCACTTCAAGGCTAAGGTCAAGACAACACGGTATGCAAGTAGAGCTCGACGCTGTCCGTCTGTGTGGAAATGCAGTTAGGCAACGCCTGCGCAGGCTCTTAACGCAGCTTGTCAGTACAGCGAACATTCGATGTGTTCATACTGAGACCTGTGGTCCAGGACTACGTGAAACGAGACTAAAACACAGGATTCGTGAAATTAATGCGAAGCTTCTGCAGAAGACCTCAGTTCGACAAGAGCAGGAACACCAGAGGCTATTGCAACTTGGGGATCCATCGAGCAAGCGCGCTAGAAAGCCAGGTGAAGATGATTTCGACGAGGATCTGCTACTTCGAGCAGAGAAGGCGAGAGAGGCAGAAGAGGAACGCCAACTTGCAAACGCCGCAAACGAGGCAACTCGAAGCGCTTTGGGTGATGCGAAATACCTGAAATGGTTCACACGACAGACAAAGGACGTCGCTACTCTAGACAGTACAAAGTCAAAATCAAAAATCGATACGAGTGTAGAAAATGCGGCAAATGATGGGAAACTACAGCAAATTACCGCAGTGGAAAGTTTTGAGGATGACGTGAAAACCAGCTTTCAGGCAAACGAGTGTACAATTTCTTTGGTGGATATCATCAAAGTACTCAAGTCGGAGCAAAGTTTCGCTAAAATTTTTCCGAAGCTACTGGCAAAACACTCTGTTGCCCTCTCCGAAGCTAGAACTACTGCATACTAGTATGGTGTGTTCTCAGTTTGGGAGCACAGCAGAATTTCTCGACGAGCTGAATTCTACACTCGCAAGCTGTGCACTATCGCCTTTACGTCGTCCTTTTCGAGTTACGCGGGTGTATCCTCCGTTTTGGCAACTGTATTTCTGGGCTATTTCAACTGATAATTTTGAGTAAGCCTCACCAGTAGGAAGGCAACTGCTTATCCGCTTCCTCGAATGCGTAGAACCCTAGATTAATAAACTCATCATGAATGAATGCATATTTCCACTAAAGTTTGAATACCTCTTTCGCAATGTTAACGAGCCTATCGGTGAACTTCTGGACTTCTTTGGCTTTCAGTAGGGTCGTTGTTACTTTTCCATGTATGAATAGTTGACCAACGAGTGTCCTGCCAAGACAAGCACGAATGAGTACAACAACATCTTTCTTTAAAGTCAGTTTACCTTATCACACTACCGCGCATACTGGTGCCGCCGTCCGAACAACAAGTGTTTTGTTGCCTTCGCCGGCCAACCGAGAACCAATGCACGTACACTCCGTTCCGTACAGTCGATGGAATCCTTTTCTTCAACCAGCCGATAAATAAATTCCAACTTTCTTTCACTGTGTACACGTGTGAGAATCTAGATTGTCTAGGT
Organism: Methanobacteriota archaeon; assembly: GCA_002718195.1. Taxonomy (GTDB): domain Archaea; phylum Thermoplasmatota; class Poseidoniia; order Poseidoniales; family Poseidoniaceae; genus MGIIa-L4. The sequence continues at coordinate 50,394 of PBDU01000016.1, read as the reverse complement.
CATAAAACTCCATATTGTATATCGGAATCTCATATGATACTATAATACCATACTCAAGGCATGATGAGATCCAAGAGTGAATCCAATCAGGACGAGTTAGGAATTGGCTTTTAGCATTCGTGGCGCATAAGAAAACGACGCATCTAATCTCGGTAGAGACCATCTACGTGTAAGGCGAAACTAGGAAAACTGGGGCCCCGCCCTCACCCATATTTAGGAAACCGTGCCGTGTTTCTGAAATCCCCTCTTATTGAATTGTAGCGTCGGAAAAAAAAACTCTAAAATCGGCCCAAATTTTGGGATTTTAGCAATCTCTTTTTCAGTGTAAATTTAGGCTCATGCCTATGTTCGCAATCGTGGCAGATTTTGTTCGTGGCCGCCGCAAGTCTCGAAGCCTCGACGAACAGTCGTGCGAAGTAACGTAGTCCGCACCGCCAGATCTCCCCACATTGACGCGACTTATGCAACGTTTAGACACGGCGAGAGGTTCGAATCCCCGGGCTGTGCCCCTTAGGTTCTGTCCTAATAGTAACGATCTACTGTATCCCAGGGAGGACCGAACTAACAAGCGATTGATGTACTTTTGTCGAAATTGTGACTACAGTGTCGCTGCTTTTGATAACTGCGTGCATAGACGCAATATCTACCACTCAGCGGCCGAAGTAACGACTATCTTGCATGATGTGCGAACTGATCCAACTTTGCCACGGTCTAAGGATGTTCAGTGTACGATGTGCGATGGTAGGGAAGCAGTGTTTTTCTCGCAAACAACAACTGAAGGGATGTCTCTTTTTTTTCAATGTATAACATGCGGTAACAAGTGGAAAGATACAGGCATGTAGCTTTTGTGTAGAACAAGTGGAACTCACGTTCCAAGCGACAATTCACCAGTGGCGTTCAGTGGGATTTGCTCTAGAAAGTGCATCTCGATCATCTAGCTTCGAACTGCACGACTATTAATAGAAATGATGTAAATGCTACAGTAGGCATAGAGTAATCACGTGGATCTTACCTTGCTTTGTTCGTTTCTTGTACAAAATCCGATAGCCGCACTCCCGACAGATTATGACATCACCAGGTCGTAGCAGCACTTCAGAGCCGCAGTCTGTCGATAATGTCGGCTTAATATGGAATAGTTACTCCTTTTAAACAACTTACCGCCGCAATTGTAAGCTACCCCAACGCCAGTGCTAGGCTTAGACTCTTGGTACATTTGCTGAGACCTTACAGACGCTTGTGTATCTCGCCCGAATAGTAAGATAACGTAGGGTATCTGCGCAACTCCTACCTCGACAATCACAGCCGTTATCTCGGAGCTGAGCTGTGTTGTGCAGTGAAGTCGGACAGTTGTTTGACCGATTGCACATAGCACGAGCAGAGTTTAGTTAGGGTTATGGCACTATTGCCTATCATAACAAAGAATAGAAAATATGTAATGTAGTGTCTAACGCAAAGTTACACCGAGCGAAGTCACGAGCGCTTCTCGGACACAATCTTGTAGAGTATTGATTTCTTCATCGGTGAGCGAACGATCCATGGAACGATAAGTGATTCTGTAACAGTTAGATACTTGATTAGTTTTCGGGTTATGGAACTCATCTATGAGCTTTACTTCTTCCACAAGATTACCAGCCGTTGATCGAACGATTTCACAAAGATCATTCTCAGTGAATTTCGAAACATTGGGCAGCCAGAATGAAACGTCTTTGTAGCAAGGAGGATACTTTGAATAGCTCTTGAACTTTTGCATGTTATGTCCACCACTGCGGAACATACCGGCCTTGAACTGTTTTGAGAACCTTTCATCATTCGTCCAAAAGAGACGAATATCAGGAATGTCGAAGAGAACCATAGCGAGACGTTCGAGCCCCAATCCAAATGCCCAGGCCTCCTCGTCGACCAAAGACGCTCCGTTCAAAATCTGTTTTTGCATGACACCACACCCGAGAACTTCTAACCACTCTCCATTGAAAAATATTTCGAGTTCATATGATGGGTCGGTGAACGGAAAATATGCATCAACCCACCGCAACTCTACTTCGCCAAACAAATGTTTCGCGAGGCCTTCGAGCATACTTTTCAGCTCTTGGCTCACAAAGTCTTGGGGGGCGAGTTCGGTACTGGACAACTCACATTTTGTGAATACTCTAACTCCTTCCATCTGGTGGAAAACAGGAAAATGAGTGGCGTCGATTGTATCGCGTCTATAAACGTCTCCTGTGACTAGAAACTTTTTTTCACCTTGCTTTAACAGGCTTAACTGGTGGGCTGATGTGTGGCATCTCAAGACTGTGTCCTCTGTCACATAATATGTGTCATTTTTTGAGCGCGAAACGTGATCTTGTGGTACAAGCACAGAGTCAAAATTTTCATGAGTACTCACAATGGGATGTAAATCGTCGAACATTCGAAATGATCCTTTCCCGTACGCACTGTCAAAATATTCAAGTATGGCACTTTTGAGTATTCCAAGGGGATGTTCGGGGCGGCGGTGCAAGTCTACACCGATCTTTTCGAAAATATATTCGGATACATTGTTGTCCGGGCTGTCAAGAAGAATATCTAAGCCACTCGTATGAGATCGTCAATGTTTCGGATGTACAGATAGCCTCACCTTCTCGTAGCGTCGCGTTAGTTCCTGTTCTCCGTTGCCAGCTCGGTTGTTGTTTGCTCGGTTGTTTGTTTTTTGAACTTTCTCGCGTGAGCGGCGACGGTTTACCGCTGTAAACCCTCTGTACGAAGCGAGAAAGGCACTTATTCTGGACGCCTCGCATGACCTTCGATATTGATTTCTAGTGCGGGAGTCTGTGGCACGACGTCATCCCGGGCTCTGCCTTCGTTATTAAATCATGCTATCTATCCCACATAAACTGTCCATTTAAATGATATTTAGTAGTATCGATAGTAAAGGATTTTAAACATACGATATCAGTGGTTTTTTTGTTACAATACGTATGCTTGTACAGTAGTGTATGATAGATAGTATTGGGACATTGGACATTGTTCTCATACATCGCCACCGTCGGGTACTAGAGACCTACCAAAGAGGATCGAAACAAATTTGTAGTTTTTTGCAACAAAATGATCCGAGGGGATACGGGGAATTTCTTTACCCGGGGCAAGTTTTGATTCTGACTCTCCTCCCAATTAGAATACTAACAGTGTAGTGTAGTGGAAGCAACGGGTGCGCTAATAAAAACCAATTATCCCTGCAAGCTTGGGACCGGGTGGCTCCGATCTGACGAGGGCACACTGCCACGCACGCGCGGGTACTGAAGTTTGTGCGCAGGTGACAGGCTCGTGTAGTATCTCAATTTACCTCATGCGTCGTAGTATCCAGAATTTATCGCTTGGTGTCGCCCGTGAAGTTATCTCGCGGACCGCGGAGCCCGCCAAACTACACGCTGCGGGCATTGCGGCAACCGCGGCTTCGCGGCCCGAACAGCGTGGCAAGCCTGCGTTGACAGCGCGACCGTATTCAAACGTGAACGTAAAACCTACGACAGATGGCAAAGTCACGCAGGTAATCGGAGCGGTGGTCGACGTACAATTCGACGAACAGCTCCCACCGATCCTTTCAGCCCTTGAGGTGGAAGGGCATGATGTACGACTTGTCCTGGAAGTTGCGCAGCATCTTGGTGAGAATACGGTTCGAACTATCGCTATGGATACAACCGAAGGTTTAGTTCGAGGTCAGGTGGTAAAGAACACAGGTAGTCCCATCCAAATTCCCGTGGGAAGGGCGACCCTTGGACGTATCATGAACGTGATTGGAGAGCCTATTGACGAGTGTGGTCCCATCTCAACAACAACCGCGCTCGCTATACACCGTGAAGCCCCGCCTTTTGTCGACCAGAGCACAGATATGGAAATGCTCGTTACCGGTATTAAGGTTGTCGATTTACTGGCACCCTACCAGAAAGGGGGTAAGATTGGTCTCTTTGGTGGGGCAGGCGTCGGCAAAACTGTCTTCATCATGGAACTTATCAACAACATCGCAAAGGGCCACGGGGGGTTTTCCGTGTTCGCTGGCGTCGGTGAGCGGACTCGCGAAGGTAACGATTTGTATCATGAGATGATTGAAGGTGGTGTCATTAAACTCGGCGAGCAAGCAGGCGACTCAAAGTGCACACTCGTCTACGGTCAGATGAATGAACCTCCTGGCGCGAGAGCGAGAGTTGGTCTCACTGGTCTCACTGTTGCAGAATACTTCCGCGATTTTGAAGGACAGGATGTACTATTTTTCGTGGATAACATCTTCCGTTTCACTCAAGCCAACTCCGAAGTGTCAGCACTTCTTGGTCGGATCCCGTCTGCAGTTGGTTACCAACCTACTCTCGCAACCGATCTTGGAGGTCTCCAAGAACGAATCACAACGACAACGAAAGGCTCTATCACTTCTGTTCAAGCAATCTACGTGCCCGCCGATGACTTAACAGATCCTGCTCCAGCCACGACATTTGCGCACCTTGATGCAACCACAGTTCTGTCACGATCAATCGCTGAAATCGGCATCTATCCCGCAGTAGATCCGCTTGATTCTACTTCACGAATGTTGTCACCTTTGGCACTGGGGGATGACCACTACAACACCGCTCGTGGAGTCCAGAAGATCCTTCAGGACTACAAAAACCTTCAAGATATCATCGCTATCCTCGGTATGGATGAACTTTCCGAGGATGACAAGTTGACGGTGTCCAGGGCCCGAAAGGTGCAGCGCTTTTTGTCTCAGCCGTTTCATGTTGCCGAGGTTTTCACCGGCAGTCCAGGCAAGTATGTCGATCTCAAGGACACAATTTCTGGTTTCAAGGGTCTTATCAGTGGTAACTACGATGACTTGCCGGAGATGGCATTCTATATGGTTGGTGACATGAACGAGGCTATTTCAAAGGCTGATGAATTGGCTAAACAGGTCTCTTAAAGTCTTTTTTCTCGATATGAATACATAACTAGGTTACAGGAAACCAAACGCACAAGTTTATCCTTTTGTAACAACCAAGCTCTCATGATACTTGTTGTCTCCTTTCTTGCACTACGAGCAAGTGATGTCGTCAAAAATCAAAAGAAGCGCATCCAAACGAATCGTGGCAAATTGCAAGCGCTGCAATTCCGTTTTCACACCGCACTGCATCTCCAACAGTTTCTGCAAGTGGCGTGGGTGATACCTACTCAGTGAAGAAAGTGAAGAAAGTTTAATCTGCATGCTCATCAAAGTTTGAACGAGTTCTTTTTTCATGGCCTTCTCAACATCTAATCGATTTGCACGCCATAAGTAGTTGGTTCTCGAAGGGGCGTGATCGTGTGTTCTCGCAAGCTCTTGCAGTCGCACATAGTCAAACTTCAACAGTTTGTAAAGAATGTCTCTAGTGTCCTTGATAGGAACCATGGATAATTCAGCTATCTGTTTCTGTTCAAGGTGCGATTGTGAAAGTAATCGAAAAATACGAAGGGCATGTGGTCCCAAGCGACATCGAATAACCGCCTCGACATACTTTTGACGTTGGGAGAGAATATGTGTTTCAATTTGTTTCGTCAAGCGCTCACTGTCTGGTTGCAATTGGGATTGTACATACATTTGACGAAGGGCGCCATCAAAGATGCGCGGATTAATGCACCAAAAGCATCCATGATAGTCTACATTGACCAATTCATCTGTGACCAATATAACCTCATCCAGTTGCTTTGAGCGACGGTGCATTGTGGCAAAGTTTGTTTGGCATAACAAGCCTGCACGCACGAGATCCGCGAAGGCTCTCTCATATAGATTTTCGTGTCGAATTTCACCTTCGTTAAAATTTAGCTTTTGCATCGTCATCATGAGTTGCTGAAAAGAAACTGTACCGGTCAGTAACGTAGTGAGGACGATTCGTGCATGCTTTGCGCTGTATTTTTGTTCTGTGTACAGTATATATCTCGAAAATCTACGTCTGCAGTTTACGTAGGCCAGGTCGACGCCATATGTATTTCTTTTTAGAGTTTCGCGGTGTATCCGTTGGAACGCGCAAGGTTGCACTTTCACACAACCGTGCTTCAGAAGTGTGTACAGTATGTTACCACAGCTTCTTCTTTTCATTGGCAATGAACTTCTGAGGTAGTCAAACGTAGAATTTTCGCGACGGGCGATGGTCTCGAATACAAGCTGAGCGTTGTAGCCGAAATCATCTCGAATTTGCCTTATGGCGACTTCTATTTCTTTGCGAGAGTACATCCGAACCGTCTTGGTCTGAACGCGAGCTCGAGCTGGCGGCGTTTACGGTATTTCGGCTCAGGAGCTTTTACGAGTATGGGACTTTTTTTCCATCAAATCGAAGTAGTCGTACTACAATATCGTATTGTACGTTGTACTAGTAATATCGTAATTCCTATGTGCAAATAGTATGAATACATAATAGGACAACAGATCCAATGTTTTTCTGTGTAGAGAAACCGCGAACGTAGATCGCGATTGCTCAACCCGCTTGAATTTCAGTATTGAAGGCTGTATATCTTGCGCTCAACCGATTGATTCGTGATGGCGTCTATGGGTTCACTATCACCCTCGAGTTTACTGACGCGCAACGTGTGGGCACATAACTTGGATGAGGAGTGCGCACTGATTCGTGAAATAGTCTGCCAGTTCCCCTATGTGGCGATGGATACGGAATTCCCTGGTGTGGTGAGTACAGTGAAACATTTTCTCAACTGTCGTTGATGATGACTTTCGTTCGATACAGGTAGCTCGCCCAGTCGGCTCGTTCAAGCACCAGGCCGAATTTCAATATCAAACCTTACGCTGCAACGTGGATATGTTGAAACTTATCCAACTGGGTTTAACTTTTACAGACGAAAATGGCACTCTGCCTTGTATAGATGGACAGTATTGCATCTGGCAATTCAATTTCAAAGAGTTTAACGTAAAAGATGAGCTTTATGCTCAAGACTCGATAGAGCTTTTGAAACAAAGCGGGATAGACTTCGTAAAGTTAGAAGAACAGGGAATCGATATTGTACAGTTTGGTGAGAGATTGATGATTAGTGGTGTTGTGCTTAACGACGATATCCGGTGGCTGACGTTTCACAGTAGTTACGATTTTGGGTATCTACTTAAACTTCTAACAAACGCACCGTTGCCACAACATGAAGCAGAGTTCTTCACACTTCTGCACACATATTTCCCCCACGTCTTCGACATTAAGCATCTGATGCAGTTTGTGGGTAACATGCACGGTGGCCTGAATCGGCTTGCAGAACATCTTCACGTTCCAAGGATAGGTCCGCAACACCAGGCAGGAAGCGACAGCCTACTGACAGCACATACTTTTTTCAAATTACACAAGTCCCATTTTGCAAATGTCGACATGACACAATTTGTTGGAATTCTCTACGGTTTAGGTCAAGAAAAGGATGGTACTACACAGAATGAATGATTTTAGGTAACATCCATGCGTACCGGTGTGTATCTTAGTTTACCTTGAGTTAGGACTTCTTAGTCCTAGGACTAGTCCTTAGGACTAGGTGTCCACCCATACCCATGGACGGTGGATTGTATTTTATACTACAAGTGATTGCTAAAAAAACGGTAAAATATGCATTTTTTGCCTTCGCGCGCATCTCGCGTCGCGACTCGCGTGATTCACTTTCAAAAAAAGGGACGTCCGAGTTGTGACGGAGTTATGAAAAGTAGCTGTTAGTGGTTTTCGCCTAACTCATGATGTCATAAAGTTATGAGGCGATCTGGACTAACAGCTGTTTTCACAACTCGGGCATAAAGTACCGAGTTATGACCGAGTTATGAAGGTCTGCTGTTAGTCAGCCTTAATATCCCTATTTTTTAGTCTAAAACAGTACTATGTAGTAGATGAAAAATGTGCCATAAAACACCCGGGGCGGGTACCTCGGATCTTGGCTGCAAACAAACCAGTCGAGGTGGTAGCCGCCGCCACCACATTCAAGAAGCGCCCTTGGATACCTGCATGGCAACTCGACATCAGTTTGAAAACAGGTAAGACCTGCAAGAAGGATGCGGTAACACATCTTACGCCATCATAGCAATGAAATTGGTGTCTTCGCCACGTTGACGAACGCTTATTGTCTAACGGCAGGGGGTGGCTCTGAGAACTTCTACAGGTGAGCAGGTTCTGCATGTCTTACGCTCACTCGCATGACATCTTGTAGCATATTTGAAGCGGAGCTGAGCGGTGAAATACCTATTATTAAGACAAGCTTGGCTGGAACGAGACTCGTTGGTCGTCTAAGTGTTGGTCAGTACGTTTTTGTGCATTCTGGGAAGGAACTGAGTCCCACGATCAGGTAACAAACAAGGGCTATTATTACCAACTACAACGACAGATCAAGGTAATTTCGCTTGGTCTTGTGAGTTGCGCGTCACATCGTAGTTTTGTAGAGATCATGCACATTCGGAATTCGCTACCAGACGAAGTCATAGTTCAAAGAATAGAAGAAAGACTATCAGGTAAGCCACGTGTTCACGTTTGGAGGAGTACTAACAGGATTTGACGTAAGCTTTGGGGAATTGCATTGCTTGCAACGATCATGTAGCCCTTGTCCATCCAGATATCGATCAAGAGACAGAGGAGATCATTGCAGACGTTCTCGGGGTGGAAGTTTTTCGACAGGTGAGGGCTAAGGAACTTCTTTTTGCTTTCATCAGTACGAAGTAGAGTGTTGCTGGTAATGTCCTTGTTGGTAGCTTCTGTAAATTTTCAAATAGAGGAGGGATCGTGCATCCTCAGTCCTCCGTGCAAGAAGTAGACGAATTATCTTCTCTATTGCAGGTAAGGTTGTCTCCAAACGGTGAATCGGTCTGAGAACACTTTTCAAGGTGCCCATTGTGGCAGGAACTGTTAACCGTGGTAGTGACGTACTTGGTGCTGGTCTTCTGGTGAATGACTGGACATCATTTTGTGGTTTGGACACCACTTCCACAGAGATCCAGGTATCTTTTGGCAATATTCCATCCCATGCTTCTCCTGAAAATTGAATCCTAGGTGATAGAAAGTATCTTCCAGCTGCACAATAACGACTCGAGCAAGGTTGTCCAAGATATACGAGCATCTCTTCTGGATACCCTTGTTTAGGTGCGAAAAAACTTGGATTTTAATTCAAATACAAATCTTAGCTATCCCAACGTAAATATATTTCGTTTTTGTACAAAAGTAGAAATCAGTAACAGCATTTGACTTTTTTCAGTACTGGTGAAACTCAATGAGTATTCAACATCTGCAAGGGCTCTGAGAAAACAAGTTCGAACATCGTGAGGCAAGTGTGTGCGGAAAAGAGAATCACATAGCGGTGCCAAAATGTCTACTAAAGCGAAGTTCTGTTCAGCTCTCAGATTGGTCAAGTAATTGAATATGTTTTTCAGAGAGTCACTGAGTAAGATATGCAAAAGTCCGTCAACTTTCCGCCAATCCATGTTCCCAGTGGTCGCAAAGATAACGTCATCGTTAATTGTACGTGTATCTGATGAAAGATGCGCACTTTGAAGGATGTTAACTGCCTTCCGTAGATCTCCCTCGCCTAGTCTTACAATTGTCTCTAAAGATTCCTCCGTTATACTCAAGCATTCAGAGCTCGCAATAAGTTGCAACTTTCGACGCATTGTATCACGCCTTATCGGTGCAAATCTGAATTTCGTACAGCGACTTTGCAGCGCAGAGATAACTTTCGAAGAGTAATTGCAGACCAGACAAAATCTTGTATGGTATGTATATTTTTCCATAATGCGCCTAAGCGCGAACTGTGCATCTTTCGTCATACTGTCACACTCATCCAGTATGACCAGTTTGAAGAAGTTAGCGAACGGTCGTGAGGTAGATGCAAATGATTGTATTTCATCTCGGACGATGTGAATACCACGAGCATCAGATGAATTCAGTGTAAGAACCATACTGGTAAAGTTATCACCATATAGTTCTTTTGCAAGTGCAAGGATTGTCGATGTCTTTCCTGTCCCCGGAGGACCATGTAAGAGTAAATGCGGGAGTTCTCCATCTTTTGCAAATTTCTGAATAATATCGATCGCAGAATCATCCCGCACGACGTCATTTAACGTCTTCGGGCGGTACTTCTCCGTCCAGGGTAACAAGCTCACGGTACTAGCATTCTCTGCCATGTATTGACGTTCTAAAACAGTCGCACCCGTTCAAACCAACTTAGCTTCGAGTAGAGCTAGGTAGTTTATCAATATTCGCACCGCTTGCCAGCGCCTAGTTTTTGGTCTGCGAGGATCCGGGAGACGACTCTAAACAGACAGCTGTTTTTTTCAAACGGGATCTCGTTCTGGATGTGGGAGCAGAGCCCCGCGCTTTTGCCCCTAGCAACATCATACTAACGTATACAGAAGGGTATCTATGCATTACCAATATATCCAGTAAACTCCGACTGAGATAAATGATGCTAAACTATGTACTCGCATTCGAAACTATCGTCATATTAAGTTCAAAATATCCCAGTGGAGTTTGGAACTTTCGCGAGATCCACCTTATTCTTGACCTCCGCGATCGGCGGCGCAACCGCGACACTGCGAGTCTGTCTAAGTCAGGAAAATGAAGAGTAACATAGCAGTTGGGCTTGAGAAGGGCCACGTTGTGACGAAGCGCACTCTAACGTCAAGACCGGGATCACGCAAGGGGGTACGCAACAGCTTTGATTGAAACAGATTTCGTTTACTTACTTTTCCTTAGCGCTGCGGAAAGCGAGTTGGTATGATCCGCAGCCTCATAAGGGATGTCGCTGGATCAGCGCCGTACGAAAAACGTTTGGTCGAATTACTCAAGAATGGACGAGATAAGCGCGCCTTGAAGTTGGCGAAGAGAAAGGTACGTGGCGTGTTTCGTGTCCGCTAGGGCTTTCCAAGAAAACCACGGATTTTGCGTGGGTTTGCTGAGCCGAACTAGAGAGCGAATGTTCGTTACCGCTCCACTTTGCACATGTGATTTTATTCTTCGCAGAACGTGTTGACAGTACCGATTCAATCATACATGACTGACCAACTTGAGATTTAATGTGTTACAGCTTGGTACCCACTTGAGAGGGAAGAAGAAAAGAGAAGAGATGGGTAATCTTATGCGCAAGGCGAGCCGCAAGGCGCCTGCAGATACGAAGTAGGCGTCTTCTTTCATATTGGCCGATTGTAGTGCGACACATAACCTTCATAAACCCATTGTCAGAGCAAGAGCTCTAACTCCACCTACACTGTCATGTCACAGTACTGCCGTGTCAACATCATCGCAGAGTAAATCAGTGAAACTTGCGCAAAAACGATTAGCCACGCATTTTCTCCTCCAGACTTGCAATACCAACATCGCGATGCAGTTAGAGCGCTGATACGAGGACACCGCCATTCCCTGATACCTGAAGGTCAACAGTACTCTGACTTGACAGGGTTTATCACCTTCCCGCATCCTACAGCACGGCAGTCAACGTCGCGCTACTGGCGAGATATTTCTCCTCGTGAGTGAGAGTTTCCGGACCTGAGGCATTCTCACGAAATTCTTCTTATACTCGTCCGTAAATTAAATAGACCGCGTGTGCTGAAAAAGATCGAGAGATGAGTCACACCCACGCTTCAGCCAGCACGAGTGCAGCCGTAACAGTTTCTCGTCTAGAGGGTCAAAGCCTTAATTTCAACTTAAGATGCGTTGATGTGAGCTTAGCAAACGCGCTACGGAGGATTATGATCGCAGAAGTACCTACTATTGCGATAGACCTGGTTGAGATAGTCGAGAATTCGTCTGTTCTGTGTGACGAATTCTTATCACACCGGCTAGGTCTCATACCCCTTGATAGCGCGAAGGTTTCGGAGCTTGTCAAGCCATATGAATATATGGGAGAAGATGATTCTGCGACGGATGTCCACCTAGAGCTCACTGTGAGATGCACAGATGAGCACGCAAGAGACGTAACGAGTGAAGATCTCTTTTCGCACGATGAAAGAGTGAAACCGGTATGTTTCTGGGGTAACGATGGCCAAGTAGAGAAATTGCCCGGAATCCTTATCGCGAAGCTTCGAAAGAATCAGCAATTATCGTTGAAATGTATCGCGCGTAAGGGCACTGGCAAAGATCATGCCAAGTGGTCCCCAGTTGCAACAGCGGTTTTCAAGCACGATCCAGTGATTGAGATCAATCAAGCACTTGTGAAAACTTTGACGGGTGAGTTTGGCTCTAGGTACAGTCAAAAATTTATATTCATGTAAACTCATGCAGATTTGGAGAGAGAGAGTCTGATTGAAAGTGATCCTTCTAAAATGTTCAAGTACGATACAGAAACGGACTCGCTGCAAGTCACAACTCGCGATACGTGTACTTTTGATGGGGAAATAATAAAAAAGGTGAGTGGCCGTCGATCGTCACGGATTTTTCACTGACCCATCATAGGCGGATGAACTTGGAAAGCATGGCTTGATAACGATTCGTCCTGGTACAGATAGTTTCACATTCGACGTCGAGTCTACAGGTGTCCTCGAAGCTGAGGAGGTTGTTTTGCAGGCGATACACATTTTACAAGGCAAGCTAGACGCGATTGGGGTATGTTTATTTGAGAGAGAGAAGTTTAGAACTTACACCCCATCAGGGAGAGCTGGAAATGATGGAAAGTGATCTTTAGGAATGTGTCGCACTACTGCGTCTTGTGCGGCCCAGAACTATCTTCACTTCCTGCCCACGCACTAAGAGTCTCAGCAAAATGTCTTTCATTCATCATAGCTGCGATTCGAACACTATCGTGTGATTCCACCCGAATTGGACACAACGAATAACAGTACTTGAACTGGAGAAAAAAGATTCTTGGAAGTAAAGGTGACAGGAAGAAATCCACAACTGAACGGATTGGCAGCAGTGGGGTTAAGAACTTGATCGCTTCACTGTTCAAACGCCCCAGGCCTTGTATTATCGATGTTCTTATGATTCGACATCGATAAAATCTCTGCAGCGTACGCGGAATATCGGATCGTGACTGAACCGCAGCAAGCATGTGTGCAAGCACGTAACCGTCTTCAAATGCCAGACCAGTGCCTTGACCTATATTAGGCATGGTTGCATGACAAGAGTCTCCTAGCAGTGTAACACGGCCATCAGCCCAACTTTTCGTTATGCTAGGCGCTCGATCCAATAAATCTCTTTGAACGATACTTCCTGCACTCGTTGCTTCTATCAAACACTTAACCTCTGGTGCCCACTCAGTGAAGATCTCACGAAGAGTCTCCTTTGGTGCTTCACAATTTGGGGTGTGGGGTGGGGTTCGTACGAAGGCGTACCACTGAACTCGGCCGTTACGGTCAGGACAGACAACGAAGTAATGATTTGGACCGATGAAAGCGCAGTAGCCAATGTCAAAGTACTCTGATAGTTCAACTTGTGGTAAACCACTGTAAAGTTTGAATCCTGTGTATGAGGCAACTGCGAACTTATCTTGCGTTGATTGACAATTTTCATTGAATAACTGTGAGCGGACTGTGCTCCAAATCCCATCGGCACCGATCAAAATATCACCTGATAGAGTTCTACCGTCTTCGAGCTCGACCAGAACGCCCTCATCTGACCTTTCATATCTCGATACTCCAGAATCTAGTCTCACGACATCATTGTGCGGAGAAATACTGTTTAGGTGATCAATAAGTGCCGCCTGCAAGTCTGATCGATCTATACATAGCGAGAAAGGTAAATTGTCAGCAGCTGGTATTTCAGTGATAGCATCAAATGTGAACATCCACTTAGATGTCAGTCCATCCCGTATACCGCTCCTCGTTGACCAAAAAGGGCGACTAACCGATTGGATACGCTCTGCAAGTTCATCACTGATTGCGTGAACGACTCCCATACCATTGCTAGCTAACTGAATGGGGCCACCGAGGGGTTTGTATTCTGCAGTTCGCTCTAGTACGGTGACTTTGAAGCCTTTTTCCAATAAGCATATAGCGGTGAATAAACCTCCCAATCCGCCGCCGGCTATGATCACTTCCAACGGTTGGGTGTTTATACCATCATGTTCAAGCGCGGCGCAGAAAACACGACGGGATTTTGAGTAGCCACGGAAACCCAGGTTCCTCTCTAGTCCACGGCTGCAGGCAGAGCTTCTCTTCCGTGGATATCTTCGCACATCAACATGGCGCCGGCACAATTGGCGCGGGTACTGTACAAGGACCATTCACCACTTTTGTCGGACGCCGGGCTATTGTCGAACCGCGCTCTTTAGACAATACAGGGCGTTGCCCGTTATCCACGTTGCTAGTACGAGTACGACTTTCCTCAGCAGCTTCGTGGCTTGATTCCACAAACAGTGATATCATACACGTGCAGCATATGGTCAAGCATTTTTCGGCGCCCGAAAGAGTAATACTATCGATGGAGGATAGTATTACTCTTTATTAAGGCTGACTAAAAGTAACGTAGTTAACTAAAGTTATGACAAAGCTATCGAAAAAACGGGGGTAAGAGTACCAAAACTACTACTGATAGTATCAGCATATAGTTATCGAAATCACGCAAATTTGACCATAATTAGGCCTACTAAGAGTAACGTAGATGTTAATAAAGGGCAGTCCGAATTACGACCATGACATTCCATCGCAACAAGTTGCTCCGCGCCGTCGGGGATAGATGTCGTAGTTTGGTCAAATTTCACCTCTAGTTCACAACATTCGCGTTTTTATTGGAGGTGCGTCAGGGATAACTCCTGGTTAGTTATTAGACTTGAAACGATTAAAATACGATGCATGGGACCGTACAGCAGTTGTTCTAGAAGAAAATTTGAAGGAAACGAAGGAGAGCGCGGATAACGATGATCCATGGGGCCCGGGGCTGCGCGCGCGATCCGTAGAAGTAGACGATACACGGAATCTCCGCGACAATATGTTTACTGTACGCGCCGCAGTTCAGTCGAATGTGACCTGCGTGACGAAGTCACGTAGTACCCCGCGCCCCAGCGGTGCGCGAGTCACGCCTGCCAAACCCTCTGCCGCGCTTGTCAGGCCGAAGGGAGCCGCGCAAGCTGTGACCATCATGGGTGAGTTTCGTCAGCTTGTAAAAAAATATCCAGGATAGTCGCGATACTTTACGCGCGTGCACATTGTCTCGTTCTGCCTTCAGTGACTGACCCTTGCGAGTGCGCGCGGCAAATACAGGTGCAACTCTTTCTGCGCAAACGGCCGTCGCGGCACAAAGTTTCGATCAAAGCGCAATTCAGGTGCGTTTACTCTAATTTTTAAATATATGGAAATATAACAGCGTGTGTGCTAGGTTATTCAGCTTGCAGGCGTTCCTACTCCTCTCTTGTACTTCGGTTTCCTTACCTCATCCCTCACTTTTGCAGCTGGCGCGGTAAATCAACATACGATCAGTGGCCCACTTGTCTGACAATCGTTTTTTTTTCATGCAGTACGTTGCGCTTAGCAAGATCAAGCTCATCTAATGAGACCTTCGTTTGGGAGCCTGAACAAAGCCTTGCTTTCAGGGACACGGTTAGAGGGTGCACCAGAACATCTATAATGACACACTTCTTCCTAGATGTTGCGGGGACTAGTATGTTATGAAAATCCATGAATGTGCCCTAAATTTGTGTTTATTCTGTTCGCATGTTTTCCACTGAAACTCTAAAGTTGTGGCCCTTAGAAACAGTTTCTGCTGTGACAGTTGCTCTTCGTATTTCAATTCTCAAGTGACATTGCAGACTCCATAAACAAACTGAAAACCACGCGTTTGTGCTGACCGCCCGCACGTTCACCTAGCTGGAATAATAGTTACTGAGCATTTTCACACATGAAGCACAAGGTTCCACTTACATCACAAGGCTTGAATCTTGGTTCAATTAATGACTTTTCAATCATCTCCTGTTTAGTGGCAGTTCAACAAGATATGCGACCGTTAGCAACACTTTCAGTACCATGGTTGGACTCCGTGAACTTGAATGGGGCTGCCGCCAAGCTGAAAATATGTAAGAAAGGTATCTAATCCTGATTTGTATCAGATTGTATTCTGCTAACTGTCCCTAGATGTATTTGTCTTCAATTGTTCCTCACTGCAGGAATGTTTTTCTACCTCAAGATTTTCTTTTACTTTCATCGTAGGATTTGTAGACACTGACTCCAAATCAATATGAAGACAGTTACAAATTTCTTCGTGACTTGCTGGAAAGCAGGTCCAACATTTACCCTGGCAGCCGGAGACAAACAAACTATATCGGTTGGATTTTCGACCCATCTGTGAATCACACTATCATCAATATATCTAATGAAATATTAACATACCAATTTCCCTATCGCACACACCAAATTACATCTTCCTTGTCGAAGAAGCTCACGCAGAGCCGAATCTTCCAGATTCTCCAACTCTTCCAGTGTTGTTAATGAAGGTAGAAAGTTACTGCAGGCTTGGAGGACGCGATTGAGCTTACATAACTTCTCATGCCGTAAGAGAAACAAAAGTACAACTTTCAGTTGAGTTCACCTTCGCGAGCCTTATTCCGTACCGACATCGCAAGGGAGGCGACATATCTTGTGTTGAGTGAAGCAATATCTTCAGAGTCACATCTCTAATTTCTGTTGTGCATTAATTTGGTAATTATCAGTTTTCAGTGCGAACATACTTGGATCGGTTTGCGTTTTGACGCGCTCCACCAATGTCTTAACTTTCAGTTCTGGGTTGCTGTTACGGAGCACGTTCATACGTACGTGACAGATTCACACATTGACACCTCGCCTTCTTCAATGGGTACAATTAGCTCTCGTCTCGAGAGCTAATTTTTTAGGGTTTAGGGGGCAATAATGGTTTGAATACTACCTGCAGAATATTCAAATGAATTGTACACAGCACGACCAGCATTGCCAAGAAAATTTTTCGGGAACAACATGTTCCTAACTCATCCTGGATGAAATTCACCATAGCCCCTAACATACATTAAATACGTGGAGTATTCGATTTACATAGAGTACGTGGGGTATTCTTAGCCTTAGCCTTAGATCGATCTTAAGCGTGTGAAAATATGTGGATTCTTGATTTAGCCAGCTAGGCACATATGCTTCTATGTTGAGCCATAACTCGTCACATGTATAATACTCGGGAAGACTATATTCACATATTTAGAGGTGAAGTATAGTAACAATGTGTAAAGTAACCATACCCGCTCTCATCTCGGAGATTTCTTTCACTTAAACATGACAGAAGCATGAAGAAGCAGGTTAGTTATATATTACCCGGGTAGCGGCTTTTTGGAAATCATCGGAAAGAAAGACGGAAAAAGTATGCCACGAACTGAGTTCAAACGGCATCTATCCGGCGCGAGTCCGCGACTGCAAAGACACGGACCACACACCGTCGAACAAGCGAAGCTTAATTTCTACACGCGAAAATGTCAGGTAAAGGAGCCAAGGGTCTTTCCGGAAAGGGTCTTTCCGGAAAGGGGGCGAAGGGCACGATGTCCGCCAAGAAGGGAGACAAGCGCAAACCAACCTCGCGCTCAGTCAAAGCCGGTTTGCAATTCCCTGTCGGCCGTATTCACCGTTTCTTGAAGGTACGAATATGAAAATAACTCGGAATTGCTCGCCACGCTACGTTTTCGCGCACAATCGTACCCCAACACCGAAGTCACATGTGACCGTTTAAAATTGCCTTTCAAGAAATGTGGAATGTTTCTGTTGCTCCCCGAATTCCACTTTCATTTTATCAGTATCTGATTGAGTTTAATTTTTCAGAATCGCGCTGCATCTGGTGGACGCGTTGGAGCTACGGCGGCAGTTTACTCCGCTGCTATTCTTGGTATGTGTATTCATGAACTGAGTGAGACAACAAAGCTCAATAATACAATAGAATACTTGACTGCAGAAGTGTTAGAATTGGCCGGAAATGCATCCAAGGATTTGAAGGTAAGTAGTAACAATCTCTATACCAGTGAAATGTGATAATCGCGAATAGGTGAAACGCATTACTCCTCGCCACTTGCAGCTTGCCATCCGAGGTGATGAAGAGCTTGATACCCTCATCAAGGCAACCATCGCTGGCGGCGGTGTCATTCCGCACATCCATAAGTCTCTCATGAATAAATCATCCAAAAAAGGTGAATGAGTATCATGTTGACAATCGATGTACAGTTCTGTATATCTACGTGCTGCAACTGAATTGCTCAGAATTTCAAGCAACATGTCAGCGAACGACCTTACTACACCATATAGCTTTATGGGTGCGTCCGCGACCTTTCGAAATCGCAATTAGAAGCGTAGATGTATGATTAATACTTTGTCATGGAACTACAGTGTGAGTGAACTAATTTGGTATCTAAACGTCTCCTGCTGCCACACTAAGCTTACTGTCACAAGCCACAACTTTGAGTAGCTGTACGCTCACGTCCTTCTCTACTGAATCCGCACCTGCAATGTGTACATGCGCATCTTCTACTACGAATGTCCATACATTTCCACAAAACCGGTATGTGTGTAACTGCCCTTTGATACTTGTCTTGTTCTTTGAAGTGTTAAGCGCTCTGCATACACTCTTATCGAACTCGGAAAGGACTTTCATCGCGATCGTTGGCGAGAGTATTCCACTCATCACCATTTCATCTAAAGCGTCCGTCAATGACATACCTAAAGTTGACCTGCGGTACAGCTCAAGCTATCGCATTATTGATCAGGAATACGTTGTGAACACGTGGAAATCTACGCACCGACATCTTCGCCTTTTTCAGCTAAACTGCTTCAGAGTCGAATGTTGGTAAGAATGAATGTTGATCTTCTACAGCGGTTTTTTGTTTGTTTATACGTTGATCTATCTTAATAACTGCTTCACTGCGTGCGCCTGAGTCGCCTTTGGGGCTGCTATCCTCAGCCGATCCTTTCCTCGTGCTCGTACGAACTGCTGGAATGGGTGGACATGCGTCTGTCATAAGTTTCTCAGCTACAAACTATCTATATTGCACACCTCAGTAGCACCATCATCCGTTTTAAAAGTAACCTGCCGGCCTGTGACTCGTCACATTCAAGTATTTTTATCGCCAATTACAAGTACATACACAATTGTACCAGTACACCTGTGAAACAACGCAGTATGTACATATCCCGCGCGTCCGAACTTTTGAACTTTTTTATTATGGGAGAGAGTGAGCCTGATATTTGACTGAAAAACTACCATACACGTGTACGACGTTTGCCCCCCGCATCGGATGGTGACCCCATGGAGGCACTTGTTTTTGAACGACAGGCCAAGCTCATTCCCGCGACGTATAGACGGCAGTTTCGAACGTCTTCGTGGTGAAGGACGTCGCACGGCCCATAAACAGTGAGGACGAATCATCTTGGAGTCGTTCTGCACAGCTGCTCCTTTCGATCTGTCGCGGTCTATGAGTGAAGATGAGTATGCTCGCGATCGCACACTCATAGCCGAGTTTCTTGAAACGTTCAAGATAGATAATGAACCGTACTATTTGTCATTAATGCAAAACGTAATCGACTGTGAAAGTCAGTCTATCAATGTCGAGTTACAGCACATACAGCAGTTCTCTGCATCTATGGAAGAACGAGAACAGCTTTTAGATCGAGTCATGATGAACTGCAAACGTTATACTGATATTTTCTCTGAAGAAATCGACAAAATCATGCAGAATATGTCAGCGGCGAGTGTAGCGGATACCGAAGATAATTTGCATATTGTCTGGCAACACCAGTTTGACGAGACTGGTACACAAATGCACGCACCAGCAACTTTGAGACGGAAGTACGATGTCTTTTTCAAACCGTTGCGGGATCAAGTGCCTTCAAAAATGCGTGAAATTCGAGCAAAAATGATTGGTCATTATGTCACATTGAAAGGAATGTGTACACGGATGACGGACGTTAAGCCAAGGTTAGAAGTGGCTTGCTACACTTGTGAAGGCTGTGGACAAGAGTACTTTCAAGAAGTCACAAACGACGAATTTGTTCCTATGCAAAACTGTGAATCTCAGACGTGCGATAAAAGGTGTGCATTGTTTATTGAAACTCGCGCTTCAAAATTTTCCAGGTATCAGGAGGCAAAAATTCAAGAACTTTCAGAGGATGTTCCTACGGGTCATGTTCCAAGATCGATGTCTATTTCTTTAGTAGGAGACATTACGCGGACACTTGGGCCTGGCGATGTCATAGATATCAGCGGTATATTTTTACCACGTATGCAGACTGGATACACTGGCACATCGGGCCTTGTTTCGACGACATACTTGCAGGCCATGTCCATTGCTCCTCATAAAGCAAAATACACAGAAATGGAAGAAACTCCTGAAATAACTCAGCGGCTGCACAAGCTCAAGAACATTCCAGACATATATACACATCTAGCTAAATCTATTGCGCCTGAAATCTATGGTCACGTCGACGTGAAAAAGGCACTCCTATTATTACTATGTGGTGGTGTCACTAGAACTCTTGCAGATGGTGTCAAGATTCGTGGAGATGTTCATGTATGTCTTATGGGTGATCCAGGAGTTGCAAAATCACAACTTCTTAAGCACATTGTATCGATCGCTCCGAGAGGTGTTTACACAACAGGACGTGGTAGTAGTGGAGTTGGCCTCACTGCATCCATCCAGAGGGATAATATTACACAAGAACTGATACTTGAAGGTGGTGCTCTTGTGCTAGCAGATCGGGGAATATGCTGCATAGATGAATTCGACAAAATGGAAGAAAGCGATAGAACAGCAATACATGAAGTTATGGAACAACAAACAGTGAGCATTGCAAAGGCAGGAATAACAACTACTTTGAATGCGCGAACGACAGTGCTTGCAGCTGCGAACCCTGCGTTCGGTAGATACAACACATCTGTCAGTCCCCAGGAAAACATCAATCTTCCAGCTGCCCTCCTGAGCAGATTTGATCTGATGTGGCTGATTTTAGATGTACCGGATGTTGACTCTGACATTG
Source organism: Methanobacteriota archaeon (assembly GCA_002718195.1). GTDB lineage: Archaea > Thermoplasmatota > Poseidoniia > Poseidoniales > Poseidoniaceae > MGIIa-L4. The sequence goes on along the minus strand of PBDU01000016.1, from coordinate 29,504 downwards.
AACTGGCTAGACATGTTATGAGTGTGCACAGAGAAGGCCGGCCACCGTCGACAAGTTTCGATCCTGTATCGCCCTCTGAATTAAGGGCGTATATAACAGTTGCGAAGCATACCGATCCCCACATACCAGAAGATCTCGCAGAGGATATAGCGAGCGCATATTCAGGTATACGTCAGGCAGAGGATGAAGCTGGAAGTGATGCGACTGGTTACACTACTGCGCGTACACTGCTATCTATTATTCGTCTTTCGGAGGCATTAGCGCGCCTTCGATGGGCATCCGTTGTTTCTGAAAAAGATGTTGAACAGGCACTAAGTCTGATGAAAATGTCGAAAGCAAGTCTTGAAATTCACCAAGCATCGAGGACTCGCGTTGATCCGGTTGAAAGTTTGTATTTAGTCTTGCGCAACTGGGCTGGCGAGCACTCTAACCACTTTGTTCATTTCTCTACAATCAACCAACTATCAATTAAACACGGTCTACAAGATGTCGTTGATGCGTGTTTGAACGAGTACGCAGGTTTGGGAGTTTGGATTATAGATCTACAGCGCAGTGTTACATTTGTTGACTAGTATGCCTTGGCTTCCGTCAGTAAGACGAAAATTGGGGCTTAGGAGAAGTCTACGCGCAGCGACAACACTTTTGTAATGTCACTCTCAGACAGTTTCCAGGACGATTGGTGCTGTGTATCGGACAAGTAATTTTCAACTTCACTTCTCGTCTCAGCACTCAGTAACACGCTGATCTGTGTCAGACGGGCAAACACATCCCTTATATAAAAATTGCGCACGTTCGACAAGCCAGAAATTAACAGTCTGATTTCGCGTTCAAAACGCAAAGCTCCAAGGTGATTAAAACTAAGGCGTGTTTTTGCAACTGTTTCCAAGCGGGTCGATAGACTTTCTACCTTCAGATGAATGTAGCGCTCAGTGACTTGTTTCGTAAATACGTTTGAAAATGTACGAAAATCGTCCAAAAGATAGACTAAGAGTGAGTGAGCCCATGTACTTGTAAGATCTATGGTGGCATAATCATCTTCCGACAAAACGTAAATTTCGTTTGCAGCTTGTTCGCATACCTCAGCGATGACTTTCATGCGCTCGCGAATAATGCTAGAAACACAGGACTCATACCAATTGGTGAACTGATCTGCAATATTGTTGAGTGCTTCAGTACTTGCAATGATCTCGGATATTTTGATACTATCGCTGAATAATTCTCCACACAAAGTGTCCACATCTTTGAGCAAGTGCAGAGTACGATCTGCTGCCATACTTGCAGCATTGATGGGATTGACTAGACGTGCCAAAGGCTCAGTGTACGCGATTTCACTCATATGAATCTCGGCCATGGAATTTTCACTCAGTGCGAACAACTTGTTTACAGTGATTGGGTCGAGCTCAAAATGCACTTTGATGCTCAGCTCAAACAGCTCAGCGAGTGTTGTGTGCGTGATCTTCAGCAGTTTTGCAGTGCGGCTTGGATCTGCAAACGCTAATGTACGACGAATACTTCGAGACATAATGAAGAAAATATCATCTAATGCCGTGATTTGTATTGGACGACCAAACGCATACACACTCGAGTGCATGTGTTTTTCTTCCAGTTGAAGACAATACTTCACTAGTTTACTCAGCGTCGGTAACAGCGTATCGTGGGTTTCTCTGGAAAACATTATTGAATCTTGTATCTGTTGAATACGAATTCGGCTCAGGGATTCTACGAAAATGGTGTGCTGCGCTCTGCAGATTCTATTGAGCAATATTATATCCTCAATTGCGCCGTCCAAGTGTTTCAGTGACTCTTTGCTGACATTTGACCTGTCTGGAAGATACCGTTTTTCTATGTGTCCTGCGAAATCAAGCAAAAATAATTCTAATAAATCCAACCATGTACTGAATAAAGTTGCTAAAACGTGCTGTGTGCCTGACTTCTCTCGCACATCTTTCTCTTGTATTATCTGAGTTAGAAACATGTTTATGAAGTTGTATAGAACATGTAGAGGTAGAGTGTTCAATCGTATTTCGTCACCGTGTGAAATAGTTGATCCGTGCACGTTGAACTCTGCCGTGAATTTCGTCGAAAATAATTCTTTGATGGATGCCTTGACCACGCTCTCCACAACACCCTGCAACTGGACTCGAACTAGTATGTTGGACAAGTTTATGACTTTCAATACTTCCTTTGACTGAAGTGCGGCGTGGCAGAAATCGGATGTCGCACTGCGTACAAAATTGATTGAATTCTCCATGAGATCATCAACGGTACCCGAGCTAGATGCTCTAGACGCTGCTTTCTCCAGTTCTATCAAACTCCCACGAACCAGGAGACTGTCTACGAGTCTATTCTCGTTTATGGCTGCAACGAGTTTCACGGACAGCTCCTTCTGCTGCGCCAGTATTCGCAGAACATGTCCAACCTTTTTTGCATTTGTCTCTCTAAAAGCGCCCCGTTGGATTCGCTGCCTCGTGTCAAACTCTTCCAAAGCTTGCGTTACTCTTGTGCAGGTGGGAGCACGTTCGCACAGTTCGACAAGCCAGCGCGGCTCAAAGATGCCCATGTCGAGGCTGGATGATGTCCGACACGCCATGGCTCGGTTAACGCTTCGTTAATGGGTGAATATATTTGGCCGCGCTTGTATATTCAAGTCTCCTTCGGCTTCAGAATGCCGTGCGCCAAAAAATTCCTTCCTTAAATCCACCCCCTTAGACCACTCGGGCATCCTGGCGTGAACGCGGCGTGCCAGGAATGGGGTTCGAACCCATGCGCACATTGTGCAGTGGGTAGTTTGTTAAGTGACAATCCTATGTCGGAGAACAACAAAGGACATATATCTTTCGGGAATATTGTTCTGAGGGCGGCGCGTCCCCTCGCACAAAGTCCCTCGTGTGGGACGTTGTACGTCGGTTTCTTACCCTGGCTGCACACTTGTATACTCGCGCATAGCCACATCTCCCTAGAAGTGGACGTGCTAAAACGATCAGCTTGAGTTGTTCATCTTTCTTCGCGTTGACGACGGACTCAAAGCAACGAAGACACAATAACCTGATGAGTTCCACTTGCACCTGTCTGTCGAGTCATCTTCCTACACGACGCCATGAAAAGTTCCTTCGTAGAGGCAATCAAGCTTCTCGCGCCGTTGCCCGGAGTGCTTCCACCCAGAAAGAGAAAGATACGTTTTCACGAATATACGGAGCGTTGAAAGAACAATACAAAGAAGACGAAGTCAAACGTGTTTTGGATAGTCTCGAGTTTGTGTCAACAGGTCAAGAATATACTCGATTTCATCCGAGCAAAGGCTTACAAAAGGCATCTTCTTACATTTCTGGACTCTTAGCCGAACCTTTTCACGATCTAGATGACCTAAATTACTTGTGGATGAGAAAACTTGAAGAGAACTTCTCCGATATACAAGGGGAGTTGACAAGTGCCCTTTCCAACCCAAAACTATCCGCGGTCGGCCAGCACGTTTGGGTTCAAGCAGCAAGAGCGGAAGCAGTTGCGTATGGGCCAGACTGGAAGACTCTTGTGTTACAAGATCGATGCGTTTGGGAAGATACAAACTGTGCCCTGTTCCCAAAGACAGTTGAATTGTTGAAGAAGAACGGAGTCCCCTCTGTAGAAGTATTTTTTGCCAAGCAAGCACCAAATACAGGCATTAAGCCACACACTGATAACACCAACTTCATTCTGACATCACATCTGGGCTTGGACGTACCTGAAGGTGAGTGTTGGATGAAAGTTGGTGAGTTCAAGAAAGAGTGGAAGAACGGACACGGCATGATAGCAGATACAAGTTTTGTACACAGCACTGCGAATGAAAGCGAAGTTAAGACACGTTACGTTCTAATCATACGATTTTGGCATCCTCAGTTAACAACGGTAGAACGCTGTGCTTTGCAGTTTCTTTTCGATGCCATCGCAGATCCATCTGAACTCGGCATTTCTGCAGCTGTGCAACAAGCAAGATCTCGACAGAAAAAGAGCTCTGAATGCAACGACAAGAAAAAACGCACGAATAGTCGAAGTTTAGGTTTACTAGCTAAAGGCATGAAGTGATGGAATCATCTTGAAGAGTGATCTCGTTACTACCTGAAAGTGGAACAACACTCCTTTTCTGTAGGCTTTTACAGTCCCAAGTGCTCAACAAAAACTATAAGTGTAGAAGTTCTAGATAACCTTTTTTGCGGCGGCTATATGTTTAGTATAATAGAAATGCCCGAACAATGTCAAAAGACTAAGCATATAGAACAGCAGGATCTTTGACAAGAACTTCGGGTAGTCCGAAAATGAAGCACAGTAAACAGCTTGTATCAAGTTGCAAAGAAACTGAAACATTTGCATTTGTGTTAAATAACGACCCCACCAGAGATACTTAGAACGCCTGCGGCCATCTTTACCAATCGTGGCAGACAGTAAATAATATGTATACATACATACATGCACCCACGAGTTCAGGGCAGCGCTAAAATAAGCGTCACCACCAGGCGCCCTGCGCGCAATCATCCACCAAATGAAGGAAATAGTGCTATGATGGTATACGTGTAAAAAGCTCACCTGCCTCAAGTTCTTTTTGAGTAGCATAATAAAGGTATCAAAGAATTCGTAGATCTTGCTCACGTAAAACAAGTAGATGTAGAAGGCGAGTTGTTTTTCTTCTTCCTTGTAACCATTGCCCCACAGTGTATACCGGTTACTATAAGCCTCGGTGAGACAGCCGATGCACATGTAAAGACTGAGAACTATAAGGAACACATTGTGACAAATCACTAATTTGGTCAACCACCTAGGCTCCTCCATTCTTCTGACCTTCAGTCTTGATAAAGAACGGTACCATAGACAAACTGTTACGAGGTACAACAGTAGACTTGTAACAAGCGGGGCAGGGGAAGTAACAGCAGGATAATTAGCTGTGGTTGGGCTGACCGGATTGACCTCCCACTGCAATCTAGCCGTCCAAGAAAAGACGATGTTGGAGATTACAGAATCCCAGTGTTGCCAGTAGCTTCGCACGATAGAAATATTCATCGTTGCGTTCCAATCCAGCAAGACATATAAATGTGCGAGCAACCGCACCTTATGTTAATCACTAGTTGCGGGGCAAGGACAGCCCGCCAATACTGCAGGCTGTTTTCAAGAAGACGTGGTCCTCGTCTACGTCTAGGTCTTGTCCATCAGTTTGCGGTAGAAAAAAGTACCAAACTGGTACTTTTACTGATGGAATACATTGATTATTGGTATTTTCCATTGTTTGACGAAATTAGTTTCATTGTTTGTTTGAGGTTTGGCGGAAAACCACAAAAACGACGTTTAGTTGCTGGCTTCTTCTCCAGCTGACGGAAGACGGTTTGGTCACAGAGTGTGTGAGCTGTGCACGTAGTGACATGCGTCCTAAGTTCTCCATTCTTGAAATGCAGGTGAAATAAGTTTTTCATAGAGATCTTGCCTACTTAGTATTCCATAGGGTAACATCACACCGGACGCCGTAAACACACGTAGATTGTGCGAAGGATCTATTAAAGGGAGCGTACGTGTACAGGATCCATTAGAGTGCACTGCTCACACTCATCTAATAGGGAATGACTTTACTTGTTGGCAAATATGATTTACAAGGTGAGTGATTTTCAACAAATCAGTGCCATCTTAGCTCTATGTAAGGCGATAAAAGCACCAGGCGCAAGAATATGATAATACTGAGGCGTTCTAATGATAACGCTTCGAATTACTTGGCCCTTGAAGGCGCTGTTTCCTCACATTTCAAGTTTGAGGCTCTCCCAACAGTAAGAGTGTAGCGCAGCTCTCACACCCACCGCGATAGATAGATGCATGTACTTGAAATGATACCGATTTACCCGTCACTATTTGTGCTACGAACTTATTCTGAGAATGTTATTACAAGGTGATGTGTTCAGTAGACAAGTTGCCTGAGATGGGTTCTCGTGATAAATAGAGCATTTCAATCTTCTCACTTGTTAGATTCACGCAATCCATTGTCTTCTCTAGCACCTTGCGGGCAACATTCTTCGCTTCAAACATATCCAATTCTTCTTTGTACTCAGTCCTTAAGATGGCTCGTGCTGCCTGCTGTCCAGAACCAACAGAAGCTGCCTGCACCACTGGAGTCATCAAGAAGTAGCGAAACCATGGTGGCTCACACGTACCTTCCACGCGCTATAATTACCAGATGGCTCACTCTGATAGAGCTGAAATCCATTGTGTTTATCCCTACACGAACGTAAATCCGAAATAGTGGAAGCACTCACGTGTATTACCATCCCGCAAATAAAAAAGCAACACCGTAGGGGCGGAGTCCACCAAACTGTGTATACCCTTGTTTATGATCACTTATTTCTTGTACGAGGTTTTCCACTGGTATCGGTTGACCGTATTTCGATTTATAGCGTCCAGCAGTCAACCTATCACATTTGAATAGATGTTATCAAACTTTTCGAGTCCTCACCTTGCGAAGTTCACCAGAATCATTGCATCTGCATTCAAACCTGCGATAGCTACGGAGATATGTTCGTCTATCTTCCATAGCTTTTCTGGAGTACTGCTTTGTTCTAAGAGCTATGTTTTGGTGTAAGTTTCGTTGAGGTAGCTATCATGTTAAGCCACCCACTTTTGATAGAATTCTTTTCTCCGATGCGAGCAGTACACCAGCTCTGGTGTGTATTCCCACGCAAGTTCCTGCATGATTGACTGATTCAAGTGCATACTCAACCTTCAACAAATGTCAACACACACATGACAACTGTCACAGCAGGGCAAACCTGAAAAAGGCGCCCTTCGGGACTAAAAGTAGTAGTACGTGAGTCGTATCTGTCCGAGACGTAAGTAGTGTTCTCCAACAGTGTGTGAGAATTTACTTCACCTTCTAGCCATGAGTCTGTCGCAATAGCTCAGCTTCTAGACAGAGATAAAGGACACGTGATCTCACGTATTAGATGATTGCGTTTTCGCGCACTGATGTGGGTTAGTGGTACAAGATCGCGGCCACTTTGCAGTCGTAACGTGCATTGTTATTACTTCGTCATTTACACACGTACGTAGCTGTCGCTTTTCCAGATGTCTGGGGTGAGATTGTAATAGAGGGGTCAAGGAGAATCGAAACAAATTTAATGAGATAAACGAGATTATTAGTGCTAGCACGATCCGAATACTGCTGTTTTCGACGCATCGAAATTAATAAGTAGCGTCTCACTGGTTCATAACTCGTTTTACTCAATATTTACACGCCCATCCAATACCCTACCCTCGTAGAACTAGTGGCATAGGCTGGTTGAGGCTTTTAATGTTAAACTATGTTGGGTATTTATCATGATCGAGATAGGGGAGCTGTTCACGAGAAGGAATGACGTCGAAGCTTCTTCTACCCTTGTGGTGAAGCCCTTCACTCCCTGGCGGCATAGAACAAGCGAAGTGCCGAGAGCACAAGCGCCGAGAGCACACTTGGATTTAAAATATTTCTTTCACAACAAGTGCTATGATGTACACGAATACAGCAGGTTCTATTACATGCAGTGTGAGAACCAATTCGAAACAGGTTACTACCACCGCCTCCTTGAAACCCGCACTTGCACGCACCGGCGCTAAACGTCGTCCAGCGTGCCTCAGCACGCGAAAACTGACAAGCGGTGTGACGGCATTAAAATCACCCAGTCACCGTTCTCTCGACACCATGAGATGCCGTTCGACGATTGTTCGTGCCGAAAAAGTCGTCGGCATCGACCTCGGCACCACGAACTCAGCGGTACGATAAGTTTTGCTTCGAACCTTGTTGCGATGTGGACGCGTTCATAAACGATAACTCGTTGTAAAGACTGGCAACTGACGTTCATTGTCAACACAGGTGGCTGCGATGGAGGGTGGATCTCCCACCATCGTGACGAACGCAGAAGGAGGTCGAACTACACCCTCTGTAGTTGCCTACACCAAGACTGGCGATCGCCTAGTTGGTCAAATAGCCAAGAGGCAAGGCGTCGTCAACCCAGAAAATACGTTTTTTTCGGTCAAGCGATTTATCGGAAGGAAAATGGATGAGGTTAGTAGTGAATCAAAGGAGATTCCTTACTCAGTGGTGAACAGTGGCGGAAAGGTCAAGATTGATTGCCCTGCACTTGGTAAGCAGTTTGCTGCTGAAGAAATTTCGGCCCAAGTTCTGAGAAAGCTTTGCGATGATGCCGCTAGCTTTCTTGGTGATGCGGTCACAAAGGCTGTTGTAACTGTACCGGCTTACTTCAACGACAGTCAGAGACAAGCCACAAAAGATGCGGGACAGATCGCAGGTATCGAGGTCCTGAGGATCATAAACGAACCTACCGCGGCCTCGCTCGCTTATGGTTTCGACCGCAAGTCGAACGAAACTATATTGATTTTTGATCTCGGCGGAGGTACTTTCGATGTTTCCGTGCTCGAAGTCGGTGATGGGGTTTTTGAGGTTTTGTCAACTTCTGGCGACACTCACTTAGGCGGGGATGACTTTGATAAGCGCATTGTTGAGTGGTTAGCTGATGAGTTTAAGAAGGCGGAAAGCATCGATCTCACGAGCGATAAACAAGCACTGCAACGCCTTACTGAAGCGGCCGAAAAGGCGAAAATGGAGCTTTCTAGCACAACTTCAACATCTATTTCACTTCCCTTCATCACCGCAACCGCTGATGGCCCAAAGCACATCGATACCTCACTTACGCGTACGAAATTCGAACAACTGTGTGATGACCTTATCAATCGATGCAAGGTACCTGTCGAACAGGCTCTCCGAGACGCCAAACTTAACCTGTCAGAAGTGGATGAAGTGATTCTTGTAGGAGGTTCTACGCGCATACCTTCCATTCGCAAGTTGGTTGAGAGTCTCACCTCAAAGGAGCCGAATATGAGTGTCAATCCGGACGAAGTCGTGGCACTCGGCGCTGCTGTGCAAGCTGGTGTACTCGCTGGTGAAGTTTCTGACATCGTTTTACTCGATGTCACCCCTCTTTCTCTTGGACTTGAAACTCTTGGAGGAGTCATGACGAAACTCATTCCTCGCAATACGACGCTGCCCACTTCGAAGTCTGAGGTGTTCTCTACCGCAGCTGATGGACAAACAAGCGTAGAAATCAATGTTTTACAGGGTGAACGCGAGTTTGTGAAAGATAACAAGAGTCTTGGGAATTTTAGATTGGATGGTATCCCATCTGCTCCCCGGGGCGTACCACAAATTGAAGTCAAGTTCGACATTGATGCGAATGGAATTCTTTCAGTTGAAGCTTGTGATAAGGGCACAGGCAAGAAACAGGATATCAAGATTACTGGAGCTTCAACGCTCTCTTCTGACGAAGTTGATCGCATGGTAGCCGACGCAGAAAAGTTCGCAAGCGAAGACAAACTGAAGCGTGAGCAAGTTGAAGTGCGAAATAGCGCCGACTCTATGGTGTATCAGACGGAAAAACAACTTCAAGAACTCGATGACAAGGTGCCACAGGATGTCAAAGATAAGGTGACGGAAAAAGTCAGTCAACTGAAGGAAGCCATAGCAAGTGATGACTTAGAGAAAATGAAAAGCGCTCAAGAAGAGTTACAGCAACAGGTCATGGCAATGGGTCAGACCATGTACCAAGGCTCTGGTTCTACGCCGGATGGCACGTCGCCAGAGCCCTCCCAAGACGATGTCATTGATGCGGAGTTCTCAAGCGATAAATGATTCTTCCAACGATTTCACATTTCACAACTGTCAGCATTGTATTGAGAGATGTTTGCCAAATATCCGTTCGTGGATACCGTGTCCCTTTGTCCCATTACTATAGTAGCTCAAGCAAACAGTACTATCGATAGTAGATTCTCCATTCACTAATTCATTTAAGATACTCGAGCAAAACACGTGCGCTTTCTCTGGTTGCCGGTAATTTATCATGAACCTATGGGGCAAACTCTGGTGAGTATGGAGATGCGAATAGGGTGAATGAAGACACTCACCATTGTCTGCAGTACAGGGATCCATTTAGCTATGGTACTTGACTTGAAAAATAAGTCAGACGTATCAAAAATATTCATAGTAAGGTATATTACCTCTACTTCTTGTGATATAGTGTATATTGTGCAAATGTAACACATGTTCTGCAGTAAAACTCTTCGGAAATTGGCATTTCGGTGGCTACTGAGCGCAAGCGAAAGTCCAACACTGCGGTGCACTGGTAAGCATCGAGAATAAGCTTCCAGTGCTTTCTTCGCTTCTACTGCCACAAAGCGCTTTCCTGTCAAATTCATTTCTACGAGACAAATGAAACAGCTCCTTGCAAGTGTGTCATCAGTGAAGAGGACATGTGTATCATATGTGTCAAGCAAGTCTGTAACACATAATAAAGCTGATTTGCTCACAACACTACGTAAACTGCTTGCTTCTTGAAGTAACAGTTCGAGAGCTTCTTTCGCATATTCTTCAAAAGAGAGGTGCTGAAAACGAATCGTTCGACGGATAGCTAGCATGGCATTGCACGACCGAGTCCACTCGTTGGAACCCACCTCAGAAAGTAGCGAAGTGGTGACCGGATCATCTCTATCAGGGACCAGATCACGCGTTTTTACATAGTATGAAGAACAATCTACGCCTTCGGGTTCAACATTGCTGATTATTGCAACGTTTTCAGGCATGCGGTCCGGTCCGGACGCTCACCACGTTCTAGCGTCCCCCCAACAAAATTTGAACTTCGAGTCCTGTGATCTTGAGTCGCAACTCGGGACTCATAAAGACAAAAACTCAAGCTTCTGGGAAGAGGGAATCTGCATCACGTCACATCGGGGGGTCAATAATGATAGTATTTTGTGGTGCTTTCTACGGGGGCGCTTATACGGCGCTACCGTCAGACCGTCCGATAACGCTGGGCGAACGTAAAGTTCAGCTTACTTTCTCTCCCCTCGGACAAAAGAATAGTACGTGCGTAATACGTGACAAGTAGCCTCGTATTCCACTTTCGACGTCGCGAGCTGCTCCATCCCTTCGCCGGGGACCGAAATTCTTCCGCTGAAGGTGGGTCCAAGGGCCAGGCGGTTGTTCTTCCCGCAGGTTGCAAATGTCCACGCAGAAAGATGTGGATGACCTGACGATGCGCATCACGGTACATGATTTGTGTGAATGGAGCGATATGTTTTCACTGCGTTCTATTTAGGATTCAAGTAGAGTGCGAGGTTCTGGTTTCATACAGTTTCCACCACAGAAACCTTTCACAACTCCACTGGTGTTTCAACCGCCAACTGTTTGTGTACGTACAATCACTCGTTACAAAACACGTATTTACGCTTCGTCTACGTAGCAGGATCCATACCCACCATCTATAGGAACACGAAGTAATCAGCAGCAGCCAACTGCACAAAGTGCACCAACACCAACAGTCCACTCAGTATCAAGTGTAGCCGAAGGTCACGAACCTACGAGCGCACAAAGAGCCACGGTACAGGAGGTAAGATATTCTGTTCAAACTGAGAGAAGAGGTTTTTGGTTGCTGACGTGATCACGTAACGCAGCACATTCCAACTCAGAGCAACATGTCCCAGCAAAGACTTTCCAAATCACAGGCCAAGAGACTGCGCAAGAAGAAAAGGGAAAACCCATTGTGAGCGCAAATGGCACCTCAGATTCTTTATAATATTACATATTCGTCATTATTCGCTATTGAAATTGTGTCAGTTTACTGTCTAGTACTTTTAAAGTAGAGAGCTGTCTGTTTAGAACTCTGACATATTCACTCAACGTGCTGCTAGAAACGTGAGCTTTCTTGTTATAGAGCTGTCAGTTTTGGCTGAAATTAAACAATGCGCAGGTTGTACCTTTGTACCATCTAATAACCCGTCTATTTCCTGGATTTTCCTACATACATCCTTGATTTGAGCGCTTGTACTCTCAGCGAAACAGAATAGCCTGTCGCTATGTTCTATTTTTATATCAGCATCCGGGTGACTGTCAATCCATTAGTTGAAAACAGAACGCGTGATGTATTACTTACCCTAGTAATTGTCGTGTGGCGGCCTCGAGATTCACTAGGGCAGCTTCAAGCTCAGTTTGGTGACTCTCGAGTGTCTCAAGTTGAAACTTCACCCGATACTGTGTGGCCGATAGAGTACACAAGTCTGACTTTTATGGTTTTCAGTTTACTCTCTAAACTATGTTTTAAAATCGTACTTGGACGGTGCTGATGATGTTTCGTTGACGTGCAACGACGGAATCAACAGTACATACAGACCTTGTCTGCCCAGAAAACGCTTCCTATAAAACCCACGAAGATGTGACCGAGAGAAAAGTCAGACAATGCAAACTTACGTTTGAGCGAATTAGTGCACGTTGCCAATCATGAACCAACTTTTCTGTTTCCTTCGAGCCCATTCCAGAACTTCGACGACCTTCCTACTTCAACGTGGTGCGTCGTTTGGGGCTGATGCCCTCCATTTATTCAAGGTTCGCTCATTTATCGTCGCGATATTATTGATGACTCGATAATAGTGACACTCCAATTTGTTGTGCGATATCATACCCGGCTATAGTCCAAATTGTTGTACAAGTACGATATTGGTAACATACGCGATGGGAGCGGTAAAAAGTGGACAGGTTGAGATGATTGAACTATGAAATATCGGCAGTGTTGTACGATAGAAATCCAACGAAAATGTGATCCGATTCAAGATTTGGCTTCCGCGCGTGTAGAACTTGTTACCCGGCGGAGACAATCACGCCACAACGCTCCAACTGCGGCGCACGCGCCCGACAAAAGTTCAGAAACTGATGGCTGTTTACTCCTCTTCCCTTAACTCTGCTGTTATCCTCAAGGCGCAAGCTCGCGTCCCGAGAAAACAAGGTTCGTTCAACGCGATATCTTCCTCGATCACTCGTCTTTCGCAAATGTCTCTGATCGCACGCGTGCGGTGCCAGTGATTTCACCACTCGTGATGCAACGGGGAAATCATTTTTTTGATTGAGTTATTTCTCACTTCACCCTGTCATGATCGACTAACGAGACCGCAAACTTGGTACTAGTAGCGAAAACTCGAGTGATATCCGCTAAGGCGTCCTCGACTTCGCAGGAAACCGCGTTCAGCTTCGAGAGGTAAGTATGATGCAAGATAAATTCAACTCGAGACCTAAATAGTGCGTGCTAGACTGGAGAAAGCGAAAACGAAGGCGACCGCTGCGCTTTCAGCTGCGGTCGTCTCTTCGGTTTCCTCTCCCTTGGTGGCGGAGGCTGCTGTGACCCCTTCCTTGAAGAACACTTTGCTTTCTATCGTCGCTGGTGGCGTTGTGCTCGGTGCGATCGCCGCTGCTGTGATAGGTGTCTCTTCGTTTGATAAGGTTTCGCGCAAGTAAAGCGTGAAACAAGAATGAGAGCGCGAGGTTGTAGTAGATGTCACCCAAGTGCTTCAACAAGAAGTCACTTGTAAACGTCTCCGGAACTGAACGACTTTTAATGCCCAGCCTATTCGTGAACGGCTCCTGCTGTTTTACATATCTTTGACTCAACGTTTGCGCGCTGTTCTCGCACGGATATCAAGGATTCGTCAACTAAGATTGGATAAAAAAACTACTACTAAACATTTTCCCCTTAAGCTAACTATTTTCTGGTCGAGAAAGCGACACGGGGCCAGACTGCTCGTATAGGTCGAGAATCCTGTTCCCGATAATTTCGGATACTTCAGGATTGACATCAACCTTGTTCCACCAATTTCTGGGTAGCTCAAATTTCGCACTTAAGAACTTGGTGGCTACTCAGTGGTTAAACATGATGTCTTAACAGATCTCTGTAACGTACCCAAGTAAACAACCGCTTCTGCGATGAGATTCGCATTATACTCCAGACACAACGAAGTACGTAAACTGCACAGAAGTTATTCCTTCAATTTAGAAGTGATCAAACACGAATATCACCTGTCGTTCGCAAAGTTCCAGGCAACCTGAGCGAGTGACTTTGTTGAGTCCTCTTCCACCAAGCCAACTTGGTTCATTTTCTTGACAACGAATAATAAGTGCTTGTATGGATGCTCCACATTGAAATTGAAGCTGAGACGGTGCAGTAGAATACGCTCCGCTCTCAGTATGGTTTCTCTGAGTTCAACATGAAACTCCTTCTCTTTTCATCAGAAGCTATCTAAAAATCCACAAGAAACTCACCTGTGGCATCCCTTCTGTGTGCGCGAGACCTTTCGACGTTTGCTGAAGTAAATAAGACGTGCGAGCCAAATCACTGAGAGGCTTCGGAGTCTCTTCGACTTTACCCGCTAGAAACAAGCATGCTGTTGCAATTATCTATTATGAAAGCGCAAGTGAGGCAGCTGGTTTTATGTAGAGTGCGTGACGTCTTACCGATGTGTCGAAATCACCTGCCTGGCTTTCTATCTCGAAAAAACGATGACAAAAAACGATCGCAGTCGCTATCGTCAACTGCGGCCTGTGAAAACACGCGTGTGTGAGCAGAGTGTTTGAGAGCTGACGCTCACCGACGTACACTTTCAGTTTCATACCCGCATCTTTAACGAAATCACAGTACGACCATCTCCTTGCAGTGATGACGTCCTTCAAACTTCCCATGCGCGGTTTTGCGAGCACAGCCACGTCGGTATCCCCAAACAGGATTCACCCAACCCACCGCAAGACTTGGAGACACGCCTGGTGAGCGACTTAGCACTCGAAAGTGAAGAACCCGCCTGGTGAGCAAATTAGAGGCATTCGGTGATTTTCAAGGGTGAATCAAAATCATTGTACGGCATGTTTGCATCGTAGCCATATGTCCCCTAAACCCTGACCGTCGTTCACAACAACAACACTCAATCTAAAATCTCAATCTTCAATCTAAAATCTCAATCTTCAATCTTGCCGACGCTGGGCGCAAGTTTAGCTCATATGTACAAATGAGATAGTTTTAAATAGTTGTACACTATTTTGAAAAGTGGGCTTAATTGTTTTTTGACTGTAAATTTATATTTTTACAGTTAGTAAGTTTACTAGTACAGTACGAGTACAGTACAATAGTACGATACCCAAGTAGCACAGCTGAGGGCGGGGCCCCAGGTTCCTAGTTTCGCCTTACACGTAGATGGTCTCTACCGAGATTAGATGCGCCGTTTTCTTATGCGTTACAAATGCTAAAAGCCAATTCCTAACTCATCCTGATTAGGTTCTCTATTAGAACTGTCATACCTTGAGTATGGTACCCTATCATAATAGGAGATTCCGGTCTATACTGTGTAGTTTTATAAGATCTAGACAATCTAGATTCTCAACAGCATTTAGGCTCACGCCCACCCTCGTTCTCCAAGGGAGCCGTGCCGTCGTGACACGAAGTGCACATTTTCCGCGTGGTGGCCACTTATGGACGATGGATGACGTGATCCTAGTGCGCTGTGGCAGGGATGTCCAACTTAAATCATTCATCTCCCTCGTAGAAGAGGACGGCGGGACGTTCTCCGAAGGACGCTGTGAGCTGAAGGGGGAGTCTAATTCGAAGAGCGAGCTGAACACAACAGGGTACGAAACAGAACCTACAGAATTGTGGATGTTGGCAGATAACGGCCAATTGCTAAAAGTAGCGGATATCAACCGCGTTATGCAGATTGACGAGTTAAAGATCACGAAAGAGTCACGGTAAGTTGGTTTTGCACAGTTGCGTACTTGCTTATTTTCTTGGAACCAAATTTACAGTCGCTGTGGTCATATGTCATGTGAATTGAGTGACAATGGTGTCGTTAGTGTAGAGGTATGAATACCGGGAACTTTTCCATATTTTCTCATATTATTTACGCAGGGCCAAGTGCTCCAGTTGGCAACTTCTAGTGCAACAAAGTGCGTCGTACAGACAGAATACGTTGCTGAGCTCGCATAGACGTCAAAATGGTCAGTTCGTTGCTACGTCACAACTCGTGATGAATCCTAGATGATATAATACAAATATTTTAGCTTATTCGTCGAGCGAGCGATTTGCGTGGGTGTGCGTCCTTGAAAACTGTTCATCATTCTATTCACCTACAGATCTACTCATTTACTGGTTGCCTCGTTTCTGCATTTCTGTACACAGGTCTCGACAGTGGCGGGGAGCAGTTGAAACTGTGCATAATAAGCTCGAACGTTGGCTTTGTGTTTGAATCCACTATTATGTTGCTTGCGAACTGTGGCGGAGTCATGTGTGAGATGGGTGTCGCAGTAGTCTGTAAAATATTCAAGTTGGACTATAAGAAGGAAACAGAAAGAACCCACCGCAATAATACCTCGTCATGTTCTCGGGTCGCTGTGGCCTCCGCACTTTTGCGATGAGTACCGGTGTAAACGCACGCAGGTGCTGGAGCGTGTTTTACGAGAGCCCCCTATCGCGCGCGGTGCCCTGTCTAATCGGCGACCTGTAACAGTGGGGACCGACCGACACGTTGCTCTTGGGTCGAGGTGAGGCACACTACGCAACTTTACCTTGAATAGACTCAGACCATATTTACTATCGTAGTATTATCCTCTATATCTTGGAAAACTCCACGGTCTGTGACTCGTCGCATCACAAAGTACCCTGGGGTATGCATATGTGAAATGATAGGAAAACCATATTGCAACCCAAATTGGGCCAAAATGAAGTACCCGTCGTTTCGGGTATCTCCTGCGGGTACGCGGAACAAAACCACGCTGCACACGGGCTGAATATTGTACACTCGGGATATGAAATGAAACCTGGTGCCGCAGCTGAACTGGCTCCACTCGCCGAAAGCGTGTCTCCTGAGGACCTGGAGCGTATATTTGGCGCTTTCGGCAAAGTGTCTGGAGTAGACATTCAGAAACGCCGTGGTACACGCATAGCGGTGATTACATATGTTTCGAGGTGAGTGAACTTGTGAGTGACTATTTGCTGTCTCAATGAAAAAAATCTAGACTGGATTGCGAAGAGGCCATAGGTAATCTACACTGTTCTGAACTTGGGGGACTGGTGATATCACTCAAACAAGTCCTTTGCACACCACTCGCGAGCTGAATGTCGACAGTTTTATCCTACTGATTAGCTCCATTTTGCACGAAGCTGGAAGACTTGGCGAAATGCCCCAAAACCACAGTTTGAGTATTCAATGACCTAATGGGTGCAATGAGTACACTGTTGCCGTTGTGACACTAAACCGATTACCTATTTTGTAAGATTTGGTATAAATTTTCGCCGTTAACATTCAAAGCTCAGCGTGAGCGATTATCCCATCAGAACCCTTCATCAGGATGGACTCGCCCATAAGATGCATCGCTCACTGTGAACGGTTATTCCGTCAGCATGGCCAGTAGGTTAGTAGAAATATCCATCAGTTCGTAAGCTTCTGCTGCTGTCCTTGTGTTGTGTTTGATAGTTTCCTGAAGTGTGTGAGTTATTCTAATTGAAGGTCACAAATCTAAGACACCTCAGGTGTGCTGATTTTGATGCTAACTAAGCCATGTTCGTGCTTGTACTTGAAAGTGATTCGCCCCTATGACTGTACTTACGATGGTCGGTAGAGAGTTAAACACACTTACCATGGTTGGTCGGTGAAATAGCTTAACGTTTGACTCCACGCTATTAAATTTCGAAGTCGTTTTCATAATCGTACAATGCTGCTACGTTGTCGTCCTCGCAGACGGTGGCGGAGGCTGTCAAACAAAACGGTGGCTTTTCTTTCGACTAGGCGCGTCGGTCCAATAGCCTGTCCTTGGATTCCCTGTTTCGCCCGTAGATAGTCTTTATAAAGATAATGTGCGTCAGTTTCTTAAAGTGTTCCTTACTATCCTCCACATCATGGAAAACTCCACGGCCTGTGACTCGTCGAATCACGAAGTGTCATTTTTATCGCGGATTACAAAATTTTCCCTTTCTCACCTCCCCTTCACGGGCGGCGCCCAGCACGTGACTTGTAGTTTTGGGTGGCGCATACAGAGCTGTTTGCGATTCGGTTACACTTCGTGCGATTTTCTTAGACAAAGCTATACATAGTGATGGTTTCGTTCACTCCGAGGTTGCCATCTGCAAACGCCCTGAGCACAACACAGCGAAGTAACTCCCGCCGGTACCAATACTTGGCGCTCCAAGATAGTGCAAATTTGAGTAGATACGTTCGATCCAAATTGCATGAACGACGTGACCATCAATACTCCCATCTCTGTGCAGCTAGTAGACGTGAACTGCACGGTTTACTGGGGTCTACTTTGCTCAATTTCGTGTGCACCGCACCTTCAACGTTGGCCTTTGAGGTAAGAGCACATGTTTCAACGTACGAACATTACCTACTTGTACACTAGGATGGTAAACAGGTGAAAATCACTCACGAACGTAAGTTATATGTTTAATTAAATCGTCATAGGTGAGCGCATATCTGCCACCGTCCAGTGATGAGGTAATCATGATCAAGCGAAAAGTGCAAATGCGGCGAACTCAACAATCCTTCACAGACTGGCTACTTTCTATTTGAAGCAGGTGTAACTCGAACTCCTGCATTGAGGTATCATTCTTTCTCTTAGTCGAAAAGTATGTCACCATGCGTCAGAGCTGGCGCCATAGAACCGTACAGATTCTCTTTGCCTGGTGACTGGAAAGAAGTATCTCCTTGGGCACTCATTTCGACTTAACAACTTATGTCCTTCCTTAGATTCCTGTGAGCAACGCCAAAAGTGGAAATTACTGCCAGCCTAGGTGTGATGAGGTAATTTCGAGGGCTCGAACTATGAATCTCTCTAATAGGTTTGAAGGCCACTACAGAGGTTCAGTTCGCAAGTCCAGCTTCGGGAACGCTTCAAGTCATCATCATCCCGACAAATAAACTTATGGTAACGGAAAAATCTCCGAGTATTGATGCCGTGGGATCTTTGGATGGCGTGTTGGACGCTGTTTCGCCTGCAATAACAGGAAGGTAAACCTAAATAACACTTGACATGGGCGTGAGTTTTCAATATGAGTAGTGTGGCAGTGGAACAGGAAGAAGTAGTTTCCAAAGATAAATTTAGATCGCACGGTCGAAATTACTATAAGGTGCGTAAGGAAAACTCCACTGCGTTCTGAAAACTGAGAATAGTATAGTATGAACTCTTGACCCCATTTGCAGCGTATGGACTCCACAACGTCGCAAGCGTGACTACTTCTCAGGTATTTTCACTTTCACTCTACAAATTGTGCCAGTGCCATTTTACTCATGTTGCACATAGAGCTACGTCGTCATCGCTGCTGCAGCAGCCAACGATAAACAGTGGGTTTCATCCCAAAAGGTAGAATACAACAAAACTATTTTCTGGAGTGATTGACAGTTTTCTAAGGAACTTGAAAGAATTGTCTCATCCTTCACAATCGGCCAGTGAAGTAGTACAGATATCCTAGCATTTTTGTATGAAATCTCTTATGCTCACCTCATATTTTTGCTATCAACGAAGTAAGTTACGTGATATTTGTTCTCGTGCGGTTGCTAGAGCGTGAGAAATCGTTTGCTCTGCTGAATTATGCTCGGAATATTCGTCCATCATCGTGACACGATTTACAATGGTGACAGGATCAGTTTCTAATATCAAACCACCATCGATGAGTTCGTCAATTACTAAAAGCACAAGATCAAGATTTTCTAGTGCAGAGTGCTTGTCAACTACACCTCGAAGGAGGGTGCAGAGTGCTTCGTGGAGTGTTTCAAGCACAGATACAAGGATGAGCTCATTTTCATCATGTGTTGCTGTTATGTACAGTCTGAGATCTTGACAAACTTTATGCACTGCCACGTGGTCGTCCAATATGAGAAGCTCCACTTCCCCTTTTCCACTCAGATGAGAAGAACCAGCGAACAGTTTCTTCTCAAAAGCGAACTGCATCTCTTGCATATCCCTGAAGCAAAGTAAGTCCAGTAACTACGAAATGTGAACATCGTAACGTACGCTATGTTTCCATAGTATTTCACTGCTACTCGCTTGCCGTCGTCGTCAAGAAGGACGACACTAACTACGCTCGGTATACTCATCACGGATCTCAACGCTGAGTTGGAAAACTGACGTGTATCGCTGTGAGCACGGGACGCCATGGAGTCCGCACACTACTGCAATTTATTTTATGTTAGGATATATAGCCTCTAAATATGAATACACAATATCACAATATTCCCAATATTCCCGAGTACTATATATGTGATGAGTTATGACTCAACGTAGAGGCATAGAGCCCCTCTAGGGATCTTATGCATATCTATCATCTTATGCATATCTAGTACATACTTGTACTCCTATATACGATAGGACAGCCTAGGTTCCGTTCACAACTCATATTTCATTATTCACTTGAGTGGGACTTGAATTGGAATGGCGAGCCGTGGCAGGGGAAAATCGAAATCGGAGCGGGCAAGGGAAGAAGAGAACAACTTTTTGTAGGAAACAACGAAGATTTCGCACAAGGACTTGTGACGTATATTGTCAGCCAGGTGTCTCTGCCTTGTGGATGCGCGGATTTCGCGAGATGTCGAGGTGTGTGGCACACACGCGGCGAACTACAACAAATGTTCGGCAAATTTTCGCACTTTGTCAAGGTGGATTCACAGGCTCTAGTCGAAGAATTCCGCTAACTGACCCTATCGCAAGTTTAACTTGTCAACGGAATGTGGGCAGCGCAATTAATCCGCTCAAAGCGCGTGGGCAGCATTCAGTGTCTGTGGATTTTCTCCACGAATATGAGCAGGGTAAAAGGGAGAGAGAAAAGTTGGGTATTCCACCAAAAGCACTGAATGCAAAACAAGTAAGCGCACTGATTCATTTGATGGAAGCACCGACAAAGGGTCGAGAAGAACGTATCCTGGAAATGTTCAAAACTCGTGTACCACCTGGGGTGGATGAAGCAGCATATGTGAAAGCAAGTTGGCTTGCTTCTGTGATTAAAGGCAAAGCCACCAGCCCTTTGATATCTAAGGCAGATGCTGTTCGTATTCTTGGTACAATGCAAGGAGGTTACAATATCTCGCCTCTCATCGAAGCTCTAGATGATCCGAATTTAGGGGGCTTGGCAGCCAAAGCTTTGTCAGAAACAATACTCATATTTGACGCGTTTCATGATGTTGAAGACAAAGCTAACAAAGGCAACAAGTTTGCATCACAAGTTCTGCAGGACTGGGCTGATGCCAAATGGTTCACGAGCAGGGAAAAGGTTCCTGCGCGCATTTCAGTTACAGCGTTTAAAGTACCGGGGGAAACAAACACGGATGATCTTTCACCAGCACAAGATGCCTGGAGCCGACCTGATATTCCTCTTCACGCGTTAGCCATGCTCAAGACCCCGCGTGAAGGTATTCACGATACGCTGGCTCAAACCAAAGAACTCAAGCAACTAGGTTACCCTTTAGCGTACGTTGGCGATGTTGTTGGAACTGGCTCTTCGCGTAAGTCAGCCACAAACTCTGTTCTGTGGCATATGGGTGTTGATATCCCGTATATTCCTAACAAGCGCACAGGAGGAGTTTGTATTGGTGGCAAAATTGCGCCAATATTTTTCAACACGATGGAAGATAGCGGTTCATTTCCTATCGAAATGGATGTATCTGCCATAAATATGGGTGACATACTAGACATATTCCCATATGAGGGTGTTGTGAAAAAACACGGTACAACTGATGTGTTGGCAAATTTCAGGTTAAAAAATCCTGTGTTATTTGACGAAATGCAAGCAGGTGGCCGTATTCCTCTCATTATAGGTCGAGGTTTAACTGAGAAAGCCAGAAACGCATTAAATCTTGGACCGTCTACTGTTTTTCGGTTACCCGATGCTTCTCAAGAGCAATTGAAGGGTTACTCTCTTGCACAAAAGATGGTAGGAAAGGCCTGTGGAGTCGTAGGGATTCGCCCGGGGACGTACTGCGAGCCTCGAGTAACAACTGTTGGTAGCCAAGATACCACTGGGCCTATGACTCGTGACGAGTTGAAAGATCTTGCATGTCTCGGCTTCACCGCCGATCTTGTCATGCAGTCTTTCTGTCACACAGCGGCATACCCCAAACCGGTTGATATTGATACTCATCATTCTCTGCCCACTTTTATACGAAACCGAGGCGGAGTATCACTTCAGCCCGGGGATGGGGTCATACACAGTTGGCTCAATCGTATGCTGCTACCTGATACAGTTGGTACTGGTGGTGACTCGCACACTCGTTTTCCAATCGGAATATCCTTCCCAGCAGGTTCAGGCTTAGTAGCATTCGGAGCTGCCACTGGAGTCATCCCACTTGACATGCCTGAATCAGTCCTTGTTCGTTTCAAAGGTTCCCTTCAACGTGGTATAACCCTACGCGATCTTGTTCACGCTATCCCCCTAGAAGCTATCAAGCGTGGTTTGCTCACAGTGGAGAAGCAAGGGAAGATCAATGTATTCAGTGGTCGTATCCTAGAAATAGAAGGGCTTGACCATCTCAAATGTGAACAGGCATTCGAACTAAGTGATGCAAGCGCTGAGCGAAGTGCGGCTGGATGTACTATCAAGCTGCACGAATCGAGTGTGAAAGAGTATCTTACAAGTAATATCACACTGCTCAAGTGGATGATACGAAGTGGCTATGGAGAAGTCCGTACGCTGGAACGGCGAATACGCGCTATGGAGGAGTGGATTGCGTCACCTGAGCTCATGGTGTCCGACCCCGATGCAGAATATGCAGAAACAATTGAGATCGATCTGAACGCAATTACTGAGCCAATACTATGTGCACCAAACGACCCAGACGATGCACGTACGCTCTCTTCTGTCGTCGGTGATAAAATCGACGAGGTTTTCATTGGCTCATGTATGACAAATATTGGACATTTCCGAGCCGCTGCAAAGCTGTTACATCGCCACGGAGGTGAAATCCCCACTCGACTTTGGGTTGCACCGCCAACGAAGATGGATGAACTTCAATTGAAAGCTGAAGGGCACTACAGCACTTTCGCTGCTGTTGGTGCTAGGACAGAAATACCTGGATGCTCTCTATGCATGGGCAATCAGGCGAGAGTTGCTGAAAAGAGCACTGTCATATCCACAAGCACGAGGAACTTCCCAAATCGTCTTGGTAAAGGTGCGAATGTTTATTTGGCTTCGGCTGAACTTGCTGCAGTGTGTTCCATCCTTGGACGAATACCATCAAATCAAGAGTACCTCAATTTCATGGACACTATTTGTACCAATGATGACATCTACCGCTACTTGAACTTTGACCAAATGAGCCAATACATTGATGAAAATGATACTGTATAGCAGTGGTTGTAGACTTCTCAGCAGAGAAAGTTATAAAATGCCAAAACTTTTTTCCTCATTTGTTCAACACTCTCAGCCCCCACGGAAAAATCAATGTTTTCGCCGAAATCTAGCACTAGCACTGGCTTCTATAATCAACATCAGTAATTATATCCGCTTTTCTCTTGTCTTCGAGAACACACCTTGGCAAATCTACCGCACATGGTGTCTTTCGCAAAACCTATCTGCAAAATCTCATCTCCAATTAGCACGTCTCGAGTTTCCTATTGATTTGTAATCACGTCTCTTTTTCACTCAGCGTTTCAAAAGTAATTTACCTGGGAGAGCCAATTTTCGTGTTTTTCGTGGAGTGACTCGAGATATTCCGACGTAATGTTGAGTTCTTCACCACGAGCGCGATGTCTTAGCCTCTGCAAGCATACCGCATGCTCCACCTGTAAATATATGAAACCATCGGGTACTAAGGTCGGTAATGCCTTCAATGTATTTTAGAAGCAATAAGATAAGTAAGGAAAACGCTCACATCAACCATAGGGCAGAACCAAGAGTTGAAGAGGTCAAACTCCAACTCCGACAACCAACCATTTTCTTGCACAGACTCCACGAACACGTTCCGGTCAGAAAATACACTTCGTTCCATGATCCTAAGTTTATTTGTAGAATTTAAACTCCCCTGCTGTTGCAGAAAGCGAGTCATAAATATGTAGTTCTGGAATACGTACGCATATTTCTGAGGGTTTGCATAAAACTCCTTCAGCAAGTTGTGTGGGCTGCCCGGTCGCTGCCGTTGTATATGCTGCCAGCTTTGCACCGGCTCCGGGATAGTATACGCTAGCTCCTACATGTACATGTCAATTGATACAGATACATCAACAAGACGTCAGAGAGACACCTTGAACTGGGCTCCATTTCCCACTACGTCTTTCAGAAAAGTGCTCTTCCCAGAACCGATGTTGCCTTCAACACAAATGCTCACTTGCTAAGCAACAGTAAATCGAGCATATTGTGTGAAGCGCTAAATATTGACCTGTGCAGACACAACACGTGTTGTGAAACGACGCGAAGAAATACTTAGAGTGGAATAGCGTCGCAAGAAAGTGAAGTATCTGGATACACGAAGATCCTGGAGTAGTCTGGCCGTTGGACCGATGTTTGTGCGTCGCTGTAGTTGCATCTCGTGTGTTTAAAGCTACAATATATATCCGATGCAGGAGTATCGAGATTGTACTCGCAGACGTCGTGGCCGAAGAAACGGGCTTCGGACGTCTTCGGTGTTGCGGCCGAAGAAACGGGCCTTCCGTTCTATAAATTTGTGCAAATTTATTGTTGACTGTAGTTTAAATCTTGTATGCACTTTACAGGATTTCGCGAAAAATTAGACGTCTCCCGCCTAGTTCTGAAGAAGTCGCGCACCACAAAGTGGGGAAGAAAGCAGGCGCGTGGACTGAGACAGATGCTACCAACGTTATTGAACGCGACCAATAGAGCGCTGCAATTAGTGTCTTATTCATACGTCACTGTTCTCGGTGTGTTGTATATTTTCCAACGGAAACTACAATATTTTCCTTTTGGTGGAGAACCACCCTGTGCATCTGCTATCTCTTCACTCTGCCCTGGACTCAGAGATTTTAAGGTTCGTACAATCGACGGGTACTGGCTGAAAGGATGGCTGTGGGAGGAAGATCGATCTTCCCTTATCGTATTGCACTTACATGGGAATGCAGGTAGTCGTTTCCACCGTTTGCACTGGGCAAAAGAGGTTCGGAAAAAGTTGAAGTGCTCAGTTGCTCTATTTGATTATCGCGGCTTCGGGGGTAATCCCGGTTCCATATCCGAAGCTGGCTTGATCAAAGATGCTTCTGCGGCCATCAATTGGGCACATGCAGAAATCCGTCGCACTGGGCAGAAGCTGGTTCTCCACCTCGAAAGCATCGGGAGCGCTGCAGGCTTAAATGCACTTGCAACTATTAGCGCTCACATACGAGTAGACGGTATCGTTGTCGAAGGCGGATTGAGTTCATGCTCTGAATTAGCACGAGATATGTTACCCTTTTTGCCCATCAAAATATTGATGAGGGATAAATGGGACAAAACATTGGACAGTGCTCGAGTGTTGCCAGAGCATACACATTTCCTTAGTTTGCACGGGAAGGTCGATAGGATCGTGCCACTAGAGAAAGGACTGAAACTTTTTGCTGCCGTTGCATGCCGTGATAAAAAATTCGTCGAATTCGAGCACGGAGACCATAACGACCTTATGATCCAACCTTGTTACTTCGAAGAGTTAAGGGCTTTCTACTCAAAAATTCAACAATAGAAAGTTGCGTCATTCAAAGTGGATCGATCATGTGTGACAGCGAACTGGGTCACAGTACATCGAGCAATTCGTCCACACCACTGCCACGCGTTGCAGATACACCGACAATATCTAGATTCTCATAGAACTCTTGTAAAACCGAATTCAGCGATTGAGTAAGTGCAGTTGAGAAGTTACTAATATTCTCAAGTTTCTTCTGAAATACGGTCACATCAGAAAGAAGTGCGAGCAGAGGACGGTGTGAAGTTATATCGGTTTTATTGAATACCAATACCACGCGAAGACGGCTTCTGTACAACACACTAACGGCTTGAAGCATATTACTCATCAATATCTGTGGGTTCTGGCACTGTACAGTATCCAAAATATACAAAATAGTTGTGTTGAAGTAGCTTGCAAGCATATCAGTCACCATCATACCACTTGCCGACCAAGTGAATATCTCAATTTGCCCGGGCGTATCAAAAAACACATGTTTACGTAATTCGATGTGTTTCCGACAGATGTTTATCACCTTGTCAAACTGCGTGGCAAATAAGTTAGCCGCTGTGAGTATCGCACCATTAGGACCTAATCCATAATCCTTCATCAGTGCTTTATAGTCAATAGTGTCTCTTATATCAATGTTCACAGGGTATGGTATGCATTGTGCTGCAGGATCGAGGTTAACAACGTAAGGTGGGATGCCGGCCTGTTGCAGCTGTGTCGCCAAGCGACCTAGTAGTGAAGTTTTTCCAGATCCAGCCATACCAACCAAAAGTGAAACTTTTCCATGCTTCTTGGCTGACATGTCTAAGAAGGAAACCTGTGACTACTCTATCGTACGCGGGCGTATTTTCATACACGTTCCTCGCTCGTAGCCTGTATGTCTTACTCTTTTTGAGTTCTTTTCTTGGGTAACTTCTGGCCAAAGTCTTGAGAAAAATGAGCTCGTCGCACGCACGTCTATTCAGAACAGTGTCAATCACGAGTGTTCTAGGCCCGTCGGCGTCGGCGGCTTCTTGGACAAGGTGACACTCGAAGGCAAGTTATGTTCTATACATCGTGCTACCCTAGGCTATGTACTGGTACGTTGATTATATTTGTAAACATAAAAATAGGAGAAGAGTAGACGTTGCACAGCACAGAACGAGAGGAAAAATACTCGTTTGCAACTCTTCAGAATCCGAACGAGCGCAGACGGTGAACATGCGTGGAAAAAAATGTTTGGATACCTTGGCTGAGAGCTCCTTTCCACCATACAGTCAACTTTGTGTAAACGAAAACCGGCGGTCTGGAAAGAAAGCTGCAAGTAGTTACTCTGTGGAGGTAAAATGGTTACGCGAAGCGTTGGTTATTCCGTTTCAGGGATCGTCTTCAGGGATGTGACTTTCAGCTATTAGGCATAGACGTTTCCTTGTCGAAAGTACACAGAGGTGAGCTGTGTCGCTCGTTGCTAGAGAGAGTCCGGTCGTTTTTGTCAGTTGCACAGTCAGTATGGGTGAGCGTTTTTTTTCACGAGCTTCGTGGCCAAAGTAATACGTTGGACCAGCCCGGCTATCAAGTCCTGATAAAAGCGGGGCTTGCAAGAAGTGGATCGTTAGAGCATACTCACGTAAAAGTAGTTCAAGTTGATCAAATTCCTGCGCGAGCTTGTCTGAACTCAGGTGGTGTGTCTTGTTTCTCAACTTCTTTTAGAGACACGTGCCCGTAACTGGTGTCATTAGGTGATATTAAGATCAGCCTGGCAGTATCGGCGGATGCAACACAATCTTTCAAAATCACATCAGAAGGAGCAATATTGAAAATTTGTTGTGAGGTCGCGAAGCTACTTTTGCTTTCACCGTGCTCAAGGCCTGTTCAATGCTTTGTGTGCACAACACGCACTGCATTCAGATCCATGTCAAGTACTGGAATGGGGGAGTCATCCCCATGTCAGTTTCATATCGCTATAACAAATGCATCCAAGAGTTTCACTGCTTCTTTGTGCTCTAGGCTGCAAGCAGATTTTTCCATACAGTTGCATGTTATATCCTGTCACTACCTTCTACTGTTGAAATCAAGTACAGATGTAAGTCCATTCTATTTATAACACGGGCTAATTCGGTGACAACATTTTTACAAGTGGGCTGTTTTCTTGGTTGAAATATCTCGACGCTTACGCAATGGTTACGGTTTACTCCTAGATAACGTGAATCTCCTTGCGTTGGCTGACAAGTTTCAATTGAAAAAGTTCATGTTGAATTTGAAAAGCATATTAGACTTTTATACGTACAACAATGATGGTAACCTTTACAGTCATTCCATTTGACTGGAGTTGACATATCATAGGTGTTAATTCTGTTGTTCTCGCCGCAGTAAGAGGAGGACAAGTGCATCCATGTTTGAAGAGTTACTTCTCACAGCAGGTTTGATGAGTGTTCGTTGCTCATTCGCTACTTTTCACCATAATACGATCATTAGATTTGTTTGAAGCTTGAAAATAATGATGGGGCACTGTTCGACATCTCAAGCCCGACATCTCAAGTTTCATCGGGCAGAAATACTAGAAGTTTGTGGACAAGCATGCGGCAAAAATTGAACATTTCAGGGCACAAGAGACGGAGAGTATCACTTGGAACACTTGTGTTTCGGCCGCAAGTGCGTCGCTGCTATGAAACGACCACTTTTTCTCATCTTTATTTCCCCAGAGAGATCAAGTTCAGTGGAATGATGTTGGTGGGCTCAAACACGTCAAGCAAATGTTGAATGATTTCATACGCTTACCATTGAAGTACCCAAAACTCTTTCACCAATCAACCAGAGGCATTATACTTCACGGGCCACCGGTAAGTGATTTTGACGCTGTTTCAATTTCTTATGTTCACCATCTTAAGGGAACTGGTAAAACTTTGATCGCTAAAGCGACGAGTGTGGAGCTCGGACTACACTTCTTGAATGTGCGTGGGCCTGAACTGCTCGGGATGTACGTTGGCGAAAGCGAGGTGCGTCAAATACCGTAGTATTTCCGTTAGAAACCATCACAACATTTCAAAGAAATGGATAAGAGAACTGTTTGATCGGGCAAAAGAAACAGCTCCATCAATAATCTTTTTTGATGAATTTGATTCTCTCACCTCGGTATCTGCTTTTCCAGGCACACGTGGAAGTATTACTTACTGTATGGCGCAGCTGCATGCAGCACCAGGCACTTTGATGAATAGGGTCACAAGTCAAATCGTCACAGCTTTGGACGCTTTACAGGTATAACATCGTATAACTCATGCATACCTCATAAAAGTATACAAAGGAGCATCGAGTATTCATCTTAGCAGCAAGTAACCGTATAGAAATGATTGATCCGGTAATTCTTCGGTCTGGAAGGTGAAATCACACGATACGAAATTTGACATTTTTCATCCTAAAGATTTTGTCCATCATACCTGCAGGCTTGGCCGAGTTTTACACATCCCGCGTCCAGACTCACTGACTGTGAAGTTACAAATTTTCGAAGTACTACTTTTTCTGTTACTTCTTCTGAAATGTATTGATCGAATCATTCAGGCACTCACTAGAAATTTCAAATTCAAATCTGAAATCAACATTTTGGAGGTACGTCTTGGAAATAGGGCGTCAGAAAACAGTGTGTGACATCGACACCATAGTTGAAAGAGTTTCAAAAAGAGCTCACTGGAGCAGACATCTATGGCTTGTGCGTACGCGCATGGTCCAAGGCAGCAAAAAGAACAATACGGGATGGTCAGTCCGAGGTTATTATTATAGGAGCAGACTTCTCCCATTAGCGCATCAGGAGGACATGTATGCTAATGTATGACGTAGACCAGTTGCACGAAACCGTGATATGGTGATATTTTTCATTGAAATTTTAACGTTATGGCATCGTTGTGATATCATGCGCCTGTACTCTTTGCTTTATCAGAGTTCGTCGTGCTCATCGACAGTCTCCGAGTCGTCTGCCTCTCCATTCTGATATGCTTTGGCCACAATGGGGTTGCAGACTTCCTCAAGTTGTTTGAGCTGTT
>PBDU01000015.1 GCA_002718195.1 Methanobacteriota archaeon | reverse complement strand
TTTTTATGCATTTTCTATCATTTTGATCCATGAGGAAAAATTTCAACTGCAGTTTCCGACGAAATTCGTGGAAAAAAGAATACCGCAAATGCAACCATTAGACAGCATTTAACGAGAGCTTTCGAACGCGGGGCTACACGCGGTGATTGACGTAGTGACGGCCTACACCGACGCATTTATCAGGTTTTCCAACGGCTGGAGGATAGCGCTACTATCGATAGTATAAACATGATGGGGGTATTTCAGACATTTTTATCACGGTTAGACATTCGTACCAGTTCCTACAGTACTAATGTGTAAAACGACAAAAAGTAACTTCAGACTGAGATTTAGCCTGAGTCTGAACCTCGGTCGGTCGACCTCAGTGTCAGAAAGTACGCCGCTAAACTCACGCGAATCGAACCACAACAGAACTGCGACGAAGCTGAGAGGGAAGCTACAAGCAGTACTGAGGAGTCGAAAAGTGCAACAACCCCTGGAAATAATGTCTAGATTTAACATCGCTGGTGTGTTCAATGTTTCCCACTCCCCGGACAGCGCCCTATACTCGCACGGGCGACTCTTTCTGTCTTCAGGAAGTGTGGTAAATGAAGTCGACACCCATGCCTCGACGAGCGAATGCATCGCTATATTAGAAACCAGCGTTATTAAATCCTTCGATATCAGCACCAAAAGAAATTTCTTAGTCATGCTGGGCGAATGTGGTACTTTGTTTGTACTTAATGTGACAACAGGGTTGCGAGTGCAGACGAACCTTAAGCGGACTCCAGACACAGTCAAGTTCGTGTCAAACAATGAGCGTTACTGGCCTGATATTATACTTATTTTCAGGAATGCCATTGAAGTCTGGAGAATGGTTGGTGATAATCCCATGAAACCATTAACAAAAGTGTTCAGGGAAACGATTGCAGATGGGGCAGACCTGAGCTTTGGTTCTTACAGTCCTGATGGAGCGTTTGCGCTGCTGATGGGGCAATCATGCAGCTGGTACCGCGATAACGACCGGGAGTACGCAAGGGACACGTTAAATGCAGACAGTACTATCGTTGGAGTAGGGTTTCGGAGTAACGAAGAAATGCTGACTCTCTCCTCACGCGGAGTTCTATGTGAGTGGCTGTGTCACACGAACGATCAGTCTCTGCAAGATGAGGTACACATGACAAAACGTACTCAACTTTTTGAAGGAGCAGAAATTAATTGTAGTTCTTTTGGTGCAAATGCACAACGCCTCGGAGTGATAACTTCCTCCAACCACCTGGAGGTGTATGATACAGCACGAAAGCAGAAAGTGAGCAGCTTGAATTGTAAGTTTCAGGTCAAGAAATGTGTTCTTGGTGAAACAGGAGAAGAAATTGCATTGTTGGGAAAGGAGCGGATAATGATATGGGAAATAAGATCTCAGACATTGACACTCGACCGATCAAACACTGCAAAAGCTGCGAGTTGTATTGCTTTGAGCAATGATGGAAGCGCATTGCTCGTTGGAACCCAGTGCGGTATTGTTAACTTATGGAATGTTTCTACTTGTTCTTGTTTGGCGACATTTGGCGAACACAGAGATGTCGTTTCAGCAGTGCAATTCCTTTCATCGGGCAGTGGGTTTGTCTCGGCAAGTTTTGACAGTACAATTCGAGCCTATGATATTTTCAGGTTTCGGAACTTCAGAGTTTTTACTTCATCATTTGAAAGTAGATTCAATCACGTAGCGATCGACAGTGCTGATGAGCTTCTTTGTGCAACAACAATAGACACGTGTCAAATTCTTCTATGGTCATTCAAGACGGGACAGTTGCTAGACGTTTTTTCTGGACACACAGCAAAGATTTCCTCTCTTAATTTCTTCTCAACCACTTCAGTGGTCTCAGGTGCTTGGGATAGAACGGTTCGAGTATGGAACATTGATCAACGTGAAGGTATCCCTCAGATTCTTGTCAATAATCGAGAAGTCCTCGCCGTAGCTGTCAACAGAAGAGAGAATGAAGTGGCCGTGTCTACTGTTGGACAAAAAATCTTGCTTTGGAAACTGGAATCTGGATACGAGAAGTTATTGGGAACTGTTGACTACGCACGAGATATATCAGGGACTACGACTTCCGAACTAAACAATTTCGTTTCTCTTCAATTCAATCTAACCAGCTCGACTCTTCTTGGGTGTACATCGAAGGGTCTTGTTTGTGTTTACGATCATGATGGTTTAGCTTTGCTTCACCGTCTCAACCCTCACTCGATTCACGAAAGTGATACACGCATCATAAGCGAGTACGTTGGTCAACTCGCTTATGCCAAAGAAGTGGAGATGTGGTCTATGATGACGACAGAAGGTGTTTACGTGTACCACTGTGCGCCACGCCAAGTGTCACGCCATCTGCAGGAAGATGCGACATTATCGAAGCTCTTAGCGGCATGGCGCCGTCAGGATTTCAAAGTAGCTCTACAGTTGGGTTTATCTCTGAAAGAAAGAGCGTCTCTTCTGAAAGCAATGCTCTACAATATTCCTGTGAAGCAACAAAGAATGCTATTGCGCAGTATTCATGCCGACTCTTGGCATATTCTTGTTGAAAATTTCATAGAGTTAGTCTCAGAGTCCGTTCATTTAGAGTATTTATTAGTCGCAGTATTGAGTCTATTGGTGAACGTAAATCAGGCTGCAAAAGAAGTTCGTGCAACACTTTTCCGAAAAATCTCTGTCAACTTGACAGAGAAGCAAACTATGTTGGAGAAAATAGCCAGCAGCAATTTAGGCTCGATGAATTTCATTTGTTGTGCTACACACAAGTAGAGATTCAAATCGTAAAACAAGTTGTAACGATATTTCAAGGCATAGGGACATTGCGATGTACTCAAAGTGAGTACAGCATGGATACAACGTAAATGTGCCTATGAAGCAACGTTCAGCGCATCACTGTAACAGCCACGTTCTTTTGCATCGTCCACGAGGTTTTTCCAGAAGCGAAATTTGCAAACTGCTTCGCACTTGCAAATTATCCAAAGGGAAAATCGTGCCCTAGTGAGTGCAACATTCAGACGACGTGTGTCTGCAAGGAAACCTATGTCATCAACACACGTCCTCACACAAGAAAATATTACAACATCGGCTTCTTGGCCTTGAAAGGCGTCAACTGTACGCACAACAACGGAACTGATAACATCATTATCAACTGTTTCCAAAAGTTGTTCGATCAATGTGCACTGTTCTCTGTAGCCGCTCAAAATAACAACACTACGGATGCGATCTGTGGATAGCCAACTGCTATATTTTGTCAGTAAATCAATTAAGAAGACTGCCTCAGCTTTGTTGTAACGCGAAAAAGTGGAGGCTTGTTCTTCAATGCCATGCACAACATCGAATATCATATAAGGTCTGAATGGCCAATGGGCATGAGATGGAAGACACCTACACTCTTCGAGTTTAGATGCGTCCTTCAAAACATTTGAGTAAAAAGTAAGAGACGGAAACATCCTTATCTGAGGATGCATTCTGTACTGAGTGGTGAGCACATTCACTTTCATACCACTAGCGACAAGTCTTTCAAATAAAGACCTATCAAACGCTGCGTCTGATGCGTATTTTGATTTTACAGTTGCCGGAAGTTGTTTCGGATCACCCACCAACACACAGTGAGCATGGCAAGTGACCAAAGGTATAAGGGTTGCCACTTCGTTCGCTTGACAGGCTTCATCCACAATGATTGTTTTGAATGGCCTTGTCGTTGTGAGCATGTGTCGATTCGAGATTGATGTCAGTGTGCAGCATACTATTTCTGCTTCATCTATGAATGACAAAGATAGATCTTCTGATATTTGCTTCAGTAGTTGAACGTTTGATCCATGCTCGGTCGAGTCGTCATGTAGAGGACGCATGCGTTCTAATCGAGCGAGATCACCGAGAGCTCGATCGCGTGTTTCATAAAGTTGTAAAATGCTCGAGATATGTGAGACGTCACGGATATTTACACTTTCATTCATTTTTTCCTTGAGTTGAGCTTCTGATATAGATACAGTGTGATATTGACGCGAGTACCATGCCCTCCAATCCGAGGTCGTCATGTTTATCAAATCTTTGACACGTTTATCCGTTGATAAAGCTTGTGCAGAACTTGAGATTATTGCATCACCAGAGACCACCCTGATGACATCAGGTGAATAATTTGTTCCATCCATTTGCGAGAATCCATCGTTGATAATACGCTCCAGTGCATTATCAACAGCTGCATTACTAGGTGCGCATATCATTATTCGTGGCTTGAAACTATGCGTATTTATATGATGATGCATCTCACGTTTTCTCTTTGAGTTGTTCGTTGTGGGTGCAAACTGCTCTCTGATGAGTTTTGTGACCTCATCAAAATATGTTTGAAACTGAAGGAGATGAAGAACGTTCACTAAGCGAATCTATTCTGCGATTTAGTTCGAATGGATTGATAAGAGGGGATTCACGTACAATTACTTTGGTCTTGCCAGTGCCCGGTGGGCCTTGGATGAGAGAGAAGGGAGGAGTAACTTGTTGATTTGAGTTCCGTGCATTTTGCACGCATTCTATCAGCGCTTCAAACTGTGAGGTGTTCAAAGTCGATTTTAGTCCATCGATCAGAATGCTGCTTTCCAAGCATGTTTGCTTCAATACAAAGTTTTGTATTTGTTGTGAATTCTGTACAGAACATGGGTTGAGCAGAAAGCGAAGATTGTGCTGTGGTGTGATTAGGTATATAAGCACGACTGTGATTCAACTTACCGCACTCATATTGCGCAATGATATCAAAGCGTCGAAACAGCGCCTATGGGTGGAGATGCGACACGTAGCTGTGATCCAGATGGATCTTGTTTCATCAGGTGAAATAGAAACAAGGACTCCCCAAGCTTCACTGCGCACACAAGGATTGATCACTCTAAGTTCAAAACGCTTCACTCTCTCATCAGAATACGTAATGACTGCCCCTAAACACGATGATTTGTACTCATGCACATCTTGCTGTCCGTGAATGAGCCGCTTAACGTTGAGATACACAACTGTGCCCTCAAGAAGCCACACAGTAGGCTCACTCAAGGAACGAATCTGGAGGTAGGTATATCCATTCGCTTTCCATTTACGATCAATAATAACTTCGTGGCTGCCTCTGTTTCCTATAATTTCAATGTTACTTACAGTTCATGCCTGGAACTGTACTCTAGCATACCTATCGCTGCTTCATAAGCGAGCTCAACATCTGTTTTTGCCTCCTCCAAAAGGGGAAAGTAGAACGAAGATAGATACTCATGGGTGTCTGTAAACGTTCTCGGGATAGTCCCTACTTTGCGCGATGGATTGCATTCGCTGCTATACACAATATCATGTTCAAACTTGTTCACTGAAAGTGCTGAGCTGCTGGGCCTTCCCTCCATCAGGTGCAAACGAGAAAGTTTTTCTCTTGTTCCTTAAGTATTATTTGGAATCTTCAGAAGTGCCAGTCTAACTCACGATATCCAAGTTATTTTGTAGTTCTTGCATATAAATCAGCCTCTCTGTGCGTCGTTTTGTGTGTACCCTTCTGTCTACTCTGGCCTTTCCGTCAACTGTCCGTCTCCACCTGCAACTACAGTTTGACTTCATAGTCCAGAGGATTTCCATGCATGCGGATATATTGATGTGCACAACGAATGCAGAGAATTCTAAACATTACAGCGACGGAAAGTTTTTAGACAGTTCGCTTGAGAAGTACTGGTGTCAGAGGTACGACCTGTTCCGAGAGTGGGAAAGCGGTATCCTACTGGACTCGGAAGCGTGGTATTCAACTACGCCTGTAATCATCGCCGAACACCAAGCTGATGTATGTTTAAACTTATATGGAAAGCGTTTCTGTGAGCAGACTTCTGTACTCGTTCTCGATATGTTTTGTGGGGTCGGTGGCAATGCCATAGCATTTGCCAAAAGTGGTTACAAGGTTATAGCGTGTGATACGGACAGCACGAAGTTGAAAATGGTGACTTTGCGTGATTACACTGAAATACAACTTATCTAAAGTGTGGATTAGGCGAAGCATAACGCAGGAATAGCTGGTGTCGAATCACATATTGACTTCATTTGCTGTGATTTTCGAGAGCTAGTGAGCAGTGTACGAACAGATTTGGTGTTCTTATCTCCGCCATGGGGAGGTCCATCATATGTCCAGCAGAAACTGTTATCATTCTCGCAAGAATCGATTGATGGGCTAGAAGGAGTTGAAATCATCAAGAGAGCCTTGATCATGACCAACAACGTTGTATGTTTTTTACCACGGAACACTGATTTTTTTGACGTGTTGAAGAAGTGCAAGACTACATTCAAGGTATGTACCCTCACACTTTTGAAATCACAATTATTTCTCCATTCTCTTAGCGGGAGGTTCATCGATCTCACAATCGCGACAAAGCCTGCACAGTGTACTTTTTAGGTATCACTGATAGCGGGGAGCTTTAAAGCTTACAGCTGAATTTGTATATGGTATATAAACTCTATTTCGTGTTTCAAGCGGTTTTGTAATAGATGGCCATCTCGAGTATTTACCCACTCTCCGGACGAGTTGTAATTGTACCTATGAGGACCACTGATTGGTGACGCGAGCCATATTTGTTTGTTCGGTGCCTGCTTATTCAATACGAAAATTCCATTACTTCCGCAGTCTATAGTCAGAACACCGGCTTCAAAAGATACGTCAATATCGATAGAGTTGTCGTCCATCAATAACTCGATAGAGTTGAGCATACTTTGCAATGTCTCATCTGCTGAGTGATGAAAGGTGTAGTCGATAAAGCTTGTATAGGAATGCTGTAGACTGTCTTGGCGTACTCTGTGTAAACTTTTACCTGTGCCTTTTGGTTCCCATTTTTGCACTTTCATAGGAAAATCGAAGTGACGAAAATACACAAGGTGACGAAGAGCAGAATTTATTTGTGTTCTCAACAACTTGCTCCAGCCCAGAGTGGACATGCAGAGAAAGCTACGGTGGGATACGAACAACAGCGACGGATGTTGTTATTTTGGCCGTTCAATGTGAATCCTCAACTCTGCGCTAGATAGCCTGCGTTCCTTTTTATCTAGCCATGAGTACAACGAACGAGAAGTTGTGTTTTGCCATACACAAATTGTTTTCTTCTCGTCAAGCGCCGTGGTCCCGTGAACTCGGGGGTGGCTAAATCTCACGCCCGTGAATTCGGGCCACCCCGACAGAGGTGGAGGAACTAGTGCCGCTTCGTTGGTGAAAAAGACAACATTGGGTCAAACTATGGAGAATTGGTACGTCTCAATTCGATAAGTTCGGCGTCATTTATCAAATCGAGCTGTAGGGATTAGAGCAGAATTCGCTATATTACGAAATCTGTCAGCGCAGCGGCTTCACTGCGCTTCCCGTCTTGCCGAGCGTTTTTCATCACTTTGTACTGTAGCATATCCTTGCACAAGTACCGGTACCGGTACTGTGTTTGTTCACGATCGTGAATACTTACCCCCTGAGGCTACCAACTGGTTTAACCAAGAAAGGAGGAGGGAAACGAGCACTAGCAGACGCGATGTTTCGTAACCAATACGATCAGGTGAGTTGGTGTGATTTTCACGTCTTCCTTCCTTGCACTCGACATGCTTAATTCACACGTTTAACGAATCACACACTTACGACCGTTTTAACGCGCGTAGGACATGCTCACCTGGAGTCCACAGGGCCGCTTGCATCAGGTGGAATGTGCGCATCCAACTCCAAACCCTCACGACACTATCTCACTCTACTTAGATGCAATGGAAGCTGTGAAACAGGGTAGTACTGTTGTAGCCTGTGGGGTGCGAACCTAATGCTGTGTTTTGACAATCTCTAATTTTTTCATAGAACGAAAACTGCGTTGTGCTAGCTGCCTTGAAACGTAAGCAATCGAAACTATCTTCCACACAGGAGAAAATTTTCATGGTCAACTCGAAAGTTGGCGTTGCGGTTTCTGGGTTATCAACAGATGGTACAAGGCTTGTGAAATTCCTGCGAGAAGAGAGTTCTCGAGCTGAGTTTGTCTATGATCTTATAGCGAGCCCGAGTAAACTAGCGTCAAGAATAGCCAAATCATTGCAGGTAAGTAATATAGTACGGTGAGTTGTACATCCTCACATTTTCTGAGATATCCACGCGACAATCGAATGGTCGGCCATGTGGAGTAGGTCTTGTTTTGGTTGGCACCAGTAAAGAGTTTGGTTGTCAAATCTTTCAAAGTTGCCCTAGTGGCGACGTGAGTCAGATGCGGTGTACTTCAATAGGTATGTTTCTTGTCGTGTATTTTGTCCATGTATAAACGGGACACAGGCGCTCGATCTCAATCTGCACGAACATTCCTTGAAAAAAACAAGAGTGTGCTCGAGCAAGCTACAATGGATGAGGTACTGTTTAGTACCTGTGGGTGAGTTTGGCTGACATTTGTTACAGGTAATTATGATTGCTTTGAGGGCATTGCGAGAATCAAGTACAGATGTTGATACTGCGCATTTTACATCGGACAAGTTTGAACTACTTGCTATTGATACTGGGACGTGCCAGTTGAAGACTCCAGGTGAACTGGATAGTTACCTGCGGCGACTATGACGTATGTCTTAATTCCTTGCTGGATCTATCCGAAGTTCGTATCCTTCTTCTTTCCAATATCAAAGCATACTGATGCAGTGTCTTCGAAACCACTTTCCTTCTTTCACTTGTCACCTTCCACCTAGAGGGAGTAAGTACTCGCAACATATAGATGAGAGCGTGCGTACGTTCCTGAAGCCTTGAAGATACACTTTAAGAGGTTCAATGTATTCTTCAAAGCCTAATGTGCTCATTGCCCATAGTAAATCATCACCATTGATTGTTTTCCGTTTTTCTCTTTGACACTTATCGCTTGCCCTGTTTCTGCTTGTTAGCTCAACTCTTTCAAATTTGAGTGGCAAACATACTCGCTAGTGATAAAGCTAATAAACTCTGATACGCACTCTTGTACAGTTTCTTTGGCGTCTTTCGCAACTTTTGCATTCGTAGGTAGCGCCTTTTTCATGATCCTGCTGATGTTGGCTACAGGTAGAAAACGGTCTTGCTCGCGAGTCGTTGCGTGTTCCGCAGAAACATTCATGGGACTCTATTTAAGTAAGTAACTGGGATGAAATCGGATGAGCGTTTCATAAACAGATGAGCTTCGCAACGCCAAGATGACGTCAGCACGCGGTCGTCACCGAATTGACGGTTCGGACGTGTCACCCCTTGAAGGCGGGGTAGTCCGCTCTACGATTGCGAACAAAAAGCTCCATCCGACGCGGGCAAACATCGTAGTTAAGTCAAAGTTCACTATACAACTAGTTTACAACACCCGTGTTTCATTGGAGACACATATTGTATACTATCGTAGCCCAGAAATCGTAGCCGAGCAAAAAATTGTAGAGAGCGTTTCGATAAAGCGTTCCGTTTCGATGATGGTGACAATACCTATCATACATTCATCGTTAGTACGTGTATTTATTTTTTATCACAACTTCCTTGCGATGAAAGTGGGGAAATTATATTGCACCGCTTCAGAGAGTCCCTACACGCATGACGAGTCATGAAGCGTCGATAAGTGCATACTTTACATCGTTTAGTGCCATCACATCACGCCATTTGTTCCGGGTTCACCGGCGCTCTGTCGCGATGGACCCACTTTGGTGCACCCGGCGAACGCGTGAATCGAGTGCGTTTCTCGCCACCGAGTAGCTAGAATACTTTATTCAAAATCTATAAGAGTTAGTTCCTAATGCTAATTTGCTCGCCTTTGCTTGCCTTGCGTTTGTGCTCATCGACCATCTTCTCGTGCCAGCCCCTCTTCCTGCTTAACGCCGAATCACCCGCCGCGCCTCTCATAGGAATCGCAACCAGGTTCGACATACCGATCACGCCATCGCCGTCCATTTTGCTATTCTTGGACATGCTTTGGGACATCTCTCTGTGCGTCTTCAAGTTGTGCATGTAACGCCATTTTGTTCCCCGTATATTCTCGCGGATGTTGTTGATGGTCGCTACTGGGATGTTGAAATCAATGTCTGCGAGGAAGTTGGCGTTGTCTGGTGCGCGCGCATACTCATGGAACTGATACTCATCCTTCCAACCGTGCAATTGCATCTGATACTTCTTGATGTGCTCACGCCAGCATTCTTGAATCTTATGCGCGGTATACGTCGGATGCTGTGCGATCATCCTCTGCAATATTGCTCGTGTTGTTCGCAGCATCGCCACTGACTGCGAGCGGGCGCAAGTGGCGGCGTGCGACTCCGCAGGATCCCACGATACGCGCACTAAATCACGCACGCTGACCGTCTGCGGCGAAACAATCCGAATGGTGTCTGAGTTTAATTCGCTTAATACGTACTGTTTCTTGCATCCACATTTCTTTGACGTTCCGACGGCACGCTTCGTCGCCCGCGTCACGTTCATCGCCGTCACTTGCGAAACAGTCAAGGTGCGGTCCTCCGGGCCGCACTCGCAACAATAGACCGAATCAACCGCATATAACCTACCGCTGTTCGTCTTAATTCGTTTCCTCCAAAATCTTCGTCCGTCCTGATCCCAGAGACCATGCAACAAGTCTTCCACTCTGTTCCTCTCGATCCACCCGTACCGCGCAACCTTGCTCCTGGGCCAACCCGTGTCTTCGGTCACGGCCGACAGGTCGAACGGACCCGGAGGTGGTTTGGATAGGGTGATACAGACCGCGACCTCTCTCGCATCTTTGTATCTCAAGAACTCACCGCGAATCCGCACGTCGACGCGCGCGACACCCCCCTTCACAGCGTTCTCTCCACCCACCGATTCGTCATCGACGGCGCTGGAGTCACGTGTCGTCTGGAGCCCGGACGATACGTGAAGAGCATCACCGAACGGATCGTCG
Organism: Methanobacteriota archaeon; assembly: GCA_002718195.1. GTDB lineage: Archaea > Thermoplasmatota > Poseidoniia > Poseidoniales > Poseidoniaceae > MGIIa-L4. The sequence goes on along the minus strand of PBDU01000015.1, from coordinate 10,105 downwards.
AAGGGATCATCGTCGCTCGCACTCTTCTTCCATCCGACCATCGCCCGCGCGCGCGTCGACAACTGGCGCGTCAGGCGTGGAGAAGACGAAATTTGAACGTGTTTTTCACAGAGGTACACCCGCTGATGTGACGCGGTGATGTGATGGTACTAAACGATGTAAAGTATGCACCTATCGACGGTTCATGACTCGTCATGTGTGTAGGGACTCTCTGAAGTCGTGCAATAAAATAAATTTTTCCGCATGAAAGTGACACTGCCTCTCAGTCGCTCTGACCGCAGTACCGATGCCAGCACTTCGCTCGTCGCAAGAGTGTGCCTTGCCAGTCGCGCCAGTGACGCATGGAACACCGTATTGCAATGTTCATTGTCACATATCGCAAGTGATCGTAGAGACTCTCAGTCGAGCAAGCGAGAAACGCGAGTGGTTAAAAAACACAAGGTGTCCAGTCGCTTTTCGAGTACGCTTTCGCCGTGAGCATCTGAGAGCTGCCTGATGTCTTGCGGTTTCGATGGAAATTTGTCGCAAAATACTCCAACATTCGGTTTTTGTTCCGAATGTAAAACGAAAATTTTGACAACAAGGCTAAACAAACACCTGCAAAAGTGCCCAGTGATAGTGAACCGGCGCAGGAAAGAAAGCCAGATCTTCTTTCAGCAGAATATCAACTGTGGATCTGGTGTAGCAAAATCGAAATCATCGCACGATGTTACGCCTGAATATCTTTCAATATTTTTGAAAAAGTTGCACGGAATGGAAACACAACTTGCGCCATTCCTGACAAAGTACGAACCTAATACTCATGAAAGTTCTGACGAGAGCGAAAGCGAATTACATCCAGCAAGTAAGGATTTATTGCAGTGTACTGCGTTGGCTTCGTGTCTGCCTCGAGCGAATCACACTCCGTCTTTATCGAGTGGAAATACACTGGTTGAAATGTGTGCCGGGCGTGGCAGTTTGTCTGCTGCAGTGATGAAGGTGTATCCTTTCTCAAAGTTATTTCTCATTGACCGTCGTCCTTACCGCTTCAAGGCAGATAGATTTCTCCGACGGCAATGTGAATTAATTCGTTTGACGGTTGATTTGAAAGATCTCAACCTCTTCAGCATGCCTGAGCTTGTGAATACCCAAGTTACCTTCATAGGAAAACATCTATGTGGCAAGGCGACAGATTTTGCACTGAGATGTGCGTTATCAAAAGTAAGAGACAAAGAGAAGACAGAATTTGCCGGTATGGTAATCGCTCCTTGTTGTCATCACGCGTGCACCTGGTCCAGTTTTGTAAATACCACTTTTCTTCAGAAACTTGGTTTTGATCAGTCAGATTTTCCACACCTAGTGAGGATGACAAGCTGGGCAACAATTGGTAATTCTGAGAAAAGGAAGATGAACTTGGCTTGCAGCTCGGACACGGAATCTATGCTGAAGTGCGAGACCAACGCGATGGTACAGGCGTGTCGAATCTTGGGTATAGATGCAATGGAGAAGAAAATTGTGGGAAGACTTGTTAAGCTGTTACTCAATGTAGCTCGGGTCCTCTGGTGTAAAGAGATGGGATTCAACGTCGCTTTGCAGGAGTATATTGAAAGCACCGTCACGCCGGAGAATCAGATCATCGTAGTACAATAGCGCGTGGTATAGTTTGTATATTTCAAGGCTTTCTAGAACTATCTCTAGTGGTATGCCTGCCGTTGAAGTCAGCCAAGCTACTTTCTTAAACTGTTTTGTCTACACGATGCGTGTGTTAGGTTCTTCTACAAGACTGGCACGTGTTCGCAACAATAGTAATCATTACACACGTTTTACTTTAGCGTATGGCATAGTTCCAACGACGAGTGAAAGTTGTGAAGTCCCTACATTTCTCGTGTGACTGAGACGAGCCTTGCGCGAAGAAGTCTTCGAGCCATTCAGGTGTGCTTTACCCGGTCGCCTATGCAAAACCTGTTCAAGTACGAGAAATTTTACGTCAGTATGAACCGCAGCATTGATGTACGTTCGACTGCTCTGAACACGAGACGTGGGGGTTTGAAAATACGAAAGCACTCACCTTGCCACTCGCTGTAACTTTATACCTCTTCGCGGCAGATTTGCGTGTCTTAGCCTTCGACGCGACGATGGTAAATTTATTTTGCGCCAGGGTCGCTCGTTTCTGCTCGGACGCCAGCCGAGTGTCCACTAGCGAACGGCTAAAGGTAAGTTTGGTTGGTGTCGGACTTTTGCCCTTAGGAACACCTGCGGCTCGCGTGAGAACTGCGCATCGAAAAGAAAGCATGACTGTTCGAAAATGCGGTCAAACAGATTAGTGATGTCGCGGTGGCTTGACGATTAAGTTCGACAAGTGAGCGGAGCGGCAAGTCACGTGGCGGGCACCCCTATAGGGTTTTTTAGTGGCTTCACCTCACTCCGCTCGCCAAAGCGCACATGCGTCGAGCGTATTGCCGCCATGTGTTCGGTTGCAATGATAGTGTGAATTGTAGTTTTTATATTTAAATTATTGAAGGAGAAGAGAAAAGACTATCTAAGTTTTATTCCAAACGACGACTAGATGTATACAACCTTATATTATGTAGTATTAGATACGGGCACGCGGCGCTATCGTTATTTGTTGGTGAAACCTACGAGGTTCTCCCCCCCAACGTCGTCATAGCTACTAGACGCGCTCACGGACGCGAACGTGATTTAAGTTGGCAACATTGATCCTTTAAGGTACGACATCGGGGACAAGCATGATCTTATCAACTTAACTATTGCGTACCACACCTTCCTTGCACCGGTTACCTTATCGATCGTTATCCGCTTCGCAAGTGTTGGTTTTAGAGCCACCAGTGCCTAAGATATCCACCCTGAACTCGAAAGCGACGAGCTTATTCAGGATGATTACGCTTAGACTAACATGAAATGCATGTGCCACACGAGCAGATAAGACGGACAAACAGAACTGAGCTTTTATAAATTTATAAATACCTGATGAACTCTTTGACCAGCAGACAGTCAACTTTTCATGTGTTCAGCGCGCATGCGGGGTGTCAACGGCGGAATAAATCTCGTTTCACTGTAGTCGCAATGGCACGAGAGAGTGATCCAAAGAAAAGGGTGGTAATCACCGGGATGGGGTTATGCTCAGTTTTTGGTAACGACTATGATGCCTACTATGATAAGCTTCTTGCTGGCGAAAGCGGGGTTGCGCCGATCGATCGATTTGACACAAGTGACTTTCCGACAAAGTTTGCTGCGCAGATACGCGACTTCGATAGCGAGGGATACATCGATAAAAAGAATGACCGCCGCCTCGATGACTGTCTCCGTTACGCTCTTGTTTCTGGAAACAAGGCGCTGGAGGACGCTGGTCTCGATTCCGCCGCCATCGAAAATCTCGACAAACAGCGCGTTGGGGTTCTCGTAGGAAGCGGTATGGGAGGATTGACTGTGTTTCAAGATGGTGTGAAAGCCCTCGTGCAGAAGGGTCCAAAGAAGATCACCCCATTTTTCATTCCTTATGCTATCACGAACATGGGCGGTGCTATGCTCGCCATTGAGAAGGGATTTATGGGACCAAACTACTCGATCTCCACCGCGTGTGCAACCGCTAATTACGCATTTCACGCCGCTGCAAACCACATCAGGAATGGTGATGCTGAAATAATGGTTGCTGGTGGTTCCGAAGCCCCCATCATTCCGGTTGGTCTCGGTGGTTTCGTTGCTTGTCGGGCTCTCAGTCAGAACAACGAGGACCCTCAAGGTGCTTCACGTCCATGGGACAAATCCAGAGACGGCTTCGTCATGGGAGAGGGCGCCGGCGTCCTTATCATGGAGAGTCTGGAGAGTGCTCAAAAGCGTGGTGCTCGTATCCATGCCGAATATCTTGGTGGAGCTATCACATGTGACGCACATCATATGACAGACCCTCGAGCTGATGGTCTCGGTGTTTCCACTTGCATAGAGCTTGCCATCAACGATGCGGGTATCACAGTTTCTGATATCAACTACATCAATGCACACGCCACCTCAACGCTTGTTGGTGATGTTGCAGAAGTCAATGCTGTACGAAAAGTCTTCAAAGATGTTGAAAACGTGAAAATGAACGCGACCAAGTCCATGATTGGGCACTGTCTCGGCGCAGCAGGCGGCATGGAAGCAATTGCTTGTATCTTGGCGATAAAGACGGGAATGCTTCATCCCACACTGAACCAGCGCGAACTGGAGCCCATCGTGGAAGGGATAGACACTTGTGCGAACGAAAAGAAAGAACATCATGTCACCGCAGCTATCAGTAACTCGTTTGGCTTTGGTGGACACAATTCTTGTGTGATATTTGCACCTTTCGTGGAGTGAACTGAACACACACAAGGTTGACCTTTTCATTTCTGAAGTCACAGGAACTAGAAATGTCTACAATTTGCGGTGTAAGAGAACACTTAACAATTTCATTACAATTCGTTGAATAGTTTGGACGTCTTAATCTTATCTAAGGCGAAATCCCACATTCGAAGTTTCACCACAGCATACTTCGACTAGTCACAAACAGGTAGGAAACGCCCCTTCTTCCGACTAAGAGAGAGTCCTCAAAATTCGAATCTTCAAAAAGTTTTTGTTCGATACGAGAAACTACATAGTATATGTTCGAGCGGTCCATTGCTACGACATAACGTGCAAGATTTGGTCCACGCCACTAGAGAACACGTTAACCGGTCCCAAACGGGAAGAGTAGGAATGCTCTATCTTGACAGGCGTTAGCGGTAGAGCTCGATGCAGTTCACATTCAAGTATAGTATAAATATAGCAGATAATGCAGTGACGGCATTGAAAATCTCGCACGATGGAAAGAAGTGAGCGCTTCTGTTGCACTTGTGTCTGTTCTAACCTTTATGTCTCACAGATTGTTGCTCGGACTTCTCAACGGCAGCTGTGAAGTTTGGTGTTTGATTGATGGCAATAAGCTCGAAAGATTTCGAGGCCACGATGCAGCCATTGCGGCGTGTTGCTGGTCCGCAGATGACAGGCTACTAGTGACAGCCTCTGATGATCAGGTTGCTCTACTACGATGTGTGAACGACTCAAGCCGTGTGCGAGTGTATCGAGGACACAGCGCTCCCGTGCTTTGCTGCTCTACAAACAATGTTAGTTCTCTTTTAGTGACGGGTTCTTACGATGAAACGGTGCGGCTGTGGGATGTCGCTTCTGCAAAATGCTTGGCTATTATACCTGCCCACTCTGATGCAGTCACCTGTGTTAGATTTTCTCACGATAGCTCAGTCATCGTTAGTATGAGTAGCGATGGATATTGTCGTTTGTGGGATGTAAGCACGTGTACCTGTTTATGGACGCTGTCGGAATTCACCTCGAATTTCATCCAAACAACACACGCCAGCACAGACTCATCCTTACTTCGTTTAGCAGACAGCTTCATTTGCAATGGCACCGATGATTGTCCGCTTGATAGGTTTTACCAAACGACGCATATGAGGAATATCATGTGTCTGAAGATGACTGCAAGAATTTGCGAAGATAACACGGTTATTTTAGGTTCTTGGCATGGCAAAGGTGTTGCACTAGTCATTTGCCGAAGTGGGGAATTCGTAACAAGTTTGGACTTAAATGAACATAAATATTCAAAAACATGTAATCGGGTTCAAGGATCACCCCAGTTCGCTGATTGCGCAGACAATGGCAGCGTTTTGGTTGTGTGTGACTGCACTTCATATCACGTGTTTAAATCCAGGAGGGACATGGTTTGAGCTCTTGATTCGAGATAACGTTGAAAAACTATCACAGATCATGCTGGGAATAGATGATACAGTAATAATAAGGCTGATACGCATTCAGTCGACACTCATTCCCGCTTCGCAAGACGTTGTTAGGACAATCGGTGACACGGGCATCTCTTCCTCACGACGAACGTATTCGTAGTAAAACAGTGATGACCGTATTTTCATCTCTTCGTCAACTATTTCTCGAAAAAGGGGTATTTTTGCGTCATCACTAAACAATAGGGTCGAATTCTATCTCTTCGTCGGCCTAAGTATAGGCTTATTCATTTCTTAAACGGAAGTTACAAAATTGATGTTTCTATCGCATAAAATTCCATCAGCGATTAGATTCATTGAAGCTTTCTTTTTTTCTCTTTTTTCTCTTTCTTCTCTTTCTTCTCTTTCTTTGCCTTACCAGAAGAGTCGTAATGTTTGGTGCTTTCCACTTTGTTCAACCCGGTGGCAACTTTCGTGTGCTTCTTGCTTTGAGCATTAGGACCAAGTCCCCATCGTCGTGGATATGTGTCTCTTTCCATTACCACCCGCTTTATCTTTGCGACACTACCATGGTCGCACGTAGCCATAACGGCAGTTGTCATCTCGGCAATGCATATAGCGATCGCTTCGCCTTTCGTTGTCATCAGCACGCACTCGTCTCCGACCTCGATGTTACCTTCATATCGCAACAAGCCAGGAACCATCAACTTGGCACCATAGCAAATTGCATTTACAGCCGAATCTTTAACAACGATCCGCTTATACGTGGTTAACAGAACCTCCAGGGGCATGACCACACGTCTGATGTATGCATCATCTTTCAAGTTGTCATACATCCACATTGCATCGAGCACGTCATGCATGGAAGAAAGATTCTTTGACTCACTACATATACCAGAACGTATTCTACGAAGCTCTTGCATGTGCCCGCCGACTCCTAGCAACAATCCTAGGTGCACACATAAAGTCCGAACATACGTCCCGGCTTCACATGAGACCCAGAAAACGACCAGATTTCTTTCCTCGTCATATTCGTACAGTTTGCTACTGTAGATTGTTCGTACGCGGAGTTGTCTCTTAACGGCAGAAATTAAAGGAGGACGTTGGAAAAGTGCACCTGTGAGTGTTTCGATAGCCCTTGCGACATCACTTTTGCCACCGGTTGGGCTCGAATGTAGGCGACAAACGCAGACGTACTCTTTTCCAGCACCTTGCTGAGACTTAACTAAGCGAGTAGCACGGTCAATGCAAACGATGAGTGAACCAGTAACTTTTGGGTCAAGTGTTCCACTGTGGCCTGTCTTTTCGACTCGCAAAATACGCTTCAGCCAGGCCACCACTTCATGAGATGAGGGGTTCGCAGGTTTGTCTAAATTTATCACTCCATACCGCAAGTATTCTGTGAAGGTTCGCTTGAGGGGGGAGCTTCCACAAGGTATTGGTGTGTAGTGTCCGGTCCGGACCTAAAGATAAGTAAGAAAAGTTTGTTGGCAAAGCTTAACGCGTACCATGAGCTTATCATAGTTCTTCAACAAAAGCGGCCAACTCGATGTGTCGAGTGCGACGTGCGTCTGCTGTGGTTCGATCTTCAGGTCCTACAAGCTGAGTTAGAACTGAAAGTCTCAACGTGAATTTTGTACTAACCGTGGTCGACTTCACCATGCCAGTTGCCGGATGGGATGATAGCGGCTGCTGGGTATTCGCGGAACACGGCCACAACTTCGTTCTTCGAAGGCCGAGCAATCTTTTGGTGCGCCGCCGCCAAGCTCCAGGCAAAAGGAGAGGACGTTGAGCCGCCACTAGGCGCGCTTCTCGTTAGGGGACTATGTGGGAACAGCAGACCTTCACTCGGTCATCGTTAGAGTACTTTATGGCCGGGTTGCGAAAATACTGTTATTATATTACTGAAATTTCGACACTAAAAAAGGATAACTTTATGAAAAAAACGGCGCTGTCGCCCCAATTTTTCTCACAACTCGGGTCTACGAGTTAGAAGAAATTGCGGTACAGCCCCTAATATTCGAGTCAAACCCCTTAACCACTCGGGCACGTCCGCTTCCGATCATTAAAGTTTCACGCGGACGGCAGGATTCGAACCTGCGCAGGCAGAGCCTATTTGATAACTACTACACATCCATAGCAAACAGTAGCGTGAGGGGTGGTATAAAACTCTTTATATCAGAATCTGCGCGGCGGCTCCACATCGTCCCCTCGGGAATCTGTCAGAACCGTAAAAGGTAGCGCCTGGCTTATGTTCTGAACGCATGCAGAAAAAGGGTTACGTACATCGTCTACATGTTGGAGGACTTACGCCGGAAGTTACAGATGAAGATTTGCGAAAACGCTTCTCTAGCTTCGGAGAAGTGATATCAGTGAACATATTGCGCTCGAAGTTCGATCCACCTGAATGTTCGACCTGCCGGGGTTTCGCTTTTTTAGAATTACAGGTATGCCATGAAGGTGCGGTTGACCGCTGCATTTCAGCGCTAAATCGCTGCAAGTGGAAAGGTCGGACGATCTCTGTTGCACGAGCAAGACCTGACTATCTGGAGCGGTTATTCGAAGAGTGAAGGCGAGTTCCGAATGAGATCGGACTGATTTGAAAGAAGACGTACTTAGATCGCGAACCAGTAAACGAGTATATGATGTGCGCTTATTCTCTGACAAGTTGAACATGGGCACAGTGAACAAACTATTCAATTCAACCGCTCACAAAAGGGCAGAAAACTACTGTAGAGTTAGCAAGCGTTCAGAGGTTACAGCACTTCGAACTCTGTTTCGTCTGGTCTATGGTAGTGGAAATTTGTATATTGCGCTTGTCGAACCCCGTGTCAGTGACCGAGTGATTCTAAGACCAAATATTGTTAACGAGTGAAGAAAAAGACTTGGAAACATATTTACCTCTGAAACAACGTCATATATTTTGCTAAGTAAATCAATGAACGCATTTTCCACGTTTGTCGCGTCCAGGGCTGATGTTTCAATAAACATGAGGCCTGTAAACGACGCATGCACGGTTCAATTTTTAAGTTGTGTGAGCGGACGAAGAGTCCTACCTTCTTTTCCTGCAAATTGTCTGGCGACGTCGGTGTTGTTCACTTGTAAGTGTGAGAGATCGCATTTGTTTCCAACAAGCATGATGACAATATTTGCATCAGCGTGATCTCGCAATTCTGTCAGCCACTTTTCCACATTGTCGTAAGTATCTAAAGTGTGTTACAAGAAGCTTTGTAGTAACATTAGAAATACTACCTTTGTTTGTCATGTCATACACTAATAGAGCTCCAACTGCACCTCTGTAGTAAGCGCTTGTAATCGCGCGATATCTTTCTTGTCCAGCAGTGTCCCATATTTGAGCTTTAACAGTTTTTCCTTGCAGCTGTGTCTTAGGAATGAGGAAGTTCAGGGAAGTGTCTTGAGAGCACTTACCTCGACTGTGCGCGTCGCGAACTCAACACCTATTGTCGACTTTGACTCTAGACAAAACTCGTTTCGTGTAAACCGCGAAAGCAAATTCGACTTGCCAACGCCTGAGTCTCCGACGAGCACTATCTTGAAGAGATAATCGTAGCTAGAGCTCACAGTGAGAAAGAAGACACTTACATTCGATGTCAAAACGTACTCATCCGCTTCTGTTGTCATAGCGTTACACAGAATCTTTATAAGTTTCAGATCGGTCTTTCAGACGCAGCACTTATCTGTTTTCTTGTCGTGACGCGCGTCGGCGGCCGTCCTAGTCAACGGTTGACTGTCAACCGTACCGTGCGCAGCGATGTCCCGGACATCATATCATTCATGTCCGTGCCGTGTCATTTGGAGACGATCGCCTTTGGTCCAAAGGCTTTGGAGGGTGTGCGTTACGTCAAACCAATATTTTATATGTATTTTTTTCAACGATTAAAGTTAACTTTAATAAGGCCGACTAAGGGAGGGGCATTTTTCAGAAACACGGTTTGCTTATGCAAAAAATATAAGAAGAAGAAGCGTCTTCTTCGCGCGAGCGCGCTCGCCGTGACGATTGCTGTTTACTTAGAGCTCGAGCATCCATCATCGATGGATGCTCGAGATCTACGAAAGTCTACTCGGGAAGAAAGTAACCTAACGGCCTGTGACTCACGAGAATCTAGATTGTCTAGCCTTATAAACAGCATAATAAAAACTAGAATCTCCTATGATGCAGAATAACATACTCAGGGTATGTTGAGATATCCTTTTTTCTGGTCCGTTTTTAAGGAGTTATTACACCTATACATGTAATAACTGTTCGACCTTCTTCGAGCATCTGAAAGTACATAGGGATTAGCCTAGCTTTTGTTACAAGACGAAATGAGTCTTTATTGATCATCTAGTCGCTCGTGGTG
>PBDU01000014.1 GCA_002718195.1 Methanobacteriota archaeon | reverse complement strand
TAGATTTGCATTGAACATACCTTGCGTTAGTGCGTTGGCGATGATTACTGATTGCGTAACATCAAGCAAGTTCGTTGATTTCGACCTCGACCTGCTGCGGGTTCTCTTCTTGAATTGTCCATTGGCTTTCCTGCGGGGCATCAACTTGAGGCATTAGCGTGTTGGATATAAGCGAAGTGAGGATATCACCCATTGGTGAACCTGTGGATGATGAATTGCTGGCTCCGCTAGGCGCTCCGCCAGCGATGTCTGCAAGGACATCAACTGCCTCATCTAGCAGGGATTCCATGCGGTCAAACTTGCCATCCATCAGCCCATCAAATTCAATTCCAGTAATCCCATCCTTGATTCCAAAACATCCTTTAATCAAGAGTCCTTGGGCAATGATGAGAAGTAGGAGGCAAACCAATGTCAGTTCTTCAATCATGTATCGCCCATCTCGATAGGGCATATAACCAAGGTGAGGATTATACCCTGCTCGTAGGGAACCTCAAGCCGACCCAAACACAGGAATAGCCGCAAAAATCCCTGTGTTCAAGGTAATAATAACGGAAAAAAACCCTTTAGGGGTTTTTTCCTATTATTACCACAACACCCTTCGTTTTACCAAACAAAAAAATTCTCGAAATGTAGGGATCAAAATTTCTTACACAAGGGTGCAAAAAGCAAAGACCTCATAAACCAATGAGCCCCACCAAGTATCATTACTCACCTACACAGTGAAAGCGGATATTGCCTCTAAACATATGCAGTGAACCGTTGAGGAACTGGGCTCACAGGGGGAAGGCTCTAGGCTCCCAGAGACCGTGAAAGGCGGTCATCTGGAGAGTACATAAGATGACTGAACCTGTATTAGAAAACGCAGAAGGAAGGGATGACGACAGAATCCCAAGAGTTGGACACATTTGGTATTGCAGAATACACCCAGGTGATGAGAATTATTTTCCAAAGGGTGGAAAGATTCCAAAGATACCATGTGGGTATCCTAACGGCTCATTTGGAAGAAAGTACGCAAGGAAAAAAGGCGAACCTAGATGGGAGCCAAAGTGTGCCAACTGTAACAGAAAAAAACAGATGAATTTAACCAAAGTAAGCAATGATAGAATGGCTGATTTGCCAAACGGTGGATTCAGTAGCAGAGAAGCAATGAATCGCAGATTGAGAACACTTAGAGATGCATGGAGAGCCCAACAATCGGGTAATCTAAACATCGAAGATGATGATGAGGAGTGGTTTGAATGATAGCAACCGCATTCTTGTTGTTAGCAGTTATTACAATGGTATCAACTCCCGATTGGATGAAGAAGGCAGTTCCGTTTGGGTACTATCGTATCTCAAGCGAAGAACAATCTAAGCAAGATATGGGCAAAGAACCTATCAAAATGCAGACTTTACAAGACCAAAGAGACTTTGTTCATGATGAACTGAAAAGAAAGAAATTACCAGTTCCTAAAGCAAAACATGAGTATTACGAAGTCAAGTCAGCCAAGGATATGAATAGACCACAGTTGAATAAAATGATTGAAGCAATGTTCGAAGAACACAGGAAAGGAAAGAGGGTATTCCTTGCTATCAAAGACCCGTCTAGATGGACAAGAAACTACACTCTAGGGGAAGAAACCTATGCTAAGTTATACAGGAAGAATATACCGATAATATCGCTCTTATCGGATGGTATTCTAAGGCATACGGCAGATGAGCCAAGACCTAATTCGGATATTCTATTTCACATCCTAACAGGCGTTAGCACAGTTGACAACAAAATCAAGTCAGAGAAAGCATTAGTTAAGGCTAAAGCATTGAGAAGCCAAGGTATTCTATCGGGTTCTGCAAGAACAATCTATCCATTTGCTCTCAAAGACCCATTGGATGTAATTACGTTCAATAGAAACAGATTACCGCCAACAAAGAAAGAAAATGATGGAATATCCAAAGCAGAGTTTGGAAGGCTCATAGCAAGCGAAACAGGCGTACATGGTATGTCTCCTACTGGTTATGGTAGGTTCTTGAAAGACTTGGATGTAATAGAGGCTAAATTAAGCCCAGAGGAATACAAGCAATGGTATGACTTTAGAGCCAAAATGAGGGCTTTCTTTAGACGCAGAGACTTCGACCCTGCCTCAAGTGCTCCAACGGCTACATTGAGCAGAAAGAAGACAGATTTCCCATCATTAGCCGTATGGAGGATGATAGGTGGATATCTCAAGGAACCATATAGTGAACAGTTTGATATGCCTACTGATGAACAAATAGCAGAGTATGTTGAAAACTTCCCAAAGTACCTAGGCGCAAAAGCCGCAAAGAAGTACAGAAGTGAAGTAAGCAAAAGGAAGGTGTGATAATGAACAAAAGAAACATTATGACGAATATATTCCAAACTCTAGATTCTAGAAGAATGCTTGGTAAACTGTCTGATTTGGAATTAGCCACTTTTGGACAGTTCCTAGCATTGATGGAAATATTTGATTTGTTGAATAAATCCAATCTTGAATCGATGCAAATAATCTCCGAAATCAAAGATAAAGATGCAATCAAAAGAGAAGTGGATTTACAGAATGAAATCTTTTACAGAAAGTTCCAAAGTTCAATCAAAAATATGTGGAAAAATGAGTGAGAATCTAGGGATAATTTGTAGGTAGGGAAAACCCGAACAAAGGGTACCGTTGTGTTTGTATACGAATACGTGGGAGGCCCTTTGCCTCAAATTCATTTGGTAGGTTTGATATAGTAATTGGCACAAGTGAATTCTATGGCACGAAAACCATCAAAATGGGTCGGACCAATTGCTGAAGCGATTATTGATATCGAGTCAAGAATGGGTATTGCGCACAGGAATGAAATATTTCTGTGGCTGGCAAAAAATAAGCCCACAATTTGGGGCTCTGTTAAGAAACCACACGAAACGGTACAAGCATACATCCAGGTAGAAAGATATGGCTTTGTATCTATATTTGGAAAGGATGCTGGAAAGGGATTCTACACATACAATTCTACAGCACCTGCAGCACCAATGCCCTCTCCCACGCCGCCACCACCACCATTACCTCCTCCAGCACCTCCTGTCGCAAATACAGGCTATTCTGCAGAAATACAAGTTGGAGCTTTCATGGCGAACTATGGATGGACAGTATCTTATGTTGCGAGAGAAGGATGTGGCTACGATCTTGAAGCCACTAAAACTTCTGGTGGAATCACTGAAACTAGATATGTAGAGGTTAAGAGTTCAATTAAGACTTGTAATTCTGCAATATTAACTCAAAATGAATGGACTATTGCAGAAACATTGGGCTCGGATTATTGGTTGGCTATCGTAGAAAATTTCGATGAAACTATAGCGATTCCAACTATATATTGGATTCAAGACCCCTATAATGCAGTACCTTCAACCGCTTCCATTACTACAACATATCGCATTAATAGAGGAGATTGGTCTCCTGCTGCAACAGGCTTTAGGTGAATACATGAATATCAAATCGACATTAGAATATATTGAGAATATTCCCTTTGAGGAATGGTTAGCATTTTTAGAGGCGAAAATTGCGACTGATATCGATTTCTCAAGAAAATTATTGAACGAAATATCATTAAATCATTACGATGAATCGTGGAGGTTCAATGCTATACAACTTCAGATAGATCATGAAATTCTGTCTGCAGATATTCGAGAATTAATCATCGCAAAGGAAACCAGTCATGAAATCCTGAATTTAGTGCAGGAGCATCAGTAATAGAATGATGCCGAGGGCTCATGTAAAACACCCTCACGTTCAGAATTGCTAAATGTATGGGTTTGCAGTGGGTCATATACAACGCTACCCATGTATATGATGTAAACAAATTAGTCAGGTTTCGCTTTGACTTGCCAACAAGTATTATTCAGATTCTCTAATTTCTGGAATTTTTACTCGATCAGTCCTCAAACCACCTAAATTGTAAGCAATTAGCGGTGAACCAATCGCAGTTGGTAGCAGCCAAATTACTATTCCTCCCCCGATAGCAGTAATTGAAAATGCTGTGACCGTTGATATTGTTCCAGCACCCATAAAGATTCCATGCAGTCTGATTCTTTCTTTCCCCCGTGGTGCAACACCGCTCTTTAGCGAAAGACGTTGAAAGTTTGTCAATGCCCCACAAATTATTGCAAAAACCAGCGGGACAATCGCAAAAAAGGGTGATTGATCTGAATCACCATTTTCCATGAAAGCTATGTTTATGGCAATGAATAATAGGCCAAATGTCCCAATTAATCCCAAACCTATCAAGAACTGATCCGTTATTCCAACAGAACCTTTCCGGTTTTGTCCAAGTCTCCACCCAACTAACACCATGTAAGTTGAGAAAAAAGCAATGAAAAGAAGGAAATCGGAACTTCCCAGTAACCACAATCCAATCGAAGTCAAACCAACCCCTGTCATTGCAAGAGCATATGCCCTTCCAACCTTAGCGTGAAACTTAGGTCCTTTTTGTGTCAAAAAAGCGACTGCTGATGTTAGCAGAGCAATACTACCACAAACAACATGCAAAATTAGCACTATGTCTCGTCCGATTAACCCCAAGGCATATTCACTCCATACAACGTAAATTGATTGGATGTTTAGTTTTAATCATAGTTTTGCCTTACCACGGTTACCTACAGCCTGAGAGGCAGCATAGATGATAAACACTAGGAGACCAATAACAAGTATTGGCAGCAATACATTAGATTGTTCAACATCCTCGTCAGATATGAAGAATTCCATTGGGAAGTCACCTGCTGGCAAATCACCATCAACTTGCTCAGCATCAGAACCAGCTATCTCAACATAGTATTCGAATCTCTGACCAGCACCTTCAAGGGCTTCCCAAGTGAATACTGCATCAGTGTGAGATTGTGCGTCAATTTGGATTGATTGTTGCCTCCAATCTCCTCCTGCTTTTTGGTCTCTGAAGTAAACTATCACAGAATCTTCGGTGCTTAAGAAACCATCATTGTGAACACGGACTACAATGTCTCCAACTTGTTCCTGATACTGATCCGATAGCTCGACAATCTCGCTTTCCTCGATTCTTAGAGTAATCTGTGCGAGTTGGAAATTCACTTCGTAAATTTCACTCTCGCCATTCTCACTGGTCACGGTAATATCAACTCTAACCTCATCGCTGAAATCTTCAGGCGAGAATATTGTGAATAACTGTGTTCTTGAATCTCCGTTAGCAATTGTAATTGTACTTTCCATAGGAGTTACGTCCCAGCCGGCAGGTAAATTGTCTGATACGCTTACAGTAATCGTATCATCGCCATTTCCATCATTTATGATATCAAGAGCGAACTCTACTTGGTCATCGGTTCCAATTCCCTTAGCATCTTCGTGTCCTGTAACTGAAACTCCATATGTTTGTGGAATTTGCACGTTAACTGATTCTTCTGTCAAGTCTCCATTGTCAGTTTGTAGTCTAACGTTAATCCTGTGACCGTTATCCAAATGCCAAGCTTCTGATGTGTTAGCAGGAGTGACTCGTACAGAGATGACTGTGGATGTTTCAGAATCCTCTCCAATGCCTAGAATTACTTCCATAGTGTCAACCCACTCTGTTCCATTCTTGAATTCGATATTCCAGAATGTTGAGTCAGGTGCAGAACCGACTGTGCCAATGACAGTGAATACGTCTGCTTCTTCTGTGCCTTCGTAATTGACTGCTACATCGAATTCAATTGGAGCGTATACTCCGTCCTCATCAGGTGCTTCAGTAGTGAAGTCAATTCCAGATTCAGTTCCATCGACAACCTCCATAGTCAAGTCTGAATTTATCTCACGCTCGAAGTTAAGATTCAATTCTTGTCTTGCATCAGCAACACCAGTGCTTACAGCACCAGAATAATCCATTTCCAAGTCTCTTTGGGTTGTCGTGAATTCACCTTCGAATCTGACATCACCTGCTGGAATTAGTAATTCCATTTCACCATCTGAGTCTAGGTCAAGCAAGAATCTTATTCCTTCACCAAGATCAACCTCAATACCAAATGCCTCGTTGATCATTGAATATCCCGAGTCAGCGGATCCAGCGTGGTGTGGGTCTGCATCGAAATCATTCCAAGATGTTGTCAACTCAACCCAGCCACCAAGAGCCATGTTTGCATCAACCTCTCCACCATCAGCAATTGTAGCATCAAGTAGAGCAGCTGCAACACCACCGTTGTTAACTCCAGGAGATGCTTCAGTAGCATAAACAACCCAACTGCCTGGTTGGACATCAGCACTCCAGGATAGCACTCCGTCTTCAACAGTGTAATCTGTTATGGACACAGGGTTTCTTTCGAATCCTACCTGTGGGTAAAGTGTCAAGATTACATTGTTCAATCTGTCTGGTGAAGTCAAGTCAGTAATCGTTCCACTGACTGAAACGATTCCAGCGGTTAATTCAAGGTCTTCTGAAACTGGAACATCCTCGACAACATAGCTTGATGTGCTATTCATGTCGTAATATTCAGTGCTGAATCCGTCTTTTGCAACGGTTACATTGAACGAGGACCTAATTGGAACATAGATCGTCCAAACACCATCTGCATCAGTAGAGATTTCTTCATCAACATCTCCACCAACGATTGTTACAGTAACATTCTCAACGCCTTCATGAGAGTCAACCTCATCATTTTCATTGAGGTCCCAGAACACCTTACCGCCGATTTCAACTTCAAGGTCTGCCTCTAGGACACCTAGGTCAACTGTGTTATCCTCAGCGTCTGCTAACGAGAAGGAAGGAGTCTCCAAAGTCCAAATCTTTTGAACACCGGTTCTATTCAGTGTAATAATCCAGTTACCTGGCATCAATATGTCTGAAACCATCCCTTCTGAATCAGCAGAACTTAGGGTGACGTCTCCAAGTCCATCTTGGCTCTCTGCAGTTACGCTGTAACCTGATAGATTAACTTCTGTCAGCGCTTCTGTTAACTGGAATTCAACATTCATAGCGACTGTAGTTTCAAGAGTTAAATCAACTCTTGAAGTAGAGTCATCGTCTATTGTAATCGCTTGCCTCAGCAGTTGAGTATTGTTTTCGGCATCAATGGCAGGAGCCACAACTGCGATCCAATCACCTGCAGGGACATACTCAGCAAATGAACCGTTTTGGTCTACTGCTATGTTAACGAAATCATTACTACCTGCATCAACAAGTAGGAATTGCTCCCCTGCTGGTGCAAATTCATCTCCATCCGCATCGATTAGAGCACCTGTGAACAAGAATTCGTTTCTTAGCACTACATCGTATGCATCTTCAACATCTTCCAAGCCAATTTCAATTGTTGGGAAAGTGAAGTCATATTGCATAGAGTAATCTGTTGCGTTTTCATCAGATGCTTCTAGAACTGAGAATTCAACATAATATGCACCTGGTGCAAGGTCAACTTCCACAACTCCATCGCTTGAATAATCACTAGCAGTTATGTTGTATGCTTGTCCATGTACTGTGATTGGAACAAGTCTAAATTCTGGATTGACCGCTGTTCCATTGGCAAATTCTCCATCATCTCCAGAGTTAGAGAAGACGTGAAGAGTCGCAGATTTGTTACCCGGGTTTAGGTAGAAATCAGCAGGATCAGGATTTTCCTGTCCTTCTTCGTTGACTACTTCGTAATCTGAAATGGTATTTGCAACATATGCTTCATCCCCTATTGTTACTGTCCAGTCGCCTTCTGTCACTCTCATTACATAGGTACCAGTATCAGTTGAACCTGTGGTCCAAACTGTACCGGAATCAGAAGTTGCTGTAATTTCGATTGATTCGAAGCCAGGAATCAAGGAATCCCAGTTCGTAGAGTTATCAACGTGATATAGTGATCCAGCGATTACGTACAGTGGTTCTAGATATTCTATACCAAGATCGTCCATTCCTTCTGTGACAGTAATGACATCATCATGACCCCATGAGACAACGCTTGCAGCGGTCATGTAGAATGTCTGACCGACAGGAAGTCTGAATGCAAAACTACCGTTTTCATCAGTCATTGCTTCAAAGTGGAATTGCTCATTATCCATATTAACCATCAAATTAGGCGCAGGAACTGACTGGTCCAATTTAGCCTGTTCAGGAGATTCTAGGAACGAAGGATAATCTGCTCCACCTTGTGCAGCATCAGGGCTTCTCAATGTACCGTTTACCCATACTGATACCTGGTAGGAGTATGTTAGAATTTGATCGCCATCAAGGACTTCTAGTCTTTCAAAGAGGATGTAATTCTCATCGCTTTCATCGGATACTGTGTACATACCCAGAGGTAGTTCGATGTATACATTCCCTGATGAATCAGAAGTTGCATTAATTGGCGGCAACAATGGATCATCATTAGTGAAGGTTAGAACTCTGTTAGCCAGATCAACAGCCTCTCCCTCTGTACCAACTGGAGATGTTAGTGTGATTTCCATATCATACATTGTCGGAATAGCCATGTTATTTAGCGTGATATTTGTAGACTCATCACCTACAAAGAAGCTGTTGTTCATCTCATACCAGCCATCTGAATCTAGGTCGACTCTGTAGTAGTAATCACCCTTAGCAAGCGGACCATATTCGAAAGTCCCGTTTTCATCTGTGGTGATAATAATCGCTTCATCTTCTCCAAGTACACGATCAATTACCTCAATGGTCATGTTAGCAATTCCTTCATTATTGAAATCCAATAAGTCATCGGAGAATACTGAACCAGGCAAAGTCATTTCCAAATCATAGGAAGAGGAAATGCCAACCTCGACTGGATCTGGAAGAAGAACTTCCTTTCCATTGTCGAGTTGAGCAATCATGTTGTAAATACCAGGCATTAAGCCAGTAATGTAGAATGAACCAGGTTTTACCATATCACCAGAGAAGTGTCCAATTCCTCTGAAAGTACCTGTACCGTTAACAGTACCTGTTCCTTCAAAGATACCACTGCCTTCAATAGATTCTCCCACAAGTTCTCTGTTCAATGTGGTTAGGACAGATGTTGTAACCTTACCATTAGCGATTATTTCGCCATCGAATAAGTAGGTGTTTTCAACATCCACGAATTTACAAATGCTCATATTTTCTGGCATCACAGTGTTATTTTCTTCACATGATGGGACATCATCAGCAGATGCGTAACTTTCATCGATGGAAGCAAAATCAACCCAGTTAGCCGTTATTTCTCCAGCACCGTTCCATGTACCATTATCGGTAAAGATTCTGTTTGCAATGATTTCCCTTGTGTAATTACCAGTGAAATCAGTTACAGTAGCAACTCCTTGAGATTGGAAGAATCCATCTTCTGTGAATTCTACTTGTCCTGTACCTTGAAGAATTCTTTGCTCATCTGTGGTGAACTCACCGCTTGTTGTTGTCAGCGTGAAGTTCTGATCCATTGAGTAAATGTCCCTCAGAATAAAGTCAGTATCGACCAGTGCATCACCATCGAATAGCTCATTGCCTGACCATGTCACCATACCGCTTACACCACTAGATTCGACAACTAAATCAAGGTCTTCTGTAACATCAACCAGTCTGTTAGCTTGGTCTCCAGTTACGTTCATGTGAGATTCTCCAACCCATGTCATGTTTGCTACATTACCTAGTAGCGCAGTAACTTCGTTGGTTTGTCTGTCAGTGTTTGTTTCTTCTAAAATATCTGCTAGGTTTTCTGCATAGGAGCCGTCAACGATTGCATCTTGTGCTCTAGTTGGTTCATACTCACCAACATATGCTGATATTCTGATGTGACCTGCTGGAGCAAGGAATGACCATTCTCCGTTATCATCTGTATCAACAAAGCCGATTGGAACCCAGTAGGTTTCCTCGTCGTTGTCCACTGCATCCTCTCCGGAGAATGCATCTCTCTCAACCAACAATCTAACATTGGAAAGAGGCTCACCATTATCCTCAAAGGTTACTTGACCAGAAATCTCTGCTCCTGAGTAATACTTCAATATCTTAACTAATGTGTTTGCATTTTGGAATCCTAGTTCTTCATTCTCTCCTTCATACCAATTAGCGATGACAAAGTGATTCATCATAGCACCAGGTAGCGGAAGAGCGTTGGTTAGAATCGAATTAGGAGAACCAGATTGTCCAAAGTGTTGAGCTGGTTGTGGGTTCGCACCCTGATCAATTCCTAACGAAGATGCACCGTATCCAACGTATGTTCTTGCGACCATGGTCCTGAAGAACTCACTGGTGTGGTCTACCCTCACATCGGACACTTGAATTGGATCAATATCTGCACCTGCCTGTTGATTCAAAACGTCTTGACGTATTGCTTCGTCAACTTCTTCACGAGTCATCTCGTCTTGGAATGAACCTCTTGTAGTCTCATAAACTTCGGTCATGAATGTGGAAACATCTTGTCCTGAAAGGATCGTAGGAGCAGCGAAAATTCCCATTGGTTGACCTGAGTTGTAATTTCTATCAGCAGTGTACCTACCTGCTTGAGGATACAACCTGTTGTCAACAGCGAAGTATCTAATCTCGTGGTCTCTGGTAATTATATCACCAGGCGCTCCTTCATAATCTTGAACTTTGTATATTTCTAAGTTAATCAGATCATCATACATGTCAACCAGTTCATTTGTGTCTAGAACTGATGTGAATAATTGTACTGCAAGGGCAAGTTTTGCATTCTTTCTGTGGATAGCAGTTGAAACAGATTCGTATTCTTCAATCATATCAGCCGTATACCAATAATCACCGATAATGTAGTGAGTGGTTTCTTCTACGGTATCGCCTGATGAACGGACATTGTTAACGAAAGTGCTCTCAGCAGCAGTGATATCTACATAATCTGTACCCGCACAATCAACTCCTGTTGAAACTACGCAAGGAAGAACTTGGCCTTCCTTGTAAACTCTGTAATAAGTCTCAGATGTGTCTACAATTCCGTTAGCATCCATGTGATGACCCTGAGCAAGGACAGTGTCTCTGTTAGTCTTTACAACTTGGAAAGAGCGGTCAACAACATCATCCTTCAGTTCCACAGATCCCTCTTGTATGAACTCAAATTCAGCTGCTTGCTCGTCGTTCAAATATTTGCCGATAACACTCATGAAAGGAGCGGTCATATCGTAACCATTACCTCTGGCGTTGTTGTATACCAAATCACCCTCAGATAATTGCCAGACCCACATCGAAATCAAGTCTTCTTGAGACCTTGCAAGTAGCATGTTACCAGTTGCAGGAATACCAGATTGGAAGTTATCTGAAACAGATGGGTGTTCACCAGTTTCTAAGGCTTGGAACCCGTAATCCCACCAGGAAACAAATGCTGGTTTATCAGAGAATGAATCATTTTCATCTTGCGCTGCAAGCCACTCATATGCTTGATTCCAACCTCTATCGTTGAAACCGGAACCAAATGAACCAAGGTACCTCTTACCGTTCTTGGACTCGTAATCACCACCATCTAGTAGGGAAAATCCGCCTATTTCATCCCATCTGAAGATAGTTGGAACAACGTTGAATAATTCCTCATCGAGTTCTGTCTCTTCAGAGTTAGATGCAGGAATTGCAGCGTCAAGACCGTAGGTTGCGTGTTGCCCAATAAGCATAATCAAGACCAGGGAAATTGCAAGGAATTGAGGATTCTTCCATGCGACTTTTCTTGCACCGTCAAATCTGTCTTTCGGAGTTCTAATTCCCATTCTCCTCCATTTTCCTGGTAAATCCTTGGCACCGCTGGCATCCCAAAGAGCCATGATACCCCAGGCACCAAGAACTGCCATTGCAGGAGTTGCGTTGAAAATGAATCTTGCTGCAGTCCACGACATGTAAGTAGCAGTGATTACCCAAACACCCATTGCAAGGGAGATTTGGTTCTTCTGAGTTAATCCTCTCCAAATACCAATAGCACCCATGCACAGAGCTAGGATGAAAACAATTGGACCAAAGGAAGCGAATAGTCTTCCTCTGTCAGGAGCATTTGCTTCAGCGACCGTACCGAAAATCTTTGTCTTAGAGAAGTATCCACTTCCAGTGAATAGTGTATCCCAAGCACTTGAGAAGTTAGTAATCTTAGCAATGTATAGGATAATCAGGAATACACCAAATGCAGTCACTAGCCCACCAAGGACCATCAACCAAGGTTTATCTCTGTAGCCTGTTGTGATAAATGTGGTAAACGTCACGAAAACAGCAACGAAAATTAGTGGTTGAAGACCTGTGCTGTTGAAGATTAGATTGAATTGTGGATGTCCGTAGAATGGCAAAACCATCAAGAAGATCGTGGTAAGCATTGTTAGGAAGATTACGTTCAATGTAGTACTGTCCTTCTTTCTAAACAAATTAAGTGAAACTTGTGCAAAGTATGCAAGGAATAGAATGGATGGACCTACTACGAATCCTTTCCAACCTAGAGCAACCACACCAAATGCCGCTCCTGCTAGGCTTGCATTTGCAACAGCATTGCCTTTTTGTTTCATAACATCTCCGAATGCCGAAAAGATTCCGGATAGAGATGGTTGAATTCTTGAGGTAAGTCTATCATTTCCTGCAGACTTTAGAGCCCTGAAATAATAGAGGAACCCACAGGAAATGAACAGCATAACGAATGCGTCGTGGTCAGCAAGTGCCCATGTAGAATGAGTGATGTGACCAGGCATCAGTGCAATCAGCCAAGCGGCTACAACACCAGCAGACTTGCCGAAGTGATCCTTAGCCATAGCAGCGATTGGAAGAACCGTTAGAGCACCGTAGACTGCAGGTAGCCCCAACATAGCAAACCATACCGCATCCTCTGGATTGTTCAAGAATGGTTTGAGAGCCATTGCACCCAATGCCATGGACCATGTAAACAATGGAGGACGTGGATTGATACCGCCGGCAGGGTAAAATCTGTCTGCGTCAAAAATCAAGTGCGCATTTTCTGCGAGGATGTAGTCTACAACTCTCTTCATGTACCATGGGTCAGAACCTCCAGTCATGTCCCATCCTCCAACTCCGATTGCGTTCATAGAAGGTAGGGCATACCAGTTGATTCTGATGATGAATCCAAAGAATAGCGCAAATCCAATAAGGATTTGAGCCCAGTATTCGCTCCAGAATTGCTTTGCTTTACTCGGCTTTATTTCTTCACGAATAGCCCATTGACCGTAGTTTTCGTTGTTTGCGATTAGAGAGATACCCAAACCAACAAAGAAAGTTAGGCCAAGCCAGAGAACTGGTCCCCAAGCACCTTGCAATTGCTCGTTTTCGATTAATCCCATATCGAATAGCGTTGTGATTTGGTACATTACGAATAGAGATGATACTATCATTGCTCTGGTAAACCAGCGCTCTGCGACCATTCCTACAACCACCATTGCAACAATACCGACAATTGCAGGTTGCCACCATCCGATGTAACCATTTACATCATCTAGCATTGTCAATCCAAGTTTGTCGTCAGGAGTTCCGATATGGAATGAGTAGAACGACAAAGCGTGAGCAAAAATCCAAACTGTTAAGCCAGCAAATAATGGCATGTGGGACTTTGATAGACCGTTTTGATTCATGTATTTGAACCATCCATTTTCGCTTGCTGGATTCAACATGCCTCTTGCCAGTGCGCTGAATACAACACCGACCAAAGCCATGATTGTCCACCATGTGAAGAATGTGTAACCTACTGCTTCTCTAAGGAATGCCATGGTATCTTGCTCGGTGAGAAGCTGTCCATCAACTTCGTACTGAGCAGGGAATTGGTTAGCAACATAACTGCTTGCAATCATTGCAAAGTGGAATCCTATTGCAGTGAAAGTCAAGATTGATGCCATCTCATACTTTGAAGAAATTTGGTACAGGTGACCAAAGAACATAACTGCGAAGAATGTTAGAGCAACTAATGAACTAACCACGCCTGCAGTGTCCAAAACAATAGCAGTGATTAGAGATAATGCTAGCATTCCGAGGGAAAGAGTGCTATCATCAGTGCTAACAATGCCTTCTGATTTGAGGATTCTTGGCAGTGCAGCCAAGATTCCTGCAACACCGACCATAGCGATCGATGTAATTCCGTCATTATTACCCAACAGACCGAAGCCTGCGATTACATCAGCAAGTATCGCCAAAAGAACTGCGATTGGAGCCATAAGTAGGCCCAACCATGCATTTGGCGAGGAACTGTTTGTGTTTTCTGTTTCACTCATTTGCTTTCCCTCTTTCGTTTAAGGTCCAGCCTGAAGGCTGAACGCCTTCGCCACTTTAGAACCTCTTTTAATGATGACGGGAAAGGAGTGCCAATGAATTGGTTCTCAATACCCCGTTTAGATACCTTAAATGAGGGCTAGAAAGCCCTGTGCCCAATATCGGTTCTGTAGTGGGCACCTTCTAGGCTTAATTCTGATAGTTTTTGATACGCTGAATCTCTGGCTAAATCTAAATTATCCATCATCGCAGTACACGTTAATACCCTGCCACCAGAAGCAATTAATTCACCATTTTCCCCAGATGATAATCCTGCAGGATTTATCCAAGATGAATTTAATCCGGGTGTACCAAATCCGGTGATTATCCCTTCAACGGGTCTTCCTTTGATAGGAGATGAGGGATAACCCTCACTGGCAAGCACAACGCAAATAGCACTTTGAGTATGGAAATCAACCTTCACTGATCCTAATTTATCCTCGCATGCTGCGGTGAATAACTCAACAAGATCTGCTTTGATCATTGGTATGGTAACTTGACACTCAGGATCTCCAAATCTTACATTGAACTCTACCACGCTCGGATCACCATTTTCATCTATCATCAAACCAACATACAAAACTCCCCTGTAAGGAACATCAAGGGTAGAAAAGAAATCATGCATTGGTTTTACAATCCTGCTTTCTACCTTCGAAAAGACATCTTCTGTAACCACAGGAGCAGGACAGTATGCGCCCATTCCACCGGTATTTGGACCCGTATCTCCATTGCCTACTCTCTTGTGGTCTTGACTTGCGGGCAAACATAGGAATGAGTTCTTATCCATTACTACTAGCATGCTTGCTTCTTCCCCTGAGAGAAATGATTCGAGCAGAACATATCCATCTGAATCGATTGAAAATTGAATGAAATCAATTGCCTCTTGGCGGTCAGTGGTTACTACAACGCCTTTGCCACCAGCCAATACATCTCGTTTGATAACCCAGGGATTTGCTGAAAATTCATCCAAGAATTTGTTGATATCAGAGCCTTCTTCGAGTCTTTCCACTCTAGCGGTGGGAACTCCTGCTTTGATCATAATTTCTTTTGCAAATGCTTTGGATCCTTCCAGATTAGCCAAATATGACTCTGGTCCAAAGGAATTTATCCCAGCTGCCATCAGAGAATCGGAAATCCCATCACAGAGAGGTGCTTCCGGACCAACTACAACAAGACTAATCTCATGATTTTTGCAATATTCGATAACTGATTTGTGGTTGCCAATATCCAGTTTTACATTCGTTGCAATCGAGGCTGTGCCTGCATTTCCAGGTGAACAAAATAGGGAGTCAATCGTGGGGCTTGATACCAAGCCGGCGCACAGTGCGTGCTCTCTTCCTCCAGAGCCGATGACCAGGACATTAGTTGCCATATTCTAGTTTAGGAAATTTAATTCAATAAACATGTTTGTTGATTTTCTTTACCAAAATGATGAAGATTAAATTACTAAATTGATTTAGACTAATCATGAGCAGTCTTGATAATTTACCAATCTATGTAGGGGTGCTCACCGTTTTGTGGATTTATTTACCAGGGTTCTTGATTAATACATTTGCAATGCTTTGGGGAAAATGGCTGCCAAAAACTGGTTATGGTCCATGGCCAATTGACGGCGGAAGAGTTGCATGGGATGGAAATAGACTGTTTGGAGATGGAAAAACATGGAACGGATTGATAGGGGGTTCGCTGACCTCTGGATTGTTGTGTTACCTACAGGTTATCATTTCCTCTGAAAGTAGTAATATCTTCATCAATCCTATTCAAGGATGGGAATCCTCGTTACTTGGCTCAACAAATGAATTTACAGTTGCCTTCTGTATAGGAACATTCCTTGGATTCACTGCATTGCTTGGAGACATGACTGGATCATTTTTCAAAAGAAGGAAAGGGCTGAAAAGAGAAGGAGACACCTCCAGCAAAGACCCATTACTCGACACTTTACCATTTGCAGTGTTCACCTTTGCTTTTGGTTACCTCTGTTTAGGTGCCTTCGAGCATTCCAGTAATTCTGCAGTCATCCCAATCCTTGTATTGTTGATTTTGACACCAATAATCCATAGATTATTCAATATCTTAGGCTACAAACTAGGATGGAAAGATGTCCCGTATTGAATATTAAATTCGGAGAATAGTATATTTCCTACTTGCATCTGGTATACCCATGCAAAAGCGAAGAATTGCAGCCCTAATCATGCTGATTGTTTTATCTGTATCGTCATTCTCAACAATGACTTCAGCCGAAGAAATTAGTGAAAGTTCCACATATGCCTCTTCAACAATCAACGAAGACATGGTAGTAACCAATGGAGCCACCTTAGTCATCGACCAAGAAGTCAGTGTAAGTCAAGGAGTTACAATCACTATCGAAGATGGCTCAAGACTAGAATTGGTGAATGGTGGACTAACAGGACAAGACGTCAACTCTCATCTTCAGTTGTACACTGATTCCTCTGTGTCATTGGATACATCAGCACTCTCTGGCATGGGTACACTAAGAGTTATCTTTGTGAGCGCAGTTAACGAAACGATTTCTGTTAATGCGACCGTGCAAAATATTACCGAGACAAATGTCACTGGAGATTATGTTGACTTTAGTGTAAATTTGAGTGAGCCATCAATAGATGTTGATATTACACACATCGCTCCATTCTACCTAACGGTGGACAAATTCCAAATATTGACTGAGAACTCAGAGAGTATCTATTTCCAACCACACGAGGTGACAATCAATTTCGGTGCATTCCAACAGTGGATGGAATCCTCCTTCACAGTGAATAACAACGGAATGTTTTGGGTTGCAGACTCAACAATTTTTGGTGCCCAAATAAACTGTGAAGGAGTTTGTCAAATTGCAAGCACTTCGTTAACAGGTTCAGCTCCTGTGGAAGTTTCGACTGATGGAGATTTAACTATCTCAGACTCTAGCATAATCGGTTCAAGAACTGACGAAGACATCATTGTAAGGGACCAAGGTCTCATCACTTACAATAACAATCAAGGTACAGGAGGAATGGTCGATAACTGGATTCGTTTAGTAAGTGAAAGGATCATAAAGACAAATATTGCAGGAGCGGAAATCAAAGCTAACGGATTGGGATACTATCCATCAAGTAATCAAAAGGTGCTGATTTCTAGCAATAATGGAGACTATACAGGGGCTTCATTCTCTGACAACACTGGAGATTGGGTCAGAATTGTAGAATGGCAAGATGGCGATGGAGTATACTCATCTGAAGAGGCTACCATCGAAGTCAAAGTAAGCAGTGGATGGGGTGAATTCACAACTCAAGTCACTGCCACACCCAATTCAATAATGTGGGCAAATGTATCTCTTCCAATGATTGTAGTAGACGCGATTACACCATCAAAATCTGTGGCAGAAGTCAACAAACCTTTGGGAGTTAATTTGTCAATTTCAAACGTAGGAGATGCTGAAGCAATTAATCCAGTGTTTGAGTGCTATGTAGGAAATGATTCTGCTGATATTGGAGGATACATCCAAAGCAGTTTCTATGGAACAATGAAGCCAGGTGAATCACTTGAAATTCCTTTCACATGGAGATTCCAGTACCCAGAAGATGCACAAATCTCCTGTAGCGTTTTAACACCATCAGGACTTGAAGATTATGTTGACTTAATCACAACTGAAAGTCCTACCTCCTCAGTGGTGTCATTCAGCTCTCCTGAAGAAGAAGGTTCAACCCCTTGGATTGCCTTCTTGATTGCTGGAGGAGCATTGGTAATCGGATTAGCACTGGTTGCAAAAAGCCAGAAGATAGATGAGAAGGAATACGCTCAAGAATTTACAGAATCAGAAGGCACCAACTTAGAAGAAGAAATTGATGAATCTGCCCAAGGAGATGATGGTCCTGTTGAAGCAGAAGATGGTTTAGAATAATCAGAATTCTGTATCAATGGGTAGCGTCTGACAAGACCCACTGCAAGCCCTCTGATTGGGTCAAAACGGAGCAGTGGGTTTGTGCATTTACCCTTTGATTTACTGCTTAAACCACCACATCTTCGACTCAACGATAATTTTCGGTCATCATCAATATCTTCATGATGCATGTGCATTGTGGATGAAACATGTCGGAAAGTGCCCTGAAGAGGTTTGTGAACGAATTGGCGGGCAAGGTTGTCCTTATTGTGATGGGCATTGCTTTCATGATGAACAGTCCAATTTTCGGGAATATTGTTGATGATCCGAACTTGTCAGAACTCGTTGCTGTTAATACTCGCCTCCTCGGTCTTATTTTGATTATTTTTGGTGCGCTTAACATCGTAACATCATACTATCTCGCCGTTGTTGAGAAGGAAGAAATTGCAGAGGCGAAAGACGCAGAGTGAATCAGAGGGTCCCTCTGATTAGATGGGTCATCAGATCGTACAGTTTGATGCAAGGGTGCATCAGTCGTTGTCGCCGTCTTCTTCGTTCATGCCAACGATCTCGTAGTTGGACGGGAACAGAGCCACGGCCACAC
>PBDU01000013.1 GCA_002718195.1 Methanobacteriota archaeon | reverse complement strand
CATCATAATGAATAACAAAAAATTGAAATGCTTTTTTAGCATTACGTGTAAGGCCTGACTATATTGAACGAGACATTATCATTCAATTAACTACCATTATATGGAGAGCACAAAAACAGTTAATATTCAAGATTGGGAATTTATTTTTAAAGGTTCAACAGATGAGTATCCCAAAGGATACTATTTACATAAACCGACGGAGAGCAAATATAGCTTTGAAAGGGGTATAACGGATATGGTAGGCAGTAAGCTGGAACAAGATATATATGATATGTGGTGGAGTGAAAATTGAGGGTATATGGAAACATCATAATGAATAACAAAAAATTGAAATGCTTTTTTAGCATTACGTGTAAGGCCTGACTATATTGAACGAGACATTATCATTCAATTAACTACCATTAATATGCCGATCTGCACTCGTGCTCGCACTACTCCTGATCGGTATGAACGCGAGAAGTTTATCCCAGGTGCTAACAACAAATACACGGTCGGGCGCGACATCGATATGGGACACACTGTCGAGGTGGAGGGAGATGAATTTGAAGTTGGTGACTTTTACGAGGTTGATCGGGACTATGATCCTATGTGCGTAGAGAGTGAGGAGGAAAGTGATGAGGAAAGTGAAGAGGAGAGTGAGGGAGAATGGGATAGTGAGGAGGAGAGTGAGGAGGCGTCCCAGAAGGAAATGGCAATGATTAACCACATTACTACCATTGGCTGCAATGTTTAAAGTTAAATGCACTAGAAAAATAGAAAATATATAAACCAGAAAAAAATAGAAAATATATAAACCAGAAAAAATAGAAAATATATAAACCAGAAAAAGTTTTTTAATTTTATTTTAGATAAAATTGAAATCCTAATATGAAAATATTTTCTTAACATTATTTCTCTACACCAAATATGTGCGAATTTTATCAAAAGTGGTCGGTTGCTTCTGTCTTCAATCAATGGGGTATCTGTCGTTATAAGGAAGCATATGAAATTATATACGGGAGTGCTTCTTATACTACTCAATCATCATTCAACGTGAATGAAGTGGCAATCCGCATTAGAAAATTAGGTTATGATGTAAAACTTGGATTATCTATCGTAACCGGAAATAACTATATTGTTGAGATTCGAAAAAAAAATAGTGAAGGAGATTATATATATTGTTATGGATTTTGGAGTCGTTCTGGATATGAAAGGGTACTATGTGGAGATCGTACCATTTATCAAAAAGTCGATGTTATTGAAAGAGGGAGTGAAAGTTGGAAGACCCCCCTTCACGAAAACCTTCAAAAAGTTACCAATTTATTTGAAATTAAATTTCCCAAAGATAATTTATACGAGATTATAGACAAAGGTGCCAGTTGTAATATATCTAAAGATGGATATCGTGAAGGAGTTTCTACTATTGGCAATACTTTACCAAATGATATTGTGGAAATGCTTTGCGAATTCAAAAGTAACGATCCAAATTTTATAAAAGAACCCGATTATGAGTTCTATATTCCAGAGTGTATGGTAGAAACAAGGGCTTGTCCAGCTGATTATGAGTTCACCACGATTGAAGATGATGAAGACTTGCAATCGACTCATTGTTGTCCTCTAACTAATAATAGCAATAATAGTTACTCATCGTCGAGTGATAGTGACGATGAGTAATAATAAAGATGATATATGTCGAAAGTTACAAAAATTTTATTTGAAACCTTGTCATTTCTATATCAAAAGGTTTTCTTTTATTTATTAAGAAAATACCAAACCTCAGCCTTTGCCGCCTACTTTATTTTTTTTGTAACGCGTTTTATTTTTTTTAGTAAGCTGTCTTGTGGTTTTTTTATATTTTTTAACACGGGTTCTTTTGTGTGTTTTTTTACGACCCCCTTTTAGTATTTTTCCGAGTTTTAGTTTTTGTACAAGCTTCCGAAAAGTCATTGTATATATTAAATAAATAAAAAAGGATTTTATTGCCGTCTATATTTTTTTATTTATTTTAAATGTTCACTTAGATAGTAACACCCAATGCTACAGCTCGCCTAAGCTTTGGCATAAAACATAATTGCATACGTTCAAGATCTTCAAGATATTGAAATTCCAGATCAGCTTCCTTCATTGCGTTATCTTCTTCAGTTTTTGTGTACAGTGTTTGAGCAAACATACGATTGTGAATTTTTTCTTCGCAATTTTTATGGGTAGATGCCGATTTGGCATTCATTATGCGAATTTTATATTGATCTTGATAGTTTTTATCACACCACTCTTCCCAAGACATTTTGCGTTGTGAACCGTCTTGGTGAATGAAACGGTAGTCGATGTCGGTAATATAACGGTCATTAGGGTTGGTGCGTTTCCAGTCGTAATAGGTAAAGATATCATTAACTTTTGCGAATTTGATTGGACCATTACCGATACCCTTAAGGTTTGCTAGATCTGTCTTTTTCTTTGCGTTATTTTTCTGAACTTGAATGATAATTTTGTGAGCTTCTTGTTGTTCCAAGGGAGTGATAATATTATCGGGGAGGTGTGTATTTACTTTATTGCGTTTTTCATAATGAATATCTTCTATCGGTTTGGGTGAAGTAAAATTGACAGTGGGTACTTGAAGTCGTGGGCGTGGGTGTAAGCATTTATTGGATGAAGATGTATTTTTGGTATGAAGAACAACTTGGTTTTGTTTCGTAAAGCAGTCCCACAGCACCAATGTATTGGTATGGTTTGTGGTTTGTTGAATGAGACCATCTTGCATTTTTTTAAGCTGAAGCTTATGACACTGTGAAGGTGTGTGACCATACTCCTTGCAGTATCGACACTTCTGACTAAGCAGTAGAGGACACACCACAATTCCATCGGGACCAGGCTGATCTTTTACAAAATGTGAAGTATACTCTGATTCCGGTTGCCCAGCATCACGACAAACTGAACAGAACGGTGTGCGGGAGGCAGCGGCTTTCTTTTTTTCGTGATGCTCCTTCAATTTAGGACAAAATTTGGGCGTGTGTCCTTTTTCTTTACAGTAGTTGCACTGTTGTTGTAGGAGAGTAGGGCAAACAACCTTGGCAAACGGGCTAGTAGATTCTTTCACAAAGTGCGAAGTAAAGTCCTTTTCCGATTTTCCAGCATTCTTGCAGACGGTGCAGAACATAATCAATTAGTGTAGCTTGAGTGTAGTTGTAATTATAGTAGGGGTGAATATGAAAAATGCAGAAAAAAGCATTTCAATTTTATAAAAAAGTTGTTAAAAAACAAGAAAATAATCATTGTGTTCTTATGTTTGTATATTTTTATTTATTTATTTATTTATTATGGAATTTCATAGTTAATATGCTCGCATTGATGCGGACAATGTTCTTCATGATTAGAGACTTCGTTATAACTACCTGTGAATGTTAGACAGTGGCAACAAGCCCACTGAATCTCGGTGTGGTCCAGCCCCGACTCTTGATTATCACACTCAGTTTCCTGTTCATTATTACCACCTTCTGGAAGGCCTTCTTCGCTCTCATCATCACTGTCTTCTTCGCTCTCATCATCACTGTCTTCTTCACTCTCATCATCACTGTCTTCTTCACTCTCATCATCGCTATCTTCTTCGCTCTCACTGTTGTTAGAGTTATCAATGTCATTAACAATGTCATTAACAATGTAGTTATCTTGGTTATTGTTTTGGTAGTCGTATTCATAGAGTTGAAAATTGTTGATATAATTGGTGATATTGTCAGGATGAATGTGGCGAATTCCTGCAATCATTTGAATGATATGGTTCCAGTTGATGTCAAACTGAATTGCATTGGGACCAACCCACATTTGGAGAGTTTCGTAGGAATTAGCAATAGTGAGTGCGTACTGTTTCACAACAACATTACAGCGGATATCTTCGGGTAGCTCGTTAATGAGACTGTTGAGCTGGGTGCGGAAGTCCATAGTTTTGTAGGATATTGTTGTATTAGTTTGGTTTTATTTGTTGGGGTAGTATTAACTCGAAACAGAAAAAGCATTTCAATTTTATGAATATAGATAAATAAATATCAATTACACAAAATTTTAGATAAAATAATTGTATATAATAGTATATACAATGTTTAGCAAAAATACAGAAAATATATTTGCTGTGGTAGCGATCGTAATCATTGGTATCTGTTTGTCTAAAAATATTCTAGATTGTAGAAATAATAATATTATAGAGAGATTTTCTCTAGGTAAAGATGGTGATGAAGATGGTGACAAAGGTGACAAAGATGGTGACAAAGATGATAAAAAAAAAACAAAAAAAGCTGATTTAATAAAAACTTTGAAAGCAATCAACAAGATGATGAAAGAACGAGTAGAAAAAGCAATGGGGGAGATGCACCTCGATGATTCCGAAGTGCGGAAACTAATTGAAGATAGTAATAATAATATACATACATTCGTTGGTAAAGCAATTACCAGAGCTATATATGATGTTACTGTGCAGATTGGAAATAAAGATATATTTAAAAAAGCTCATGTTCAAGAAGATATTAAATTAGCAAATGAATTGACGGAGTTTCAAAAATCAATAAAGGCAAATATAGATTGGCTTGAAAGCGTGGGTGCTGGTGGTGTAGGTAAATCAGCAACAAAATCAGGTGATTCATCATCATCCTCTTCATTATTCTGAATATAATATATTTTACAATATAATATAGTATATTTCTATCTAAATATCCGACGAAATAGTATAAAAAGAATAAAAAAGAGGTAGAAAAGAGAATGAGAATGTAGTATAGTATAAAGTGTATTTTTTAGTGTATTTTAGTGTATTTAAGTGTATTTTTAAGTGTATTTAAGTGTATTTTTAAGTGTATATTAGTGTGTAAAATTAAAGTTCATCATCGTCAAACTGGGGAGCGGAGAAGTCACCCCATTCAGAGTCATTGATGGAAGGACCGGAAAGATCGTGGGCAACGGTCGGTAGTGGAGCGGGTGTAGGAGCGGATATTTTTTGGGGAGGGCGGTACACCCCCACAACCGAGCGAAGAGAAGGATGAGCAATCATAAAGATGATAAACTCGACCAGAGTGGGAAGAGCGGGCTGGGTGCCCTGCTTGCGCTGGAGAAGCTCGGAGAGGTAGAGGAAATGCTCCAGATTGTGCGTGTGAGCCGAACCATTGTCCTCCAAATACCAACGGTCGGTACCGTGGGCGTGAGTGGATTGCTTGAACTTGAAACGAATGTTCTCGACGTGATGCGACAACTCGTCAAAGTTTGTGCGAATGAGGTTGTTGTATGAGGTCGCACGAGACCCCTTGCCGAGTGGACGGCGGTTCATCGAAATACCATTGTTCGTCTGGCGTGTGAGGTTGGCACTGTAGCGTACGTTGTTCATAGTAGGGTTAGATTATCTTGTATGTTATTCAATTAAATCTGTCAGGCCTTACTCCTTACACAAAAAAAGCATTTCAATTTTGTTTTGATTTATACAATAAGTTATTTATATTATAAAAATTGAAAACAAAAAAAGTGTGAGGTGATTTTTATTTTGTTTATTTATGGTGTTTTTTATAATCTTTACCATTCTTCAATAGGCCCATACATCTTCTCAATCCGCGACCAATACTCCTCCATCTCAATCAATTGATATTCTGGGTCCCAGTGATCGATGTGAAGATTCCTGTCGTCGGATTGGTCGTCTACAGTGTCGCGGCGATCCTTCCGGTGTTCCCGCCTCTTTCTCGCTGCACCACTGTAGTTTGAAGCCCGAATGCGAGTGCTCGCAGCACGAGTGCGTACCCGACGACCCTTCACTCGACAGTTACGGAGTGGCTTGTTGTGGATGGTGGGCTTGTTGCGGATTGTTCCAGTCATAGTTGTTGGTTGTTGGTTGTTAATACTTTTCAATTAAATCTGTCAGGCCTTACTCATAACACAAAAAAAGGATATCAATTTTATTAAATATAAATAAATAACTTATAACATCAAACAAAGACTATTTAAATTTAATATTGAATTTCTCTCTAGAACCAATATAGTATAGTGACTCATTTTTGAGAATCCCACTCATTTCTTAGTTAAGCTTATATAGACGCTATCCTAGATTACACTATCGTATAGCAGAGAGATATTCATAAATAAATATAAATATCCTAGATCACACTCTTCATATATCTATCACTCATTTCCAATATAAATAACTTATTTCATAAACCAAAAAAAAATTGAAATGCTTTTTTTGATTTAGATGGTATGTCCGAAACTACAATATAAAGTATTTCACCAAGTCTACAACAAAAGCTATCAACTATGTCCGTTAACTTCAACCTTAACAACTCTTCGCAGCGCGCACTCGACAGCGCGATTATGGGATGTGTTCGCGATGCGGTTCAGTTCCTCGCCGACAAGCACGGCTTCGACGCCACCGAAGCCTTCCAGGAGATGAACCTCGTCAAGTCTCAGCCTACCAAGAAGACCAAGGTCAGCAAGCCCAAGACCATCAAGCCCAGTGTTCCGCTCCCGTTCTGTGGAACCTTGTTGTCCTCGTGCTGTGGTATTCGTGTGAACCACGGCCTGCACTCGCAGTGCTCTAACGCCAAGGAGATCTGCGAAATCAGCGGCCAACCACTTGACTACTGCAAGACGTGTGGCAAGCAGGCCAAGGCGAATGAGACGGGTGCACCCAACGCCGGTGACATCCGGACTCGCGTGAGTGGTGAGTGGACCCCTCAGGGAAAGCTCGTCAACTATGGCAATGTGATGGAAAAGCTGGGAATTAGCCGCGAGAAGGCTGAGGAAGAAGCCGCCAAGCTTGGACTGACCATCCCCGAAGACCAGTTCATCGTGGTGAAGGGCAAGCGTGGTCGCCCGAAGGGCGATGCCTCGACAAGTTCCTCGGATGACGAGAAGCCGAAGAGGAGGCCTGGTCGTCCTCGCAAGAGTAAGAAGGTGTTGGACTCCAGTACCGGTGACGATCTTATCGCTAGTCTGGTAGCACAGGCGGGTGCGGAATCAACCTCTTCTTCGGAGTCTGAAGAGGAGGAGATGAAGGTGGCCAAGGCCTTGGAGGCACAGATTAAGAAGGAGCGGGAGGAAGCCAAGGTCGCTGAGAAGAAGGCGAAGGAGGAAGCCAAGGCAGCCAAGGCCGCTGAAAAGGCAGCCGCAAAGAAGGCGAAGGAGGAAGCCAAGGCCGCCAAGGCCGCTGAAAAGGCAGCCGCGAAGAAGGCGAAGGAGGAAGCCAAGGCAGCCGCGAAGAGGGCGAAGGAGGAAGCTGAGGCAGCCGCAAAGAAGGCGAAGGAGGAAGCCAAGGCTGTAGAGGAGCTCACGGCAATGGAAAACCAGGCTCTCGAGGAAGCTGAGCTTGAGGAGGAACCCGTGGGTGACGAAGAGGAAGATGCGGATGTATCTTTGAATGTAAAAACAGTGGAGATTAAGGGAACAAAATACCTTATGGATGATGAGAACAACCTGTATGACGTAGAATCACACGAGTCCACCGGAACCTACTATGATGAAGAAGATGATGAGATTAAGGCGATCGAATACGAATAACTGAAAAAAAGGCACTAAAAAGTAAAAAACTAATAACAAAAAAAAAATCAAGAGAAACTAATACGGCAAAGTTTTCTTTTTTTATTAAAGAGAGATAAAGAAGAGTACATTATGATAGTATATAAATAGTGTAAGATGCCATATGGATTGTATCAGATATTTTTAGACATATATACAGAGTCCAAGAAGCGGGAAAAGATGGAAAAAAAAGAGGACTCATTTTTGAGAATCCCACTCATTTCTGAGTTCTGGGGAAAATGGGGTTTATGATCAATCTGGTAAAATAAAAAAGGTGATAGAGAGAAAATGGGGGGAATGCGATGTTAGATTGCCGAGTGCACTAATGTTTATATTTTTTAATAAAATTGATGAATATAAATACATAGATATAGTGTGAATAGATATGAGCAGTACGGTACGAGAACGGATATTGAGTTATTACCTTAAGGATAAGTACCGGGAAGGATTATATTCCACCAAAAATCCCCGAAGTGTATATGAAATATTGTGTCTTGTAGTAGATGATGGGCACAATAAATATATAAGATCTACTTTTTGTAAAGAAAAGCATGAAGAATTAATGAAAAAACAATATATGTATAGTTTTCATTGCTTAGAAACCAGTGAGATGGAGAGATTTATCCGGGAGATCGAACAGATGTAAGAAATAACCCGGTCAAATAGAGTATATTTTATTTTTTTATATAAAATTGAAATACTTTTTTGGTGTAGGTGGTATGTCCGAAACTACAATATACAGTATTTCACCAAGTCTACCCAACAAACGCTATCAACTATGTCTACCAATTCTCCGTTCTGTCCTTGCTGCAAGTCTGCCGGAAAGTCTAAGCAAGAGTACACATCGCACTACGTGAAGGATCAGCCGGGACCCCACGGTATTGTGGTCTGCCCGACACTCCTGAGTCAGGAGTGCAATTACTGCCACGAAAAGGGACACACTCCCAAATTTTGTCCGGAGCTTATGAACCGTGGAAAGACAAAGCGTGTCAGCAGCTACCGCAGTGCACAGGCGACCCACGAAATGTCCGCGAACCAGCGTCGACAGGTCGAACGTGAAGCCTCGATATTCCACCAGCGGGAGCAGAGCAAACAGCAGCAGAAACTCCAGTCTCGGCGACAGTGCATTGACGCAATCTTGTACGAGAAGCGTTACTGGTTTGATCCACTGTGCCGTGAAGAAGAAATCAAGAATTGTCTCTTTGCACAGACACTCTTTCGTCTTTCCGATGAGCAACTTGCCCATGCCCGCGGGTGGGTCGACGGCGAAGAACGGGTTCGGTCCACATCTCGTACGTTGTACAATGAAGCCGACGAGCAGGAGGCTCTGGAAGAAGCCGATCGAGAATTTGAGTACTACGCGACGTGCCTCACGCGCCCGAAGCTAACACGCAGCAAGGCCGTGGTAGTCCAATAAGTAGTTATAAATTCAGGAAATATGATCCGAAAAATCTAATCAATAAGTTCAATATGAAAATAAAAATAAAAATAAATAAAGAGGTGCAAACGCACTTTTTTATTTATTGAGGAGTATCTCTCTACTACTATTTTAATAGAGGGGTAAAAGATCCTTCTTTCCCAAACCCCCTTTATGCTTAGGTTACCTCGCATAGTATACTATATATGGGGTAAATAAGGGGTATAATCATCACTCATTTTTGAGAATCCCACTCATTTCTTAGTTAGGGGGTAAATAGAGGTTTGATGCATTGTTAAATGAGGTGTAAATGGGTATAAAGGGTTGGCGGACGCGTAACGGCTAGATTCGCGAGTACATTACTAAGCCTATTAATTATATGGATCAATCTCATGGATTATATTAAGAACTATCTGACTTTGTGGATGAGCTTCCTCTTGTGCACGAATTGCGGTATTACGGAAAGCCGCCGCCGCTGTTTTTTTATCTTTATCTGTTCTAGCTTTATGATTTAAATAGTACCGCATTGCCGACATCAAATTATTTATTTCACGCTCATTATGTGTTGCAACAAAATCACGTTCAGAAACTGTTTCACCCCCAACATTAATCAGGTGCGATAAATAGAGCTCGTGTCTTTTATAGTTTTTAAACACACGATCACCACCGCGTTTTGTACGATTACGACGTGCCTTTGTCTGCAGTTTCCTTCTCCGTGTTAACGCTCTCTTACCTAACTTGTATTTTCTAGTTTTCTTCTTTTTTTTCTGTTTATTACTGTGCTTAATATTACGCTTAATATTACGCTTAACACTATGCCTTTTTCTTCTCCTTCCGCCCATGTATTCATCCTCGCTGTCAGTGGCGTTCGCTGTCGACACTTGCTGCTGCTCCGCCCGCAAGCGCCGTTCCCGTCGCCGCTGCAAGGCCATCCTTGTTCTGTACTGATCTTCGGTCTCATTCGGAAGCATTACTTGCAATCCCATACTCGCGGGGTCCATCGCCACACTCATTCTTGGACCTAAACTTACAGGTTCTGCTGTCGGTAGCGAATCAACTGCTTCAGCCATTGGGGCTTGACTCAGATTCCTTAACTCTCGCTGTGCCGCCCTTAACTCCGTCGCGGACCTGCCAGACTGTCCAATTAAACGAGATATCTCGTGTTTATAATACTGCTCACGATCCCTACATTTAGTCTTCGAATCTTCTTTTATATCTGGAATTGCAGGAAGACGAACCGGCATTCTATAATATGTCACAACAGAATATTATAGAATATATGTTTATTTAATCACAAATTTTTACTTAGTGGTGGCGCCTCTTTTTATGCGTCTTTGTGTGCCGCCGCCGACGTCTCCGCGTGCGTCCACGTCCACCTATTTTTGACTGCACTGCCTTTGTGCCTTTTCTAATTCCCTTTTCCAGTCCGTCGCCTGCCGCCACTACTCCTTTTTTTGCCCCACGAGCACCTTTTTTTACAAGTTTTTGCGTACCAGCAGCAGCCCGACGAGCAAGCTTGCCTGTCTTGCGTAACCCTTTACGGGCAAGAGAAACACCATCCTTTGCAGTTCTCTTTAATGCTTTACCAGCTTTATCCGCACCACTTTTAAGTTTGTCGGCATAGGTTGACGATCCTAACCAAGCCTTACCACCCTTCTGAACCGTACCACAACCTTGATTATCACAACCCATTATATTAAATATGCAGAAAAAAAACATATACAAAATAGAGAAGATTAACCCAAAACAAATACCATACATCATACCAATACCACCATACCAATACCACCATAATCATATCACGCATACCACAAACGCAATTTTGCCTCGTGCTTATTTATCATCTTCTTAACTTCACCCACAGTAAATACCTTAAATATCTCCGGATGATTATCCCATAAATAGCCGAATGTATATTCCGCACCCTTATTATTATGAAGACCCAGTGTATATGGTAGTCCGGTATGATATTCTATAAGCTGAATTGCATCAAACTTACCATGAAACATATAACTTTTAACAAGAGCCCAAGCATCATCACAAATAACGCCCCGATTGTCGCCAATGCACCGGTCACAATTAATATCAGTCATATACTTATCGATGACGTATATCGTAATTATGTTTCTAAGAATCAATTTTCTAAGAATCAATTTTCTAAGAATCAATTTTCTAAGAATCAATTTTCTTAAAATTAGTATTCTAAAAGTATTACAACAGTATAGAAACGGTATTACAATACTATTTTCGACTATATTGTCTAAAGGTCAGGCTATAACGGACATTGTCCCCGGCATCTTTATTACTTGATCCCACCACCTTCTTGATCTCATGACTATAATATTTCTGTACTTCGCCTCCCATTAATAGGACGCTCCCCGACGGTAAATTCACACGAATACTCTGTTCTCCCTGTTTAAAATCTCGATCTCTCTTAATAGAATTCAAATTATCCTTATCGTATAAAATACGCTGAAAGATAATCTCCCGTGGACAGCCAATCGACAAAATAAGCACCGTCGGGTTATCACCAAAGATCGTCTCGCTATCACGATGTGGCTTAATCGAATCACCCCACCCCCTATATTTATTCAATAAGATGCTGTCAAATACGGCCTGGGTATTAATGCCAGGACCAATCATCTTGTCGCTAAATGTGGCGGCATACCACGTTTGCAACCGATTTTGTATATGCCGTAACACTGGGTTATACGTGCGGGCTATCCACCGTGGATTTTGCAGATCTGTCCACTTGGCACGATCCCCAAAGTTGCCGCCACCATCATAAAACCACGCCTGTTGACGTGGGATCTCGCCAAACGAAGTAACCCCTCCATAAAAATCCATTTTTTCTAAATAATCGTAAAAATCCATCTGGCTCTTCTCATCAAAAACATTCTTGGACAATCCGACAAAGGAATAGTTACCATTCGCTTCTTTTTGGCGAATAATAGTGTGCCCGCCCCATTTT
The DNA here is from genome assembly GCA_002718195.1 of Methanobacteriota archaeon. Taxonomy (GTDB): domain Archaea; phylum Thermoplasmatota; class Poseidoniia; order Poseidoniales; family Poseidoniaceae; genus MGIIa-L4. The sequence goes on along the minus strand of PBDU01000013.1, from coordinate 3,833 downwards.
TCCAAACCAGATACCCCCAACATAAGTATATTATTTATCTTGTTTTAAAGTAAGTTACTCATCTTTCAATTTTATAGATAACCGCAGCATAACAATATATTGACTATTAAGACCATCTCGATCTACTCAATATATTGCAAAAAAAACATTTTTATAAATTCTCTCTACACTTAACCCATCGTAACACACATTGAGTAGAGTAGTCTGTTGTTGAGATACAGAATTGCCGGTGAAACCAGACTAATGATAAGAGCAAAAAGATTCATATTACCCAACATCACGTGGTATACACCACCAATTACACCCACCGTGAGCATAATGAATGCAATAATTGCCGAATAATAGAAAAGTACGCAATACTCTTTACCTAGAGGAGAAAAAAAGGCTTCTTCAAAAGATTCCATTATATAACATATCACTATATAAAAAAATATAGACAGTTACCTAATCATATACATTGTACAACATCGTGCATAGAAACCTTGCATTTTGGACACACCTCACTCGTTTCATACCATTTTTCCAGACATTCATTGCAATACATACTATGTCCACACGGCAATATCACCACATCCGCCACATTTATTTTACAGAATTCGCATCTTATCTCACCTTCCGCCAACACCGTGTCGTTCTGTTGTGTTTTTTTAACCACGCACGTGTCTTCTGTCCCATCAGCAGAGACCCCTATATTACCGTTATCGTTACCGTTCTCTTCCTCTTCCAATTTATCAAAACCCGACAGTATATTGTTAATTTTCTCTGTTACACACTCTTTTGTAGACCGAAAAGACTGTCTAACTACAAGACACAGCATATCCCATTTACACTCTAGGTTGGTCATTGTCGCCGAAAAACAACTACAAAATCCTGGTCGACTGATATCTTCTTCATTAAAATTATGTGGAATATTATAACAACTCATTTATATAATATATAATATAAAATTGAATTATTAATATAAAATTGAATTAATAATATAAAATTGATTTATTAATATACTATTAATAAGTAATAGAGAAACATACCAATGGCACATGACAATACCGCACTAATTCCAATGACGTGGACTGATCCCTACAATACCGAATGTCCGTGTTGTCTAGAAATACCCCAGCAGGGTCGTATTATCTTAGAGTGTAAACATCTTATTTGTATACCTTGTTTTGTCACCCATATTCAGCGGTCGCGTGAGTGTCCCATCTGTCGAGTCGAAATGTTTAAATTACCCCGACCCCATACTGTCGCTCGAAATACTCAAACGGGACGACGGCAAACCAGAAATTCTATGAGGATTTTCGAACAAGAGGTCAACCGTCGTCTTTCGGAGCATATAAACGAAGTCAATGACATACGAGCTTATGTAAATCGCAATAGAATAATCAATAACGGAAACTTGCGTAGAACACTCCGCGATGCCCCACCTCTACGAGCCGGACGCACTGGCCCCGACCACGACCCCGACCACGACCCTGACCACGACCACGACCCTGACCACGACCACGACCACGCCCACGACCACGCCAATAACACCAACAACATCTATGAGACTATCCAAACCGATCCAATATCCAGTCACCATTATATTATGGTAACGTTGTTTACAGCCGCCGATATATTTGTAATGTTGTTATGGTTATATGTGATAAACAACAAAAAATAATATTTTATGATAGATAAATCATAAAATTGATTTGCAAAATTACAGTACATTACAATACACTTTACAAGATATTCCACGACCAAACTACCTATTTAAGATGTCCTTTTCCGATTTTGATAGCGATTCCGAAACCTATGATATGTGGCGTGACCTTGCTGAAAGAGGCAGGAAAGACTACGAGACTCGTAATACTACTAATACTAATACTACTAATACTAATACTAATACTAATACTAATACTACTAATACTACTGTGAATGCACCACAATCCCATAAAAAAGTCCGCCTTACATTTGTAAACAGCCGCATCTCCACCCTTAGCGCCGCGACTAACAAAACCGCCGTCGACACTGCCCTCCTTCAACAATTCCTCCGCGAAAGAAATACACTCGAGCAAGAGTTGAACAATGAAAATCAGAGCCGATAAATACAAATAAAAACCATTAAAAGATTTACTAGAAAAGATTTAAATGATAAACTCAATAACTTATAAAATGACCGACACCACTGATGATACCGCCAATGATGGCTTCATCCCTCCCGAAGAGTACGTCGATGTGATCAAAAAAACCCAGATTATCTCTACCGATTTTCTTATTTTTAATAACGAAGGCCAAGTCCTTCTAGGTAAGCGTAATAACGAACCCGCCAAAGACACTTGGTTTGTACCCGGTGGACGCGTGAGGAAGCACGAACTAATCGGTGACGCCGTCAAACGAATTACCAAGCAGGAACTTGGCAAGGCACTCGAGAAAACCAGTGACCTCGGTGTCTATCACCACATCTATCCCAACAATTTCGCCAATGACGATCATGGTACTCACTATATCGTGTTCGCCGTCAATATTGTATTAGAGTCCGACGACAGTTACGACCTCACACAAGTACCAGACGATCAACATAGTACACTCAAATGGTGGAATGTCGAAGATATTCTAACGCATCCAGCAGTTCACAACTATACCAAGAATTATTTCCATCCTGCACCATATAACAAGGCATTTATGTAACACGCCAGAAATTTTAAATCAGATTTAGCAACTTTATAATAACAGACATATATATACACATACACAAATATTTAATGTTTTTTCTTGAAAATATTAAATATTTTACTATAATATAAATATGGCCAGTGCTGTATTGTCAAGTACGAACTTACTGTTTGGTGTAGATGGTGGAACCGACGTACAGGTCACAGCATCTAGTGCCAAACTAACACTAACCACGAATACAAAAATCGAGGGTCTTGCGAACCCTACCGTAGACACCGGTGTCGCCACCAAGGCATATGTCGACGGCGTGGCCGAGGGTCTCGATATCAAAGATTCTTGTACTGTCGGTACTACCGCTAATATTGCCGACCTTTCTTCTGTAACAAGTGTCGATGGTGTAACTCTTGCCAACAACGATCGCGTCTTAGTCAAAGATCAAAGTACCGGGTCACAAAACGGTATCTATGTTTTTACTTTATCCACCACCACCTTAGCACGTGCCGATGATATGGCCGTGGGTTCAAATGCTGCAGGAACCTTTACTTTTGTGGAAAAAGGCAACACCAATGCCGACAAGGGATTTGTCTGTACCACCGATAAAGGTTCTGATACAGTTGGTGCAAACAGTCTCACCTTCACGCAGTTCAGTGGCGCCGGACAAATCACTGCGGGTGACGGTCTCACCAAGAGTGGTGATACCATTTCCATCTCCGACGATGGCGTCACCAACACAATGATGGCCGACAATGCCATTGATACCGACCAGATTGCCGCGAATGCTGTCACCACTGCCAAGATTGCTGATTCAAATGTCACCACTGGAAAATTAGATCTGACAGGGCAAACCAATCTTACGTTCGGTTCCACTGGTGGCAATCAGGTACTCAATATCGCCTCTCACGACTTAGTAGATGGTGGTCTCCAACTGGGCGGAACCTTAGTGACGGCCTCCGCTGCGGAGCTCAACTACCTTGATATCACCACGCTTGGCATTTCCGAAGATAGCAAGGCAATTACGCAAAGTTCTGGTGGTGTCATCACAATTGGTACAACCAACGGCAATCAGGTACTCAATGTCGCCTCTCACGACTTAGTAGATGGTGGTCTCCAACTGGGCGGAACCTTAGTGACGGCCTCCGCTGCGGAGCTCAACTACCTTGATATCACCACGCTTG
>PBDU01000012.1 GCA_002718195.1 Methanobacteriota archaeon | reverse complement strand
GCGCGTTTTCCTCGCTATGTGCAATACTGTGGCGCTTCACAGGCATATGTAAAATTTTGTAATCCGCGATAAAAATATCACTTCGCAATGCGACGAGTTACAGACCCTCAAGTTTTCCAACGAATGGAGGACTGTACTAACGACGAGCCACGGACCATCAAGCTACTTTTGATATGGAGGATAGTACTAACGACACAAATGATGCCTAAAGAAACGGTAAAGCATGTAACGAATTAGACAACAACGGAGAGGCAGTAGTCCGCAGGGAGAGACGAGCGGGGCCGGCTACAGGTCCTTCCTTCGAACCTTTACACGCGAGTCATGGACGAAGTGACACGAGACATAGAGGTCATAGTCAAAGATCTCACTGTTCTGGAAACTCTGGGCGCTATCTCTCCACAAGAGAGCAAGAGTATCCTAGCCGCGCGCTCCAAGTATGAATACCTTGTCAGCATGCGGACTCGTCGCAACGAGCGGGCCTTCGCCGCGTACATTTCCTATGAGCTGAGCCTCGCAAGAACTTTGAATGGTAGATTCAAGGTAAAGCACTCATATTATCAACTAGCTGAGAATTGACAGCGTTCTAGGAAACAAGAAGGTGTAGGACTGCTCTGTCTGCCTTTCGTAGGCACCTGCAGGGAGTTTTCAGACGAGCAGTTCGTCGAAATCCATCTTGTTTACAACTCTGGTACATGTTCACAAAGTTCTGCGAAACAAATGGTAGCACCGCGCTACTGTCTCGCGTACTTGCAGCAGCTCTAAGGCATCACAGTCAGTGTGAAGGTCTTTGGTTACACGCTGCGGCATTTGAGTTCCGGAAGGTGTCACTTTCAGCACGCGTCTACCATATTTCTAACTCGTAAATAGAATAATATGCACGGTGCGAGGAGTATTTTGCAAAACGCTCTCCGAACTTGCCCGGCGAGTAAAGGTGATGATGCACTCAAGAAGCAGTTAGAAATTTTCCTCACGGCATTCTCAGAGATTTGGCTCGCTTACTTCAAACTTGAGCTTGTATATGCAAATTTGGTTGCTTCTCGAAAAAGCATTCTCTTACCAGATATACCACATAACGAAAGTACCAGTAAAGAAAACCCACTGAATATTGAAGAGGTTCGACTGATTTGGTATATTTTTCCCTACTTCCACTTCAACCTGGACTCAGGGTGCTGTGGCTTTTCTGGTCTTCCAAAAAGCAATCAAGCGATACAAAGGTTTGCACACAACTGCTAACATATGGCCAAATTCGAATAATTCTCAAGAGGAAGATCTTTTTCTTCGAATGGTTTGTATAGCCACACAGTTTCAAAATGTACGTTTGGTTATCGTTCCATTCCATGTTCTGACAAATTTGGGTTTAGTCAAAGCGACTGCTTAAACATATAAATTCTGTGGACGCAAATGGACATCGAACTTCATTTAGTTTTTCTCTGAATAGTTTTGTCTCAACCGGTAGTTCCAAGAGCATTCATCAGGTACGCTTGATGTGAACAAGCACTCCACTTGCTCAACGTATATTTCAGTGGATCGCTGATTGCAACTTGAAACGGACTCCGCCATGTGATTTGGATGCCATGGCATGTATTGTTGATAGGTATGTTACTCTACGACGCATCCTGTACATGTTTAAGGCTTATCGTTAGAACTGAAAGCCTCAAAGAGCACAGTGTTCTTTCAACCTCTACAATTTCTAATTTTTCCAAGGAGGGACTAGTTTGTTCACTAGATGCAGCCCGTCGTCTAATTTACAAATCGGTAAGAAATCGTTCGCAGAATATTCACTAAATGAAGTGACCGTGCTTAAGAACAAATTCCCTGGTCGGGCAGTAAGAGATCGTCTTATATTTGATGGGTAAGTAGTGCGTAAGCTGAGCACAACTCCTAGTATCACGCTGCTTGTAGTTTCCGACCGTTCATGTGTTCTGCTTTGTCTGCGTCAACAGCGGTAAGTTCATGTGACTATTTGATCCACACCTATTACTATGTAAATCAGACTTTAACACAAAGCGAGCGAGACTTTCTATTAGGATGGAATTCCTTTTGTGCCAAGTTGTGAACTTCTAGTTGATTCACAGTGACACTCAAACTCCACTGTAATTTGTTACTATCGATAGTACAACAACAATTTGATCTCTCAAGCGTACAAACAAAGTTGGTTTGAATACGACAAAGTCAACGTTTTCGTTGGCTAATTCCTATCTCAGTTGGAATACCAAATAGTACTGGAGCTGCACCAACAAGATATTTGAGTTGACAGACATTTCTGGCATTTTGCAGAGACGTGCTCAAACAAACAGCCGCACCACTATGGGAAGAAGAGCGCCAGTTTTGTATGAGCCCCGTTGAGAATCTATCAATATCACCATCTGTCACATCCCACAGATTTGCAATTACTGCTGGCGCACCCGCAAGCAGGTATGACAAACATATACTGACTGATGACGTCGTGTCACTAGTGTTGTAAGCACCACTAGAACATCCCATGAGCAGTGTAACAGATTCAACATCTGCGTTTTGAATAACATCAGTACTTAAGACATCTTGACCCCCACCATGTCCGAAGTACAGATAGAAGTCAGATTCCTGTAGTGCGCTAAGGACCTTCGATGGAGCGGGTAGCAGACCAGTCACTCCGTCCCAACCAGTTTGTAATAGTAGTGGCTCTAAAACTTTTTGAGTCTTGGCTAAGTCACCCCTTGGATTTAGTACAAAAAAGCTGCGTTCAATATCCTTCGCTTTGAATGCACTGCTCCAGTGAGATGCCATGGTAAGTGCAATTGCCATAGATGGATTTCGGTACACACGTTGGCTCTTCAGTACATCTAATGATTCCCACGCAAAATTATTGACACCATCTCCAAGTACAAGAATCACCGGATCACGTTCTGATTCTTTTTCGGTGTATGACTTGTGACAGTGTAACGCAGTGGTGAGTGCTTGCCGCAAAAATTGTACAACTTTGGATATCTTTGACTTGGATTGTTGTGGTTCCTGACTGTAGCTGTAGTGAGTGGAAATCACGTGACATTCGTTCTGCACGACATTAGCATCGCGAGGAAGTAGTACCGAAAACAAAGCACAGCAAAATTCATCATCTGTGATAAATTCAGCGCCAGCAAGTAGAACATAAATAAGCTCAGATGCAGAAGCTGAAACATACAGGTTTAATTCGAGTGCAACGTCCTCCATTCGAGCGGTTGCTTGAGTGGTGAGCTCACAAAGTTCCTGTTTCACTGGCTCCATGGCAGTATCACCAAGTAAGAGCACTCGCCATGCGCCAAGTGAAGAGCTGAATTCATCAAGAATCTGGTGTAAGCCTGTATCTATTTGAAGCCTCTTGTCCCACCAATTGATTTTCGATTCTCGGCTTGATGAAGGCTCGGGTACATCGTGCTGGACTTGAAGCAGCTTTGAGAAACGATCGAATATCTCACAGATTGATGGATCAGTGAACCTAACGCAGACTGATGAGTCACTAGCAGAATGTACCCGTGAGATGATGAACTCTGGTATCCCTCCATCTACATGACTTTTTTGTAGTAATCCGATAGTAACCACTGGAAATATCAGGTGGGCATGTTCTAGGCAGTCACTACTGCGTTGCTTTATACCAACGAGTTGATTGATCTCACGCTCAGAGACCCTCAAATGTTTCCGAACCGAAGAAAACGGCACATATTGACTACAGTGCAACTTGTTTCTTTCATGAACGAATGCATCATCGTTTTCAAAGCGTTGCAATAGTTTTGATGTCATTGCAGCTAAACATTGACTCCGAATGGACGCGCCACAGTGGGTCTGCAAACCGCTAACAAGAGCAGCTGAGTTGAGCAGATCACCAGCGAATGCCATCGAAAGTAGTTTTGTCTGTAGATGGCAGAATAAGCTGGGCCAGTCACGCACAAGCCACAATATGCGAGATATGATTGATTCCACATCTCTTGACATGCGGTTTATCGATATTGAACCTGAAATATATGGCAAACATTCATCGAGTCGAAGATCAATGCTGTGTTTCATTTTCAGTTCACACAGTAATAGCAATATGAGAAGAAACGGCTGATAATTCCGTGTTCCACTCACGAGCGTACACAGAGCCGAGTGTGATTGACCGCTTTCAACTGATGAGTTTGCTACGTGTCGGTATAGCAGATTTGCACGCATAGAACACCATGGACTGGACCAGTAAGTGACAATCTGAATGCTATCTTTTGGACACGTGCGTGTTACTAGCGAGTGACAAAAACGATTCAAACCAGAATACTTCAAAGTCGTGTCAATTGTTTCACCCACAAAACTCAAAGTGCGTCTGTGAGCTTCAGTCTGTTTGGCACCTTGGTAACAAAAACTCTCAGTCATGAATAGCAGAGCTCTCGAGTATCTTTCTGCATATTCGTCAAACTGTGTCCTTGATCCCAGCAGAACATTAGTGGCATCGGCATCACACCGTAAAAGTTCATTCGAAGCCTTTTCTAACTCGCCAGACCTTGTCAGGATGTATGCACGCCTCAGCCTCACCGCTTTCTGCATACGAGTTACTCCGACCACTGCACACCATTTCAATGCTTCGTCAATAGTAGACAGACTGTATGAAAACATTCCCAACTCGGCGCAGATGACGGCCTTACTGCACAGAGCGGTCACGTACATTCCAAAGATCTTGAAGATCGAGGTGCGATGATGAAGTCCTCCGCTGTGTGCCTTGAAACAATTGCCTATCTTGGCATTATAGAAAGAACTTCTTAAATCATTAACGGCTATTTCGATGTAAGAAAAAGCCTCATTAAAGTCTCCCCTCTCAGCTAATATACCTCCTAAAGTCAACATGGATTGGCCTTGGTGATAGTCGGCGCACATTTGTACACATTTTCGATGCGGACGACCTCGGCGCACTCCTAAAAATAGACACGGCGACAGAACAGGTGCAAGAAGTATACTGGCAACATAGCTCTTCGTATCACCGCATAAATAGGCCCGAAACTGACTTGAAAAATATGTAGAACCATGGAGATTGAAAAATTCACACACGCATTGCACTGCTTCACACATATGTTCAAAATCATTCTCAAATGAATTGACAACAGTAACCTCGGCTGTAAATGAACTCAACCCGTGAGCTTCGATGGCATTTTCCATTAATGAGTGTGCCCTTTCATAAGCACTGTCTTCTCCGGTATCGATCAACGCAAGCGTGATCCAACATGTCAATTCAAGGAGGAGAATCTGACCATTGGGCACATTATTCCTTTTCACGTGTCCTTCTACTTCTTGGTACAAATGCAAAATAGCCATGTGACTACATATTTTGCAGGAATCTGCAGTGCAGCTGATCGAATGTTTTGGAAAAGTTCTCACCAATCGTAACATGTTGCAAATAACACGCACATAATTGTGTAAGTGTACAACCTCACCGTTCGATTTCAACAAAGTGACAGCTGCGTCTAAAATTGAGCTTTGAACTCTATGTCTCAACTCAACTGACGCATTGACACTGTTCCAATGTTCATTTTCATCCTGCAGAAGCCTACAATAGTCATTTTTACACCCATATTTTCGTATCAAATGAGCGACGAAAGAACACGTAGTCGGGCCATGAGCTCCGTACTCCCTGGACATCTCAGCATTAAGTTGAAGAGCAAGTTGTAAAGGCACTTCCCCAGTACCATGGTGCTCTGACTTATTCAACAGGATGTCGACAGCGGTGCTGTGCTTACCCGAATGACACAAATGCCTGACTAGACTCTTGATTCTCGCATGCCGTTCACCATCTTCAAACACTTCAACTACCTCACTGTTCAAGCACTCGACGTTGATCGTGTACAGTTTCTCCGCGGCGTCGAGTAGCCCCGATTCAGCGTACTTCTTTGCAAATGAATGAATTATTCGACGCGTCGATATAGTATTAATCGTAGCATTCGACATTAGACGTTTTATCATGTTCAAAGTAATAGCATACTTTGAGACTTTGTGGCGATCTTTAGCTGTCAACTCCATGAGCAACATAGACAAGGCCGTCGGCAAGCATGCCTCTACCAGAACCATGCATGCCTTATGCACCACAAGACCTTCATTTGCACTTCGCTCTATAATATCCAAACTCGAATAACTGAAGTTTTGAATTTCATGAACAACATCAGCTGACCAAGCCTGTCCATGCTGTTGTTTCTGACTGAAAATTTGAATTTCTCTCGCGAGCAAACCATAGACATGGAAACAAGATGGATGTCTAGAAATTTTAGAATTCAATAACTTCTCATACACTTCGATGTTCGTCTGCGCGAGTGATTTGATCAAGATATGTTGCTCGGCTTGCATCGCAAATATAATCGTAGTGCGCAACATGAGGAGCAACAAGGAATCAGCTTCTCCAATTCTTGATACACGCTCAAGAAAGGTAAGTACCTCTGAGTGCTCACGTGTTTGCACAGCTCTGAGTACGACTTGATGGTAGATTGAGACTCTCTCATAGTCATGCTGCTCTGATAGTTTTTGACATATTATCTGTGACAGAGGTTCATGAAACTCTGAAAGCGTTAACAGGCTGATGATCTTGTTGCATATATGGACCAAATAGGCTTTTTCAAAACTCACATGATTTAAACAACTAATGAGCGCAAATCCAAACCGCTGACGAGCTGTTGCAATACTGCCTGAAGTTTTCTCTGTGCTATATATAGGCAAAACCATGACACCGTTGACAAAACTTCTTGCATGTCTCTGCACACTATCCCCAGGTAACGTCAAGACAACTTCAACCGTGGAAGGTATAACATTAGATATCCGCACTATCGCATCGATTGCAACTCGTGCAGCTCGTACAGGTGAAACATCAGATTTCTCTGCCAATAGTCTGATCAAGTTGAGCACAGTACCCACAAGTATTGTCACGAACACCTTGTTGTCTTTGTTGTGAAGACAGACTTCATGGCACCTTGCGATATTGAATGTCTCATTTAACGGCTGACACAGAAGATCCTCAAGTAGGCTCCAGCTTTCTTCGAGGCAACTCCTGTTTTCGCGTACTGCTAACAACCGCCGTACTAGCGTATATCTCAAACTCAAAACTTTCTCAGTTTCTCCGCAACTGGACCAAAGTAAAGCGCACAAAGACCTCGTCGGTACTAAAACACGCCGGCATTCAGCAGCTGCGTGCTTACAATCACGACCCACGATTGTTAATGCACTTACAACTGCTTCATACAGGTGTTGGATGTGACGCTCAGAAGAAAAACCACGGGATCCACTATCAGCTACCAAGCTCTCTAGCGCACTGCATATCTGAAGAAGGTTAGAGTCCTGGCCCATAGCAGCGTATTTGTGCACTCCTATCAACTTCTGCGAATCCATCAAACTCATCCTCGCTGCATCGCGCTTATGCGGTAACACTTTGTGGCGCAGCTGTGCAGTCGTTCAAATAAAGTGGCCAAGACTGTGATCCGACATTTTTCACTATCTGAAACACAACACGAAATAGGATAATGTAAGGAATTATACGACAGTACATGTTTTTCCTCCACATTTGACAAAACCCACAGCCTCGGAATTTCATTCATCCTGGAGTATTTTTGTCTTGTTTATGCGAGAAGACTGAACTGAGCCAAGAGGCACAGCGGGTCTTATGTGAGAATCTAGATTGTCTATGCCTTATAACACCCCATATTGTAGACTAGAATCTCTCATGATGCGAGAATACCATACTCAAGGTATGATGAGATCTAAGAGTGAGTCTATCCAGGACGAACTAGGAACTGGCTTTAGCATTTGTAACGGTAGAGACCATTGACCATTTTATTTTACATGTCCCCGTAGGAAAACTGGGAAACTAGGAAAACTGGGGCCCCGTCCTCAGTTATCGTCATCAGACTAAGAGCAAAAGGGCGTTGATAACGTTATGCCCCGAGTTATGCGTAAACGACTATAAGAGCTAATTTTCACCATAACTTTGTCAACTTTGTCGTGCTCACGAGTCGTGAACCGTCGCGTCGGACTTTGTATGATTAAAGTGAACGGACATTTGGGAAATTCCACGAGTTATCGGGATCGACCTAAGAGCTGATTTCGATAACTTTTACATAACGTTGACCCCCCTAATTAACTCAAGGATTGACGAGTAAAAGTTATTGACAAACGTCAAATTTGACGAACTTTCCCGGAAGTTATGGTAAAAAATTTTGACTCAAAATCACGTGATTTCAATAACTTTATGCCAATTTCGTTGCTCTTGTACTTTCGTCGTGGTACTGGTACCACAAACCCTAACCCTATCATTACCCTAATGATGAGAAGCTAAAGCGAGTTAATTTCGACCTCCAGAAGCGAGATGAAGTGAGCATTACTTCATACAGTGTACCTATCTTTAGCTCTGCGTTCCAGCCGAATGGCATCATCGTGGACCATGTACCCAATCTTCTCACTGTCAGCGATCTCTAACACGTCTTTGAAGTGTCTGCCGATAGCGACCTGTTCTGCTTCACTCGACGCTGTCTTCGTCCAAAGTGCGATGCGATGTTGCTTCTGACGGACACTTACCACAGCCCCGCATATTTCTGCGGATTCACAAAACTGCTCGCCTATGATGGAGAGGAGGAGGTTGAGCCACGCATTATCGAGCTCATCGCCACCTGTCTGCTTTGGAACGTAGTAGGTCCATTTACCACCTTTAGCACATGTGTCATCCTCCCATTTTGGCTCAATTCCCTCCTTAAACAAATGAAAATCAGTCCCCATGATGAGTTTAGAAGGACTCAGTATATTGTTGTACAAACACCAGAAGTCTTCCACTGTGTTGAAAGTGTATACACTGCGGAGAGTCTGTCCCCACGTTGTCTGTTTCTGACGCCTACGTACATGATAAGCTATCATTCTAACGACGAAAATCATAACGACTCACCCATTCGGATTATCGAACCATAACGTCCACGTGTGTTCGAGGGGGTGCTTGGTCAGATTCTTGAAACCCTCACTCATGCTCCGATATAGAAATCCGGCTCGAGACTTAAAGCGCTAGGACTCGTGGTGCGTGACGAGTTGTCGTACAAGTGGAATGTAAGATTCAGTGACTGCGGCGCGCGCGCGTGACTGCGGCTTCTATTACTCCGCGGCCCCGAAGTCATCAGGGAGTGCAACCTGCCGTATTTCACGTGGACACGTCATATTTACCCAAATAGTTGGACAATGAACCATATTAACGATGCCACGATACTAAGATGAACTATCACACTCGAGATCTCGAACGCACATCACAGAGGAGAGGACCGCGCTGAACGAACGGGTGTCTTCTCTGTGGCGCCAGAGAGCAGGGTCTCCAACCCGACTACACATATGTATCGCGCATAGTGCACATACGCCGGTGCAATGAAACGCGATGAATCGCAAAGTGAAGATGATTTCGAGCCCAGTGACGGCGATGAAGATGATTTAGAGACTTTTGACGAAGAGGTATCGCCACCTCAAAGTTCTGACGGCTGAGTTTTAACTTCTTCAAAGGCGACTTTAGCAACGGCACATGACGAGCGAAAAGAACTATATGAACTGCAATTAGAAAGTGAACTTCCATTGGCTGAGCTTCTTCGTCAATACGGCATCAGCGATGTGCCGACTGCAACAGAAAACGAAACCATCCAAGTTGAAGAGACAAGTACAACCAACAAAGAGTCGGATTGGGCTCTAAACGAGGGCACGATGCTCGAAGCTGAGCGCGTTGCATACGAAGAAAACGTTTCCTCGTGTCACGAAAGACTCGAATACAACACGGGCTTGACAAAGCCACTACCACGTTTTCCAGAACCGGTCACAAACAAGTGTCATTGGCTGCACGTACTAGAGGAGATGTCTTGGCTTTCGGGTGATTTTTCACGAGAACGGAAATGGAGGTAACAGAACACATTAGCTTTTTCGATTACATTACCCATGCGCGTACAGAACACGTTCTGCTTTCAAAACGGCCGCAGGAGCTATGAAACATGCCGAGAACAAGTCAAAAAGTATTAAAAAACAACTTAAGGAAGCCGTGCTAATAAGCCAAAAAACGGCAAAAACCATAGCAAACACGGTTCTGACATTCTGGAACAAGGTGGAAAAGGTACGCATTGATTAAATGCGAGGGGAATATATTACTAACAATGACTGGTGACTGGATATAGGTGCGATCACTGCAAGATCAGGCGACTCAAGCTCAGCAACAGAAGATGAAACTCGATGCCCAGTTAGGTAATATGTGTTTGCTGTTGTTCCTATGATTCTTTTACAATGCTCATTGCAGACGATCTTGTGAAATTATCGGAATCGTACTCAACAGAGCTATCAAAGAGAATGAATATTAATGTTGTCCAACATGGTGGCAAGCCCTTGTTCGAAACCAACAGAATGCCATTCGTTTCCCGCGATTCGCCTATCTCAAATGACACCAATGACGGTAAAGAAATCTCAGGCGGTGCAGATGTGTGCGAAACTACTGAAAGCGATTTGAACTCACCTCTACTCAGACACACTTTGAGAGACTACCAGTTGAATGGGGTCAGATGGTTGCGAAACTGCTTTCTGAATAACTTGAACGTCTTGCTAGCAGATGAGATGGGACTTGGTAAAACGATTCAAACAATAGCCCTTTTATCGACGTTGGCTACTGAGTTCGGTAATTGGGGGCCACACTTGATCGTTGTACCGACATCTGTCATGCTCAACTGGGAAGTAGAGTTTAAGAAATGGTGCCCTGCTCTAAAAGTATTCAGCTACTTCGGTTCTGTGAAAGAGCGGCGATCAAAACGGAGTGGATGGAGCAAACCAAACAGCTTCCATGTTTGCATCACCTCTTACAGAATAGTGACGCAGGACCAAACTATATTCCGCAGAAAAAACTGGGAGTACCTTATTTTGGATGAAGCCCACATGATAAAGAATTGGCGTTCGCAAAGGTGGCAGACTTTGCTTACTTTCAACACCAAACGAAGGCTTTTGATTACAGGAACACCATTACAAAATGACCTCATGGAGCTGTGGGCCCTGATGCATTTTCTCATGCCTGCTTTGTTCAACTCACACTCTGAATTTAAAGACTGGTTTGCAAATCCAATGATAGCAATGATAGATGGTACTGAAACAGTGAACAACAGCTTAGTTAAGAGGTTGCACTCAATTTTACGACCGTTTATTTTACGTCGATTGAAAACTGATGTGGAGAAGAGCCTACCCAAGAAACATGAACACGTACTCAAATGCCCCTTGTCTAGGCGTCAACGTCGACTGTACGAAGAATATATCTCGTCCGATGGTACGCTCAAGACATTATCGAGTGGGAACATGGTGGGTGTCATGCATTGTCTAATGCAACTTCGAAAGGTCTGCAACCACCCAGATCTATTCGCTGGAAGGCAGATATGTACATCGTTTGATATGCGACAGATCAGTTGGATTTCACCTTCAGTGTTGTCACTTATCTCTTCGTCTCTTCGTAGGAAGTTCTTAGGAGAATTTCATTTTGAGAGTGCACACGTGGACGCCTTGAACAAAATCAGAGACGACCTCATGCTCAATGTGCAGCGAAATTACAAAGATAGGGCTCCACAAACCGATGATGAACTGAATCTTGCAGACCTTATTCTTCAAGCGCTGAGGCAAAAGCGGCGAGAGTCAAATTCATCGTCGATAAAACATCCATTAGAATGTGGTACACGGAATGTTAAATCCTTGATTGATGCATGGGATGCCCACTGCCCTGTCAATCCGGCACAAAATAAGGTGTGTTACTCTCTGATATGGCAGGTCGCAGACATCGAAACTTCCTCGCTTCGGTATACATTTTTGATACCACGAGTACGATCAAACGTAACATATGAAGAACTGTGCTGGCTCGACATATTTCGGCGCGAATGTGCTGCTCAGTGGAACACACGGGCTCAGCAAGCATTAGCTCCAATACGGAAGTCAGTAGCGAGACAATGTCTTTTCTTTCCGGACAGGTGCCTGGTTCAGTATGACTGTGGTAAATTGCAGATATTAGCAAGTCTACTGCGACAACTTAAATACGATGGACACAAGGCCTTAATTTTCACACAGATGACTAAAATGCTAGACGTGTTGGAAACATTTTTGAATTTGCATGGTTACACATATTGTCGACTCGATGGGAGTACAAATGCAGAACAGCGACAGTTATTGATGCAGAGATTCAATAGCGACGACCGAATCTTTATTTTTATCTTATCAACGCGTTCAGGAGGATTCGGAATCAACCTTACCGGCGCGGATACTGTTATTTTCTACGATTCAGACTGGAACCCAGCCATGGATCAGCAGGCACAAGATAGATGTCACCGCATTGGTCAAACGCGTGAGGTGCATATCTATCGTCTAATAAGTGAAGGGACTATAGAAGAAAGTATTTTACAAAAGGCGATTCAAAAACGCCAATTAGATAACATGGCTATTCAGCTTGGTAATTTTGATACTTCAACGGTACCAGCAATTTCGACAGTACCGGCAGTATTGGATGACGACGTTGAATCTTTTCCTCTCAGGTCACAACGCTGCAAACTAGAAAAAGAAAGCACCGACATTCGAAATGATATTCCCGAGCCATTGCAGACAAGTACACATCCTTTCGAGCCTACAGCGTTGTCTAAAGTGGAGAAGTATGCATTGTCAATATGCAGACAGTACACAGATATCTCTGACGGTGACAATGTTACATAGGGAAGACTACAGATAACGTTTGGAGTGCAGCCAAAAGACGCGTGACCACGCATATCGTTCCACAAGCAGTATTGCTAGTTGTCTATCTGTCGAGCTCTCTGTGGGAATCGTGACATTACTTCTCCAGTTTCTGTAGTCTGTAGTTGAGTGTGACATACCCTGATTGTTCATATTCTATCTCTTTATGAGACTGCCTGCGCCTTTTGGTACTCCGCGACAGACTTTTCTCTGCCTCTGCTTTCCTCGTTTCCTAAACAAAGTTTTACCCTGAACTTGCTAATACTGTAGATTGACTCACATCGATGAAAGGTGCATAGGCAGAAGTGGAGAATCGATAACTCGACTCGTACACGCCAGTGCTCAAGCGTGCCTATGATTTCGGTGTTAACTGTCGCGACACCACGTGCGGTGACACTTACTAGTAGCTCACTCTCTATACTTTTATCTAAACGAGCCGCCTTACTAGCCTGTATTGTTCAAATGTTTTGAAAATTTATCACTTTTGTTCTTAGTGGAAAATACCTTCGCTTCAGCACGTGCTTCTCGCTGCACCTGTCTTGTCGGCATGGTTTCTAATCTTTGCCTGATACAGTTTCAGACAAGATGGTAAATGCTAAGAGCTGAGTGAATTCACCCTCCTAGTTTTTCTAGTTTTCGTATGCGCAGCAGCATCTGCGTAAGCTTCGTCAAACGTTGCTTACTCTTGTGAACTAAAAACTTAGGCCTGAAATCGGGTTACACAAGCACGTCAAAGGAAAGTACGATCGTACCAGTATCTCAAACTTTGATCAATTTGTTCTAGCGCCTCATCATACTTTGAACTGAGTTCTATCCTTCGCCATAACTTAGCAGGCATATGTGAGCGTTCCACCGTCTTAGTACACAAGTGAAGAACACCTATGTCACAAAGCTTGAAAAAATCTTGCCTCAGAAGCGCTGAATATACCTTTTTCTTCAACAACGGTCGCATACTGACTATTTGCAAGTGGGCATGAACTTCTGTTGCACATCCCAGTCAAATTGTGCTCATTTCGACAAAAATTCGACGTGTCAGTGGCAACTTTGTAACTACAGTGACCGTGATTTATTATCTGCTCCAAGGTTGAGCTGTTTAAAGTGCCTAGAGGAATTAAGCACACACCTGCCAGATAACCTCGTCACTTTGCATTTGCGACTGAACGTTATCTTCGTCGCTCGCGCGAGATGATCAACGCGCTTGAGTTGCAGGGTGCATTCCACAGTCGATGTGCTTGCGCCGCCGCCGGGTGCGGCAGACGGTACACATCATATTATTTCCTTCTCAACCTTCCGTTTTCAAGTATTATCGATACCATAGTGCTATCACTGGACACTTATTCACGGGGGTATACTGGTACTGGAGTACACGGGCTATTTACACAATGTGTACACGTGGGACATCAAGAAAAAAGCGATGCGCATAATCCTGTTCTGTCTAGATTTTCAGCTCGGCATGTTCCAAGAAAGGCATTTTTATTTTTAGACTTCGCCGCTTCGGCATGAGAGCCTCTAGACTAACGGTGCGAGGAGTTCACCTCGTCCGCCTCAAGCGCACGTTGCCTCGTTTAAATTCACCGCAGCGTAACACACGCGCAGCTCGCATCACTCGTGTAACCGCAGCGATGGGTTCCGACAACAAGCCCGAGCACCCTTTCGACTACGACATCTATGTTATCGGTATATCAAATTTTCCCTTCCTGCGTAAGTACTGAGCTGACTACACGTTTAGGCGGTGGTTCTGGTGGTGTTCGTGCATCCCGAATGGCTTCCAATGCGGGTGCCAGGGTCGGTCTTTGCGAGATGCCATATGACCCCGTCAGCACTGAGACCACTGGAGGGCTGGGGGGCACCTGTGTGATAAGAGGTTGTGTGCCCAAAAAGCTGTTTGTATACGGAAGCGAGTTTGCAGCAGGTTTCCAAGACGCTGAAGGGTTTGGATGGGTCATGGACAATGTAAAACTCGATTGGAAACATTTGTTGGATGCCAAACAAAAGGAAATACAGCGATTAAATGGTATATATGAAAGACTTCTCGCTGGTTCCGGTGTCCATACCCATGAAGGTTCTGGTAAACTGATCGATCGACACACGGTAGAAATCACTAATGCACAGGTTCGTTGCGTTTTTATGTTGCATTTGTACTTCAATTTATCACATGATCCTAGGGTAGAAGAGAGCGCGTGACTGCCAGCGATATCCTCATCGCCACTGGAGGAAGAGCCTTTGTTCCTGATATCCCTGGTGCAGAACTTGGCATAACTTCAGACGAAGCGCTGAATCTAAGTGAACTCCCGAAAAAGGTGATCATCATCGGTAGCGGCTACATTGCTGTGGAGTTCGCTGGTATTTTTTCTGGACTTGGTGTGGAGGTAGGCTTGGTCTATCGACAGCAACTCCCACTGAGAGGTTTCGATGATGACATACGCACGACAGTTTCTTCGAACTTGGAGGCAAGAGGAATCCAGCAGGTTCCGAACTGTCAACCTGTAAATTTATCGAAAAATTCCTCTGGCTCTTTGTCATTAAAGACCACTCTCGGAACCCTCGAGGCAGATGCTGTTGTGTTTGCCACAGGACGAGTTCCGAATACCACACGGCCAAGCTTAGGTTTAGAGAATGTTGGTGTTGAACTTTCGGAATCTGGAGCTATAAAAGTTGATGAGTACAGTCAAACTACTGTTGAAAATATATGGGCCGTGGGCGACGTAACTGACAGAGTGAATTTGACACCAGTTGCTCTTATGGAAGGAATGGCTTTCGTTGATACTGTTGTTCATCGCACTCCAACAAAGCCGGACTACTCGAACATACCTTGCGCTGTTTTCTCGCAACCACCCGTCGCGACAGTTGGTCTATCTGAGCAGCAAGCAGTCGATGATGGGCTGAAGTGTGATATTTATGTTTCTTCCTTCACACCAATGAGGAACTCTTTATCTGGGCGCAATGAAAAAACCCTGATGAAGTTAGTGGTCGACTCACTGAGTCAGCGGGTGCTTGGCGTGCACATGGTAGGCCCCGATGCAGCTGAAATTTTGCAAGGGTTTGCGACCGCACTAAAATGCGGGGCGAAGAAACAAGATTTCGATCGCACGGTAGGTATCCATCCGTCCAGTGCAGAGGAGTTCGTTACCATGCGCACATTGACAAGACAGGTTGGTGGAGTATGATTCCTCTATTGACTCTTTTGGATTGTGATTGGTCGTTTAGATACATGTAAGTACTCACTAACTAAATTCCACGTCATACGCTCAACTTTTGAAGCTCGCTACAAGTGCCATTTGACCTTCATTGTGTACTTCCAATGCATCAAGTGAAAAGGTCAGTGTCTCGTAAATCTTTGCCCCGAAGCTCATCCGAGATTTGTAAATCATTATGGTCCACATACTTTTCCGAAAGTGCGTGATAACTCTTTTTGTCAAATTCTTGCACGTTTAAATGGAGAAGCTGGATACACTTTCGAAGCTGCTCGCTATCATTGATGAAAAATTGTTGAACACTCGGTGTGTTGTTCCCTGTGTAAAACTCAGCGAGGAAAATACACGCTCCAGCATTGATGACGGGTGAAAACTTTGATAGCTCACCTCGCATTAGCGTCATTTCGGACAGAAAAGCTGCAAATATTGTGCAAATATTGTCCACACAGAGCTGTGCAAGAAGGAGTGTTACGACGGTGTTCGTAGTTGTGAGCATCACTGAGAAATTCAGGCAGTCCAGTACCATCCGTTCCATATCAATAATTTGCGTGCGGTCATAGGAGTTATCAGTTATGTAGCAGAGTTTCTCAATCTGAGGTGCATATATCTCTTCATATTTTGCAGCGATAAAAATACACGTCACACCAAGCAACTGTAGCTCTGCTCGACATATTGACAGGCGGTGCAAGCACATATCTACGTATGCCACACTCAAAAATAATGTTTCCGGTTCAAGACTGTATTCATCCACAACCTCAATCATCCAATCAACCAGGATACTTCGCATGTTCATCGTAATCTCCCCAGCTGCAAGTGCCTCGCTGCAAACAAAATTGTGTTTGTTCAAGAGAACATAGATTTCTTCTAATCCTATTGGTGCATACACATTCTCTGTGCTTTTAGAATTGAAGGAAACCGATGGGCCACAGGAATTTTCCTTTCGCGCAAGTTGAGCAACAACGCACTGACCAACCTCCGTGTCCTGTTTCCTCTCAGGAAAATTCCCACCTTCCGCAGAAACTCCTACATTGTTCGTCAGATCACGCAGCACTCTGCGCTTCATGTGAAAGAGGAATACAAGTTTCTCGGAGTAAGTACCCTCCTCTGTGCAGATCTCCCGGTCTCCTGAGTCCAGGTGTTCGGGCGCTCTTAAATTTGAACTGGACGCAGCTCACGTCAGGTCGGTTAAAGAGCCATGAGAATCTAGATTATCTATGCCTTATAACACTCCATATTATGGGCTAGAATCGCTTATGATTCAATAATATCATACTCAAGGCATGATGAGATATAAGAGCGAGTCTGTCCAGGACGAACTAGGAACTGGCTTTAGCATTTGTAACACATAAGGCTGGACGGGAGATCTTTGTTAACTAAAGTTAGGGCCAGTAAGGGCCAGTAACAGATAGAAATTCCTTGTCGGAATAGCGAGTGATTTTCCAATTTTCGCTATGTTTTTTTTTCAAAACAGATGGGCCGGAATAAAAACGCCCCGTACCGACCTCGCGACGCGATGCGCGCGAACGACGCGCGCTCAACCGCGAAAGATCAACATATGACGTGAGCGAGACACAATCTCACGAGCCTGGCGTCACGGCTCGACCGATGTCACGGTGGTGCGCGCTCATTCAATTTGAGGTGCTTTTTCCCACAAGAGTTACAACATGATGTTACAAAAACGACGCACGGCGCGCGCGACTGCCGCTATCGATCACGAAACGGTTGAAAATGACGCGCGCGCGTTACTGTTAACTAATACGCGTCACGGCTTCCACAATCGCGCGCGAGAGTGGCGCGACGAAGGGGGCTATTTCGAATTGTTTTTCAAAACAGATAGCCGGAATAGCGTTGTCGGCATAGGACCCCCTAAAAATTAACTCGTCACGTGACGAGTCGTCGCTATACGGACAAGGTTCTTGTCGTCATAAAATCGCCCGATTTATGCGGATAAAAAGCTTGTCCGCATAAGATTTATGCCGATAAGCCATCTGTTATGAAAAAAACGGCCCTTATCGGCAT
>PBDU01000011.1 GCA_002718195.1 Methanobacteriota archaeon | reverse complement strand
AGAGGTGGACCTCCAGGAGGACCAAAGAAATCCGGACCTCCGGGACCATCAAGAGGTGGACCTCCAGGAGGACCAAAGAAATCCGGACCGCCAGGACCATCAAAAGGTGGACCACCAGGAGGACCAAAGAAATCCGGACCACCCGGACCGTCAAAAGGTGGACCCCCGGGAGGACCAAAGAAGTCCGGACCGCCAGGACCATCAAAAGGTGGACCCCCGGGAGGACCAAAGAAGTCCGGACCACCAGGACCTAAGAAATCTGGACCACCTGGAGGACCAAAAAGAGGACCTCCAAGGTGATTTGAGGATTATTGATGTCAATAAATCCATTCTCTAAAATCGGTTTCTCTGGAACATTAAGACCTTCACAAGTTGCTGCAAGTCAAGTGATTGGAGAACAATTGAATGATAATCAAAAGCAATTGTACATAGTAGCTCCTCCCGGATCTGGTAAAACGATTCTTGGATTGCACGTGTGGGCAGATATTCTGAAGCTTCCAGCTCTAGTATTATCACCAAATTCAGCTATTCAGGCACAATGGATTGCAAGAACTTCACTTTTCGAATTATCTGATTATGAGCATCGCCTTGCTCTTGAACCAAGAGACGACGCATTACTAACATCTTTGACTTATCAATCACTTACCATGGTGAAAACAAAAAGCGATGATTTAGAATCACAGGGATTAGAAATCTGGATTCAAAAATTAATAGATGATGGAGAAGCATTAGATGACGCTTCTGCTCGGAGTTGGCTAAATGACCTAAAGATTAAGAATCAAGAATATTTTGAAAAGCAGATGAAAAAGTATAGGAAAAAGGCTAGACAAAATGCTTCCGAAGTGGATGGTAAAATTGCATGGCTCAGTGAATCATCAAAGGAGTCAATTGAGACCCTAAAGAAGGCAAATATTCAGTTGATTATATTGGATGAATGTCATCATTTAACCGAACATTGGGGCGAAGTATTGGTCGAATTAAAAAAAGAACTTGGGGACCCATTCATACTAGGTCTGACAGCAACTCCTCCTAATCCTGACATTGCAGAAACTCCGCATTACCTTGAACTTCTAGGAGAGATAGACTACGAGGTACCAATCCCAGCGTTAGTAAGGGATTCAAACCTAGCACCTTATCAAGATCTGAGTTATTTTGTGAGACCTAATCCTAAGGAACTGGAGTACATAGCAAACGCAGATAAGGCGTTCATGGAAATTGTAAATGAAATATCAACAAAAAAAGAGGGAAAGAACAGAGCACTACCACTGCCTCAGTGGTTGTATAAAACAATAGATGGGTGTGAAATACCCGGAAGACATGGTTTGAATTGGAGTGAATTCAGCAAAGCTTTGCCCGATTTCTCATCTTCCGCAATAGCTTATTTAATCCACATTGGACACAAATTACCTGCTAAAGTACCGAAATATTATGCAACTACACAAAAAGAATCTGAGATTTGCCCCATATTTGTTCTAAGGCCGGTTTTAGAGCGATATGTTAGATTTGGGCTTAGAAGGTCTAGTAGTAAATTAGACCACGAACTTGCACAGAAGGTTACAGATAGATTCAGATTATTAGGATATCAAATTACGGAGTCAGGATCTAGACCTTGTGCATCTCCAGTTGGCAGAATCCTTGCATATGCAGAAGCAAAAACTGAGGCGATCTCGGAAATACTCAGAGTCGAAATTGATGCTTTAGATCAGAAAATTCGGTGTGTGATAGTCTCTGATTTTGAAAAGACATCCTCAACAGCACTAGTTGAAGAAATCCATTCCGATGAAGTTGGAGGAGCAATAGGGATATTCAAATCCTTAGTAGAATGTGAATTAGGAGATAGTTTAGATCCAGTATTAATGACTGGAAGCACTCTATTAGTGGATGATGACCTTGCGCAGAGATTTATGGAAAAGGCTGAATCCTGGGTTAGTGATAATAACGTGAACATATCATTCAGAGATGAAAGATTTGGCAGATATCATCAGATCCATGGAAGTGGAAAAGACTGGGCACCTAGATACTACTCCACGATGGTAACCGAGTTTTTCCAGGAAGGTTTTACAAAATGCCTAATCGGTACAAGGGGTCTACTTGGTGAGGGGTGGGACGCTTCTAAAATCAACGTTCTAATCGACATGACCACTGTAACAACTTCGATGAGTATTAACCAACTCAGAGGACGATCAATGAGACTTGACAAACAATGGCCTGAAAAAGTAGCAAATAATTGGGACATAATCTGTTTAGCAGAAGAGTTCATCAAAGGATTTGATGATTATGAGAGATTTGAAAAGAAGCACAAGAATTTGTATGGAGTGTGCGATGATGGCTCTATAGAAAAGGGAGTTGGACATGTACATGCAGCATTTACTGAACTTGAACCAGAAGGAATAAATGAAGGAATGGCTGTAATCAATCAAGAAATGCTTGAAAGAGCAGGAAGAAGAGCAGAAACCAGAGAATTTTGGGGTATTGGCAGACCATTCAAGTCAACTCCAAGAAAATCCTTGGAATTCGAAAATCAAGCACAAGGCGGTGGTGGTGGATTCAAATTTGGTTCAATGGAAGTTTGGTCTGAAGATTCGCTAAACATAGCAATTATCAGAGCCGTAGCACAGGCAATGCAAGATGGTAAATTAATCTCTAAAATGTCAGAAGTAAAAGGAGGCTCGCGTGGGGGAGGTTGGTATAGATACTATCTTGAAAATTGTACCGAGGAAGAGTCCGAATTGTTCGCCCAAGCAATCTCGGAAGTATTTGGAGACTTGGATGGTGCTAGATATGTCATACCTAGGAGTGCTAGATTTTTTGATGAAACCTTCCTATCTAAACTCCTCCCGGAAGTTCTTGCCAAATACCTAAGGCGTGAAAGACAAGATTTGGTAATGTTTCACAAGGTACCAAGCTGCCTTGCTAACAGGAAGGTAGAAGCCGAGTGGTTCGAACACAGATGGAATGAACTAGTAAGCCCGGGGGAAGTCTTCTATGCGCATAGTAAATCCGGAAAAGAAATGATAAAGATGGCTAAGGAAAACCAACTGGTTTACAAGGGAAGTAAACATCTAAAGGATGTTTTCATCTGAGTCCTGCTTTCTTCAGAGACTCTAGCAATACACTTCCTAATTCAGAAGGATCCCTTGCACATGCAATACCTGCTGCTTCGAATGCCGCAAACTTTTCTTCTGCAGTACCCTTTCCACCAGAGATGATTGCTCCTGCATGACCCATTCTCTTTCCAGGTGGTGCGGTAGCTCCAGCAACGAATCCTACGATTGGTTTGGTCACATTCTCTGCGGCCCATGCTGCTGCTTCTTGCTCTGCATTTCCTCCGATTTCTCCTATCATTACGATAGCTTCTGTTTGTTCATCTGATTCAAATGCAGCAAGGCATTCGATGAAACCAGTACCATTAACTGGATCACCACCAATTCCTATGCAGGTTGATTGCCCTTCATCAATGCTCATTGTTTGGGCAACTGCTTCATATGTTAGAGTACCAGACTTAGAGACAATTCCAATTCTTCCTTTTGCGTGAATATGTCCTGGCATGATTCCAAGTTTTGCTCCACCAGATTCGCCTGGTGTAATTATTCCAGGGCAGTTTGGACCGATTAATCGAACTCCAGGACGGTTGTTAACAAATGATACTGCCTTAACCATATCTAGAGTCGGTATTCCTTCAGTAATACAGACTACAACGCCTTCACCCTTAATTGAGTCAAATGCATCTGCAGCTTCCATAATTGCTTCAGCAGCAAATGGTGGTGGGACATAAATCACAGTTGCATCAGCATCCGTATCCTTGATTGCATCAAACATTGAATCCCAAACAGGGAATTCCTTACCTTGTAACTCAACGGTCATTCCTCCTTTTCCTGGAGTACATCCGCCAACGATATTTGTTCCGTACTCAACCATCTTATCAGCGTGGAATTTACCCTGTTTTCCTGTAATTCCTTGAACTAGTACCTTTGCATCTTCTTGAATCCATACTGCCATCACTCATCACCTCCAGAAATCAATTCAACAATTTTCTGTGAACCTTCTGCCAAATCGTCGGCTGGGTAAATATTCAATTCACTTGCGGCAAGGATAGCCTTACCTTCCTCTACATTCGTTCCTGCCAACCTTACAACAAGAGGAACTTCTAGACCTAGCGATTCTGTTGCAGCAATCACACCTCTTGCGATGATATCACAACGCATGATTCCACCAAAGATGTTGACCAGAATTCCCTTGACATTTGGATCCTCTAAGATTATGGAAAAAGCTGTTTTCACTTGTTCCTCATTTGCTCCTCCACCTACATCTAAGAAGTTAGCTGGCTCTCCGCCGTACAACTTGATTACGTCCATGGTAGCCATTGCAAGACCCGCTCCGTTGACTAAGCAACCGATATTTCCATCCAGTTTAACATAAGAAAGACCTGTTTCTTTTGCTCTGATTTCCACATCTTCTTCTTCGGACAAGTCCCTTACATCTTCCCATTCTTTGTGCCTGAATGATGCGTTTTCATCAAATCCAATCTTTGCGTCTAGGGCAACCATTTCATCATCTCCAGTCCTTACTAGAGGATTGATTTCTACCATAGCACAATCGTTTGAAACGAACATGTTGTATAATTTCCCTAGCATCTTGACAAAGGACTTGTGGGCTGCACCCTTCAAACCTAAATTTAGTGCAAGGTCCCTTGCTTGATAACCAAGAAGACCAGCGTTAGGGTCAACATGAACCTTGTGAAGTAGTTCTGGTGTATGCTCTGCAACCTCTTCAATATCTACTCCTCCTTCAGTGGAAGCCATGATTAAAACTGACTTTGCCTCTCTATCTACAAGCAAGGCAAGGTAGTATTCATGAGCAATATCACACCCAGATTCAATGTAGAGATTGTTTACAACTTTTCCTTCTTCTCCAGTTTGTATAGTTACCAAGATATTTCCGAGGATGTTTGTAGCGTATTTTTCGACATCTTCTTTGCTGAAGGCAATTTTGACTCCCCCCTCCATTACAAGAGAACGGTCTTCGGGAGAATAAAGGGTTCCTTTTCCTCTTCCGCCCGCATGTATTTGAGATTTAACTGCAACAACCTTCGAATTCAGATTGTCATATGCATCCAATGCACCTTGTACGGAGGTACAATGTACGCCCTTCAACACGTTCACTCCATGCTTTTCAAAGAGTGCTTTTCCTTGGTACTCGTGAATGTTCATATTTCCACCAAACTGGGGGAAATGAACTCCGCCTTTGAATAATGCGGATACACTTTTTTGCATAATTCTCAGGCATAGAGCATGTTCAATAAGTGAATACTAGTGGTTGACTCGATGCAGGTTGTGGTCCTTGCCGGAGGAGTGGGCTCAAGATTGAGACCATGGACTCACAAAATACCAAAGCCGCTGCTCAAAATGCTCGACAAAACACTTCTTGAGAGAGTCGTAGAGTGCATGCCGAAAGACCAAGTGGACGAGGTGATTGTCGCAGGAGGTTACATGGTGGATGAAATCCAAAATTACTTCAAAGAAAATGAAGTTGATTTTGATGTAAGAATTGTACGAGAAACTGAACCGCTCGGGACCGGTGGGGCATTGGGTAATTGCAGGGACATAGCATCGGGTACATTCGCCTGTTTCAATGGTGATATTATTTCCTCGCTAAATGCCCAATCAATTATTGACTTACACTCCAACAATGGGGGGATTGGAACTCTTGGGCTTTGGAGAGTAGACGATCCTACTCGTTTTGGAATTGTTGGTTTGGATGATAATCAGAAAATTACAAAATTCAAAGAAAAACCTAAGCCTGAAGAAGTTTTTTCTAACTTAATCAATGCAGGATCTTACATTTTGAGCGAAGATATATTTTCCTATATGCCCAATGGCAGGCATTCTTTGGAACGTGATGTATTTCCAAAACTTGCTTCACAGGGAGACTTGAATGGTATGGAGTTCGAAGGTTACTTCATCGATGCAGGTACGCCACCTGCATGGATGGATGGAGTTAGGACTTGTATCGAACAGTCTAGATTCCAAACAGGCTCAATTTTGCATAGTTCATGGTTCGAAAATGTTGAATCTGCTTCAATAAATAATTCAAAACACCGAAACTCAATGTTCCAAAAGAATGTCTCTATGATAGACTCTGAGATTATTTCAACAACTTTGCTCTCTGGGGCGAAGGTTTCAAGCAGAACCAAACTGAGAAATTGCTTAATTGGAGAAAACGCAGCTATTCTCGAAGGAGCAGAATTAGATGGAGTAGTAGTAGACCACGGAGCACAAGTTCCCGCAAACCACTTTCAAGTTGGGGGTCAATGGCCACCAAACTAATTTCTCACTAATTCAAAAAAGGAGAATGCTGACGGGCGTATATGTCCAAACCCCTGATAGTTGTCAATTTCAAGACCTATGAATCAGCAAGTTCTCAAAATGCAAATACTTTGGCCCTAGCAATGGAATCAGTAACCAGTGATTCTGTTGAAATAGTGGCTGTCACATCTGCATTTGACCTGAGTAGTGTTTCTGAAAATGCAGAAAATGTGAAAGTATGGACTCAGCATCTGGACCCTATTGGTTTTGGTTCAAATACAGGCTGGTTACACCCTGATACCGCTATCAAAAGAGGCGCTCAAGGAACAATAATCAATCACGCAGAGCACAAAGTCAGTATCGAACACGTAGCAAATTTGATGCAAATGTTGCCTGAAGGTTTTCCCATTTGTGCTTGTGCAGCTGATGTGGATGAGGCAAAAGAATTGGCTAAATTAGGTCCTACCTACATTGCAGTAGAGCCCCCAGAATTAATCGGAGGAGATATTTCCGTGACCAGTGCTGACCCAACAATAGTTTCTGATTCTGTGAAAGTTGTTAAGGAAATTAATCCGAATGTTAGAGTCTTGTGTGGTGCTGGGGTGAAGACTGGAAAAGATGTAGCTACTGCAATTGAACTTGGTGCTGAAGGTGTTTTACTTGCTAGTGGAGTAACCAAAGCTCAGGATGTAGAGGCAGTTTTGGCTGATCTTGTATCTCTAATCTAAAAGCGAATAATTGCAGAAATCAAGATTTCTGCATCTCTTACACGTTAACTTGGATTCAGGACCTTTTAGATTTGAATAACCGCTTTTCTTATACTCTGAAATTAAATTTCCCATTTTTTCAATATCTTTGGACGTCAGAGATTTGAATGACATGACCTCCGTCTTATCCAAATGCTGCTCATAAGTATCCCAACCTGAACCAGACCAGGAATAAATTTCAGTCCTGTAAAGCGCAGGTTCATCTGGTAAGTATTCATTTTCTAATGCCCAAATTAAGTGACCGTAACTTACTCTGGAATGGTTAATTTTTGAGGAAGAATTCTGAAGTTGAAAGGTGATTAATCTGATATTATTATTTGACTCAATTACTAAATTCGGAGCAGAAAAAATCTGCTTTCCATTATCCCAATAGGAATTCAAGTTATCCACTTGATACCAAATGGTATGTGCCTTCGCTAACTCGTCAATCAGAGGTGTTTGCAGGAAACTTGCAACTCGCTTTTTTGCATAATCAACATGTTTTAGCAGCATATTTTCATCAATGAAAGGGATATTTCTAGATTTTTTTTGTAATTGTATTTCTCTTGATTTCAATAAAATATTATTCTGACTTGATTCTTGTCTAATTAGAAATTCAAGGTTATCATACAATAAGGAGTAGTGGCATCTTCCCCTTTTTTGGTTAAGAATTTCCAGATATTTATTTATTGAAACCCTACTACAGTAAAGCATTATTTCCCAGGGGGTTCGAATCTTTTGTTTGCTCGGTTTTTGGAAGTATGAGTATTCTTTGCAGAAAGCGACCTCACACTCGATCATTCTATTTGTTCTCGATTTACTCCACGCAATAGGTTGGTTCATAGGATTTTGACTGAACCTTAACCCAAATAAATCAAATCATATGACACCTAAATCGAATAAGTTGAGCAGATTATTGGTTCCAACCCATATCAGAATCGGCACCAGGATTAGGAAAGTCAAGATAGCGAATGCCTCCGCCCCATACTTACCGAATAATCTTGAAAATGGTCCACCGAAAGATGATAAAATCCTTAGGAATAAAACCACAATACCAACAATTAGCAAATTGATGAATAGGTTAATGATTGAAAAGAAAATTCCGCCGATATTTGTCAAGGCAGGTGCAACCACTGCTTGAGCCATCTGAGATGGCTCAATCATCCATGTGAACATTCCAACCATGAACCCAAGAAGGACGTCTCTTCTAAGGTCTTCAATGTCCCTCCAATTGCTGAAGGATTCTGGGAGTTTAGAATGAATAAAGTCTGATAAAATTCGAACCTCGAGAGGAGAGGTAGTTCTAGTTGCATGAATTGAAACCCACAAGAACCATCCCAATACTGCAAAATCAGATAGCGCTTTAATCGATGAGCCTAATGGCATGAATGCGATAATTATAGAAGGCATTAGAGCTAATAATGCACCCAATCCAGAGCACAGAATTATTGATCCCCACAATGCACCTGGTGGAAGTGGTTCTTCTGGCTTAACCCACCCCTCTCTAGGGAGTGCGAGTAGTAGTAAGAATAAGCAAGGACCAAAAGCAAGTTGGAAGTAAACAGAAATTCCTTTACCTCCACCTTTATTAAGAGAGAGAATTTGCTCTTCAATCTGTATTGAGGAAGCGGTTGGTGACTGGGAATAACTTACTCTATTTGTTGAATCAATTAACAAAACTGCATCTGATTCGCCTGTGGGTAAAGATTTGGTAAATTCGCCTCCCTCGTCCCATAAGAACTGCCATGAAACATTTGATTCATTCTCCAAGAATACCAAATCAGCAATGTAAGAGTCTTGACCAGTAACTATCTGGACAATCGCGACGCTATCACCAAACTTTTCTTGGATACTCAAGAATTCGGTTTTTTGGTCGAGAGCATTTTCACTTGCGGGTAGAATTGTTCCGATTACTAAGGCATCGTGTCCTTTCAGAAGGTCAGAGATTTTTACCTCATTTCCTTGTGAATCTACCAAACCCATTTCATAGATTCTTGTTGACTGGTCAATTGAAGCATCACTGCCTAAATTAGGTTGGATAAATGCTAATGGAAGCATTCCAGCTGTTAACAAAATTAGAGCCACTATAATGGGAACTGGGAGCAACAAACCTTGTCTAAATCCATTAGCAATGAATGCGACTAAACAAACAAAGGAACTTATTCCTAATATCAGTGCTGAGTTAGCAAAGCCAGAATCTTTCATAGGGGTTTCAGCCCTAAGGTTACCTCTTGCATGACATGGTTCTAGAATATCTGAGCCTTCGAATGATACACATACCTCTAGGTTAACCAGTCCGTCTGGTAATTTTTCAGTCCCCGTCCAAGTCCAAACCTTCTCTCCAGATGGAAGAGTTCTTTCTCCCATTCCTCTGTTCAGAGAATTTTCTCTCTGCAAGTCAGGGTCCGTAGCGTAATACTCGTTAACCCTCACAGGAGCATATATCCACCAATTTACCCCCTTCTTCCCATTGGTGATAGCAATGTCATCCTCTCCCCATGGTGTTTCTGGATAGAATGTGATGTGTGGAATATTTTGAGAATCAATACTCATCTCAACACGTGGTTTGAAGAAGTCACCAATTAGTACAATGCCCCCAGCATTTTGCTCTTGACCACCCCAGAGCATACTAGCGCTTGTACCAGGACATGAGTGTGACATAGAGACCGTTAGAGTGAATGACTCTCCGGCAGCCATGCTTAGATTCATGTTAACAAATTCGCCTTCATAAAGTTGAGAAGTTCCCTCTGCTACTTCACCTAATGCAGCACTTACTGTTTGATCATAAATGGTATTTCCACTGACTGAAACAACATAATTGAATACTGTTGGTGCGTTATTCAAAGTCAATGGATTCAGTGAAGTACAAGCTCTTTCAGGAGAATTTTCGAGGATTGCTGAAAAAAATACGCTCATAGATATGGATGCATTTATGGGATTCACAATTGGTTGCGAAGTAAGTGAAAATACTGGAGTTAATTGTGAACCAGGTGTACCCAACATGGTGAATCTGCCCTCGACAGAGTCAGGTGAAGAGCGCTGTAGGACTGAATCCTCAGTATCATTTCCTTCTACGTACAATCTGTGCGTATCCTCTACCATCCACTCAACAAAACCTGCTTCCCATGTTTGGTCTTCGGCGCTTGTATTGATAGTACCCATTAGGATAGTTAAGAGTAAAAGAGCGGAGAAAGCAACGGCTTTTACCCTACTCATAGCCATCCCACATCGAAGTAGTTCAATAAAGAAACTGTGGAGTGTATATCAAAAGAATACCCAATTTAACAGATATGAACTTAAAAATATTCCACAAGTTATCGATAAGGCATTTACTGTGCCCTTTGTTAGGAAACCCCTATTTTCCAGTGTTGCGCCTAGGACAGAATCTATTTGACATCCCAACCATCCAATTCCAGTTATCAAAACTAATCCATTTAGCATATTAAAATCTATGAAATACATGTAAGGTATTGAGAATAAACCGATTACCAAAGAGCCAATCAATGCAGCGGCTTGTCCAGATGGAGACCAACCTCCGTTAACTCCAGGCTCGCACTTCTTCATTGTCGTAATCATTCTGACTCTATCATCAAGGCATCCTACTTCGCTAGCGAATGTGTCGGCTGCAGCGACTGAAACCGCACAAGCAAATACAACGTATCCTGAGCCCAAATCTTCAGAACCAAAGAAAAATGAAATTATAGAAACCAAGCCAGCTAGTCCACCGTTTGCTATAACATTCTGCCAACCTCTGTGACCATCATCAGATTCTGACATACCCCTTTCTTTTTTCTCAGCAAATCTGTACTTTGTGACCTTGTGAGATGTAAGCAAGAAAATTAACAGAGTAAGAAGCCAATACCATCCACCAAGGCCTCCTACTATAAGACCAAGTAGAGCAGCAGCAATGATTCCGTTTTTATCGAGAATGTTTGCCTTTGTTGCGGCAATTACAAGCCCTAAAACAAGCCCTGATGTGATTATAATACTCTCTGTCGAGGTTGGAACCAGCGCTCCAAAATCGCTCGACATAACTTAATCCAGCAATTAATAGGTAAAATGTGTGTTGCCTATAAATTGTCTAATTTACTTAGTTGGTGACTTTATTGCAGTTTGGAGTATTATCTTTCCTGCAAGCCATAACAATACAACCATATTTGCAATCCAAATTAACTGTCCTAAAACTTGGATAATCTCGTCTAATCCGCTAAGAGCAAAGCTAACAATAAAAGAAGAGCCATTCCAGAACATATGACCTAGGATTGCAAGACACACTCCACCGCTGATAGAGGTTGGTAATTTTCTACTCGAATTACTATTTCCTAAGATGAATTTAGCCAACCAGGAAGAAGGTATTGTTCCATCACCCGCTGAACTTATTTGCTGTCCAGTCTTTGAATCAAAGGTTATCCAATTCTTTACATTATGGTCAATTCCTACATCATCGAAAGAATTGTATTTTTTCGTTCTGTATGCATACCAGCCAACCGCATAACCAGTTAACCCGGTCCACAAAGCATGTCCAGGAATTGACCCCACACCTCTCAAAATGGCAGTAAAGGAATAGGAGAATGCAGCATACTGATCTGTTAATAAATTGACTAAAATATACTGCAAATTTTCAAGCATGGCAAAACCTAAACCAACAGTAAATCCGATTTGAAAACCTCTACGCGGTGAATCAATGAGTTTCCATAGGCAAAGAATTGCAATCAACTTACACAACTCTTCACCTACAGGAGCAGAGACCACTATTGTTAGATTTTGAACTAATAGTGAATCTACATTCGGATTCATTCCTACTATCTCATACAGCATTGATGGAAACAAAATTGAGTTGATTAAAAGGGCTGGAAAAGTAGAGAGCATACCTGCAATCAGCATCATTTCCCCCTCTCTTTGAGTGGTTACAATTCCAAGATAACGGCTACTGAATCCCCACCAAGCGAATACTGGGGTAGAGAATCCGATAATCCAAGCAGGAAGAGCCACAATCAAGGCTAAAACTATGCTAATTGCGTTTAATCCTAGAACTAGGGGGAATAAAGCCATGGCACAAATTATGACTCCAGAGAAGAAAGATATCCACAGCACCTTTGCTTCTGGAATTTGTAAAGGAACATCCCTCATTACAAGATGGTGTTGAAAGACTGTGGGAGAGGGCGTTTGGAGATATTTTCCATGAGCAATTTGGTGATTATATTGGCCGTGTTGATGAGGAAATGCTCGTAGAACATGAGTTAATTTAGGCCTGGTCATGTAAACTGCCAAGGCAATCAGTGGAAGGGAACACGAAGAACCAAAAATAGCCATGAGTGGGTCACTTGGTCCAATCAAACCATCAAAATCTGAGTCCAGTAAGCCGACGAAAATCAAAACTACGAACTGCGATAAAATATACAAGAGTAGAACCATTCCCAACATGCGATATATCGTCATCCAAGGTTTTGCAGGGCTAGCTAAACCCACATCACCCGGAAAAGGTGTTAATGGGTAACTCTGCTCCATGGTTTTCACAAAACATCATTGCGTATAATAATTGAGTAGTCCCTCAGTTCGCCCATCAATCATCACAGATCAGAAAAAGGCATCATCATTGGGACTGGAATCTCAATCTAGGAAGGAATAAGTCCAATCATGTGGAGGGGTAAAGTTCTCCTTAATCGAACGAGCGGATATCCATCTAGTCAAATTCGCTGCACTACCTGCTTTGTCATTTGTACCGCTTCCTCTTGCACCGCCGAATGGTTGTTGTCCAACAATAGAGCCTGTTGGTTTATCATTGATGTAGAAGTTTCCTGCAGCGTATTTCAATTTCTTTGAAGCATATTCAATATCTCTTCTATCTCTTGCGAAAATAGCACCTGTCAAAGCATATTCCGAAGTTTTATCAACCAGTTCCAGAGTTTGTTTCCATTCATTATCAGGGAATACATAAACGCTTAGAACTGGTCCAAATATCTCTTCAACCATGCTTTCCCAATTAGGGTCTTCACAAAGGATAGTCGTTGGTTGCACAAAATATCCAACCGATTCATCATATGTTCCCCCTGTGACGAAAGAACATCCTGGTTCAGCAGCAGCCCTGTCAATGTATCCTTTGATGTTGTCAAATGATTTCTTGTCTATTACTGCCCCTAAGAAATTGGACAAATCTTTCACATCTCCAACCTTGATTTTACTAACTTCAGCCGCATAATCATCTTTTATTTCATCCCACATTGATTGTGGAATGTATGCTCTTGATGAAGCACTGCACTTTTGTCCTTGATATTCAAAAGAACCCCTAATCATTGCTATTTTAACCGCTTGTGCGTCTGCTTCAGGGTGGGCAATGATGAAGTCCTTACCACCTGTTTCTCCAACAATTCTTGGATAGTTGAGATAATTTGCAATGTTGTCTCCAACGGTCTTCCACATGTTTCTAAAGACGCCTGTTGAGCCTGTGAAATGCACTCCTGCAAGCATTTTATGTGACATGCAGATATCTCCTGCTTGACTTGCCTTAGCAGGAATGAAGTTGATTACACCTGGAGGAAGTCCAGCGTCTTCCATCATTTTCATCAGCAGATAGTTGGACAAGTATGAATTTCTAGATGGCTTCCAAACTGCAGTATTACCCATAATTGCAGGAGCCGTTGGTAGATTTCCACCGATGGCAGTGAAATTAAATGGTGTAACCGCAAAAACAAATCCTTCAAGTGGTCTAACTTCTACAGTGTTCCATACACCCTTTGGTGAAATTGGAGGTTGCTGATCCTCGTAGATTCCTCTTGCATAATATACATTGAAATTTAAGAAATCAATTAACTCACACGCAGCGTCGATTTCAGCCTGGTGAGCTGTTTTTGATTGATTCATCATGGTGGCTGCGTTGATCTCAGCTCTTCTAGGTCCGGCAATCATTTCCGCCAATTTTAGGAATATTGCTGCGCGCGAGTCCCAAGCCATGGATGACCACATTTCATGAGCATCTAGTGAAGCATCAATCGCTGCCTTAATCTCCTTCTCGCCAGCAAGATGTACCCTTGCAATAACATGCTTGTGGTCGTGAGGCATTACCTGCTCAACCACATTACCAGTAAAAATCTCTTCACCGTTGATTATGCATGGCACTTCGACCACAATCTTCGATTGACGTTCATACTCAGCAAGGACTGCAGCCCTCTCTGGGCTTCCTGGAGCATAACCCAAAATAGGTTCATTGCTAGGCTTAGGCGGGGTAACGACATTGTTCACCATGTTACAATGCCAAAGTCGGAGAGTATTGAACCTCTCGGCCTGGTATTTACTCAATTAGATGTGACATCTTCTGTCTAAATTTGGCTAATTTTGGAGCGATTACAAAAGAACAATAACCAGCATGAGGATTCTTGTTGTAATAATCATGATGATATTCTTCAGCGATTGTTAGATTTGTAGCCTGCTCAATTGTAGTGACTATAGGTTTTTCAAAATAATCTGACATTTCATCCATCACATTCTTTGCAACCTCTTCTTGTTCAATGTCGGAAGGCATAATCACGCTTCTATACTGGGGACCGATATCATTCCCTTGTCTGTTTAGTTGTGTTGGATCATGTATAGAGAAAAATGAACGAAGTAAATCTTCATAACTCAAAACAGTGGCATCAAAGTCGATTACAACGACCTCAGCATGTCCTGTTTTGCCAGAGCAAACCTGTTTGTAATTTGGATTTTTTTCGGGTCCACCGGCATAAGCAGGCTGAATTTTTTCCACTCCCTTCAGATTTTGCATTCCAGCATCTAGACACCAAAAGCAACCCCCACCTAAAACCGCTTTAATGAGCATGCTATCACCTGATTTGAACACTCAAACTGTCACTTGACATCCGGTGTTCATCATCATATACTTCGAGAGTGAATCTGTATGAACCTTTGTTCAACTTAACCTTGGCCTTCGGGGTTGAAGCAATCTCGTTGCCATTTGAATCTAGCCATCTCCAGACCTTAATCTGTTTATGAGGATCAACTGATTCCGAACCGTCGAGTAAGACTACAGCAGTGCCATCATCTTTTGATTGTGCAATAATGTCCTCGCTTACTACTGCCTGTGGTTGAGCTTTTAGCGAATTGGTTTCATCGATTTCCGAAAGCAAATCATCAATTTCAAAAATCTCCTCATTATCATCGGAGTTCTCATTCTCAGTATCTGAGTTAAGGGCGTCTAATAAGGAACCAGAGATATCTTCGACTTTGAATGAGGATTCGACATCGCCTGCAAGTTCTTCAACATCTTCCAAATTCTTGTAAATTGATTGGTCGTCGTTATATTCAGGAATTATTTCTTTTGATGCCCAAAGCGTCAATTCACTTTTGTCTAGTTCAATCAATCCATTCTCTAAATTTATCAATCCAACTGGCTCGCTTCCCGTCCAATCATTCTGATCTTCTCCAGCAAATGCTATGACTTTTCTATTTGTTGAAACTGAGACATAGTCGGTTATACCAAGGTGCTCAACGGTCCATTGAAGTTCACCATTTTGATAATCAAAAGATTGAAGATTGAACCAGGAAGCAACCATTACTCCATCGATAAGATCGATGATATGGAATGCTGGATACTTCAATTTTGCAAATTTGTTCTTTTGCCCTGATTCCGAAATTGTGTATAGTTGCCCATCAAAATCTCCCACTACTGCAAAATAATCCTCCTTAAATTGACTTAAAATTCGTGCACAGGTTACAGGCCTGGTAAAATCAATAGTATGTTTTAGACCATTTTCATCATGAATTTCCAACTGATAGGAAGGTAGTTCAGAAACAGATGAGCCCTCTCTTCCGATAAGTTGGAGATTACCCGAATGTTCTAAACATGTAATCTGATCTCCATACTGATCTGTCGAGGTTCTTTTCCAAACAATATCTCCACTTGGTGAAAAGTTGACTACTTCACCTTCTGCGTTAGAGGCAAGCATACCTGTGAGACTTTTGGTGAAATTATTGTATTCTCCGAGATTAATATCCTCACCCATAGTGAAGACATGGAGATTTTCCAAGCTATCTATACCTACAACTGATGCATCTATTTGAGAAGATAACAAGCCATTTTCAAAAGTAAATGCTTCATTCACTTTCCCATCGGCAATAAGCCAAATGCCCCCGTTTTCTGTGGCTACTCTCAAATCATTATTCTTGAATTTGAGAGCGATTATCTTAGAATCAAACTCGTGTTCGAACAAAATTGATTTGTCTAGTGTTTGATGAATTGACAAGCTGCCATCAACCCTGCCGATTGCTAGTTTATCTCCATGTGTCGCAATTTCAATTGCTGTAACCATTGATTCTTGGAAGAAACAATCTATCGTCTTCGGAGTTGTGACCATGCAACGCCCAAGCGTAACAAGTGAAAAAGCAAACTCATTAATCGTTCATCCAAACGCTAGAGTCAATTTCTGGAGAATAGAGGCTTGGTTGGTAGATATGGGAGATAATCGCTGATTTTTCCTCCTCCGTCCATCCGCATAGAGGGTCAAGAGAAGAAAGTGGAGTAGTTTTTATCGCACCAGTTGGTTGTTTTACAAATGGTTTTACCTCTTCTAACGACATTCCATAATATCCCCATGCAGGTCTAGTAAATTTTGAACCACTTGTCGTCTTTGCCTTTGACCTATCCCCAAGGAAAGGATCGTATTTCTTTAGAATTGAAACGTACTTCTCATCACTATCTAAAATTGGTATTAATCTAGTTCCCCTGCGCATCAATAAAAAACCAGCAAGCATGTCTTGCTCATCTTTAATTCTCACAAGCACATCTCCTTGACTTCCTGAAGGAAGCCCTCCACATCCCTGAAGTCGATTCTCAACAATACTCACCCTATGTGGCTCCATGATTAATCGCACCCAAAAATCTGGATTTGTTAAATTCACAGACAGGCTTGAATCTAGATTCTGCATTTCTGTTCCAACAGCCCTAGCCATCGATTGACTCGAATGATATGGATTCTTTTCGACTCTTCTCACTCTCACTCCAAACGAACGATTCTTACCAAAATTTTTGTCAGAATCAAGAATATTTTTTGAAACTAATTTTTCATCAACCTTGTCACATAGTACTCTTATTCTATCTATAGCAACCACGCCTAATAAATGGCAAAGTAAATCTTCAACCTTTTCCACAGGGTCTTCTGAAAAAATATGGAAATTATGGTTGATTATCTTTAATTTAATCCTTACATCAAAATCATCAGCCAGGTGGTGAAGATTCCTCTTCAATTGATTCTGAAATTTACCTCTAACCACTCTTGATTTTAAGGTGAGTTCGCCGAACCTCATGACCCAATGAATTTCAGACACCTGAGCACACGCCTTATTGCTGATCGTTATGGATATCTAAGACTTCAGCATCAGAATTTCTCTTCTGTTTTGCTGAATCATTCCTTGCTTGTTCTAATTTTGATAGATATTCCTCTGATACTTCACCGGTTACATATATCCCATCGAAGCATGAAGAGTCAAACCCTGCAGGAGGATTATCCGTAGCATTGGATGTTGAATGAATGAGATCTGTTAATGATTGATAGAATAGTTCATCTGCACCAATCGCCTGCCTAATTTCTTCTATTGACTTGTTATCTGCAATAAATTCTGACTTAGCCGGCATGTCAATACCGTATACATTGGGATACCTAACTGGAGGTGCTGCACTACAGAAGTACACCTTTTGCGCACCAACATCTCTAGCCATTTCAACGATTTGCTCACTCGTAGTGCCTCTTACAATTGAGTCATCTACTAACAATACCTTTTTTCCTCTAAATTCATCTGGTATCGCATTCAGTTTTCTTCTGACTGACTTCTCTCTTAACGCCTGACCCGGCATAATAAAAGTCCTTCCAACATACCTATTTTTGACGAAACCTTCTCTGTACGGAACTCCTAGAGATTTAGCCAGTTGAAGTGCGGCAATTCTTCCAGAGTCTGGAATCGGAATCACAGCATCAATTTCTAGATCGGGATAATTAGTTTTAATTTGCTCAGCCAAAATTTCTCCTTGATTTAGTCTTGATTGATACACAGAAATTCCATCGATTACAGAATCCGGTCTTGCGAAGTAAACATACTCGAATATACATGGTGAATGTGGTTTTGGCTCTGCACATTGCTCGGAAAATAAGTGTCCTGAGTTGGAAATGAATATGCATTCACCTGGCTTGACATCTCTTACGACCTCGAAGCCTAAAGCAGTAATAGCAACAGATTCACTTGCTACAACCCATTCAGTTGAACCGTTGTGTTCCCTCTTTCCAAAAATAAGTGGTCTGATTCCGTATGGATCCCTGAATGCCACTAGACCGTACCCAGCTACCATACCAATGCACGCATACCCTCCAGTGATGGTTTCATTGATCGACCTAACCGCTGAAAAAACGTGAGATACATCTAAATGAGGAGCGCCTTGAATCTTGAAATTCTTGACTTTCTTTGTCAATTCAACTGCAAATATATTCAACAATAATTCGGAATCGCTTGTGGTGTTAACGTGTCTATTGTAGTCGTTGACCAAGATATCTTCTAACTCTTTGGCGTTGGTCAGATTACCATTGTGAGCAAATGCAATTCCATAGGGAGAATTGACGTAAAATGGTTGAGCTTCCGCCCTTGAAGATGAACCTGCTGTTGGATATCTTACGTGCCCTACACCGATGTGTCCGAGCAATCTCTTCATGTGTGATTCTCTGAAGATGTCAGAAACTAAACCGTTTGATTTTCTGAGGTGAAATTTCCCTTCGTACTCAGTAACTATTCCCGCTGCGTCTTGTCCTCTGTGTTGTAATACAGTAAGTCCATCATAGAGGTGCTGATTGATGTGAGTTCCTATGGCACCAACGATACCGATTATTCCACACATAGGATTGCCTCAGCACATCTAGACGAAGGTACTTTGTAGCCCTTTTGATGAATTTTTATGCTCAAGCCTTTGGGCGGTGAGTCTTCTTAGCCCATGAATAGGAGCGCATTTTCGCCGTTGCTCCATAACCACATGAGGAACAAACTCCTTTTTGCTTGTGGAAGGAATTTCTTCCACAGCGACGGCATCGAATGTGGGTTGTCTTCTGACGCTTTCCTCTTGACGGAGTACCCTTAGACATGCTATCACCGAACAGGCTTGCGACCTACCTCCCCTTTATGAAATAAACGGGTGTTGATTGGATTGCACTATTATTGGTTTGGATCTGTATTATCAGTACCATCTTTGTTCATCATAAATGAAAAGCCAACCCCAACAACGATTAATCCTGCAGATAAAACAGAGGCTAAGGTTACCACTAATCGTACAATGTTAGAAAAAATTTGGGCCCTAATAGATGAATTTTGTTCATACATAATTTCTCCTGAAGAGAAAATCAGATAGGCTACAATAAATCCTGCACTTAGAGATAATAGCATCCCAACTATTGGGGACAGAGGTTTATGCCTACTGTCTGCATAAAATACCATATTTGCTATCAAAAATAAGGTTACAAGCGAATATGATGTTAGTAAGGAATTTGCAAATCTCTTGAATGGAGCATCACCTTGTTCGGGCAGGCTAAATCCTACAATAGAGATTATGAGAGCAGGGAAAAGGAACAGAGCAACAATTGCTCCAAGCATCGGAACCTTCCTATTCATCTTCATTCACCTCCAAGTTTGAAGTTAGGTGTTTCCTAATGATCGACCATTCTTGTTCTGTTGGCTCATCCATCTCTGGGGGACTCTGAAGATTCCTCTCATATGCGAAAATAACCAAGGCAAAGACTGCGATGGACAAAACACCCCCTACCAATAATCCAAGTAAATCAGCTCCAGCCAACCACAAGATTTCCCGGAACATTTGTGAAGAAATTTCAGCACCATCTATCGCACTAGAAACAATGAACATTCCTATGAAAAAAACAATACAAATCGACATTGCTTTCCTATTCTCTGCGAGAACAAAACCAAATGCACTTAATCCGATACCGGAGATCAAGAAAGTAGGCCAAAAAATCAACCAATACTTGTTGATTTGACCCGTGGAATCTG
The DNA here is from genome assembly GCA_002718195.1 of Methanobacteriota archaeon. Taxonomy (GTDB): domain Archaea; phylum Thermoplasmatota; class Poseidoniia; order Poseidoniales; family Poseidoniaceae; genus MGIIa-L4. The sequence continues at coordinate 323,826 of PBDU01000011.1, read as the reverse complement.
GAAATCTTGGTGCAAGCGAAAAGAATTGCAAAAGAATCAAAGCAAAAATACAGACAAAAATCAAAGAAATTCCGATGTATTTGTAGGTCGAATGAATTTTCCCAACTACAACATTTCCAGAAAAAGATGTCATGTACAAACCAGAAAAAAGAAGTAACGCAATTGGCAAAATGTACCATGAAAGTTGAGCTAATTCTGTTGAAGGGGATTGAGGAACGGTAAAAGGAGATATCAAGAATAAAGATAGAGAAATAATTGAAGTAACCGCACCCAATTTCTTTGTTAAATTACTATCTCTCGACAAGTAGAAGAAAATACCTAGGACAAAAAACCCTATTGGGAGCCAGAACAGCAATGCTGCCCTTATCAGGTCGTCCATGCTCCTACATTTACATCAATAACTTGAATATAACCATAGAAATCGATAGATGTCGGCAAAATTTGACCCCAAAAACCAGCCGTCACCCATAAATACAGGACGTTAGTGGGGTTGATGTCCAAGAGGTGCTTACTATGGTAAAGAGACCACGTCAAGTAAAGCGTTACAGCCCATCTGCAGGCAAACACACATTGCACACCGTTGAGCGTGTAAAAAAGAAGCCTGCAAGCGAACTTCGCTGGGGTCAGAGGAGATTCAGAAAGGTAATGAAAGGTTACCGTGGTTTCCCAAGACCAAAGCCGGATGGCAGAGAAAAACCAACTAGAAGAGTGAATGTTTTATACAGATGCACTGAAACTGGAAAGGCTCACTACGCACCTTGCCAAAGAGCAAAGAAATTCGAACTTGTCGACAACTGAGGTGAAAAATTATGGCTAACTCATTCCTAAAAGTATCCTGCAAAGATTGCGGTAACGAAACAACAATTTTCTCCAGAGCAAATATAGTAATTTCATGCTCAGTTTGTGGAGCAACCCTAACTAAGCCACAAGGCGGTAAGCCTGATTTGGTCGGTTGTACTGTAGTAGAAGTCTTAGAGTGATGGAGGAATTCCTCCATGGCAAACTCCGATACCAAATCTCGACCTGATGAAGGAGAGTTGGTTGTTGCATCAATTTCTGAGGTACAGAAAAATGGTGCTTATGTCAAACTAGATGAATACAATGACCTCGAAGGCTTCATTTTCATCGGAGAAATTGCCTCAGGTTGGGTCAAAAACATAAGATCAGTCGTTAGAGAAGGACAAAGAGTAATCTGTAAAACGATTGGAGTAAGAAAAGATGGAACATCAATTGAACTTTCATTAAAATCAGTTTCAGAAGAACGCAGAAGAAACCGGCTTCAAGAATGGAAGAACGAGCAAAGAGCAAAACAACTTCTCAAAGTCATGTCAGAACAATTGTCTTGGTCTGCAGAGAAATTACAGAAAACCGAAGAAGAACTTGCAATGTCCTTCACTAGCCTATATTCAGCATTTGAAGAAGCAGCCATGAACGAAACTGCTATGGCAGATGCAGGGTATGATGATGATTGGGTACCACAATTCATCGAAATTGCTGTTGAAAATATCGTTCCGCCATTCGTTGAGATAAGAGGCAATTTCCAATTGAAATCCGAGAATACAAATGGGGTTGAAATTGTAAGAGATGCATTACTAGCTGCCGAGTCATTCAGTAACGAAGAGCAAGAAATTAGCGTAGAATGTTTCTATGATGGATCTCCTAATTACAGAATTGAATTGAAGGCACCAGATTTCAAAACGGCTGAAGAAATATGGGAAAAGGCAACCCAAGCCACCACTGATTTCATCATAAAAGAAGGCGGAGAAGCCGAGGTTTGGCGAGAGTAGTGATCAAATGGGAAAGCAACTGCTTAACCAATGTCAAGATTGTGGTGCGTGGACTTTATCCACTAAATGTCACAAATGTGGTGGCACAGCAAGGGCAGCTGCACCCATAAAATGGTCTCCAGAAGACCATCACGCGCAATATCGTAGAAGACTCGAAGGCGTTGAAGGCGAGGGTTGGTCACAAAAACTACCAACATTACCTGATATGACTGAAGAAGAATGAACACGGGGAATACGATTTGGTTACCAAATCATTGCTTAGATTCAATCCCTTACCCCAAGCATTATACTCCCCCAAAAATGGTTTAGATATTCATGGCATCGATTATCGATTGGTATGGAGAAAATGCAAGCATACCAAAATCTGATATCACATTGTTTGCGTTACCAGGAGTTGGTGATGTTGGAAAAAAAGCCGTTCAACAAATACGAGAAGGAATGGATTGCGAACCCATCGCAAGAATCCTAAATTCTGGTTTTCCTCCACACGCTACTTTGGACAATGATGGGTTAATTGCACCCCCGCACCTAGATATTTCTATGGTGAAATCAAAATCAAAAACTATCCTTCTAATTTCAGGAGAAAATCAACCCCTGAACCCACCAGAACAATTTGAACTTACACAATTCATACTCGGAAGACTTCAGAAGAAAACTGAACAATTGCTCGTTCTTGCTGGAATGGCAAGTGAACCAAACAGAAAAGATGTATTTGTTGTTCCGTCAACATCTGGGTACAGAATCGATTTGGAGTCCCAAGGAATAGATGTGCGCAGAGATGAACCTAGTGCAGGTGCTATAGGCATGGCTGCACTTATGGCTTCAATGGGACCTATTTACGGAATAAATTCAGCTTTAACAATTGCAACAACTATTGGCACTAGTGCAGATACCCTAGCAAGCGATAGACTATTACACAAAATATCCCAGTGGTGGTCACTAGATCTTGATTGGGATGATTCTACCGAAAGTTCACTGATTGAAAAAATAAAAAACCGCAGCAGTGGAAAATCCGCAGATATGGTCCAAGAGTTGACCAATTCGCACGATGCATCCTATATGTGAGGCGCCGAGAGAGGGATTCGAACCCCCGCGTCGTGGAGACAGTGGATTTCGAATCCACCGCAATACCGGGCTATGCGATCTCGGCTATGTGTAAAACTCAATGGGTTTGGGTCATAAGCATGATGTTACTGCGTTGACCAATGCGAATCACGTTTCAGGGATCAGGATATGATGAAACAATTGAGTCCGAGAACCCGATAACAATTAGAAAAGCACTCGCAAAGGCTAACATACCCGAATCGATGGTTGTAGTGAGTTATCAAGATAACATTCTTCCTCACTCTACGCAATTGGAGGATGATTTGGTACTATTAGTCACAAGCGTTGCTTCCGGTGGATGAAACTCAATTCCATCGTCTTGTGATGAATGCATCGCTGAACTTTGTCAAATTGCCCCTTAGCAATACAGCCCAAGTCTCAAGTGCGAGATTCGTAACTATCACCTCATCTCCCGGAGAAGCTACCTCAAGAGTAGCTGGGAATTGATTATCCCAACCTTCAATTTGAATCTTACCCTTATCGTTGAGAATGACGACTCCTTTCCTTTTCCACTCACCTCTAGCATTGACTCCACTTTTTTCTGTAAAATATGCAATCCTACCAGAGACATCTACCCTTGGAGATCCCGATGTTATCGAATCTCTCTGTGGTTCTGATTTATCGACGATTTCTAAATTGGAATGAGGGTCAAATTTCAATGAAACTTCTCCTTTCCAATTTGCTGATGGACACACTCCGTCTACAAGTAGGATGCTTCCTTTCTGAATTTTGGTTGCTAGTTTACTCGATATATTCTTCCAAATATTATCATTGAATTGAAGATTCGCGAAGTGGCTTCCTTGTTTTACACGGATGAATGGCGGCTTACTATCATTCTCAATATAATTGAAAACCTCTGCTACAACAGATATTCTTGGATTCAAATCACCTATATCTTCAACATTGAGCGCATTTGACTTACCTGGAATTTGGATAGCCCCTGTTTCGGGATATTCGTCATCGCTGCCTCCGTTTGGACAGAGCATACTCCATTCGCAAACATCACATCTGCCCATTGTATCCTCGCCATCATCAACGCCACCTTTCAAAAATTTCCTTAGAGGTTTCGGGTTTGGTGGACAGTCTGCGATAGATATCTCTGTACCTTTGATCTGAGTCCACATTTTTTGTAAATCAAGATACATCGAATCCAAATGTTGAATTTCGGGCACTGGTATTTGTTTTCTCTTGCCTGCTCCAACATACCATATTTCTAAATCATCAGGGACCTGTTTTTTGCCGTGAGTTGCCCACCATAACATAGCGTACATTTGCATTTGATTCACATAATCTTCTGACCTGAAATTATTGCCTGTACTTGCTTTTAGATCAACAATTTTGATTTTGCCGTCCCATCTGTAAACTAAGTCATATTCGCCCATGAAGAAATGTTCAGGGATTACAGCATTCATCGCAAAATCCTCTGCACTTGGATCTACAAACCACGGTCTGACAATAGCCCAAGCCTCTGAAACCGTTAATTCGCCATCCCCGGAAAGCGGATTGTTGGAATCGAATTGATATGGATAACCATCTGGACTTGGCCAGTATTCTCTATCCCCGTTCCTCCAAGATTGAATAACATCCTCTGGCTTTTCCTCAAGGCACCTAGACACCTCTTGCAAATGCCACTCAAGTGATTGCACGCACATTTGTATACAGGTCTCAAAATCCACTCCATCTTCCCATACACCTGATTTTCTCGGGTTTTTCTCCCAAGAGATTTTCTCTTCCCCTATGGCTCGCTTCAAATGTAATTCCAATCTTTTAATAGCCCAATCTCTGAGATCATCAATCGTGCTTGGTCTATCTTCCTGTTTTAGCGGAAGTAAATACTGTGCCGGCCAGCCATTTCTTTGTTCCCTATCGGGCACTCCAGCATCGCTTAATGGTATAGAATCGAGTATATTTGTAGGTGCATTTGACATGATCAATGCTGGACTTTCTTTCAAAACCATGCTGAAAGCCCTTTCAACAGCCTTACCTCTGTGCAGAGCAGGTATGTCGGGAATTTTCAAACCAATTTTTTTCTCAAACCACCACATTCTGCTACAATTATTGTAAGAATTAACCTGGCTTGCACTAAGACGATTAAATTGCCCAATATCATCTTTTTCGGAAGGTAGCATTACAGGCATAACATATACTCTGAGGTTGAAGGGTTATCAACCCTACGATTGATTTTCTGGGACCTCAAGGTTAATTCTAGTGCTCCTTTGGTTCAATCTAAGTTGAGCCATTCCACCACGCCATGATATTTCTGCACCAATAATCCGGATCTTAGTCCCAATTCTCATGTTTATCAGTGAATCTGTAATCATAGTTCCAAAAGCAACTACTTCAATGACTGATTTCCCATCGAATACATGGAATGTGAACATTGTAAAGGGGGATGTGTCAATCCTAGTTCCTTTTTGGTATCGAGTAGCGATTACATAACCTTCGATATTAGCCCTTGACCTTAACATGCCCAATCTTGTAAAATCTACTCCTAATTCATCAGTATGCATCTCAGTTAACTTGTCGAGATATAACTTGGGCTTACCCTTTGATGATCCTGATAAAGCATTTAGGATTACTACGTCTTTTTCTTCATAGGAATGAAGATCAATAACATCACCTAATTCACTTTCTTCTATCGGAATTATAGTTTGACCAGATAATAATACTCCACCATTCACAGGCTCGTTAAAACTATTTGGCAATGGACCCCAAGACCCCTTGAATCTTCCTTTTACGTTTACTCTAGATTGAATTTCTGATATCTCATGACAAGGAGTACTTATTTCAACATCCAAAGAAGGAATTATGCTTGAAAGGATTTCTTCATTCATCCAACCGTCCTCGGATTTAGAAACAGCACACCATGAACAACCTGCAGATTCATAGCATTCTAGAGACGCGTTTTCAAATGAATAGTAACCTTCTCCTGAACTAAGCATTTCAGAGTGTATCCGCTTTAGGTTCTGTCCAAAGGATTGTAATTCATCAATCTGCAAGACATCAACAATTTTTTCTTCACCAGATGCTAAATACCATCCTGCTAACATCTTTGCTTTGCTTGGGAAGCTTTCACTCCATAGCCAATCATAAAACTGCAATTGATTCTGCAACGATATGGAAAATGGTCCTGAACCATCGCCAGATTTGATATCAATCAATCTAATTTCGCCATCCCATCGCATTACAACATCAAGTTCGCCAGCAGCCCAACCATCTTTGTGATACATACGCTGAGGCTGTGTTATTCGAATATCTTTCATCCATGGTCTACAAACCTCCCAGCATTCCTGCCATGATGCCGAGGAACCCAAATCATTCCATGTTACTTGCTTAGAATCAATTTTTGATATCTTATCTTGTAGTGGAATCCTATCCGGCAAGGGGTAATGTGGTAATTCATTATGGCAGGGAGCAGGAATTTCAAATGGTATTTTTCCTTGCCTGAATAAATCAATTAGTGGTCCTCCATTTTCATCATGACACAGTTTGACATAACCTAAAAACAGGTTTAAACCATTTTGTATGCGCATTTCTATAGAGTTGACTCCGAGCTCCTCAAACTCAAGACCTTCTTTGCGCCAAGTAGTGTTTTGCCAATTTTCCAAGCCAATGTTGAACCATCTACTTGCTATTCCGGGAATTTTTTGTTTTGCCCAATTGTGTAATTCTTCGAAAGAAGAAAAGTTGTCAGGTCTATGCATCAAGAGATCGATTAAGGCGTCTTCTACCACAACTCCTAGAATTTGAAATACGCTTGTTGGTGAAGACAAACCTACTTTCCTTGTCAGAAACCACTGCTTTGGACATCTAGACCAGGTTGAGTATCCTGATGCTGATATTCTAGACCTACTTCTACCGAGTGGGCCACTATTTGGGGGAGAAGTCACTGGCATGAATATCACTAAGTTTGGAAGGAATAATAGTCGCCTGCATTTCTCTGTTCCCTATCTTTCCTTGATTCCGCTTTGTTGATTCTAGGTCGTTTTGATTCATGGTCCCGTCTAAATGTTATTTCAGCACCTTTTAGGAATTTATTCATACCTTCTCTAAGCCTAAACGGACCTTGTGCAACTCCGTGTTTTCCACCCTCTCCCTCAAAGACAAGCAAGGAATCGCTTAGAATGTCAATAAAATACACATCGTGATCTATCACAAATGCAGACTTTTCGTTAGCTTCCATAGTTCTTCTGATAGCTTTGGCTGCTTCCATTCTTGCATTCGCATCTAGGTGAGCACTTGGTTCATCGAGCAAATACAAGTCAGCATCTCTTCCTAGACAAATCGCAATCGATACTGCTTGCCTCTCACCACCTGACAATTTCTTTACTTTCTTAGGAAGCAACTCATCTACGCCCAAGGCTCTGATGACATTGACATTGAATTCTCCACTCCTCCATTTATGACCAAGTTCAGAATCAAGCCAAAATTGTACAGAACCGTCAAAATCAACATCAATGTGTTGAGGTTTGTATGAAATTTTTACCCCGCTGCTGACCCATCCACCATCGTATTCATGCTCGCCTGCAAGTATTTTGATCATGGTTGATTTCCCGGTTCCATTTGGTCCAACAACACCAACAACTTCTGCTCTGTGAACTGCTCCCTCTCCACTTGTGAGTTTGAAATCCCCCAGAACTTTTTCCAATCCACCCCAACTGACAATTGGATCACCAATATCCACTTGCCTGTCCCTGTGATTTAGGAATGTGATGGGCTTAGAACGAATTCTGACATTTTGCTCTGGCAAGAATCCATCGAGATATGTGTTTATTGCCTGCCTTGTACTTCTTGCTGGAGTAAATATTCCAAATGCTCCCTTCTTTCCGTAAACGATGTGAATAAGATCTGCTAGTACATCTAATACTGCTAAATCGTGCTCGATTACAATAACCCTTTTTGTTTCGGATAACTCTTGAATGATTCTAACTATTCTCATTCTCTCATAGATATCAAGATATGAAGATGGTTCATCAAAAAAGTATACATCAGCTTCCCTAAGTAAAGTAGCACACATTGCCATCCTCTGCAATTCGCCTCCTGAAAGTTGTTGTATTTCTCTATCAAGAAGGTGAGATATACCCAATTTTTCTGTTAACTCTGAAAACATCTTGCGCTCATCAACCCTGCCCAGTAAATCACCTACTGTGCCCTTAATTCGCTTGGGCAATCGATCAACGTTCTGTGGTTTCATTGCGACTTTTATCTCACCATTTCTAACCATTATCAAAAAATCACGCAACTCGCCCTTTGGCAGTGCTTCAATAACCTCGCTCCATTCAGGATCCTTATTCATCCAATCTCCAAGATTAGGAGTCAAACTACCGCTAAGGGCATTAAATGCAGTGGATTTACCCATCCCATTCGGACCTAAGATTCCAACAACACTCTCTTTTGAAGGAGTAGGTAATCTAAACAGCCTAAATCCGTTTAAGGAGTACTTGTGCATCATTTCTCCATCGAGTTCATCTGGAAGATTTTCGATGATTAATGCATCATGGGGGCATTTGTTAACACAAATTCCACAACCTATGCACAGACTTTCTGAGATAGTTGGTTTACCTGAACGGTCGTCCAAGATTATGCACTCTTGACCATTTCTAACGGGCGGGCAAAATGCATGACATTCAGAGTTACACTTCTTAGGCTGACAATTGTCTTCCTTTAGAACTGCAACTCTCATTTAATCACCCCATCAATAGGTCATTCATCAATCCACCCACAGGATTGATGGATTAAGGATTGTTCAAACCAGTCCCTTCAAGTGTTCGTGTCCCTTGATTAATTTGGTTGTACAAGGGCTTGGGAACTTCATGCTTGCTTTTCTTAGTGCGTCCTTTGCAACTAAGTAAAACTCAGGAGTTGTCTGGATTGACAGAATTGTCTGGTTTCTCTTCAATCTTGCTGCGGTACCGACAGTCTTACCGAAAGCACAGCGCATACCTTGAGAAACACGGTCAGCACCCGCTCCAGTAGCTTGCTTGTTTTCTCTCAGCACATGGTGCGGGTATGTGTGAACACGAAGGGCGTAGCCTTGTGTGCCTGCTTGCTTTCTGATTGTTGCGTTTGCAATAACACGACCTGCTTCTAGAGCAGTATGTCTTACTTGGACTGCGTTGTCTACACTCAAGTGTAGAATAACATCGAACTGACCAGTCTCGGCAGCCTTTCTGTTGCCGATGTGATACTGCAGAATTCTGTTGTTTGGAACACCACCGATGAACTTCCTGCGCGTGTAGGCTGGACCCTTTACTCGACGGTACATTGATGCTGGTTTACGTGCCATAGTATCACCTTAAGCAGGTGCCCGACCAATGTTCCCTTTATCATCTCTCCGATTGATTACGGATTATAATTCAACCACAAAATACTATTAAATTTGGAAAGATTTCTTTTGCTTGTTTATGCTGGGGATGTTATGAACGGGAGCGACCAGGAGGCTTTGACTAGCCCCGATGCTTCAATGTGGAGGGGTTTTTACTTCTTCATTGGGTTTGTCATAATCGGTGGTTTTGCAATCCAAGCCACATCCTCCTTCCCCGGATTGCAACAGTACAATCAAAATTCACCATTAATCTCTGAATTGGATCTAGCATTTGTTGGCTCAGAAATTATCGATATAGAATACTACGATTCTGATTGGGAACACAGCCACATTGCAATTATTGAAAATTCAATTGGGGAGAGAATTCTTTACGACCAATCAGACTCCGGCACGGAAGGTGTCTCACTAATCGCAAGAACAGGAATGGGAACTATCAACGCTGACAATCTCACAACCATTCTTGAGTTCAAGGATGACATTTTTTGGATATCGGATGCTCCAGGAAAACTTACCAGGGTCGAGCTTGGAGAATCATTCACTACAGTAAGTTTTGATGATGAACTGGGAATCTCAAATTTTGTTGACATCAGCCTGTCATCTAATGATGAAAATAAAATGCTCTTGCTTACCAGGCAAGGCTCGAATTCTGAAGTCTGGGGAAGTAGTTCACAAGGATTGATGAAGGTTGAAAACGACCATACTGGAGTTAATTGGCTCAATGCTGAACCAATTTCTCCAAATCATTGGCTAATTACCGGCATAAGCACTCCATCTTTTTCTGAATCCGGAAATTCACCAGCCACACCAACCCAAAGAGGGGTAATAGCCATAGTCACTTTCGAAGATTCCAACCTCTTCATAGAAATAATCGAAACAACAGATACAACTGTTCACTCAATTGAATCTTTCTCGCAGGGGGTAGTTGTAAGTACAGAAGACCAGTTTTGGTATTTTGAAAATAAAGATGAATTCCATACCCATGAGATAATATCTGCAAAATCTCAAATAGATTCAGATGGCATAGTTTGGTTTTTTTCTGAGGGAGAATTTGAATTCCTACAGAGGTACGACACGAGCACAGATAGCCTAGATGTTGTTGAAACTTCAGGCACCTTCAACCTGTATCCAATATTTTCTTCAGCAACTGAGACCCACGTGTACATTCATGGTACGGACGGTTTAGGAGAGGATTCATTCATCTCCATGGATTTGACTTACGCTAAATCTTTGCAAAGTGGCAGAGGTTTTCTGAACTGGGCATTCATGATGGGCGGATCTGCTATGTTAGTTATTTTGGGCATGTTTACTCTAAGAGGAATCTCAGGTGAAGAATTCTAATCGTGCATAAATTCAGAATTTTACTCCTTCAATACATTTTACTGCTAACCTTCAAAGGCTTTCGCAGTAGTGGACAACACCTGCGATGGGGGACCGTGATTGGCTAAGAGAGGAATGATGGACCAGTTCTTTGAAATCAAAGAACAAAATCCTGGGACAATTCTCTTCTTTAGAATGGGTGATTTTTACGAGTTATTCTACGAAGATGCCGAGGTGGCAAGCGAAGTTCTTGGACTTAGTTTGACTGCGAGAGATAAGAAAGCAGAGAAACCAATACCGATGGCAGGATTCCCCTGGCACCAACTACAAGACCAATTGAAAAATATGCTACGGGCAGGATTCAAAGTAACCGTTGCGGAACAAGAAGAAGAACTTAGAGATGGAGCAAAATTGCTCGAACGAGTTGTCACTAGGATTTACACTCCAGGTTCGCTATACGAAGAAAATCTAATTGACGAAAATTCAACAAGTGGCCTATGTGCCTTGAAAATTGATGATGATTCTGTTGGATTCTGTTATGTTGACTCTTCAACAGGTATGCTGAGGTCAGCAAGTTTTTCCGGGACAAGTCGTTTTGACAGGTGCCTAGATGAAATCTTGAAATGGCAACCTACAGAGATAGTGCTGAGTCCTAAAGATTCAGAGAGTGGGGAATTTTGTGAAATGCTCAAAAGCTTTGATTCTATGATGATATCACACCACCAGACGAGCTCAGAACAAAGAAAGGAGCAACTCAAGAAAATGCTTGAATTAGCAGATTTAGGCTCAATCGATGCTGACTCGTCTCCTTCTGCATTGGATGCCTCTGGTTTAGCAGCCGACTACTTGAGCAAAATGCAGTTGACTGATTTTGCAATGATTAGAGACGTTGAGTTAATCGAAGATGGGACAAATCTACAACTCGACCAAACAACGCTAAGAAATTTAGAAATTATTCAAACCCTTTCTGGAGAATATGAAGGAAGCCTCATTGGAAGTATGAGGGCTTGCAAAACTGCCATGGGTAGAAGATGCTTGAAGCGTTGGTTACTCAACCCATTAAGAGACATTTCTAGCCTTAAATCAAGACATGATTCAGTAGGAAAACTAATGCGCTCCTCTAGAAGGCTGGAGATGATTAGAGAGGCTTTGACAGGAATTAGAGATATGGAAAGATTGGCAATAAGACTCAGTCATGGTAAAGCGGATGGAAGAGATTTAGTCGCTATTGCTGATGCTTTAAGCAGGTTACCAAGTTTGAGATTGACACTAAAGGAATGTGAAGATCCCTTGCTAGACATACTAATCGAAGATTTAGATATACTGAATCCTCTGTCTGAAAAAATATTTGCAACACTTGTCGATAACCCCCCGCTAACCGTCAAAGAGGGAGGTTTGATTAGAACAGGATTTGATGAAAATCTAGATGAATTAAGAAATATATCTGACGAAGGTAAATCTTGGTTTTCGGCTTTGGAAAGAACACTAAGAGAAGACCTCGGCATACCTTCGCTAAAGGTCAAACACAATAGGCAGATTGGTTGGTTCATCGAAGTAACGAAATCAAACCTTTCTCGAGTGCCTGATGAATGGATACGAAAACAAGAGATGACAAATGGAAGCAGGTATTTGACTCAAGAATTAGTTGAACGCGATAGAGCTCTTGTCACCAGTGAATCCAAAGTGAAATCTATCGAATATGACCACTTCCTTGATTTAAGAAAATTAGTTACAGAATCTTCAGAAGTAATCTCTTCGATAGCAGATAGGCTGTCGGCAATAGATGTCCTTCAGTGCTTTGCTAAATTATCTTCGGACAGAAACTGGTGTAGACCAGAAATGGTTGAAGACCAAAACATCAATCTCAAAGAGGTGAGACATCCTGTTATCGAATTGGGTGGGAATTTCGTTCCAAATGATATTTTATTTGATAAAAATAGGAGATTTCTACTGATTACCGGACCTAACATGGGCGGAAAATCCACATACCTTCGCTGTGCAGCTCTTGCTACAATCATGGCTCAAGCAGGATGTTATGTTGCCGCAAAGAAAGCAAAAATAGGGATTGTAGATAGAATTTTTACTAGGGTAGGAGCAAGTGATGATATCAAACGTGGGAGATCTACTTTCATGATGGAAATGATAGAGGTTGCACATATATTGAAGAGAGCAACTCCTAATTCTCTGATTTTGCTAGACGAAATAGGAAGAGGGACCTCGACCTTCGATGGTTTATCGCTTGCTTGGTCTGTTACGGAAGATATAGCAAATAGGCTGGGCGCAAGGACTCTTTTTGCAACGCATTATCATCAATTAATCGGCCTTGAGGAATCAGTTCCCGGGCTCGTGAATTCCCATTTGCAGGTAAGCCAAAAAGATGGAAAATTAGTATTCATGCACACCGTAAGTGATGGAGCATGTGACGACTCTTATGGGATTCAGGTAGCGGCATTAGCAGGTTTGCCAACTAGAGTTGTCGAAAGGGCTAGCGATCTTTTACTATTTTTAGAACAACAAGCATCAAGTGCAAAAGCGGGGCAAGACGATACTCCTCATACGAGAGACGTTGGGCAGGCAAGTTTGATGCGATACTATGCAGCAGCAGCAATGAAACAAAATGAGGGGAAGACTGTAGACAAGACTGAAAGCATTGTCGAGAAGAAACTCCTGGATTCAGATATTGATTCCCTCTCTCCTAGGCAAGCCTTGGATTTATTGTACGAATTGAAAAAGTCCATTGGAGATGATATCTGATGGAGCCATCAAGAATTATCCAATTAGATGATTCGACAATAGGTCACATCGCTGCGGGAGAAGTGGTTGAAAGACCAGCACAGGTTGTAAAAGAATTAATTGAAAATAGTGTTGATGCTGGTTGCAAAGCAATAGAGGTCAAAATCGAAAATGGGGGATATTCTTTAATTGAAGTCCAGGATGACGGCTCGGGCATTCATCCTGACGATCTGCCACTAGCATTTGACCGTCATGCAACTTCAAAACTTAGAACTGCTGAGGACCTTAATACAATCCATACGCTCGGATTTCGTGGGGAAGCTATAGCATCAATAGGAATGGTTAGCGAGTTGACAATTCAGAGCAGAATCGAAGGCTCAAGTGGAAATTCAATCACGATGTTCTTTGGAGAAAAGGGTACTTTAAGCCCGATTGGAATGAAATTTGGTACTCTAATTATTGTCAAGGACCTTTTCAAAAATGTACCAGCAAGGTTAGCTTTTCAAAGGAAGGCGTCTACTGAGAATTCTAGAATTGTAGAGATTATTACATCAAACGCACTTGCTAACCCAAGTATCTCATACACCTTGTCTATAGATGGACGTACATCATTGAAGGTTAATCACAACGAAGACTACCAAGACAGGTTATTTGACCTGCTCGGAGCACAAGCTAATTCCCTCATAAAATTACAAATTTCAAACGAGGACTCTATGGTCCCTGGAGAGGAGAAGTGGTCTGGGTGGATAAGTACACCCGACATTACAAGAGGAAAGGGTGACGAGGTTCACATTTTAATTAACTCAAGACCTGTTGCGAGTGGTCCTTTTCAATCAGCGATTAGAAGAGGATACAAAACTAGGCTAATGGTAGGAAGACATCCCGTCGCAGTGCTAAACCTGGAATTGCCACCTAGCGAAGTTGATGTAAACGTTCATCCTACCAAGCGAGAAGTTAGACTAAAAAATGCTTGGAGGATATTGGAGAAATTAGAAAGAGCTATTTCGTTCACTTTGGAAACAGTTCCAACGACTCCGGAAGCAGCAGGAGGAATCGCTGGTATTGAAAGCCTAGGAAAGACTCAAGTCCAAATGGAATTGCCACGAGAGCCTACCATTCCTGAATCTGATTTAGATGAACCAAAACCAGCCAAAGGAATCCAAGATGCAATTGGCATTGAAATTAAACCACTAAGTGCTCCAAAAATTGCAGATTCTGCTAAAAAAGAAACGTCGCCAAACTGGCTAGCAGCTGCTCAAACTGAAATCAAAAAACAATCGAAACCAAGACCTGTTTCTGAATCTCCGACGCTACAAAAGACCCTCACTGGAACAGATGCAATATCTCCTGCTCTTTCATCTGCAGAACGTGAGTTGCATAGATATTCAGAGCATGAGGGAGTTTCTCCAGAAAAAGAAACAAAGCTGGGTGGATTGTTAAATGAACTCGGAAAATTGGAGCCGCTTGCTCAATTTGCTGATTCTTACATATTAGTACAGGCAGATGAGGAATTATTGCTTGTGGACCAGCATGCTTTGCATGAAAGGATAAGGTACGAACGGTTGCGAAACGATCAAGATAACTGGCAGAGCCAAAAGAAATTGACACCAATCCCTATCGCATTGAATCCGATGCAAGCAGAAAAGATAATTTCCAATCAAGAGGCTTTGGAAAAAATTGGCTTCGAGATAAAGATGTCAGGTGATAATCAGTGGAGTATTTTTGCTGCCCCTAAGTTTTTGAAAAACGAAGACTTAATACCATTTGTTAATGATTTGATTCAAGATTTGGGTAATGAGTCGGGTAGAATAGATACCGTTGAAAGGAAGAAAGATTATGTCGCTTTCATGAAATCCTGTAAGGGAGCAGTAAAAGCAAATCAGAAACTTACTCTACCTGAGATGCGAAGATTACTCGAGGACATGCGAAGAATCCCAAACCCATGGGCTTGTGTTCACGGTAGGCCAACTGCAATGCGGATATCACTCCACAACATCGATGAGCACTTCGGGAGACATGGCTGAATCCCAAACCTCAGATAGCCTTTCGCGGAACAAAAAGTCAGACACCTTGCACAAATTTGGTGTCTCTATTGTAGCACCCTTAACGGTTGCTAAAATCATTGCAGTCATTGCAATTCTATGATCATGATAAGTTCGAACAATACCTTTCGGAGTCTTAATTGTTTGATTTCCTGGAACTTCAATACCATCGCCTGTAAGGCTACACTCAAGACCAAACATTTCTAGCAATTCTTTTGTTTTCTCCAAACGATTGGATTCTTTGTGTGCTGCGTGGGCTGAACCGTGAATTCTTCCACCTTTTCCTAATGCTAGTATTGCGCTTAGAGGGGTAATCAAATCATTTGAATCTGTTAAATCTAAATCCAAAGTTTCAGAATTTTCATTGCTTGAAAAGAATTCTCCATCTTGGCTAAAACCAAGACTGGAAAGATGAATTAAGAGTATTTCATTCCCTAAACCATTTACAACATCTGGTATATTTTCTATCCTAACCTTACATTGTGAAACCCTTGAAAAAAGTAATGCAAAGGACAACATTGAGAGATCTGAAGGAACTTGATATTCTGTAATATTTGCCTGTTTCCAAGGTTTGAGTAGAAGGGAATTATCTGTTAGTTCAACTCCTGCTCCAAATAGATTTGAGAGTTCCATTGTAAGTTGTGAATGTTTTCTTGAAACTTGATTACCAACTAATTTTATCTCCGTTTGCTTCTTTATGTCTTTAGAAGCAAAGATGAGCGAAGAGATGAATTGGCTTGATTTAGATGATTCAAGAGTTGAGATTTCGTCAAAATTAGCAGGTCCCTCCACAATCAATGGTAGATTTTCGCTTCCTCTTCCATGACTTATCCTTACACTACCTTGAGACAAAGCAGCAAGTAGCTCAGTGGAATGTCTGCTTCTCAAACTGTTGTCGCCATCCAGCATTACTGGATATTTGAGACTAGATGCAATTCCAATCAAAAGGCGCAAGGCAGTACCTGAGTTCTCTGCGTTCAATACAGAAATCGGTTTTTCGATTCCGGAACTGCTTGCTTTCCAATAGCATGTGTTTTGGGGGGGTACAAACCTTGTTCCATTGCTTAAAACATTCATATCTTCATCAAGATCAATGATTTTCATACCCATCTGAATACAGCAGCGACGCATCGCTAAAGCATCTAACCCTGCACCATTAACGCCCGAAATTAGGACTTCTTTACCGGTTAGCAACGTCAATCCTAATACTCTAATCAGGTGACTTTTCGAAGGAGATAGGCGATAGTCTACAAAGTCTTGATCGATTTTTAAGGGATTGAAAATCACAGACCTAATTGGATTTTTAATGTGTCCATTACCTTCATAGGTCCACCTTTCAACCCATGACGGCATAAATTTCCCAATAGCACCGTTCTAATGAAGCCTTGTAAATGTCAAGAACTAGTTTGTACTGGAGTAGGTATGCTGAGGGATAAGTTCGGGCGAAGCATCCGAGACCTCAGAATAAGCGTAACTGATCGGTGTAATTTCAGATGCACGTATTGTATGCCTAAGGAAGAGTATCAGAATTTTGATTTTCTACCAAAAAACCAGATACTGACCTATGAAGAAATTTCTGTTGTTGTTCGCACCCTTATTCCTATGGGATTGAAAAAAATTCGAATCACAGGAGGAGAACCACTTTTGCGAAAAGACTTAGCAAAATTAATCAAAATGATTCGCGAACAAGATGATTCTATTGACATTGCAATCACTACAAATGGTGTTTTACTTTCAAAATACGCACATGAACTTGCGCAAGCAGGACTCTCAAGAGTTACCGTAAGCCTGGATTCATTTAGTGATGATTTGTTCAAAAAAATGTCTGATTCAAATTATTCAGTGAACGAAGTTCTAGACGGAATTGAGGCTGCGATTGAATGTAACTTACCCGTGAAAATCAACACAGTTGTAAAAAAAGGTGAAAACGACCATGAAATTACAGACTTAGTCGAATATTTCGGACCTCTCGGAATTCCTGTTCGGTTCATAGAATTCATGGATGTTGGAACCAAGAATGAATGGAGGATTGATGAGGTTCTAACGGGCAGCGAAATGAGGAATTTAATGAGTAAGAAGTTTGGTAAACTGGAAAGTAGAAAGGATTCCCACCCTGGCCAGGTATCCAATGATTGGACCTTTGAAAATGGATGGCAAGTTGGATTTATCGAATCTATAAGCAACCCATTTTGCTCAGATTGTAATAGAGCAAGACTTAGCGCAGATGGTAAAATTTACACATGCCTTTTTGCAAATACAGGTCATGACATAATTTCTTTGTTGAGAATGGGCGCAACTGATGCTCAACTTTCTCAGGCAATTACCTCTATTTGGAGTCAAAGGGATGACCGTTACTCCGAATTAAGAGATGCAGAAAACCCAATAGAAAAAGTAGAGATGTCCTATATTGGAGGATAATCACTCTATTGCGGGTAAAGTCGTGTCAATTAGTACGGTATTTCTTACCGAATCTATGACTGTAAACTGCCACCCTCCACTGTCAGAACCTAATTCTTCGGAATTTATGACAAAGTAATCTCCAGCGCTTACTGTATAACCTGCATCCCTATCGTGATAGGTAACATTTGCCCCAACTACTCCGTAAACATCCTCATCTGCAACGGTACCAGAAACAGAATCAGTCATATTTCCCCCCATAGGGATAAGTCTCCATTGGACTGAACTTGGGTCAAGGCTTTGATCTATGCTAACAAATTTAACGACATGGTGCCCATTGTCCAAACCTTTGACGCTATGCGTGACTTGCGGTGCTGCTTTTTCAGTGTCTAGGAGTACATTGGTCATCATCAAGTAAACCATGCTTGAAAGAATCACCGTGATTGCAAGCAGAAGGACAGTCGCGATAACAGGGCTTACTGCCTGTTCATCATACTGCTCACTTGCCATGAATAGACCTATGATGCCAAAGTTATTCAATCAAACGGCTGATTTGCACTTTTTTACCTAAATTTTCTCAAAGTAACCAAAGTGGACGATGGCACTCCATGGCTCTCTTTATGCCACCGATTGGTCCTAATATACGCAAGATGATTTCTGTTAGTAAATTACCACGCATTAGCGCATAACCCATTTCTTTCGACCTTAGTGAATTCCGCAAAGGAGCTTTCATGCATGAGTCTATCTTTTTGCGATAACCGGTAAGAGGAGAGTTATTATCTAAATTCTCAATTATTGATTCAGCAGCAAAACAACCAGATATCATTGCTTGAGAAATTCCTCCCCCATTGCTAGGCATGACAAGTCCGGCAGCGTCACCAATGGCGATAGAGTTGCCATCAACCATATGTTTTACCATACCACCCATCGGAATCCAGCCTCCTCCAATGGATAAGATTTCGAAATCAAATTGGGCACAAAACTCAATAAGTTTTTCTTTTACATTATCTCCTAATTTTCCACCTCTAGATCCTAATCCAACATTAGCAAGATTCGGTCCTTTAGGTATAATCCAAGCATAACCCATAGGAGCCACTGACCCAAGGAATACATCGAAAGTCTCTGGAATATTTCCGGTAACTTGAGCATAAGCTGTGGGAACTTGGTCGCTTGGGCGATGAGTTTTCTCATCTCTTCCCCTCAGCCTTGCAACATGACCTAAAGCACCGGAGCCATCGATTAAATAATCAAAGGTGTATTTGTTTCTCAGAGAAGTGTGCAGAACTTCAGTACCATCCTTTTTTTGCTGTATTTTTGTCAGGGCCTCTCCTGTTTTTATTTTCGCTCCTGCCTCTACAGCTAAGTCGGCGAGATAACCGTCAAATTGCAATCTATGACCACCGAATGCATCTAGCTTGAAGGAATAATGTTTGCCGGATGGAAGAAAAACCCTCATGTTATCTAGATGGTGATTTTTGAGATAATCAGGGAAATCAAATGATTTTTTGAGCCAGTCATGATCATCAATTCCTCTGAAAGTTCCGATAACCTCTCCCCAATTTGGAATGCATTCGCCACACTGTGCAGGATTTCCAATAACATCTCTACGCTCAATAATTAGGACATCTATCCCTTTTTCTGCAAGTCTTCTAGCACAGGTAGTGCCTCCAGGACCAGCGCCGATGATTATCACCTGATGATGTTCTGGTTTCGAGGGGGTCCTGGGTGTTTCTACTTCCAAAAAAACACCTCAAGAATTTCTGGAATTAACCAATTCGGCAATTCCCAACATTAGTTCCTTGTACTCAGATTGCTCAAAATCATTCAGCGCAAACTCTGAACGCTCAAGATAGGTCGATGCTAGAATTTTTGCGTACTGAATAGATTTTGAGTGAGTCAGTAAATCAATTAATTGAGTAAACTTCTCATCACCAAAATCTGAAAGAATCTCCGATAATTGGTCTCTTTTTTCTCCATGTAGGAGAGTCAAAGCATGTATGATTGGCAGCGTCATCTTTCCTTCATAGACATCAACTCCCCGAGGTTTACCAAGTCTGTCATCACCGTACAAATCAAGTAAGTCATCAACAAGTTGGAAAGCAATCCCCAATTGTAATCCAAATTCGTACATTTTTTCGGCTTGCTGGGCATCGCATCCAGCGATTAAAGCGGCTGCTTTACAGCCTGCTGCAAAAGGACCTGCAGTTTTGCCCTCAACAATTTGAAAATAATCATCAGGTGTTGTTGCCAAGTCGTTTATGTGGTCAAATTGTTGGAATTCTGCTACTGCAATATCCGCACAACACTTTGACATTATTTCGACGATTTCTTCGCTATATCTACCACCAAGTCCGAAGCCCATGGTAAATAGCCAATCACCTGCTATGACTCCTTTAGCAAGTCCTGCTTTCTTGTGAATGGTCGCAACTCCTCTCCTTTGATCAGCTCCATCATAGATATCATCGTGTACTAAAGTGGCTGTGTGAATCAGTTCAAAAGCACAAGCAAGAGGCATTATTTCATCAAAATCCCTTCCTCCGCATGTTCCGTATGCAAGTAAGATCAACAACGGTCTGAACCTTTTTCCTCCTGCTAACAGGATTTCAGAGCATAATTCTGCTACTTCGCCGCTCCCCATCTCCAATTGCTCTTGAATTAGATTGTGCAGAGATTGCTCAACTTGATTTTTCATGGAATCCAATAAGTCAGATTCAATCAAATTAAGTCCCCTCAGAACTGTCCAGAGGGGTGTCCTTCTTAACGGGTGTCCGACCGCCATGAACTGCGAGAACTTCTCGCCGAGGTGAGATTTTGGAGGTTGTTGAAAAACTGAAGATAGGAATCTTGCCACAGTCACCCGACGGAACTTGGAAACAAGCACCTAAATTTCTTAATGATAAGTCCAAACCTGAATGTGAATTGCTGGAAATCCCGCACATTGAGAGTTTGGAATCGTTGCTGAGAGATGGGAATCTGGATCTGATGGCTATTTCCTCACGCAAATGGGAGCAATGCGACAAACAAGGCTTGGTCGTCCTGGGAAGCCTGCCAAGGAGAGAGCCTACTTGGATACTAATTAGCGAAGATAAACCAGAGTATCTACAAAAAGGAGCACTTGTCATAATCGACAATCCGCTACTTGTTAGACAGATGAAAAGGGCAAGGAGTGATCTTGAAATAAAGAATTCAGAATGGTTGGAAAAGCAAGAAGGAATCCCAGAGATTATGGATAACAAGTCGCAATGGCTCGATGAATGCAGGAAATCAGGCCTAATCGATGGTTTTGTAACCCCAAGAGGAGCATATGATTTGATCTATCCTAGACCTAGAAGACATACACTAGGAATTCAACGTGATGAGCCAACCAGAGAACGATTCATTCCTCCTCCGATGGGTGGTTTCACCCTTCTAATCGCAAGAGTTGGTTTTCCAGTAAAGGAATTGGTCGGATTAATTGATGAAGCAAGTAGCCTTTCTTACAGACTGGAAAAATCAGTATTTGACTCCCTTCCAAATAATCTCAAAGAAATAACCGGATTAATTATCGAGCAAAGAAAAATTGGGACATTGATTCGTCAGGCAAAAGGAAACGACGATGAACATATTCTCGAATCGGTATTAGACCCCTACAAGAGGCCAAGCAATAGCGCAAAAAGAGTGGAAATGATGATTGAGACACTCAATCCAAATGGTACCAGGACCGCTTCTTGTGAGAGATTATCCACAATCGAAGATTCATCAATGGCAATAATTAGATTGCTTCAAGAGTGGAATATTCTAATCAAATCAATGACATCCGAGCACGAACCAAGTTCAAGAAAATTCCCTCAATTAAGCGATGAAGAAAATGAACAGTTCATGAGTGCACAACCTGCAATGATGAATTTATTTGAAAGTGATGAAAATTGAATTTTCCAATTGAAAAATTCATTCCGAGGTTGAAAATCACCCCTATTTCGCAGCAATATTGAGAAAATCTTTGCGAAATAACATATACTGTTTGAGAAAAACAGGTTTTATTGGTGATAGGCATGGACGATAAAATCGACCTTCTCAACGAATTATATCAAGCTAAACTTGATGATTTGAGGCAAATTGCTGTAACCTACAATCTACCAAAGAACGGTTCTGTCGAACATCTTAGAGCCAGATTGATTAGAGATTTGATTTTGAATGATTGGGATTTCTCGGATTCCGGCATTAGGGAGATAAAAAATGCTGAGTTAGGAGAAATTCTTGGAGTTTTTGGTATTAAAAAATCAGGATCGATTAGAGTCAGAAGACAGCGATTATGGCTTCATTTGAACCATGACCCAAAAGCACTGACTGTTTCTAAATTAGAGACGATGACAAAGGATGACCTGCATGCTTTGTGCAGGTCGCTTTCTTTGCCTCTCTCTGGCAATAAAAATGAGTTGATGTTCAGAGTTGCAGGCGTTCTATCCTCAGAAGAAAAAGCATGGGGAATGATCAAAAAGTCGCTTAAAAGAGGCAATAGGCATAGCCTTCCCTCTATCCCTACGTTCTCAGAAAATGATTCAGAATTGATGGTTTCGGCTGAAACAATTCAAACTTCGGAAAATATATCTCCAGAGGTAGTTGTAGAAACTGAACTAGAAACGCACGATGATATGTTCGATTTAGAACCACCTAGCACTGAAGAATTAGTGGAAATAAGGACTCTACTAGAGGAGCCATTGAACGCTGGTCTTGAAACTAACACAACGATTGAATCTAAGGAATTCAGCGGACTTCCAGCACCACTCAATCCAATTGAAAATGATAATTTGGAGCCAAGGCTTGCAGAAATTAAGGCAGCTGCAAGAGATTTCCTAGTAGTTGGTAAAATTTCAGATGCAGAAGATGTCAAGGCATTCATAGATAGCCTTGCCAACCATGGCTTTGACGTTTCAACACAGGATAACAGAGAATTCATTCACCACACTCTCAAGGAAATGGACTTGATGAAGTCTATAGAAAGTGACTCTGTGCAAAAGTCTGCATCAAGTTGGAGAGAAAGAGAAAATCTCAGAATCTTCGAAAATGTCAGACCACAACTCAGAGATTCGGTCTCAGAAATCGTTCAGGAGACTGCGGGAGATGTAATCAAAGGCAGAGTAAAGTTTGAGCAGAGAGCGAGAGATTTGGGTCTTGATACATTGATTCCATCAATTTCTGGAAGAATTCATGCTCTGTACGATTTGCATTTAGACATTTCAGAATCAGAGGCACTCCAAGATCCTGCTACTGCAAGAAGACAAAGGCTTGCCAGAATTTTACAACATGGTGCTGTACATTTGAGCATGGATGAACAAACTACATTGAACAAATTGGAAAAGAACTTGGGAGGTTTTGAGGATTTGGTTGAAGCGGTACTAGATGATGGCGAAGCAGTATTTTCTGCTGCAAAACAAGCCCTGATGATCCGATTCTTGGAGAATAGAGGCTATGCCGTAAACACAAACAACGTGCGACCCAGAGTACTCGCCTGTGCGGGCATAGTAGGGTCTGAACTCGGTTATATCTCACCTAGTGAAATCCCAAGACTTGCTCCTGGAATAATGGTTAGTGATTCACAGGTTGATGCAATAATTAACGAGCTACAGGACCTGGTAAAAGAATTCAAATCGCCTGAAAAGATTGAACATGAAAAGAATGTAGATAGTGATGAAAGGCTCTCAAATCTTGAATCTGCAAAATCACGTCTTGATAGAGCAGATGATGTTATCAACAGGCTTAACCTACTTTGAATTATAAGAGATTAGTAGTTTTTAGAAATAATTTTTGACAATCAACCAATGGTTTCTTCAAAGCAAACTTTCTGCAATAAGATGTGAGAATCCGTATTGCTTTGCTACTATTTATTGCAGTTCTCCTTTTCCTGCCAGCACCAGTAAGTGCTATGTGTGCCGATACTGAATCCTGCCGTATATTCAGCGCTAGCATGCTAACAATTCTGTGCATTCCAATTTACATAATTGGTTTCATCATACTCGCCATTCCTGCCACCCGTCCTGGGTCAATAGTATTCGGAATATTGGCAATTCTTGCGGGAGCCCAAGCAACTTTTGCCGTGGTTCCAACGCGACCAGACCTTTTATGGTACGTTGCTCTTCATTTTGTGCCTGCGTTATTGTACTTGATATTTGGAATTAGAGCGATAGTAAGTAAGCCAAAAGTAGAGATGGTTCAAACAATCATAACCTAAATCCATTTATTTTATTGAAATGGTTTTACGCTTGGATAGATTGGCGGTAATGTGCAATCTCCAAGCAGACTTGAGCAAACATTATCCAAAATCAACGAATTTACTGAGCAGCGAGACTGGAATCAATTTCATAGCGTGAAAAATTTAGCAGCATCCATCTCAATTGAAGCAGCTGAATTGAATGAAACAATACAATGGACAAATCCTAGCGTTGAAGAGGTTTTGAAAGATGAATCTCTAACAGAGAGCATTGGTAATGAAATCGCAGATGTAGTCATTTACTCACTAAGATTGTGTAGTGTTCTAAACTTAGATATCATAGATCTTATTGAGAATAAAATTGAATCAAATAAGAAGAAATATCCTGTTGAGAAATCTAGGGGTTCATCAAAAAAATACACGCAACTCTAGAGAGTTGGGAATAATACCAGAAGGGTCCTAATGGATCTCAATGATCTCTTTGAGAGTAGTAATTTTGAATTATCTTTGTTACAGATTGGATATCAGTGATGTCCCTATCAATCAATTGTTGTAAAATACCCATTCTTTCTTGGACAACAGATTCAAAGTAATCAGGAGTTACACCAGCAGCATTACAGATTGTTTCTCTAAACTTAGATGGGATTCCCGTTTCTTCTATCTTATCTGTGGCTGCATTATATTTCCAAATAGCATTCAGACGAGGCTTAGATCCTTCCATTCCTGCTATTTCTGCAACTTCGATAATTTTCCTAGCGGTTCTTCCATTGACGTGAAGTCTTGCTTGAATGATAATTAGATCAAGTCCAGTTAACATAATTGGAGGAACGTTCATCGGTGGATTAATCATCCTTGTAACAGTCTCCTGAGCAGTATTTGCGTGCAGAGAACCGAATGAGCCATCGTGTCCAGTGTTCATTGCAGTAAGCAAAGTTGCGGCTTCTGACCCACGCACTTCACCGACAATGATTCTGTCAGGTCTCATTCTTAGGCTTGATTTTAGACAGTCATTCATGTCGACCTCAGGAGTTCCATCTGGCCTTTCTCTTCTCGTTTCCATCCTTAGCCAGTGGTCGTGGTATACCTGCAATTCAGCAGTGTCTTCTACTGTTAACAATCTTCTATCCCAAGGGATATACATTCCTAAACAATTCAAAGTCGTGGTTTTACCAGAACCAGTACCACCTGCTATGACGAAGTTTGCAGGCCTTGAATCCAACCCTTCAATCCAAACCCACATCATTGCAGCAAGCCTTAGATTAACTGTTCCGAACTTGATTAGATTAATCATAGTGAGGGGGTCTTCTTTGAATTTACGAATAGTCAATGTAGGACCATCGGGAGAAACTGGAGGTATTGTTCCATTTACACGTGAGCCATCTGGCAATCTGCCATCGAAAATTGGAACTAAACCAGGACCATCACCCAAAGGAACATTAGTGTAAGAAGCGATATTCTTGGCTATTTGTAATCCAGATTCATCATCAATCCAGATGTTTGATTGGCACATTCCGTGTTCCCTGTGCGCTACTTTTACCGATTGTGCACCACCATTGTACATCACTTCTTCCAATTGATCATCTTGAAAGAGAGCGGCTAAATCACCGTACGGATTTGCTTCTATTGGACCATCATAGTGATAGTAAGGTGCAGGGTGACCGTCTTCTTTGTAAATTGTAACATGTCCGTATTGTTCTAGTATGTGTTGTGCCATTTATTCATCCTCCAATCATCAGAACCGCTCCATGATAAAGCATCATGGAGAGTGCAAACCAGAATGGGAAAAACCATGCGTTTTCTCTGAATCTACCTAGCATTCTTGCCGATGTTGCAACTGCAATCAAACTAGCAACACCAAAGAAGGCAGCAAATGTATTGTTGAAATTAGACAATTGGAATCCTTGAGAGGCAGGAGCAAATAGTCCAACAATCACTGCAATTACACCGGGCAAGCCTAAACTTACAAACAGTACAATAGTCATCGCAATACCGGTCAAATTCTTTTCTCTATCATTGATTAGGTCATTTAGCCTCTCGTAATCATGAGCAAGATCGAATAGGATTGATTGTAGAGGAGCATTGTGCTCAACTGCTGTCTGGATTAATTGAGTAACCCTTTGCACCTGGGCTGACCTAGAAGATGTCGCAAATGCGCTTAGTGACTCATCAAAAGATGTCACTTGACTTGTAGAAAGAGCCTCGGACAATAGACTACCTAAGGGACCTGTTTGTAACCTAGATTGCTCCATCATCACTTCTTGAAGACCAAGTCCTGCACCGACACCATCAGACATTGCCTCTAGGAATCCAGGTAGGGCATTTTCAATTGAACGTCTCCTTTTTCTCTCAAGCATTGGTGGAATTCCACCAAATGAACAGGCAATTCCAATAATCAGGAGGTAGAGGGCAAGTGGAGAATCGTTGAAGGATTCAATAATTCTGAAGACCACCAAAATATCACAACCCCGGGTCTTTTGAGTGGGCTTTGTAGCCAATTCCTGCCATTGCTATCAAAGTAAAAACCAACCCTCCGTTGACGATTGCGTTAATGATTGCAGTGTCTGGAAGACTGAGGAAAGCAGATAGATCCTGGTCTAATATTTGAGGAAGTACACCAAGAACAGACAATATAATCGGACTAATCATTCCAAGTGAAAGTAATGTTTCTGGCAATGAACCGAGTGCTTCTTGGTAATCTTTCATAGAAGTTGTACGCTCTTCTTCAAGACGATTTCCTAATTTTTTAAGCGTCTCAAGTATGTCTGTATTTTGAGTTATATTGGTATAAACAGTGTTGAGTAATCTAGTGTAGCCATCAGTCTCGGCTCTCTTTTTAAGACCCTGAATTTCAGCCGGAAGACCTCTTGATTTACCCTTGTTGAGTTTCTCCATTACTTCTGCAAAGTCCTCTGAAATTACTCCATAGCCGCCCCTACCGATTGTGAATAGAGCTTCTTCAAGACCTACTCCAGAGGACATTAAAACATCAAGCGAGCGAATAACATAGAGTAATTCTCTTGCTTCGTCTAACTTCCTCAAATCCTCACCTCAAGCTAAATCTTCAATCAGGACAAACTCAAACTTTTCTGAGGAGCCTTCGTATTTTATTGATGAAAAGACAGTCTTGACATCTCTTTCTTCAAATGGATCGTGAATGAATGGTTGCCCAGTCCTGAACATTTTCATGACACGCTTGTATTCATCGACATTTATCAGTCCCTTGATAGTGTAAACAGCGGATTCTGCACCCTCGTCATCCAAATCATCGGCTTCCCCGCCCCTGGTTACCGTTCTGGTAATCCTTCTTTGTATGCTGACTGAGATGTCTGCGTTTTCAATCCTAATCCAATCTGCACTTGTCATTGCGTTCGCTGGGCGAATAAAGAAATCCATGCCGGCCATCTGCTCTCCCCTATTCACTTGAGGGTTGATACGGGATTTGAATATAATGGTGTATTATCATGCCAGTTTGTACCATCCAAACTTTGGTTCGACTAACTTACCTGAATCATCAATCAATGATTCAAGTATATCGTATACCTCATTTCCAGAGTATCCTCTTGCTGCAAGATTTCTGGATATTGTTTCAGAGTCTACTCCATTTCCTTGGTCGAGTTGTCCAATCAATTCAAGAATTACTTTTTCGATTTCAGTGCTTGGACTTGCTTGAATTGCCTCAGAATCTGACATTTCTACCATTTGTGGCTCTGCTCTTGCGCTTGAAACATTACCCTCACAGATATCCAGTGCTTGGTAAACATTCATTTTGAATGACTCCACTTCAACACTATCATAATGTGACCTTGATTGTAGCAATCCATCGATTAGATGATTTGGAATTCCACCTTGTTCAAAAGAATCATGGTTAATCTCAAGTTCTAATGAAAGATTGTAAGAATCTATTCTCTTCATCGTTTCTTCACTTGTTCTCGCAAGCCATAGAGCGTAAGTTGAGGGCTCTATGGTTGTGACTTCCTCAGGTCTTATGCTAGTAAAAATTCCACCATCTTCAGATTGATACCATCTTGCCTTAACTGTCATAGCAACGTGCAGGACTTCGCCTATTTCCACTTGCTCTAACCACTGATTTCCAATCTCTTTAACCGCATCTGGAGCATAATCACCTATGCTGAAGAAGAATACGCCTGAACAATCTCTGACTTGTCCTTGAAGTATAGACGAACCATTCGACATTTCTCTCTGCTCTAATCTTTCAAGTAATCCACAAACTACCATGCGGTTGATTTTAGCACCAAGAGGACTAATGAGGTATGATGGATCATACTCTCCCGGACCTTTTTCATGCAAGGTGGAAGCTCTGAATTCATTTGCAAAAACGTGGAATGAAGCGCTACGCTCGTATCTGGATCTTGCTTGCATCTCAGTTCAACCCCCATGTATTTCTAACTTCAGCAGCCATCATGACAGCATCCTCCTCAACCAAAGAAACTTTGTCAGCGATAAACATCGAACCATTTTCATCCTTCAAGAAACGCCCTGACACACTCAACATTTTAGCAAAAAATTGTCTCCTGAGATCTGATACAAATCCGTCATCACCCATTTCTTCTACCCTTGCTTGAATGCCCTTTTCATTCATTCCCAAGAGCATTTGAGTACATTCGCTATTTAGGATAACAGATACATTACCTGCGCCATCGTCAATAACAAATCTAAGCCTTATATCCTGGTTACCTTCAACTGCTCCGTGTATACTACATACTCCGTCTTTGAGAGTTCTGCGGCATTCAGGACATCTCATAATTACACCTGAGTCGTCTCTAATCGAAACAAAAACGCCTTGAGTCTTCACACCGATTCTACCGCTGCCCCTGGCAAGTTCTGAAACGCTGATTTCAATCTCCTGATTACTCAAATCAACTTTCTCTTCCCAAGGAGTGTCGGCTAAGACTTCGACTTGGTCGGCTCTATCTACTGTGATATCAGGGATTCCTTGCCAGGCTCTGACCCTAACTCCAGATAATTTAACGCAAACAGGCAGGTCATCTTCTGAAATAGGCAAATCCTGCCATGCGCTCATCCTACACTGACCAGTGTTGTCAGCTATTTTACCAGACCACAGATATTTCTCAACTCCNTCTCGAGTAAATGTTCTCTTTTCCCATTCGTGAATCTCTACAGTGATGTTTACATCTCTTGACCCATCGCTAAGTCTTGAAATATCCATTTGATTCATTTGCTCTAATTCTTCAACCCCAGAGAAAGAGGCATCGTGATACGGCTCTACTCTTGTTGCCCTTCCAATATTGATTTCTGGTGTATCTCTAAAGGACTTCACAGTGGCATTATCTATCTTGACTAATTGTCCAATTTCAACACTCATAGGCTCCCAAGAAAGGAATGAAATAGTTCCGCTAGAGTCTGCAATTTTACCTCTGACAACATCTATAGAGCCTGAACCGTCTTTCCTGTGTATCTGATCATCTCGCATTGCTAAGATTCTGCCAACAACACATGCTGGACCATCTGATGGTAATTTTGCGATATCCACTGGCTCTCCTGGTTCAACACTAGTATCGACTCCCTCTTTGAGAACAACAACATTGCAATTTTGGTTAATATTAAGGGATAATTTCTCATTGTACTCATTAACCGAAACACCTTCTAGTCTAACGATTGATCCTTGCTTAACATTCTTGTTAGGACCCCAGTCTTTGTATTCCCACCTAGTCGAGGTTGAATTTTCATCAAATGGTTTATCTTCGAGCAATCCGTATGCTGTTGTTCTAAGTTCTCCACGAATTGTAGATTCCCTTGAAAAGTTGGAAATTATTTTTACTTCAATAACTACGTTTTTGTCATCTCCCTTGAGTTCATCTAATTTCTCTACTTTCTTTTGTGGAGCAGAGGTCCTAGATGTACTTCCAGAACTCTTTGAAACTGGAACATCTGCGTTCGTTTTGAATTTTCTAATTACGGAATGAACCGCATCCTGTGCAGGAATTTTGAATTCATTCTCGTACCTTGCTAGCTCAGAAGCAATATCTTCTGGTTTAGCATCAGGGCATGATTCCAAGACGAAATCGATGTGGTCTTTGTACTCTTCAAGAGTCAATTGAAATCACCACTGATTCAAATGTGGGTCGTTCGGCTGCGGGCTTTTGTGTTGGTTGGTTTAGACATATCACTCCCATTACCTCCTATCGATGCCTTGAGTGTCGGCACCCTATAATGATGACCTTGAGTGTATTTGAATCAAAATACCTCAAGCAGGGTTAATTCTCACGCCTTCGTGTAATAACACATCCGAAACGTAAACTGAACCGCTTGAATATGACCCTCTAGGTCTAACATCTCCACCAAATTCGACTATGCCAGAAAGGGCTTTTGCCATATTTCCGGAGACTCCCGCTTGCTTCAAGGCACCAACCACTTCACCCTCTTCTACCTTCAAAATTGAGGAAGTTGTGACCGAGAAATCCCCACTCGTAGGATTTGCAGTGTGGGCTCCCATTACAGAGTTAACAATGTATCCATCTCCCATTTTGGATAGTAATTCTTCAGTCGAGTTATTCCCTCTTTTTGAGGTTATGAACATATTCGTGTTTCCTGTGTAAGGGACTGATTGGTAACCACCTCTCTGTGCTGAACCGGTGGTACTAGCACTTTCCACAAGACCTTGTTGAACTGCTTTTGCAGAATCTCTTACAGACCAATTAACTTGTTCGAGAATGCCGTTAGAAACTAGTGACCTAACATTAGTTGGAACTCCTTCGGCGTCTCTCCCAGCACTTGCTTTTCCGCCCTCGAGATGAGGATTATCCATAATGGTCAACTCCTCAGAGATTACTCGAGTTCCAATTTTTCCAGACCATAAAGACTCCTTGTTGTAATATTTCTCTCCGGCAATAGCAGATGGGACTACCATTGAGAATAGAGGGGTAAAAGCACCACCATTCATCACAACCTTTCCATCTACGGCACCTTTGTCAACTTCTACCACATTACGTGTTACTCTTGCCCAATGAACGGCTTCATCAATTTCCTTTGGAATAAAATCAATCAAACCTGATTGACTGTAACTTTGCCAAGAAGAAGTTATTTTCTCATCTTTGTCGATACTAACCTGTACTCCCAATCCATGCGATGATTTTAGCCCAGCCTGATCAATTCCCTCACTGCTCAAAATTTGAGAAGCAGTAACTCCCACACCGATTCCTCCTCCAGTAACCTTAGCCTCAGAATCTAAAGAGCCAACATGTGAAATTAAATCATCACCTTGTGAAAGGAGGAACTCGGGTTCAACTGAAAGGATTGACTTGTCATACATTCCTTTGACTTCTGTCGCATCAGAGTTTGAAGGTAACTCAAATCCATCAATGCTTGGTGAAACATCACAAATTTTCTTTGCCTCTAGGAGTGCTTTTTCTATACCTGAAAGGGAGTTTACGTATGTATAGGCATACTTACCATCGTTGATGATTCTGATTCCAAAACCACCTGCACCACCTCCGGATGCCATTGTGATTTTACCTGCCTCAATGTCGAGTTCATAGCCATAAGATTGCTCAGCAATAATTTCCCACTGAGAGATATTTAGGGATTTACAGACTTTAGCAATCTCGCGAGTTTTATTGTCAAGATTTTCAGTAATGTCATCTGGTATCATGATATCACCCTACAAGAGCATCGGATATTCGCATAATCGGTCCACCATCTCCTACAGGTACAGTTTGACCTTTCCCACAAAAACCAGGACCTGCAAGATTTGCCTCTTTAGTTAGACCATTTACGTTCTTCAAAATCTCTAATGTCATTCCAGAAACGCTTACATCCTTCAGAGGGGTTGTTATTTTCCCATTTTCAATCAACCATGCTTCTTGAGCAGCAAATTGGAAGGATCCTCTGCCTGTATCAACTTGCCCTCCTCTTGAGCCACAAGCATAGACTCCATATTGAATGTCTTCAGCAAGGTCTTCTAGAGTGTCATAGGAGCCTCCATGAATTACGGTATTTGACATCCTAACTAGAGGGTGATGTAATCCATCTTGTGCCCTTGCTCCTCCGTTTGGCTCCAATCCGAATTCAGCAGCAGTCTGTCGGTGATTTAGATATTCTTTGAGTACACCGTTTACTATGAGTTTCTTCTCTCGGACATCCACTCCCTCATCATCGATTGGATAAGCCCCATATCCACCTCTAATGGTTGGATCATCGCTTACAGTAACGATATCATTGCCTATCTTTTCTCCTAATTTACCAGCTAGGCACGAATCCCCGCTAGCAACTAGATCTGCTTCACATGGATGACCTAATGCTTCGTGTATGTACACTCCTGTCAAATCTGGATCTGCGATTAAAGGCATTGTTCCACTCGGTGCTCTTTGCGCAGATAACAATCGAATTGCTGATTTCTTGGCAGATTCGCCAATATCTTGCAAATCAACTGCCTCTATGACATCCCATCCGCCTTCACCACCTGCTCTAGTTCGGTATGATACTAAATCTGAGCCATCCCTTGCTGTAGCCATTGTGTTGATTAGAGTCCTTTGGAAGGACCAAGTTCTGTCCATTCCTTCACTTGTTAGCAATTCAGTATGGATGTGCTCATCGCTCCATCCTGACCTAGAGGAAACTATTCTATCATCATCTGAAACTGCAGAATCAAGTTCTTTCAAAAATTCAAGCCTCTGATCAAATTCCAAATCCAAATTATCACGCTGTGTTTTCCAATGAATTTCATCATTGATGATTGGAACCTCTGCAAGTGTTATTGGCGAGTCGCCTTTTGCCCTTCTAGATGCTACTGATTTTGCAAGTTTGGTTGTGGACTCGATAGCGTTAGCAATTGAATCTAGGTCAGTAGTTGAGTAAACTCCCCATGAACCATCAGCAAGTATTCGAAGAGTCGCTGCTACATCATTTGCGGGAATGGATTTTTCGAGTTGTCCGTCCTTCAAAGCCATGCTTGTGGAATTTGAGGAGACAAGTCTTAGCTCTGCATAAGATGCTCCAAATGAGGTTGCTTGTTCCAATGATTTTGATATTTTATCTCGATCTAGAATCTTACTTCTCCTAAGATCTTGCCCATTAATTCTCTTTACTACCATATTCAACCACCTAATAATCCAAATCTGAACCTGCTACATGCCCCAACACAATGTCCTCAAACTTTGACTCTTCCATGTCTGAGATTGCCTCAATGCCTAACTTTTTCAAGTTTTCAAAATTTAAATCGTACATGTGGTCATCGGCTTCCATTTCCAATTGTTCGAAAATCTCTCTTGAAGACAATTTTGCGTCAATTTCATCATCGAGGAAGACTATCCAACCGGTTCTACATTCATCGGTGAGGCCAGCTCTCTTAAACGCCATAGAAATATTGTGAGTGCCTGAAATTATTCGAATCATCTCCGTGTCGAGTTCTCTTGCCCTGTTAACTCCTTGAGCAAAATTTCTGTGTGCCTTAGTAGCTGCTAGGGTCAATTGATTCTCGCTAACAAGCGCATGTTTTGCCAATAAACAAACTCGTGAATTAGGTCTGATTTTAAGAAACTTCTGAACTGAGACTGGACCCTTACTTTTCCAAGCAAAATGAGCAAACTTTGACATCAGTCCATCTCCCCTTCAAGGGGAGTGTCATCATCGATGAACTTTGATTTTTTGATTGAATTTTTTGACACTTTTTCCACCTCGGAGTATATTTTGTCGTACAAAACAGGACCCCAACCGCGCCATGAAACGACCTCTTGCCTCTGTTTTGCAGACATATTGTAAAAATCCTCAGGAGTTCTTATGTTGATTTTTGCGAGTTCTCTAGCTCTTGCTCGGCCAAGATGTTTTACTCTCACAAGACCAAGTAAATCTTCTTTACATCCATGCCTGACTCTATCTCTTAAAGTCTCAAGTTTTGTAGAAAGTTCAGCTAGTGCCCACATGTGCTGTTCAGCAAAAACATCATCATACAACAATACGTTTCTGGATGCAGCCAATAACCACTGTGCGATGTCTGTTTTTTGATTGACATCCCCTGGCATAACGTCTAGGTCTTTTTCGATATCTCTCAAAGTTGATTCTTCTGTCCAATAATCGATTAAGAGAGCTGATTTGATCAGCCCCAACTGTGATTCAAATATTCTCTCATGGTAATCTGAATCAATCAACAAAAATTCGTTCTCATTTGCATATTTCATCCATACCAATGAACCATCTTTCATGTCTTCTGTTTTCGGAAATAAGGGTACAAAATCTGGAGTTGAGCACACGAGATGCAGAAGAGAAAAATCCCTGACTTCTGAGGAATTTCTCACTATTCTACGGACTGCTCTTCGCAAACCTGTTCGAATGATAGAAGCACTCATTGGGTCAAGATACATCTGAGAAATTACCTCTCCCATGCGTGTTGCCTCATACTCTGTAGCAGGATCATCATCATGGGTGACGTAGATGGTATGCCCCTCGGTTATGCTTGTTGCAGGGGAGAAACCCAAGCCGAAATTTGAAGGGTTTAACTTACTTTTTACTTCCCTGCCCTGGTCAAGATAATCCAAACCATCAATTGATTCAGCAGCCATCAACCAAGATGGTTTTGAATCATCCCAGTCCTCATGTTCTGTTTCAATTTTCTCTGATCTGTCAATCCAATTCTCGTCTACACCTTTCCTAAAGATAAATCTCTCAGTTTCCAACCATTTGAGAATTGACCTTATCTTATCATTCAATTCATCTTTAGGGTAATCCATCGCTAAAAAAGTAGCAGAGAAGAACGCATCAATGTCTCCTCGATGAGTGATTCCACCTGTGGAAATTAAACTCAGCAAATGCATTCTCATCGCAGAATCACTCGATAATTTAGAAATCACATTCTCTACTTCGCCAAAGAAATAGTGATCACTAATTGAGTCAGCAAGTTCAAACCCATCTCCTCCCTTACACAATAACCAAGCCTCGCCCCTTGAATCGTATTTGGGACGACCTGCCCTTCCAAGCATCTGCCTAACTTCCATTATTGGGAGTGGTCTATTCATACCGTCACTCCACCTCTTTACATCCCTCACAAGGACCCTTCTTGCTGGTAGATTAACTCCTGCAGCCAATGTAGGCGTAGCAACTAGGCAAGTCAAAATTCGACTCTTGAAGGAATCCTCGATCAACTTCCGCTGAGCATTTGTTAGACCAGCATGATGGAATGCAACTCCTCCTTCAATGCATTCAGCCAATTTAGTGGCGAGGCTAGATTGAGACCTTCCGCTAAGTTTCAAAGAAAGGTCTTGCAATTCTAACAATCGCTCTGGGTCCAATTTAGCCAACTTCTTTTTCAGACGTTTTGATAATTTTGTAGCCTCGGAGACAGCTGACCTGCGAGTTGATACGAAAACCAACAACTGACCGTTTTCATCGATGGTATCATCCAAAACTGCAGCAGCTGGATGAGATTTTGGACCCTCTATAGAGCGAGGCATAGAAAGTTCTTTACCGGGATTGATTGAACCGCTTATGCACCTGCGTGGCTCTAAGTGAGAGTCGTGTAATGTTGAATATTCTAGAGTTACAGGTCTCCACTCTGATTGGACTAAATCTGCATTGAGCCATTTAGCGAGTTGTTTAGTATTTCCAACGGTGGCTGACAAGGCGATTATTTGTGCTTCAGGTCTATAGTGACGTAATTTTGTTAGGTTAATCTCCAAGGTAGGACCTCTGCTTGGATCATTGAGTAAATGAAATTCATCACTTACTACAATGCTCACATTTGAGACGACTTCACTTTGATTCCTCATTATAGCATCAAGTTTCTCAGAAGTACAAACTAGAATATCACATGATTTGATATTCTTTAGTTCAGATGAAGAATCACCAACTCCCAGCCCTACTTCTAATCCTAAAACTGCGGCAATCTCTGATAAATCTTCGAATTTTTCACTTGCAAGTGCCTTTAGTGGAACAACATAAACCGCTTTAGTACCAGGTTTTTCATTCAGTAGTTGGTTGATTATAGCAATGTATGCCACCATTGATTTTCCTGATGCAGTCGGTATTGCCAGGACCAAATTTTTGTTGGAGAATATTGATTTCATAGCCTCTGATTGGGGAGGATAGAGGTTCTTGATACCGAGTTCATTTTGGATAAATTCTTGCGCTGCATCTGGCAAATCTAGACTGGATATAGCCAAAGATTCGCCCTCCATGTTCTGTCACTACTGGCAGAGGAACAAAAGGTCTTTCATACGATTTTTTAATCCGACACCCTCA
Source organism: Methanobacteriota archaeon (assembly GCA_002718195.1). Classification (GTDB taxonomy): domain Archaea; phylum Thermoplasmatota; class Poseidoniia; order Poseidoniales; family Poseidoniaceae; genus MGIIa-L4. Next base: position 287,724 of record PBDU01000011.1, on the reverse strand, counting down.
AAATACTGTTCTTGTGTGGGTGTAACATGGCAAGTGATGATAGAACACTAGTCGAAGAAAGGCTTTCAGTGTTCGATGAAGAAGCAGATATCAATGACTGGGTAGAAGTTTTTGCCGGCGGAGCAATGATGGTGCTTGGATTATTTCACATGTTCAATCCCGGAGATATCGTTGACGCTGAGGTGATGCAATGGTTCGCAGCAGCCGTCTTTTCTGCAGGAATTATCTGGGCAGGTCATGGAATGAAAGACATGGTCGTAAAGGATATTCGAAGGAGTATTGCAATGATGGAGGAGGCTGCAACTGGTGGTGTTGACCACGCTTTAATCAGAGATGTCTTGAGAGATCCATCCTCTTACAAGGAGTTCCTTTTCAAAGAGTACGAGGCAGCATGGGAAGATGGGGTGATTACTGAGGAAGAATTAGCTGAACTAAAGCAAATTCAATCTGTAATCGGATTATCTGATGAAGAAGCACAGGCTATCTCGGAAGCAGCAAAAGAAAACAAAAGTAAGTAGTCAAGTTACTAGAAAATTCTGAGCAAGTTTTCTTGCTGCGATTCTTCTCTTCCATTCTCCACTGACACCCACAGCCGCAAGTAAGCAGCCGATTAGCGAAATTAAAACAGGGTATTCCACTAAACCGCTAGATGAGAATATTTCAATTCCTTCGGGTATATCTCTTGAATCAAATCTATTGCTTGGCGTGAATCTTACATCTAATAGGTCAAGGTCACAATCGCAAAGCGTTACAGCAATTCTTTCAGGATAGAGCGATGCTTGTAGTAAAGACCACTCTGTTTCTGGAATAATTTCAGGTCTAGTCGCCCAAACTGGCGCTTGGTATGAACCCCCAAAAGATGTTGACTTCATGTCTAAATCAACGTGCACTACACTTGACTGAGGCAACTGGTCGACAACAAGTAGTGCCTCAAGGAGGAGTAAATCAAGAAGTAGCGACCTGCCTGCTAGGAGAGTGAACTTCACTGAGTGCTCTCCTAGTAATCCGTCAGAATCGATATCAGCACCCTCTTCAGCTATTTTTGCAAAAATTAGATCATCAATTCTTATATTTTCTAATTCCGACATATAGAGTTGCCATCTTCCGTCATCTAATTGGCTTGCCCCATCAACTTTGAGATTAAGCTTAACTCTCTCACCATCCAATATTCCGAAACTTGCCCCCGAGTGAATTAGTAGTGTTGACTCTGGAGTCATCGGATGAGATACATCCCAAAGTTGATCAATCCTCATTTCGATTAGTGTGTCCAAATCCACCTCCGATTCAGATATGGATTCTGAACTAATGAAGACTAGTGGATGAACCACTCCGCCTACCAATAGAAGAACCAATCCGGGCACTACAAACCCAAAGCGCATAAGTCTAGAAGTCGATAATTTGACTAATTCAAATAACAGATAGAATGATATTAGGATTGGAATAAATAACAATCTTGCATTGCTTTCAGTTAATTCTTCCATTCTATTTTCGTTACCCAGATACGCTGTTCCTGCTGGGAAACTCGCATCTCCAGTAAATCCAGATGGATCCACAGGACCAAGCCCCTCAAAGGATAATATTCCGGACCAACGATAGGTTTGGAACTTTCCTGGAGCGCCTCCGATGCAGAAATCATATTCTCCCAGAGGCAAAGCCCTCCATTGGTAAGTTGTTGTAATCCTTCCTGAATCCTCTGAACGAGAAATTTCGGGAGCAGGTGCCATCCTACCAGAAGGTGTGACTAAATCTGGTCTTCCTTGTGATTGCTCAAGTTCTATTGGAACTGAATCCCAATTGAAAATTATCCTGACAATCTCATGAGTTTCAATTTCGAATGTCCAACAATCTCTATCATTTCCAACTAACGCCCCGTAGTGTATATCCTCAAACAAGGTACTAACGGGATTCAAATCACCACTTGGCTCATCCACATCACTGCCTTCAATATCTGCTGACCAATCTGATTCTAAGCGCATTAGTGAGGCTCCCCTCATATGCATCTCCCAGTTTGCAGGTCTATCAACCTCGAATCGTAGAATTAGTTTTATCACCTCATTTGGCCATATTATCCTATCACCTTGAAAATTCAAATCTTCGTTTTCGAGACTAATTTTTCCAGGCTCTGTTGTAGAAGGAATCTGTTCGGATTGCACATTCCAATTGGTATTGCTCTCAGCGATTATCAGAGTTATGTCTAACTCTGGTCTATAGTAACCCAAGTTTTCTATGTTAACTCTCAAATCAATCTCCATCTGTAACAACTGTTCACCAAGAAGGGCGAGATGACTTTGGGCTGGTTTCATTTCATATTCTAGGACGACTATTTGTGGGTTAGCAGGTGTTGCTTGGACAAAATCTCCTACAACTTCCTCTCCCATTGGAACAGGTGTCAGTTCGCACCTGTTATCTTCTAAACAGGAGAGGTATAGCAATCCACCATCATCTGAACTTGTGATGTTTCCGGATACCGAAGACAAAGGAGTGATGCAGAATAGTATTAGCATAACCAATACTGTTCTTTGCATGCATGGACCTATTTCGTTTATCCTTTGAATCATTTGCCTTCTTTTGACCACACAAATTAATTTTCTTCATCTATCAAAATGGTCTTACAATCTCTACACAAGTACCTTCCATTAGATCTCCTAGATCTTGGATATTTATTCTCACAGTTTGGGCATTTCCAAACATATTTTGCTCTTACAAATGATAGATGCTCTGAAAATTGTTTTGCTCTTCCGAAATCAAAGCCCCATAGAGATTCTAGGCTTCTAAAATCTGAGTCGTGATTTTTGAATCCCATGCAGTGAATGAATTCATGATACATAACAAAATCAAGATAATCTCGCCATTGATCATTTAGTAATTCAGGATGAATATCAACAACATCGGGGTTGGAAAATATCCCCTTAGAGAAATTTGTTCCGTATTTCCATCTAGTGGCACCATGTCTCCTGATTGCAGATTTACGCAGAACGCCTAGTTCTACAGAGAGCAGTGAAAGGAAAGGCAGGGAAACCCAAGCATCAAATTCTTTCATTCTATTGATTACTCTTGCTTTACTTCTCAGTAAAAGTTGAGTTTGAGTTTCACTAGGTCTAGCCATATTAATCCTCAATGCCATCGATGGTATGCCGGATGTCCTTCTTTAACGGCAACAAAAAGGCCTTCTCCGATCGCACAAACTTTGCCTTCGGCAGTTAGAGTCATCTCAACTTTACATTTATCCCCATCAATTTCAATCGCTTTAGCAATTACCTCTAATTCTACGCCAAAAGGAGTCGGTCTTCTCAACTTGATGGAATAATTTGCAGTGACCGTGCAAGGAGGATGCTCCTCACCCCTTGCCTCCATCAAAGCAATTGCTGCAGCCCAATTACCATGACAATCCATCAATGAGCCAATTATTCCACCATTAATCATTCCAGGAAATGCTTGATGTTCCTCACTTGGAGTAAAATGTAGAATTAATCCACCATCAATTCTCTTAGACTTAATCTGCAACCCATCGGGATTAGCTGGACCACAGCCAAAACAGATTGAATTTGGAGCGTACTCATTTTGAACACTTTGGCTCGGCATAAAACTACCAAACTTAATAGACACTTCTTAATTTCCGTTACAATACTTCATGAATCAACACTATCTGTCCAATCCATGGCAGGCAAGAAGACCTCAAAGAAGAAGGTCAGACTTGCTCATGAAATTCCTCAAAAAAGAAGGAAAATGATTGAGAAGGCATTAGCCGACCACGAACGAGAACCTCATCCTGAATGGGATAAAGGTGCAGAATGGAAATCATTTACATTCCAGCGAAAGAAGGTAGAACCGGGGACATTTAGAACAATAGATTTCCCTCTTTTGGAAGTTACAATTGGGGATTCTTGGCCTATTCCTGTGACGGTTATACACGGCAGACGGCCCGGTCCTAGAGTATGCGTAATTGGAGGAATCCATGGAGATGAATTAGTTGGTCCAAGCGCATGCACTCACTTGCTTTCTCCAACATTACTCGGAGAAAATAAGCCACTTGATCCTGAACAAGTAACTGGTACAATTATCGTAATCCCTGTTGTAAATACCCCTGGTTACCAAAGGAAGTTGAGATACTTCCCAGATGGTAGAGACTTAAACCGTCAATTCCCAGGAAATCCAAAAGGAAGTACAACTAGAAGGGTTGCAAATAGGCTTTGGAACCATATCTTTTCACAAGTTGACGGAATTATCGATTTGCATTCCGCTGCTAAAGGCAGGACAAATATGCCTCAGATTCGAGCTGATTTAGCACATCCAGAATCTAATTTGTTAGCTAAAACCTTTGGAATCGAGGTAATTCTTGACTCCACACCACCAAAAGGATCGCTTAGAAGAAATTGTGTTCAGGCTGACATACCGTGCATAACCTTCGAAGGCGGCGGTGCAGATACAATAGATCACGAGTGCGTACAGATAGCAATCAATGGGATCATCAACAGTCTTCGCTCATTGAAAATGATTACAGGAAAGCCAAGGCGTCCTAAATTCCGTCTGCTTGCCAGCGGTACGACTTGGATTAGAACAGATCATGGAGGTTTGTTAGACATGCACGTCAAATGTGGCTCGATTATGAGAGAAGGAGACATTATCGCAACTCTTGCAGATCCTGCTCATCCTGGACAAGTGGTTGAGATATTAGCACCAGAGGATGGATTGATGATTTCTAGCGCAATTAACCCGTTCGTGACCGCAGGGATGCCGGTAGCACATTTTCTACCGATTTCAAAGCATCTTGGCTTATTTGAAGATAAGATAGACTCAGAAGGACGATTCATTATATCCGGATCTCAAGATGAAATCATCTGGCGTGAAGAAGTTGATGTTGATGAAGTCGAGGTAGTTGGCTCAGGACATATTTCTGACGATGGGGGTTGGGTCAATGAATGGCTTGGTGAACAAACTGCAGATGAGTTAGTTGACTTTGAAGAAGAAAATTGAATTCACTTAAATGCATTGATTGCACTGACTACTTCCTCATCATCCATTAATCGTCTTTGACTCTTTGCAACCTCAAAGAGATGGTTGACTAATTCATCAGAGACTTCGTATCCTCTTTGCTCTAACCACCAAATAATGTTGGAACGTCCTGCCATATGTCCAATCCTAATTTTTTGCTGCATTCCAAAGTCTCCTGCCGGTACACCAGAATAGACTCTGTCTGCTAGCCAGTGATCTCCCTTCTTCATTGCCTTAATCACCGCACTGGCATGCACTCCGGTACCAGTTTCAAACGCATCTTCGCCAAATACTGGATAATTTCTTGGAAGAGGAACTTCCGTAAATTCGTGGGCTTTTTGCATATATTCATTTAACAAAGTAAGGTCATTATCGATTGCACCCATCAACTTGAGATTGACAAGAGTTTGATCAAGAGGCGCATTTCCTGCTCTTTCTCCTAGACCTAAGGCAGTACCGTGAATACAATCGGCACCTGCTTCGTACGCGGCAAGATTGTTGATTACACCCAGACCTCTATCTTGATGTCCGTGCCAATTAATCTCAATTTTATTTCTTTGATATCCGCCGTCCTTAATCACTTCTTCATCCACGAAATTTAGCAATTTCTTTACTCCATTTGGTGCAACATGCCCACATGTGTCACAAATCGCAAGTCTATCAGCACCCAAGTCAAGAGCACGTTGGTAAATTGTGATAATATCCTTAGGATTTGACCTTGTAGTATCTTCAGTTACAAACATTACAGGTATCCCATTATCAACTGCAAAAGAAACTGCTTTTTCCATTGTTGAGAGTAACTTCTCAAGCGTCCAGCCTTCGGAATATTGCCTTATTGGGCTGGTTCCCAAAAAAGCACTCGCCTGGATTTCAATCTCATGTTTTGCCATCAAATCCACGATCGGTTCGATATCACCTACCAGGGTTCTAACGGCACATCCTGGTCTAATTTTGTAATCATTGGAAGTGATGTGCTCGAGCATAGCATCAATGTGTTCAATGTGGAATGGGCCAGCTCCAGGAAGTCCCAAATCGACCTTCTGAATTCCTAACTTCTCCATATAGTCAAGTAACTCCAATTTTTGTTCAATTGTTGGATTTCTTGCACTAGGGCTTTGTAATCCATCGCGCAATGTTTCGTCGTCAAACCATATATCGTGAGGATGATTTGCAGGGTTTCTAGTTAGTTCATACTCTACTGTATTCCAATCATAGATTAACTCTGTCTCTTTCATAACATCACCTACGACGCAAGTGCCAGTAAATTGGGATGGTAAGCCATTGAGTTTTAACTCATCGACTAAAATGAATGACAATCATTCTTCCTCTTCACCGTCTGAAGTAGCACTTTCTTCCTCTTCACCATCTACTGTTAGTAGTTCGGCAGGCAAACGAGCAGCGAAAATTATTCGGTCTTCAATAGAAGATTTATCTCTGCTTCTTAGCTCCATCAGTCGTGTACCCCTTGTGACTCTACCGGAGGTTAACTTACTGCTTTCAGCCTCGACTCTAATCATCATGCCTTTCTCTGTTAGTAGGAAAATATTGTCTTGCTCATTTGGTATTTGCCTGACGCTTACTATGGAATCACCATCATCAATCTTCATTGTCTTAACACCGACTCCACCAGGAGAGGTTCTACGATATCCATCTGTCTCTGATTTTTGCTCTCCCTCATCATCTAGAACTGGATTTCCATTCTCGTCCTCAATCAGTATCTTAGAGCCCGAACCCAGTTTTGAACGCTTAGCCATTCCATTTTGAGTTATAGTCAAAATTTGGTTATCGAATTCTGAAGTAACAATAAGACCAACAACTGATCCTCCTTCCTTCTCGTATCTCTCACCACATCTTACTCCCCAAATTCCAGAGGATACCCTTCCAGTGCTTCGGATTCTATCCGCAGAGAATCTATTTGCTCTTCCTACAGAAGTAATCAGTACAACGTCACTTTCTTCATCACTGAGCCTTACACCGACTAGAGAATCGTTTTCAATCTTGAACTTGATTGCATACTTACCGTTCCTGTTTATCCTAACATACTCTGAAAGTTTAGTTCTCTTTACAAGCCCCTTTTCTGTTGCAAACACCAGACTAAATCCTTCTGGTTCCTCAATCCTTGACTTTGAAATCGGAAGAATACTGACTATTTTTTCATCTTCCCTCATTCCCTCAAGCAAATTTTTGATGTGAGTGCCCTTTGAAGTCCTTGAAGCCATAGGAGTCTCCCAAGCCTTCAAACCGTACACTCTTCCTTGATCTGTAAAAATGAATAATCTGTCCTTACTGAAGCAGGTAATTATCAGCAATGGATTATCCTCTTCCTTGGTGGTGACACCTTTCATTCCCTTTCCTCCACGGTTTTGTACTCTGAAGGTATCAACAGGCATGTGCCTGATGTAGTTGTTTTCTGACAATGTGATTACAATCGGTCTTTCCTCAACCAAATCTTCCCTATCCATATTCAATGGGTTTGGATCGATCGATGTCCTTCGCTCGTCCCCATGCTTTGCTACAACCTCGTTCAACTCCTCAAGCAGAATGTTAAGCCTTCTTGTTCTTGAACCGATAATGTCCTTCAAGTCAGCGATTTCTATCTTGAGTTTGTCAAGTTCATCAGTTACTTCTTTGACATTTAACTTAGACAATTGGAAGAGCCTTCTTTCCGCTATTGCCTTGGATTGAGCAACAGAGAAATCAAATGCTGCAATGCCTGAAATTGTTTGTTTACCTTGCAATACAGATTCGAAATGCTCTCTTGATTCGCTGGCTTTACCTGCAGCAACCACATCATCAATCCTATCTTGTGCCTTGACAAGACCTTCGAGTATGTGTGCCCTTGTCTCTGCTTTTTCAAGCTCGAACTCAGCTCTTCGCAAAATTACTTGTTCCCTGTGTTTGACATAGGTTTGTAGAATAACTGGAAGGGTCATCTGTACTGGCTTCCCATCTATGATTCCCATCATATTTGCACTGTAGGACTCTTGTAGCCTACTGGAAGAATAGAGTTGATTTAACACAGCATACGGATCGGCATTATTCTTAACCTCGATTACCACCCTGATACCCTCTTTGCTGGATTCATCACGGATATCTCTAATTCCAATAACGGTTTCTTTGCTGACTAATCCAGCGATTTGCTCAAGCAATGCTGATTTCTTGACTTGGTATGGGATTGCATTGATTACAATCGATGAACCTCTATCATCATCTACCACTTCACAGTCTGCTCTAACGTGGAATTTTCCGTTACCTGTCTTGTACATGTCTTCTATGCCGTCAATTCCAAAAATCTTAGCGCCTGTTGGGAAATCTGGTCCTTTGATATGCTCCATGTACTCAGCGATTTCAATCAATGGAGTTCCATCGTCACTTACATTTCCTTCCAGTATTGTTTGTACATGGAAATTTATCGCTGATGATACCTCATTCAAATTATGAGGTGGAATCTTTGTAGCCATACCTACTGCAATTCCATCACTTCCGTTCAATAACAGATTGGGAAGTCTTGACGGAAGGACACTTGGCTCTTGTTCTGTATCATCGAAATTTGGCTGGAAATCTACTGTGTTTTTCTTGATATCATCCAACATATGCTTGGAAATTTTATCCAACCTGGACTCAGTGTATCTCATAGCAGCCGGAGGATCTCCATCTATAGAACCGAAGTTACCTTGACCATCTATCAATGGATATCGAAGTGAGAAATCCTGAGCCATCCTTACCATAGTATCGTAAATTGACTGGTCACCATGCGGGTGATACTTACCCATCACCTCACCAACAGATCTCGCAGATTTACTGAATTTCTTTTCTGAGGTGTGACCTCCTTCAAACATTCCGTAGAGTACTCTTCTGTGTACAGGTTTCAAACCATCTCTAGCATCTGGTAATGCTCTACCGATAATAACTGACATCGCATAATTGATGTATGCCGTTTTCATTTCGTCTCCAATTCTTTGGGCTAGGATAATCTCATTGCTAGCTGGAGCATCGTCTTCTATGTTATTTTCTTCCTCAGATGTCAAGGTTAGTCACCTCCTTAGCGTGCTTTTCAATGAATTGTCTTCTGTCTGCTACATCCTCTCCCATTAAGGTCACAAACAGCATGTCTGCCATCTCTGCATCAGGCACTGTCACCCTCAACATAGTACGTGTATCGGGATTCATTGTAGTATCCCAAAGTTGCTCTGGGTTCATCTCACCCAGACCCTTATATCTCTGAATCCCGATTTTTGCATCGGGGTTATCCTTCCTAAATTCATCCAAAATCTCATCCCTTTGATCATCAGTATAAGCGTACTTGCTAATTCTACCCTTTGTAAGTTGATACAAAGGTGGCTGAGCAATGTATACATGACCTTCAGTAATTGCCCTGCGCATAAATCTCCACAAGAAAGTCAGCATAAGGGTACGGATGTGTGCACCGTCGACATCTGCGTCAGTCATTAGAATAATTCTGCTATATCTGAGTTTGGAAGGATCAAAAGCACCTTCGTCATCTTCATCATTTCCAACTCCTGCACCAAATGCCCGAATCATTGTCTGAATCTCGTTGTTTTGGAATACCTTTGCGATATTGCCCATTTGTCTTTCAACATTCAAAATCTTACCTCTGAGGGGAAGAATTGCTTGAACCCTCCTATCTCTTCCTGTCTTTGCTGAACCACCCGCAGAATCACCCTCAACAAGATATATCTCGCATTCCTCAGGCTTCCTAGATTGGCAGTCAGCGAGTTTTCCTGGCAATCCACCACCTTCGAGAACACCTTTTCTTCTAGTCAAATCTCTTGCTTTCTTTGCTGCTTCTTTGGCTTTGTTAGCAAGAATTGCCTTTTCGATAATCTCTCTTGCAACACTGGGATTCTCTTCGAAGAATTCTCCTAATTTTTCGTTAACAATTGATTCAACCACGCTTGTTACATCGCTTGAGACTAATTTGTCCTTGGTTTGAGAGGAGAATGATGGATCGGGATGTTTTACCGATACTATTGCGGAAAGCCCCTCTCTGACATCATCTCCACTTAGGTTGCCAGTGGATTTGAGTAATTTCTTTTCATTTGCATAGCTATTGATTACTCTGGTAAGAGCACCACGAAGACCGGTTAGGTGAGTACCCCCATCTGAATTTCGAATTATGTTTGTGTAACAATGAATTGTTTGGCTGTAAGCATCCGACCACTGTAGAGCAACTTCTATTTCGATAGAACCGGTATCTTCAACTTCTTTTTCACCCATAATGTGGATAACATTTTGATGTAAAACTCCCTTGCTCTTATTCAACTCCCTAACGAATTCCTTCAATCCGCCTTCGTAATGATGCTCATTTTGGTGTAACTCATCGCCTCTTTCATCGATCAAGACTATTTTCAATCCAGCATTCAGAAATGCAGTTTCTCTAAATCTCAAATTTATTGTATCGTAATCAAATTCAGTAATGTCAGTAAATATACCCAAATCTGGTTTAAATCGTATCACTGTACCTGATTGGTCAGAATCACCAACTATTTTCAGGTCTTCTTGTGGAACTCCTCTTTCATAGACTTGGTAATGCTCTTTGCCATTTCTAAAGATGGTCATCTCCATCTTCGAAGATACGGCATTCACCGCTGAAACGCCAACTCCGTGTAGGCCCCCGCTAACCTTGTAGGAGTCGTTGTCAAATTTTCCTCCTGCATGGAGTTTTGTCATAATCACCTGGGCAGCAGAATATCCGAAATCTTCGTGAATTCCAGTAGGTATTCCTCTTCCATCATCTCTGACCGATAAACTTCCATCGTCGTGGAGAGTTACAGTAATTACAGCACAATGTCCAGCAAGATGCTCGTCTACTGAATTGTCTACTACCTCCCAAACACAGTGGTGCAAAGCAGTACCATCATGCGGGTCACCAAGATACATTCCAGGACGGACCCTTACAGCCTCCAATCCTTCCAATACCTGGATACTTTTTGAGTCATATTCTTGTGACATTTCTTCCACCACCTAGCGCTGATAAACTATATTTTCAAGATGTTATAAATTAAACTAAAATTCACTGTTTTTCTTATTTGAAAAATGTGACACTCCGCCCAAAATCTCCCATCCGTAAATTACCCTTTACCGACTCTTTACAGCCCCCCGATAAGGTTTGTAAAGGTAATGATGAAATTGCCACATTTTATTCATAAATTTGATACTTTTTGCACATCCAAACTTCTCATTTTCAAGAATTCTCTAATCAAAACATAGCCGTGAGCGTTAAGAATGGGTCAAAAGTCGGCAAACGCATGGCTGACCCGAAGGTGTGTGTATCCTTGAACGGAACCACGGTAATTGAAATGATTGATGAAGCGGCTAGAGCGAATCTAGCTGGTGCTGATTTAGTTGAGGTAAGATTCGACAGATTGTACCTTTCAAAGCCCGAACCTACAGTCACAGAAGATGAAGATGGAAGAAGGAGAGAAAGCCTGCCTCCACAATCAGAATGGCCGGTACTAAACTTCGAAGATGTTGAAGTAGACGAGGCTATTGCCACCTTCAAGGAACAAATACCCCTTCCCGTTATTTTCACCGTTAGACCTGTAAGAGAGGGAGGATATTTCGCTGGTACTGAAGAACAGAGAATTGAGATTCTTAAAAAAGCAATATCTAATCAAGTATCTTGGGTAGATCTTGAACTATCCATTGATGAAGGAGAAAGAAAGTCGCTGATTGAGGAAGCTAAGTCAAATAATTCCTCTGTAATCGCTTCCCATCACGATACTTCGGGAACACCTACTGCAGCAGATATCATAAACCACATCAAGGAATCTAGCGAACTAGGAAATATCGTCAAGGTCTGCTACAAAATCAATGAACAACAAGATGCCCTACAACTGGTAAATGCCGCTGAAGATTTGAAAGGAGAAGGACTAAGCCACTCCATCATGGGTCTAGGAAATGGTGGAGATTGGGTTAGACTACATGCTCCAGCACTTGGTCAATCGCTTGTTTATGCTACAATGAGAGACGAGTACTCTCTGAAGAATGAGGGATTGGTTAACATCAGGGACCTTAGAGACGCATGGTTGCTTCTCGAGTATTGAATTTAGGTTTGTTTGAAACTCACATCGTTGATTTCGGGCTGTTGACTTAAGGATGGCATGATTCCATCGCTCTCAACATGTTCCGGCTCTAAACCACTCGACATGTATCTCTTGTTGAGGACAAAAGGTACGATCATTATTGCGATAAATGTTGATAAAAATACCAATGATACAGTCATTGGCGGAATTACAAAAGACCTCTCGACAGGCACGAATGTAACATCTGCTACAACCACCGAATTAGATTGTTCAGAATCACCTTCATGACCATTGTCCCAATTATCTATCACCAAGTAAAATTCTTGCCATTGCAAACCATTGAACAGGGTATTGCTAACTGGATCTTTGTCTAATGCAACCGTAATAGTTGCTGATTCCACACCTTCGTATTGATGAGCATCTCTAAACGTAGACCATCCCAATGGATTGTATCTTCTCCACTCAGGTGGAATGTCAGAAATAGACTCATCAAAATCTTCCCACCACAAATCTTCCGAGTGGGCGTTTGTATACGCTTGCTCATATTTGTTATATTCTGAATTCGTGAAGAGGTATATATCCGCAGATACATCACTGGTTTGGTTGTTTTCGATCTTTTGCAAGGACACACACATCACGTACCTGTAGTCTTTTGAAAGGTTCATCTTCAATACTCCTGCAGAATCATTACCAATTTGCATGCTGGTGTAATGGGAATCTCTTAATGTGTCTAAAGAAGGCACCCTACCCCATCTATTGTACATCCATGGCTCTTCAGGGTGCAATGAATCGTTGAGATTTTGTTGATTATAACTCGGCTCTGGGTAGTATTCATCTTCGTAATAATACACATCGTCCCATGGGTAGTATGTGTTTGAATGAGACATAGGAGTAATTGCAAGTCTTTGCAGGCTTTCATTCCATTCAATAGGAGAAGTATCTGCTTGGCAGTTTGAATTCGCAGAAACGCTAGTCACGACAAATCCTTGAGAGAAAAAAGCAGGGAGTAAAATGAGTAACGTGAGAACGAAAGGCACTCCAAATCTTGTGCTCTTCATATCAATACCCACAACAAACTGCCCTAAAAATCTGAGTCCGGATTATCCCCTTCGAACCGGTCTTACATATCCACTCTCGGAATTTGTCCGCTCATCTTTTGTTAAAATCTTAGGAGTTGGCGGTGGCGTGTGATCGTCGATGCTGACCAGTCCTTTAGCCCCCTCAACAACTTCCAAGTCATCGTACACGGCCTCGGCTTCCATTGCATCAAGTTCTGAATCTGTTGGAGCCCTCATGACGAAATAACCCAGTATCAGAGCAACCATAACCAAAGCAAGGAATAGCAAAGCATCGGTCCCAGTTCTCTTGAACCACGCACTCCAATCCTCAAGAGTGTAATCGCTTAATGAAGGAGGTGCGAGTTCCTCTGGAAGAACTGATACTGTCTCAGTCATTGTTACGCATTGATTTAGTGAATCACAAACTTCGATTTTAATATCTCTTTTTCCGGGAGTCATCCATATCATTTTGACCTTAGCAACTTGACCGCTCACAGGGTCTTTCCAATCATCATCAGGGATGTTATTTTGGTTTGTGTCGTTGGTTAAGTCCAATTCCCATCTCACACTTACCTCAGTGGCCAGTACCTGATCACAGTCTACATCTGAGCCGTCATCAACATCATCATCCAGACAAAGCCCAATCTCATTTTCAGATTCATAATCGGACACGTTTGCGTCAAGTGCATATTGGATACCTTCGTAAATTTCAGAAGGAATATCAAGTCCGTTAATCTCTGGAGCATAATCGATTATTACCATCAAAAATACCCTTGTTACATCTCCTGTCCCGTAAGAATCTCTAACTGTTAAGGAGACAGAATATTCTCCAGGTCTCTCATATGAATGCCACGGGAAAGGTTCGTTGCTAATTGGAGAGCCATCGCCAAAGTCCCAGGAGTATTGTACAATACCGTTCCAGTCAGGAGAAGATTGTTCTAAGGGAACAAATTTGCCTTCATATTTCCTGTCACCATCCCTTGTACCAGAGGAGTCGAAATAGAGCAATGTACCAGGTGCAGCATGGGTGTTTCCATCATCATCGAAAACTCTCTTGAACACATCAGGCAATGCCGAGCGGTTGAAATCTGAATCAACGGTGATCAATGAATCATCAATCCAACCTTCAACAATTCTTGCATTTGCAATAGGTAGAGGGTTTGCTACCCTAATTATCATGGTTCGAGTTATGCTTTGCTCACCCTGCTCATCGGTTACAGTAAGGTTTACTCTGTAAACTCCAGGCTCACCGAAGGTATATCTTGGCTGTACGCTATCGGTATCATTTCCATCTGGGAAGCCCCAAGTGAAAATTAGATCATTGAAATCACCAAGAGTCCCATCTGGGTCGAAAGAAGCTCTTCCATCAAAGACATATTGAGTATCAACTTGCAAATCCTCAGACCTTACGTCGATGAATTGACCTACAGCAGAGGCACTTTCCCTAACCGAGAAGTCGGCTACAGGTAATTGATTTCTAACAATTACCAGAAGATTTGCAACGGAAGAACCACCGTCGTCGTCTGTAACTGTTAGAGTGATGGTTTTGTTACCAGGTGTGTTCCACGCAGGAGTAGGGAATTCGTTGGTCGAAGAGACAAGCCCAAATTCACTATCTCTTCCTACACCAATCCCATCGAGATTGACCCCTCCGGGGAATGACCAGGACCATGATTCAATCTCGCCATCGATATCTTCGAAGATGACAGGGACTTGAAGAGGAGCATAGGTGGTAGTTTCTAAGACATCATTGAATACTTGCACTGGAAGCCTGTTGTTAACCTGCACCAGTATATTCTTGACTGCGATATTGATTCCATCGCTGACTGTTAGCGTAAGATTGTATGTTACATTTTGAGCATCGATTGAATCCCATGAGTGATAAGCAGTGTATGCGCCTATTCCTCCAACGCTTGAGCCGTCTCCCCAGTCCCATGTGAAGTTTAGATTTGTTACTGGCACGTTATCAGTGGTTCTTGCTGCTGAAAATAGGATTCTTTGACCGGTTAAAACACTGATTTCATTAGCCACGAATTGATCATTTACTGTCACTATTGGATTAGGTATAGTATCGTCAAACAAGACCATTTCAAAAATATCAGTTTCAGACCAGAGTCCACCAGTATCTCTTACCCTTAGCGTAGCATTGTAAACTCCGATTTCCTCGTAATGCCTAGTTGGTGATTTTAGACTGGAGGTTTGATTATCTCCAAAATCCCATGCATAAGCGACAGGTGAATCCAGATATGGTAAGGAATTGTTGGTCAGGGACAATCCCCATGCGTCAAATCCATCTCCGCTGAAAGTTATTTTCTCCCATGTAAGGGAGAGGTTAGTTGAGACTGTACCGTTGGAAACTGGCCTCATGTTGGATAGTAATTGTGGTGCAGAAGTCAACTCATCTATCTGCTCTCCTAATACATTCTTAAGCTTGAAATTAAACGAATATTGATCATCCATGTTTGGGGTGAAGAAGATTGAATATGGTGCTGCAACACCTCCCCCAGCAGTTATTCTAGTGGTTATGGAATCAACCATGTTTCCGGAGGAGTCCAACACAGATATTTCTGTATCCAAATCCTCGAAGAATGCATTCGAGGTGACATCAAAACCAACTTCTGCTGTGTCGTCAAGACCATCACCATCTCTATCTGTGAGAGTGGTAGTGTTGAAGTTTATACTCGCAGGAGAAGTTATTCTAGCTGCTTCGATATCAATAGTTCCCTGCGGATATGAATTTCCGCATGATGTGTAATCACAGTCCGCTACAGAACTGGCATACCATGTTATAGCCCAAACTTCGTCTGTCAGATTACCAAACCCTGGCACTAAAGCGGTTGCTGTTGTTCCTTGGAAAGTTAAGTCGGTGACGCTGTACAAACCATCAGTCATGGATTTTGTGACAAGTACTCCATCGAAGCCAGCAACATCTGTGGTAAGCCTCATTGTCAGGGGTGCTGGTGAAGCACCTCCTGGTGTGAACTTGAACGAGCGAATTCCCCATGCTTCGGTTTGATGACCTGTTGAAGAATAAGGAGTTGCCCAATTGGAATTAGTCGCAGCAGGTTGAGCCTTACAGAAAACAGCACCAGAGCAAGTGTCTCGAAGGTCTAAGTTTGCGTATCCGTAAATACCTTGATCGGAATCAAGTGTTGCAGCAATAGAGAAGTTAGCAAACACATCGTTCATGTTAGAGCCGATTTTACCGCCTTGTCCATTTGGAGGTGCTATTGCAAGGTTTCTAACCCCCACGCCGCCGGTAGAAGAATCTTGAACAAGTTGCCTCATTGCAGGACCGCCACCTAACTGGTCAACAAGGTACATCATCATCATGAAACCTGCACCGTAATCTGCATTTCTTTGATTCCACCATCGCACCGACAATTCGGGTGCCGATGTCCAGCCATTGACGTGCCCCCTTAAGGTGGAGTCTGCTCCGAAACACAAGTAGATTGCAACATCTGCATTTCCTTCATCTACCCACAAATTTTCGTATGGATCCTGTGCATTGTGAAGCAGGTGTTGTAACTCGTGAGCAATAATCGATTTGCCCCATGAAAGTGTTATGTCAGCATAATCAACAAACACAATTTCTCTCTGACTTGCAAGACCTGGGGCAAAATAACCGCCTATGTTGTAAGCACCATCTATGTCATAAATCACGATTTCAACCTGGCAGTTTCCATCAACATCCGGAGGAGCAACTCCTCTTCCATCTTGGTAATCTTTGCCGTAATAAGTGGTGAGAGTTGGATAGATCGTCTGGTCCCAAGTCGAGGCTAAATTCTGAAGTACTGTACTTGAGAGAGTTCTTCCCGTTTGAACCAGGAATGCAACTGTTGTGGTTGTTTTTGCCACATATACATCAACGCTACCCCCCGAGGTTGGCGCAGTCAAAGTATCCCCGGTATTGTATGAGTTGCAGGACCTACCTGCTGCTCTGCCGCTGGTTACGGCCTCTTCCAAAGTTGACGGATGACCCTCTAAGTATGGTCTTCCCGCATCTATCCATGATTTTTTCATGAAAGATGTTGCAGAAACAACTGGGGTTTCTTCATCCATGAATAGATAGGAATATCCTTCATTGACCTGGAAATCTGCTATGTCTGCGACAATCTTTGCATCAGCGTTCACATTTATTTGTTCAACTTCTTGAGTTTCTTCTGGATTTGCTGCTGCAAGCGGAGATAAAACTGATATCAAAAATAGCAGAACAAGCGAAGAGGAAATGAGTGTTTTTTTAGTACATGGTTCCGACATTTGAGTCACCTGTTTTGCTTTTTACAAAGCCAATAGAAAAACCATCGAGATGAGGTATTTAAGCGTAGTTAGATTTCGCATCATACAGAGGTGGTAGGATATGGTGCGCAAGTGGATGATTGCAATTCTATATTCTTTGATTTTACTTGCCAATTCGACCATGGCATCAGCAGAGACAGAAATTGTCCAAGTTTCAAACTTGAAAACACTTGAAGAAGTATGCCAACATTATGACGAATTGGTATTCGAAGGCAACCAGTCAATGGATTATGCTACTTTTCAAGTCGAATTAGGCTACAGAATTCCAGGCTCCGAAGCTAGCGCCAAACTAATCAATTCATTCTCAGAAAATGCAACAGGATATGAAGTTTCAACACCTTCCCACTATGTAGATGGCATGAATGCTACTAACTTAATCGCAAAATACTCTCCCGAAAGTTCAACTGGAGAAGTAGTAATAATTGCTGCCCATTACGATTCAAGAGACAGGGCAGAAAGAGACGAGAACCCTGACCTTAGAGACAATCCTATTGATGGTGCAAACGATGGAGCAAGTGGTGTTGGTGTTTTGTTCGAATTACTCCCTATTATTCCAAATATGAATCTATCTCATGATGTCTGGTTAATTCTTTTTGATGCCGAAGACCAAGGAGTTACTCCGAGCATGCTCGGCTCAAAAGCATGGGCAGCGAACCTTACGCAAGAGGAAATCGATACAATTTCTGCATTCATTTTACTTGACATGGTAGGCGATGTAGACTTTAATTTCAGGAAAGAGATGTTGAGCACCCCTATCCTTTGGGATACAATGCTAAACATATCAACTGCTCTTGGCTTCGTCGAGGGAGAGTTGGATTGCCTTGGAGAGCAAGGTACTGATGTTTACAACCTAAACAAAGTCCCAGTTTGGATACAGGATGACCATGTTAGTGCTACAAATGTTGGAATTCCAGCAATTGACATAATTGATGTAAATTACGGTGATGAAACTATCTTGGGTGGATACTTCCATACAACCAATGATACATTAGACAAAATTTCAGCAGAGTCTCTAGGAAAGGCTGGGAAAATTGTGGAGTTAGGGCTGCGATCAGGTAGTTGGATAGATTACCAACCTTCTTTTATTGAAATTGTGAATAGCACAACCAATAGCACTGAAGAAGAAATTATTGAGAGTAGAATGTTTTCAGCATTTGAAAAAATAGTCATTACTAGCCAGATAATATTAATCATTGGAATTGTAGTTTCGATCAGGATAATTAAGAGCATTGAACTAGCCTCCCGACCGCGGACGAAGTAGGAACAAGTCCTTTACCGCGCACGACCTGGCAGAACATAACCCGGTGATATGATGGCTGATGATAGGGAGAAAAGACTGGCTGCTCTCAGGTCAAGAGTTGCAAGTAAATTATCTCAGGAAGAATCAGAGGTTGAGGCTACTTTAATCGAAAAATCTGGTAAAAAAAGAAAGGAATCTAGCATAATTGAACAAGCGAGGTTTGTTCAAGAATCTGCTGACATGCTAATCGATTCCGAGACGGTGAAAGAGGCAGTGACAATTGCCACTAAAAAGGTGGAAGAAGCACAAGACATGATTGCCACTTCGGACCTAAAAAGGCTCAGGAGCCTTGCGTCTTTACTAATTCTTACTGGATCAATACTCGGAATAATTTCAGGAGCACTCCTTATGACAGGTAATCCTGCAGACCTCCTAAACACCTCACTCTTCGAGGAAAGTTCGGCTGTGGACTACGCTGGAGATGTTTGGGAAGCAGATACTGGTGATTCAATCGAGGGGGCCCTAGTAGAACTGTTAGATCCTGAAACGATGACAGAGATAAGGAGTACTATTACAGATGAGAATGGATTTTACAGATTTAATCAAGTTAGCACCGAAGAGAGTATTCTGCGTGTAAGCAAAGATGGGTATCAAACTGTTGAGAGGTATGTCAATCCTGGAGAAGCAGGTGAGCGTGTCATTACACTCGCACTTGGTGAAGGAACTGTAATCGAGGGAGAAAAGTCAACTGATGAAGGGTGGAGTGTCGAGAATGCAGTTTTCTTATCTTCTGCGATCGGAATTTTCACTGTTTTCTTTGGTCTCATTGGCGTGCAAGCATCTATTGAGGCATCAAGAGGGAAAAAATATAGAAGAACACAATACCTTGCTGGTCTGGCTCTATTCAGTAGAGGGTTAATCATTTTCGGACCTGCTCTGATTCTCCTTGGCATGATTATTCTGATATTCAGTAAAAAGCAATTTGAGGATTTGGTGGCTTGAAATGTATCTTATCTCTGTTGAGGGAGGGGATGGTTCAGGCAAGGGCGAAGCGGTTCGACTGCTAGGCGAAATTGCGAGAGAGTTTCCATTCCCTAGCATACACATTACTCATGAGCCAAGAAGGCATTCTAAACTTGGAAAGTTAGCACTTGAATCCGTTCAAAAAGGCGACAAAACCCCATTGCAGGAAGCTGGTCTTTTTGCAGCAGATAGGCTTGACCATAGCCACACATGGGTAATCCCAATTCTTGAAAGTGGTGGTTTAGTAATTTCTGATAGGAATATTCATTCATCGTTAATCTACCAAGGATTTGTAGGAGATTTAGGCCTTGAAAGGGTTGCGAAAATGAATGCTGCCGCTGCCATTCCAGACCTCGTCCTATGGATTGATTGTGACCCTGAAAAGGCAATGAAGAGAATACAATCCGGAACTCTCAGAATGGCAAATGCTAAACAAGAATATTTTGAAACAACCGAAATTCAAAAAAGAATTAGAGACGGATTTGGGAAATTACTTGGAGGAGAAATACCAAATCCAAAACCATTTGACAAATGCACTATCATAGGACCTGTGCTGAACGAAGGAGGCTTAGATGATTTGAAAAAATCTCTAAAGAAGGCTCTTAGGACATTTTTCAACCAAAGACCAGAACCTCTGAATGTTGACTCAGACAAGGTAGATCAGAGTTTGATTGAATCCCTACTCAGGGACATGAAAAAACAACAAAGATTACCGGGAGCACCTGGTGAATTCGAACCAATTCACCAAGGTTGGCTAGATGGAAAATCACCCTCAGATTGGTTGAGGATGGCTGAGAATTCATGGCCCGTGAAGAGCGCTAAAGATTCCGATGTCCCTGCAAATCCTCTTGCACGCTCCGCTTGGTCAGTAATCGGAACCCTTTCTTTGATGTCTGGATCTTGTGAAATCCCAAGATTGCACAATTCCTTTGGACCCATAAGAAATGTTACTCAAAGACATACTCAGCGTTTGGTAAGATGGCTAATTTCGGAAAACTGGATATTCAAACAGCAAAATCATGTTCCTTTTTCTGAGGGACAAATGTTCAAGCTAAGAGATCAAAAATTAGGATATGGTAGATTAGCAATTGCATTGTGGCCTATACGCAGAGAACTCTCATCCTGGAGAAAGGCAAACAAGGACTCGAACTGGGAAGAGGCTATCGAAGACATTTTCCTCTTGGGTGAAGAAAAGTCACTGTCTCCAAAACTAAAACTTGCTTTTGAAAATATCAAACTTAGATTGAATATTCTTAGCAGTGGACATGTTAACTGCCCTGTACCACAAAGTCCTGAGGAACTCTCAATATGGTGGAAACTACAGCCACCTGAGTGATTCACTCTTCATTCTTGAGAAGTTCAAATCTAATCCCAGCCGGTAATTTTCGTATAGATGATGGAAAAACGCTGCCCTTAAAAGGATTCAAATATCGTATAACATAGGCAATATAGTATGGGGTTCTCGATTAAGTTACAAAAGAAGAAACACATTAAGGGAACAAATTATTCTAAAACTGCAAAAGAGGAAATAGAAAAATTGCGTAAATGGATTCAAAATATGGATAAAAAGGCGTACTTGATTCTTGATGATAAGCAAAAACCAGGGAGGCAAGTGAAAATTAACCAGGACGTTTGCCGCATAGTCAAAAAACCAATACACCAACTTCTTGAGGAAATTGAATCCCAAGGTTTCAAATTAACAGTAAAGGAGGGTGAAGGATCCATAGATGGAAGAAGGAAACCGTATAATTTAGGGGATGTTAAGGAAGCCTTGTTCGCAATTGCTCTATTCTTAAGAAAGGTTTTGGGGAAGAATCCAAAAGTGAAAGAAATAGAAGAATTCATTGATAATAAATTACCTGATAGAAGGACAAAAGGTAAGCCAATTGAACATGAAGAAACTTGCCCCAAAGGTGATAAAATCAAATTAAGCATAAATCTGGCATCGAGTAATTATTCCGGTGTCAAGATTGAGCGCTTGAATCAATGGGAAAAATTTGCGAAAAAAGAAAGAGAAGTTGCTCTGAAAAGTATTCATAAGTTTCTAGAAGGATTCAAGGAACTTGAATATACAGAAGTCGTTGCTGACGGGTTATCCAACCAAAAGGTGAAAAAAGAAGATGTTTGTTTAAAAAAAGGGAAAGATAATGTAATGTTATTTTCGATTAAAGGCGGTCACGGACAATTTTCACAGATGGGAGGATACGATTATCTCAAAAAACTTAACGACCCAAAAAATAAAGAGAAATTTTTTGAAGCATTTGTTGAAAAAAATGTTGTCATTAGAGAGTTACAAAAAATAAAACAACCTTCCAATATAAATGCCAAGGATAACTATGTGGAATATGTAAAAAAGGTATACGAATCGATGTGTAAGGAACTTAACAAGGCTTTCAAAGTAAACAATTATTACGAGGTCCTATCAGATTCACTTGTTGAGCTTTCAACTAGGGGCAAGGAACTGATTATCCTAGACATCAGCAATGGTGTAAAACAGATTAATTATAAACAAATTAAGCAGAAATTAGAAGGAAAACAGCACGAATTTTCGGCAAAATACGAGTTATCTAAACCAAGGAGTAACGAAGGTCTACCCATACCAAAAATCACAATCTCTTGCAAGGTTAATGGTGAGAAATACGACATCATCAGGCTAAGGTTCAAAGTGGAGTGGACAGGTGGTGTAAAACGAAATTATGTTGAGGTATTATCTGGATATTTCAAGATGATTGATGAAATCTGACTTATACTTTCAGTATCTGCTTTGAAAATTCAAGCGGTTTGATTTACCACTTCTTGATTAAATATATTCTCGTGAGTGATTCACTCTTCATTCTTTAGAAGTTCAAATCTAATCCCAGCTGGCAACTTTACTTGTGAAACATTAGAGAAAAGATTCGGTCTAGCAGAGTACATTCCAGCGATCAATATTCCAAGTCCAAATCCAAATGGTAATCCTGTTGCTATCCTCAATGGATTGTTAGATTCATACGAGGTCAATAATTGTGTAAATCCATCGATGGCTAAAGGAAGAATGGTCAATAGAGCACAACCAAAAAAGAGGTAGTTACGCCAGCCTTTTGCGTATATTTTATCCAAGAAAGATTCCTTGAATATGGATAATACAGAATCCTTGACTGTCCAACGGTTAAATCCCCTTTGTCTAAACACAGTTCCTCCGATTGCTACTCCCAAGAATATGCCTAGGTCCCGAGTGCAAACCGGCATTTGATTTCCGTTAATATCCCAGGAACGCTCGGCTTTGTTGTGGCAATTAAAATCTCCAAATGCGTAGATGAAAGCAGAATAGAAGTTTAGTTCTGTCCAAACGAATGTCCTGTTTTCATCCCCGTGTTGATTGCCGTAACCGTATCTTCCATCCTCGCTTGCAAAATCAATTGCATTTGCCCTGCCCTCTAAATCAGTTATCGTTCCCTGTGCTACTAAGGCAGGTGCCAGGAAAAATGAAATGAAGAAAAATAAGGAAACACCCAAAACCCAGTTACTAACCTTTAGTTCTCGGTCCCTCTCTTCCCTCCCATTCTTCATATATCCCCCAATAAACCTAGGCTAATAGAGATTAGTCGCGATAGAATAATTTGAATGAGATTCCAGCGCCCTCCATGGAAGAGGAAAGAGTGAGCCTGGGTAAGGCAATTGCTTCTTCCATAGTCGTAGGCATTTATGTGGGTCTAGCGGGTTCTACATTTTCCGTACTTTCAGATCCTATGAATCTTGAGAGGCATGGGAATATATTGCTCTATGCAACCGTGTTGTGTGGATTTTTCCTGACTCCATTCTTGTGGAAAAAGAAAATTGTAAGAGGTGATAGAATGGAAATAAATCTCTCCGAATTATCTAAAACTCTCTCCAGATACGAAGAAGGCAGAGGTAGATGGAGATTCCTAAGCCACGTACGAGACGAGAAAGTTAGACTAGCAATAGACCTGCGAAATTCAAGTCATTCCATGGAAATTCTGGAAAGAACCCTTCACCTTTACGCAAATCATCCGGTGAGGTACATAGTTGGACATTCTAGTGATGAGCACCAGAAACTAAGAACAAATGTCCTAAACAGGCTAAAGGAAATTGAATCAGAGAGTTTTGAAATTAAATCATTTTCAAAATCGATTGAAGTCTGTGCCTTGGAATCGGATAAGGTCAGAAATAGGAGAAGAAACATAACGTTTATTGTAATCACCGGGCTTATTTTATTTTCAATCCAGTTTATATTAGATACCTGGCTGTAGAAAGATACTGGTAAAAATTTATTATCGGATTTTATGCCCTCAACTGTATGAGGCAGGTCAAATTTACCTGGTCAAGACCTGCTTTGGAAAGAACAGACCTCGCCCCTCTACTGGATATTCTGGAAGAAATCACTTTTCTGTCATATATTCGAAGAACGCCGCGTAATGTTGTTATTCTTGCAGAGGCTAAGTTCCTTGAAAATCAAGAACCTGAAGAATTAAACAACATCTACTACATCGAAGTTCTAGAGGTCATCCAAGAACCAAACACAACAAATGGAAATTATTTGCTTAAACTAAAATTGGATCATCCCGTCTCAAATATGAATTCCAGAACTGGTGGAACATCAACAATCGCTGGCTCCAAACTTACTCAAAACGCATTAACGTACAAAATTCGAGGAAGTAGGATGAAGATCTCGCTGCTACATACCTTCATCAAAGCATATGCCAAACCCGACAGCATCCAAGTTTCAAAACTAGATTATGCAAACGAGTCGGCATCTCCACTCAATGAAAAGCAACTTGCAATCGCATTGCACGCATACAGAGCAGGATATTGGGATTATCCTCGGAGAACAAGAGTTGGGGAACTAGCGGTTGAGTTGAACCTAGCACGTGCAACAGTAAGTGAACATCTTACCAGAATTAGTGCTATTTTAGCAGACGAGGCATTCTCTGCTTTGGAATCGAATTATACTTCTCCAAAAGTTATCAGCGAAATGATTAACCAAGTACAAACTGATGCAGAAAATTCAGATTATATCCATGACAAAGAGTTTGAAAAAATGTGGGATGAAATTAAATCAAACATCCAGAATGAAAACGAAGATTCCCTCGTAGATGAGAACTCTTTGATGATTTCATCGAGTGAAGATGTAATCTCGTACTATGAAGAAAATCTAACTACTGCTCAGAAAAAACAAAAGTAATCATGAACGACCTTTTGAGTGAGGAAAGATTACCCTTGTCATGGGAGAGATGCAAGACCTGCTTCGGAGGCTTGCTAGAAGTGGCTTCCTAATCCCAAAAAAAGTCAAAGAAGCCATGCTTGACTTGCCAGTAGAACAATTCTGCCCAAATTCAGAGGCTTTTTATCACGATTTTCCAGTTCAATTCATAAAATGTAAAAATGGTGCAAAAAAATCTATTTCAGCACCTCATATGATAACCACGCTCCTTTCTGAGCTGGACTTGGAGAATGGGCATGAAGTCTGCCAGTTAGGATCCAAAGGAGGATATATTGCTGGTTTAATTGCAAAAATTATTGATCAGAAAGGCGAAGTTCACTTATTTGAACAAAATGATGAAGTTTATCAGCATTCAATAAATTCCCTATCCGGGTGGCCGACAATAAAAATCAAACTTTTTTCAAACTCAAATTCAAAACCAGAGCACTTTCCTAGGAATCCAGATAGGGTTCTCATAACTGGACAAATAGACGAAATACCCTCTTGGCTAATTGAATCTCTGGAAGTTGGATCGAAAATTATCGCACCAGTAGGAAATACACGAAGACAAGATCTGATGAAAGTAGAAGTCACCTCACAAGGAACTGTTTCAACCAATCTTGGACCCGTATGTTTCGGTCCTCTAGATGTATTAGACTCGAGCATATCTCCAATTTCACCTTGGGAATTCTCTGATATTCTAGAGATTACCGTTGACATTATGGAACAACTAGGTCAACTGGATGACCATCACATTTGCAAATTGACCGATTTAGTAGTTGATGTCAGAAATCTCCCCCTAGACATGTCGCCTGCCCTGGATGAAAAAAATCATCCATTCGTCAATATTTTAGTTGACAATGCTGCTTATATTTTGCCAATCTGGCCTTTCTTTTCTCGCCTCTTAAATCCTGAAATACAGAACCCCGGCGGAAAAGATTTTGACTTCGAGGGGTGGTAGAATTTCTGCAGGAATACAAAGTGCAATTGCAAAATTAAAGCATAAAGACATTCGTCACAGAAGACGAGCAATCAGAGTATTGTTCGAAGCAAATGACCCTGATAATCTACATGCATTTGAAGCAATGTTGAGTGATGAGGACCCTTGGTTTAGAGGCAAAGCACTCGAAGCCTATCGAAATTGGGCGCCATACCAAGAAGCATCTTCTTTGGACCCATTGATTGAGTCAACTAGGGTTGAAGCAAATAGAACTGCATCAACGATTCTTGAAAAAATGAATACTGATTGTACAAAACAAGCCATGAAGTTAATCGAATCCAATGACATTTCCGCTGTAAAATTCGCTGCTATGTACATAGCAAAGAAAGGAACTAGTGAATTGAATACAGACTTAACTAACCATCAAAATTCTATCGTCAGGAGAGAAGTAGTTAGTAGTCCATCGCTGAATGACAAAGATGTAAAAAAAATGCTTGCCGATGATGATGATATTGTTTTCAAAAACTGCATAAGAGAGCTCAATAAGAGAAATGTTGCATTAACAGATAATGAATTAGATGAAACAATGAAAAGAGAAGTTGGAAAAATTGAGTTAGTTCCGATCTTATTGAAGAATAAAGATTCTAGGGTGGGGAAAGCAACTCTTCATTTAAATACAAAAGAACAGAAAGAATTCCTTAGCCTCTTGTCAAAATATTGTGATACTTCAGACCACCCCGCTATTCTGTCAATTCATAATTCCGGAGATAAAAATTTGTTATCAAGATGGATTGTTAGGAAACAAGGTGATGGTTTTGACAAGTACAGGGAGATGTTGATTTTTGACTCTTCAATAGACATAGTACAACGCGTCAGGCTAGTAGAAACATTAGTTGGCAGACCTAATGATGACTTCGTCCAAAATATTGTAGAAAAAATTCTAGCCGCTAAAGAGCATGATTTGCTTGTCCAAGAGGCACATATGCTTTCAACCGCCTCGGCAGAGATTTGAGTATGGTGAGCCAAAAACTCGAGTACAGAATATCCACTTCTTCCCGTGCTGAGCAATATCTTCATTGCGGGTTGAAAATTGAGGGAAAGTTTGATTCAAACATCCTAGAGTTGGCATTTCCACGCTGGATACCTGGTTCTTATTTTATCAGAGAACCAATGCAATATGTTAGCGAGATAATTGCTTCAACAAAGAATGGAAATAAATTGAAGTGCACTAGAAGCGGGGTTGACAAAGTTATCATAAATGACATTAAAGGTCTAGATTTTATTGACATTTCATGGGAAATAATTTGCAGAGAAATGACCGTTCGTTCAACTCATCTGGATAATTCTCATTTACACATGATGCCCCCTTTCACCTTCTTGCTTCCAACACGGGGTATTGACAAATCATGGAAAGACAATTCAATTTACTTTAGTGCGAGTTTGCCTAAAGAATGGGAAGCAGTTACCCAAATGAATTTGTTAGAAGTTGAAGAAAACGGTGATGAAAAGGAGTGGTCATACGTTAGCGAAAACAGAGACCGTTTCCTCGATTCTATTTTGGAAGCGAATTCCAATGAGTCCATCGCTTGGGAGGTAGATGGGAGAAATCATATCCTAAAATTGTGGGATAGTGGTGGTTATGATTTTGACAAAGAAATGGTGGATAAGTTCATCGAAGATGCGACTAAAATAATCAAAGAACACAACGCATTATTCGGGATACCTGATTGGAAGGAATACATCACAGTATTACATTTCACCAACTCTTCAAGAGGCGGTCTTGAACATGAAGATTCACAAACCTCAATGATGCCTAGGAAGAGTCTAATGAAGGGAAATAAATCAGAATATTTAGACCTTATATCCTTATTTTCGCATGAATACTTACATCAATGGAATGTAAAGAGATTAAGACCCAAAAATTTCCTTGATTACGATCTTCAAAGGGAAGTGAACTCAGATCTTCTTTGGTGGTTTGAGGGAGGCACATCTTGGATGGGCGACATCATTTGCTTGCGCTCTGGCGCATGGGATGAAGAGCAGTATCGCAAAGATTTCACCAGGAAGTACAAAAGGCACCTTTCTAGAAATGGTGCAAATTACGAATCACTAGCTGAATCAAGTCATGACGCCTGGATTCATCTTTATAGAAGGCATGAGTTTTCTAGTGAGCGCCAAATTAATTACTACTTAGAAGGTGAATTGGCAATTTTTGTCCTTGATTCAGAAATGCGAAAGAGAACAAAAGGGAAAATAGGGGTAGATGATTTGATGTCTAATCTCTATAGAAAGCATACTATTGAGGCTAAAGACCCTAAACAAAGAGGAATCAACAGGAAGATAATAAGAAAAGAATTGACATCTTTACCAGGCTGTTCTAGATTAGGGAAATTACTTGATTCTTTGATGTACGAAAGAGGCAGCCCTGATATATTATCCGCTATGAATAACTTTGGAATAAAGTTAGAGGCAGACAAAAAGAAAGAGGATTCGATTCTAGATGAAAAATCTGGTTGGCTTGGTGTCAATATTTCAATAAAAGATAACCAAGTCAAGGTTTCATCACATCTCGACAATTCACCATCTAGATCAACCTTGATGCCCGGTGATGAAATTATTCATGTGGATGGACTGAGGGTTACAAATAAGCAATCACTAGAACTATCTCTGAAGGGAAAAATTGGAGAAGAAGTGATGATGGGTATATCAAGAGAAGGAGTGTACAGAGAAGTCACCTGTAATTGCACTGGACAACCTATTATCGCTGCCAAAATGGTTGGCAATGGCAATTCTAAATGGCAATATGCAATAGCATCAAAACAAGTCAACTAAGCTCCTCAAGATTAATCCAAATATCTGGTACTTCAAAATCAAAGATGTGTTTTGTTGTTTTTGCCGGGTAATTTTGTTCCGATAAACCCATCTTGATTACCTCGGATTTAGAATTACTGAATGGTTTATTTTGATTTCTTGATTCTACTTTTATTTTATCATCATCGATGTAATCTACCCTGATTACGGCGATTTTTTCCAGATTTAATTGTACAGCAACCGCATACCTGTGATGCCCATCGAGGATTACTCCAGTAGAAGAATCAATGATTACAGGTTTCCTTTGAGCACCCCATTTTTGAGTCATTTCAAATAATTTCACAACTTTCTTGCTCTTGATTTCCTCATGGGTTTTTAGAAAATCTACTCGGATGGTCTCGATATTGTACTCGCCATCCATGCATTTACCACAGAATTCTATGCAATAAGCCTTAGTTAGCATCTGCTTCAGTCCATACAGAGGCGATTACTTGTTGATTGAGGGCAACCCGGCTGATTTACCAGGTTTGGATTTGCCATTAAACAGCCAAGATTTTGTCAAAAACCTTCCAAATGACCTCATTGAGATATTGAATAAAATAGCCACTGAGGGCGGAGGAGTCTGGCTAGTGGGCGGTTGCGTCAGAGATTCGATGCTAGGACAAAAAGTGAAGGATTTTGACCTTGCAGTGGATTTTTCACCACAAGAAATGATGAAAATTTTTCCCAATTCGATCCCAACCGGTTTAGATTTTGGCTGCGTGACTCTAAGGGGCTCTAAGCAGAATTATGAGGCTACTACATTACGTTCAGAAAGTGGATATTCAGATGGAAGAAGGCCTGACCACGTAGAGCTTGTCTCATCATTGAGTAAGGATTTGGAACGTAGGGATTTCACAATTAATGCAATGGCAATAGATGTCGCAAGAAGAGTTCTTCATGACCCGCACAACGGTAGATTAGACCTGAAAAAAGGTGTCATAAAATCCGTTGGAATACCCACTCAAAGGATAAAAGAGGATGGATTACGGATTTTGCGGGCTTACCGATTTATGGACAGAGGGGATAATGGTATATGGCCTATGAACCAAGACCTTTCCATTTCAATAAGAAATCAATCTGAGATTTTGAATAAAATTTCATCCGAGCGGATAAATGTAGAGTTCTCTAAAATTATCGCAGGCAAGCATTGTTCACAAATCGTTGAGAAGATGCTGAAAGATGGAGTACTGTCGATATTCTCTCCTCTTGACCCTATAAATTGTCATAGCGCTGTTCGAGGACTGAGTAGCCCGGATATCTTGAAACTCAGTACTGAAGCAAGAGTTGCGATGTTGTTCAGTAATTTAGAGGCTGAGAGACTTACTAAATTTTTACGAGACATGAAAACATCAAATGAATTCCGCAAAAAATGCTTGCTTTTGCATAGTTTAATCGGAAATATTCCGGATTCTACAATAGAGTCATCACGGGTTCACAAACACATTTTAGGTCCAAATGGATTTGAACACTTAATTCTCCAGAAGATTATTTCAGAGCACAACATACAAACCTTAGCTTCATCCGAAATTGAGCCAAATGAAATTTTATCAGCAATAGAAAGGTATCAATCCATTCCCTCAAAGGTCGCATTACCGTTATTGGATGGAGAATATTTGATGAGAACGACTGGAATTCCCAGTGGAAAAAAACTTGGCTGTCTTAAGGATTGGTTGTATAGATTACAGGTTGAGCGAAGTATAACCTCGTTCGAAAAAATGGAGAGTTTACTATGCTCCTTACCATGGACAACAGACAATTTCGAACAATGGCCCAAGATGACTTTCCCGAATAAGTGACGGAATAAGGTTAATACAACCCCGACTCTGCGTTAGAGCGATAACCGTGGAAGCAGCAGTCGTCAATAACTTCGTAAATTGGATTAAAAATTCTGACATGACTGCAAACCAAGCCTTTGAGCAACTTGATGTTGCAAGGAATGGCTCATTCAATGCGCAGCAACTAGATGCTGCGCTCACAAGAGCAGTGGGTACGTCCCCTCCTGATTGGGTATCCAGAGCAGTAGTAAAATCCATCAAGAAAAGAGCTGGATCATCGGATAGATCCGGGTCCGTAAGCAAAAATGAGTTTCTTGCATTCTTAGCATCATATGGGTTGGACATCACTGAAGAAGTTGCTTCCGTGGAAGAGAAAATAGACAAGGCAGAAGAAATTATCAAACCCGATGAAACTGAGGGGACTGGGGATACAGAAGAGCAAGCAGAAATCGAGGAACCCATTGAACAGCCAGAAGAAGTTGTAAAAGTTGAATCGATAGAGGATAAGTTGCAACAAGCAAAGCAAGAATCAGTTGAAGTGATTGAAGATAGGTTTGATGAGCGAGACTTTGATATCGATCGTGAAGTTGTTGTTTCTCCTTCGGTAGAAAGAGAACTTATATCATTTGACTCCGCAAGATTAGAATCTGTTTTGGATGCTTTTGGTATTGCTAAATTGAACAAAGAAATAGACCATATCGTTGGTAGTGCAAATGAAGAATTTACCCTTAACTGTCACGTGAACTCAGTAAAGAGAACACTACTTGCAGAACCTGAATACAAAGGTGGAATGACACTATCATGCTCCTTTGACCAGATTGAAAGAGAAATTGAAATTCAGATGCCCCATGAATTAGAGCAAATACCATCAGTTGGTCAGTGGTTTTCATTCAAGGGTGAAATCTGTGATTGGAATAAGGCATTACAAATGCCGGTTTTCAAGTGCTATGAGTTACTTTAATGCTCTAGCAATAACCAACTTCTGAACTTCTTGGGTCCCCTCATATATTTGAGTAATCTTAGCATCTCTGAAGAATCTCTCCACTGGGAATTCTTTTGTGAACCCATAGCCACCAAGAATTTGAACTGCTCTTTCTGAAACCCACATCGCAGTATCTCCAGCAAACAACTTGGCCATGCTCGCTTCCTTTGTGTGTCTTGTGCCTCCATTCTCGTAGTGCTCTTCTTTGGCCCAAGATGCTTTGTAAACAAGAAGTCTTGCAGCCTCTATTCTTGTAGCCATATCAGCAAGATAACCTGTGATTAATTGATGGCGACCAATAGGAACACCGAATGTTTCCCTTTCCTGGCTATACTTGAGTGCTGCCTCGTAGGCACCTTGAGCTATACCGAGTGCTTGTGCTGCAATTCCGATTCTAGAGTTGTCAAGAGCATTCATCCCTATTGGGAATCCTTTACCGCTTCCCTTCAGGACATTTTCTGCTGGAACCTTACAGTTTTCCAAAATCAGAGTACATGTGTCAGAAGATCTGATACCAAGTTTGTCTTCTTTCTTACCAACTGTAAATCCTTCAAATCCTTGTTCGACGATGAATGCAGTGGTTCCTCCGTGCTTCTTTACTCCGTAATCAGGGTGGTCAACATCCTTAGCAAATAGTACGTAAATGCCTGCTTGAGCACCATTTGTGACCCACATCTTCTCGCCATTCAGGATGTAATGAGTTCCTTCATCATTCAATTTTGCCTTACAGACCATTGCTGCAGCATCGGTTCCCGCTCCAGCCTCGGAAAGCGAGTATGCGCCTACTTCTCCGGCTGCTAGGCGCGACAGATACTTTTGCTTCTGCTCCTCATTTCCATGCAAAGCGATAGTCTTAGCGCAAAGTCCAACATGAACACAATACATAACTGCAAAGGATGGGTCAACTCTAGCAAGTTCCTCAACAACAATTGATTCTGTAATATCATCGATTGGAGCTCCGCCGTATTCTTCTGGAATTGTGATACCTTGCAGTCCTAGTTCGAGAAATGCTTGCCATTCCTCGCTAGGAGGTATCTGATTTGCGTCCCTGTGTTCAATTGTTGGGGTTAAAACTGTCTCTGCGAACTCACGGACCATCTCACGAATCATGGTGTGTTCTTCTGCCTCTGCGAACTGCATGAAACAACCCAGCAGGAGGCTGTTAATAATCCATTGTTGTCACTCCATTGACTCCAAGTTCGTCAAATGATGAAGTTGATATATAAGGGATTCTCGCCGAATCCAAGGAGAGACTTGGAATGGATTCACCAGAAGAAGAAATTTTGGAGTTTAACGTAGCACACAACAGAAGATATTCATCGGACCACGTTTGGTTTCAAGAGAAAGATGAAAAGTTGATGATAGGTATCAGCGAGTACTTTCTCATTGAGGCTGGCGATGCCCTCAGAGTTATTCTGCCTCAGCAAGATTCAGAAGTTGATATCGACGGAGCATTGTTTTCAATCTGGACTGCAGATGGAAAGTTCCCTATCCCATCTCCTTTTGATGGGATAATCACAGAAGTTAACGGAGAAGTAGAACAGAATCCTGAACTGATTAATGATTCGACCTATGATTTGGGCTGGGTTGTTATCTTGGAGCCTCACAACTACGATGAGGACCAACTTCTCGATCCTGATGAGTACGTAGAGTACATTGCTGAGCTCTGATAACATCATTCCGCAATTCGCCCAGGGGGATTAATTATGAATGAGAGCATGGATGTCATTAAACAATCTCTTCAAAATTCCCCCATCCTTTGGAAAGGAGATTACCCGTATTTCATACATCCATTAACAGATGGAGTTCCAAGAATTGAATCAAAAGTTCTGAAATCTGTCATCGATGTAGTCTACGAAATGGTAAATTGGAAAAATATCGATATCATTCTTGGAATTGAAGCGATGGGGCTTCCAATATGCTCGCCGTTGGCACTCAAAGCTGAAAAACCCCTTGTTGTATGCAGAAAGCGCTCCTATGGAATGGACTCAGAAGTAAAGATTTCACAGGAAACAGGATATTCAAAAGGGGAATTATTTCTCAACGACATATCGCCAAACGAGAGAGTTTTAATCGTGGACGATGTCCTTTCCACAGGAGGCACCATGCGTGCTGTTTTTGATGGAGTCATCAGAGCAGGCGCTACTACGTCTCACATGATTACTCTTGTCGAAAAAGGAGAGGGGATGAAAAATTTACAAAATGATTATCCTGACATTAAAATAGAATCAATCATCAAGCTGGAGATGGATGGAGACAACATAATCCTTCTGTGACTAATGTTCACTCTTTCAACCTACTAATTCTTGAATAGATGACCTTCCGGATTGCTTGGGGATACCTATGGACTTAGACCGTCACGACTTCCAATTAGACGACCTTGTCAAGAGGATCCAAGAAAATGACAACCGCCTAATTGCTCTTCAAGTTCCTGAAGGACTAAAGATGCAAGCACTAGAAATGATGGATCAAATTGAGTCTGAAACCAGCGCTAAGGTAGTTTTAGCAGCTGATCCATGTTACGGTGCCTGTGATTTAGTACACGATAAAATGAAAATGATGGGTGTTGAATTAGTTGCTCACATGGGGCATTCCCAGATGAATATTGACTCTGGAATGCCTACTCAGTTTATTGATGTAACATATGATGGAGACCCTGAATTGGAGCCGGTGCTACCATATCTACAATCTCACAGAGAGATGGCTAGGTCAAGATTAAACTCCTCTGCTAATCAGAATATGAGTGAAGAGGAAGCGCAAGAAGTATTTCTTGATGCGGTTGGAAGAAGCGCGCCCCTAACAGATACTAAACTCGGATTAGTTGCATCAATTCAACATTTACACAAGTTGCCAGAATTTCAGGACCGCTTAGAAAAGGCTGGGTTCGAGGTCACCGTACCCCTTGGCGGAGCAAGACTAACATTCCCAGGACAAGTACTGGGTTGTAACTACTCCGGAGATGACGACTCAATCGGTCATTATCTTTTCCTCGGTTCTGGGGATTTTCATCCAATAGGATTAGTCCTACACACCGGCAAACCTCTCTCTATGCTCGATCCATACACAGGGGATGCCTCTGAGATGTCACTGCAAAGAATAGAAAGAATACTCAGACAAAGATTTGGGCTAATCGTTTCAAGTCAAGAAGCAACTAGGTTTGGAATTTTAATCGGAGAAAAACCCGGTCAAATGCGTAGAACACTTGCATTAAGGATGAAGAGACTGCTCGAGAAGCATGGAAAAACCGGTTATCTTCTAGCATTGGAACACGTTGGTCCTGATTTAATTGATTTCTATCCAGTGGATGCATTTGTAAATACTGCATGCCCTAGAATTGCAATTGATGATGCAGTTAGATATTCAAAACCAATGATTACTCCGTTTGAATTAGAAGTTGCACTCGGTGAAAAGAAATGGGAAACTGGATACCAGTTCGATGAGATTCCCTGAAAAAATTAACCATAAAAATGGTTTATTTTCAGAATATAATGCGTATCTTCAATAACGGTTGACACCGAGAGCATTCTGTATGACATTCGACTACCTAGACGTAATCGGTGCAGGACTAATCATCTTGGATTCAGAACCGTTCAGTTTCGACTATGTTCCGGAGCAACTGGTAGGAAGGGATGAAATTCTAAGGGAGATGGCTTTGAAGTTCTCTCCGGTAATAACCGCAAACGGTTCAGGTAAAGCAGTTCTTTCAGGACCAGTTGGGACTGGTAAAACTAGTGTAGCAAAGAGATTCTGCAGAGATTTACAAACTAAATTTGAAGCGAGTAGGAAAATAAAGTATGTCCACATAAACTGCAGAAATCATTCTACTCCAATGCAAGTTTTACACAAAATAGTCTCAGTATTCGACGAAGGACATCCAGACAGAGGACTGGCAATGGGAGAATTGCTCTCTTCGATTAGAAAATTAGCGAGAAAAGATTCAACACACGTCATCGTGATATTGGATGAAGTGGATAGATTGCTCAGAAAATCAGGCAATGATGTCATATACCAACTGCTTAGAATAGATGAAGATCAAGCCACATCAGGTACGCTTTCATTGATTATGATAAGCCAAGAACAAGTCCTAGATCTCCTTGAAGGAGCAGTCATATCAAGACTGGGGACATCTTCATTGGTAAAATTCAGTCCTTACGATTTGAACCAATTATACCAAATCGTCGAACAACGTGCGAAATTAACCATTAAGCCGGGTAGTTATGATGAAAAAATATTGAGATTGATAGCTGAAGGAAGCGAGCAATATGGAGATGCTAGAAGAGTCATAGAATCTTTGAATAATGCTGTCCTAAAAGCCGAGTCAGAAGGTAGATCCAATCTAGAGATGGATGATGTACAACAAGCGAGTACTCAAATCAACCCATCAATGTCAGAAGATATTGTAAAGAATTTAACGACGCATCAAAAACTTGTATCTCTAGCAATTTGCAGAAGATTAAGGAAAGAATCAAACATGACCAGCAAAGATGTTCAGGGAATTTATGCGGCAGTCTGTGAAGAGTACATGGTTAAAGCAAAAGGGCAAACTACCATCTGGAAGATAATTAACGATTTAGAAATCTCAGGAATAATATCAAGAGAGGTATCGAACATAGAAAATACAAGGGGAAGGACAACATACATCAGTATGCCAAATGTCCTTCCGAATGACCTTGCGACAAGACTAGAGATGTTGATAAAGGCTGAATTGCGGTAGAATTCATCTCTAATTGGATGCGATGCCCATAAATACGGGTCGCTTGTCGGCGCACTGTTAGATGGTGATTATACATGGCAGACAGTGAATTCATTGCAGTTGTAAATGACACAAATCCTTCAAGTAATGGCAAGGCGTATTCCTTGACTATTTCTGGTAACAACCATTCACAGTTACTCGGTAAAAAGATTGGCGACGTAGTTGATGGAATTTTCGTTGGATCTGGAGAGAGCACTCTGTCTGGATACAAATTAGAGATAACAGGTGGCTCTGACAAAACTGGAACACCGATGAGAAGAGATTTGGAGGGTGGAAACCGCCAATCAATTCTAGTCACAAAATCTGTTGGATTCAAGGGTAACAAATTAGTTTACAAAACAAAGGACGGAGACAAAAAGAGATTCAGATACAATCCTGATGGTCTAAGAAAGAGAAGAGTATTCAGAGGAAGCATGATTACTCAAGATACTCGCCAAATTAATTTGAAAGTTGTTGAAGCAGGAAACAAGTCCCTAGAAGACTTGCTTGGTTCAAAAGAGGAAGCATCGGAGTGAGCCGAGAGGCATATCTTAGCAACGGAGTGAGGTAGTATGGCAAGAAAACTACCTGCACAACCGGAAGTAAACATTGGACTAGTAGGCCATGTTGACCATGGAAAGACTACTCTTACCAAGGCACTTTCAGGAGTATGGACAGATACTCACTCAGAAGAAAGGAAGAGAGGCATCTCGATAAAATTGGGATACGCAGATACTGCTTTTTACAAAACAAAGGAAGGAGTGTATTACCCTCTTGGACAAAGACCAGATGGTGGGAAGGACGTTGATTCTGAACTCCAAAGAGTTGTTTCATTTGTGGACGCTCCGGGGCACGAAACCCTGATGGCAATAATGATTACAGGCGCTTCAATAATGGACGGTGCGCTGTTGATGGTAGCTGCCAATGAATCATGCCCACAACCTCAAACTAGGGAGCATCTCATGGCATTGGAAATTGCTGGTATTGAAAATGTCGTAATCGTTCAAAATAAGATTGATATCGTCACCAAAGAAAGAGCCTTAGAAAATTATAATGAAATCAAAGAATTTACCAAGGGAACCATTGCAGAAAATGCACCAATTATCCCAGTCAGTGCCCATCACGATGTAAACTTGGACATTCTTATTGAGGCAATTCAGGAAACCATTCCTACTCCGGATTCTACAAAGCATACTAGGTCAATCATGCATGTTGCAAGATCATTTGATATCAACAGACCAGGAACAAGACCCGGAAAATTACGTGGAGGGGTAATCGGTGGAAGCATTACTGAAGGGACTTTCAGCGTAGGCGACATTATAGAAATAGGACCTGGTAAGAAGGTTGGGAAAGGCAATAAAGAAAGATGGGAGCCTATTGAAGCAGAAATTGCAACTATTCAAGGAGGAGGTCTTTCTCTTGAAACTGCTCACTCTGGAGGTCTTTGTGGAGTAGCAACAAAACTTGACCCTGCAGTTACTACTGCAGATAATCTCAGCGGTCAGATCGTTGCTAAGAAGGGTGGTCTGCCAGAAATAAGGACAAGCATCGACATCGATGTACACTTAATGCACAGCATGACAAATCAAGAAACAGGAGAAAGTGAAAGGATACACAGACTTAGAGGCAATGAAATGGTGATGCTGAATGCATCTACTGCTACGAGTGTAGGAATTGTTGTAGAAGCTACAAAAGACAATGCAAAACTGAACCTAAGGTTACCAATATGTGCTGATTCTGGTCAGAGAGTTTCAATTTCAAGACGATTTGGAGCGAGATGGAGACTAATCGGTTACGGTGTAATTAACTGATTTAAGCAGTGATTATATGAGAAACATAATTGTTGACTCTTGTGCATGGAAAGCAATCTCGATGTCGACGGTTAACATAGACATAGAATTAACCAAAGTATTCGGTAACTACTCTTTGATCACATGCCAGAAAGTAGAATTCGAGTTAGAGGACATTGTAGATATCAAGTTTGCAGATAAGAAATTGATGATGCAGTTATTCTATAGAAAAGTCTCTGTAGTAGAATTTGAAGCAAATTCAAATCACACTGATGACCAATTGCTTCAACTCGCCATAGAAAATGAGGGGATTTTGTTCACCGTGGATAAGAGATTAAAGGAAAGAGGAATGAAAAATAAAATCCCTTTATTGGAGATTGTTCAATCAAATCACTTAAGACTGATAGAAGCATAAAATCGAAATAAAAAGTTGCTGACTACTTATGTCGGTATCAACTTCATATATCATTGAAAATCAATAGTCAAAAATGGAAGCGGTAAGCGTTGATTCGACACTTAACTCAGAGGATAGAGACCGCTCTAATTCTTTAGTAATGGAATTAGAAAATTTGGGGATCAACCACTCCATGGGTAAAGTTGTCGTTTGCCTCTTCCATCATCCTGATTCAGCATCACTTGATATGCAAAAGAGGTGTGATTTGAGGCAGCCGGAAATTAGTCAGGTTGTAAAAAATCTAGAGAATTTGAATATCATAGAGAAATCCAAAGTCAAGAATACGGGTAGAGGAAGACCATCATACAGGTATTCACTATCAAAGTCATTGCCAGAGTGCATTGACATATTGCTTAGATTGGAGCAACAAAAAATCGATGACAAGTTAGTACAAATGGCAGAGATAAGATCACTGGCTGAACATATTTCAGGGAAGAGTGAATAAAACGTCATCGCCATGCCCATCTAGAAGACCAATTTTTACTCCTGCATCTATCCAGGCGTGAGCGTAATTTATTGCCCCAAACGCTCGAACGTAATCTCCCTGGTCACGGAAATATTTTGCATCGGAGTAATAATCATCAGCCATTTTGAGCATTGTCATAACCGAGCCAAAACCAGGCTCATCCTTTGCTGGAATGATTGATGCTTTTTGCCTTGCTCTGTGAGTTAAATCAAGATAATGATTGATTTTTTCTTCCGTTACGGTATCATTTTTTTCCATTATTAGTCCCTCATTTTCTTGCGCAATCTTTTGACTTCGTTATCTCTTCCTAACTTTTTATACAAATCAATTGCAGATTCATAATTTCCATTAGCCTCATTCTCTTGAGCCAATGCAAAGATTTCCTTCCTTGCAACCCAGACCTCTTGGCTCGCTTTTTGAGCACGTTCTTGAGATTTTAGCTCTGCGATCATATTGGCTGATGATTCACTCAACCAGTACCTGATTAATCCTGATTTATTACCACTAACGAACATCTCAGATGAAGAAGAATCGAGCAAATCACCAAGATTCATACCCTTACCTAGCATGTTTGCATCGGATTCAATGCCTGAAATATTATGAAGTGAGCCATCAATGTGCATAACCCACCAACCATCTTCTAGCCAAGATGCCTGCATAGGTTCAAGGTCTCTGTTTTCAAGATTTTCGAGACTATCCCAATCGTACTTGTTAGGGATTCCTTGGAAGAGACCCCCATTTCCTCCCTGCATTAGCATCTTTCCTTTCTCGAGATTCGATACCCATGACCAGATGTGTTCAGAAACATCTTTGATTTGATCGGTCCTGCCAAAAGAAATCACTGCTAAGCGTCCATCGTCTTTGTGTACGAGTAAATTATCCCTGTCAATCCAGCCGACTAATTTTCTTATTTTCCCAAATCCAATCCTTTTAATTCCAATTCCATCTTGTGAAAATATGTGGATATTACCATTTCTACCGGATAAAATCCATCCACCACCGGGTCTTCCTATGGCATCCTTGAATCCTTTGAATGTAGCCTTTCCATTCATCAGATAGTCTCCATCTTCTATATTGAGTAAGTAAAAAGCATGCGCTGCTAAAATCAAGACTGAATTTCCTGATTGTCTTATACAATGCACCTTGAAAGGCACTGAAATTTCCCAATTGGTTCTCCCTTCTGGAGAGAAATAAGTCATCTTGAGTCCATGAGAAACAATCACTCCTGAATTTACTGAATGGATAGTTGAAACTCTTGTTTCTGCTTGCCAAGACCACGAAACTGTCCACATCAATATTCACCTCCCTGGTCTAACATACCCCACGCTTTCATTTGCGCTTTAGCAGTAGAGGTTATTGAAAAATACCTCGACCTTCCGATTTTCTTACTTTTGAAAACTCCACTTTTCTGTAATTTATTGCATATTTGAGAGAGTCGAGGTCTTTTCACATCCAATTCCTCAAGAATTTCCTTATCGCTAGGAGTTATTTCTTTGTCAATTCCTTTGGCTAGTACCTTGGCTTCTTTCTTGTTGAGATTAGTGAAAATGCTTATTTCAAGCGGTCTCTCTTGTTCAAGATTCTCCTTGGGCTCATTCAATGACATCAAAGACTCGACAATTTTAGACACTTTGGTAACGTTCTCTCGAACGGAATTATGGTTTTTACCAAGCAAAATATCTTGCAGCATTTTTACTAATTTCTCGTTATTATCTTCTCCATTTGTATCATTATTATCCAAAATATCACTTGAGTAGGACCTTTCTGCCAATGAATCAAAGTAATTTGGTTCTTGATCTATCTCTACTAAATCTAGTTCCATCTCATCTTCTTCAACATGCATTTCTTTTTCTTCATGTCCGAATAAAGGTGCTTCTTGAGAAACCCAGATCGATGCACTGTCGTCTGAATCTGCAATCTTAAGGTCAACAGAATCTTGATTTTTATCATCATATGAATTCATTCTTGCTCTTAGCCCTGATAAGCCTCCAGATGGCATTTTAACTGGTTTAGATGGCACATTTTCGCTTTGCTTCATCTCATCCAATTTGTCAAAATCTAAGTTGAATTCCTCAAATTCAGGGAATATCAAATCATCTATTAAATCATCAGAACTTGAATCGGAGGAATTTCCTTCTGGATTTGACAAATCATGTTCATCATTGGAATAAAATTCTGTGCTTGGACTAGAATAAACTTTCTTGAGGTCATCTTCTGTTTCCCTATGTTTTTCTTGTTCTACTATTTCATCAACTGATTCCTCATCATCGTTTGCTACAATATCGATTATCTCATCATTGAACTTCTCCACTAATGGATCTAATTCGGATGATTGATTTTTCATGTTATTGTAAACATTCGCCATACTGTTACCACTAAGATCGAAGAAAATGGCATCAACATAATCCCTTAATTGGACTATTGTTTCCCCAGGATTACCATTAAACTGGTCCAATAATGACTGAGAGACATCATCAGAACATTTCCAATCAACTCCTGCAGACTTAACTCTGGATTCCACCAGCTTAGCAACTTCGTCGCTCTCCAAAGGGTCCAGAGGCATTACTAGGTCAAACTTTTTCTTGGCGTCTAGGGGTAAATTCTGGAAAACATCGGAATCTAATGAAAAAATCGTCATAACCTCAAGTTTTTCTGCAAGGCTAGCAAACCTACCAATAAGCCTAGAAAGGCTCTCTAACGGCAAATCTGGGGCATCTATTGCTATGAATGGTAGCGGACCTGAATAAGAATTGGTTGCTTTTTCTAAATCGCTTTCAATCTGCCTCCAATTACTTGGAATATCATAACCAATCATTGCTGAATAAACACCTTCAATAAGCGAATTGTATGGCGAATCTATTTGGATAGAATCTATCAAAACAGGCATCGAAGAGGCATTTGAAACCACATTGAGAAAAGAGGTTTTACCTATCCCTTTGGGACCATGAACTACTGCAAATCTAGAGGATCTGAACTTGATGTAAGTGGAAATTGTGGCTAATTCTCTTTCCCTACCTGAAAAAAGGTTTCCTTGGTCGTTTTTGATTGGTTTGAGCATGAAAGGATTCATTTCTAACTGTGGAAACTCAATTTGTATCATAAAATCCCCAATAACAAAACATCTCCAATTTGGTTTATGAGTTTATCTTAATTCAAGGGAGTGTACAAAGCGTTAATTAGCGTCATTCAACTTACCCGAATGCTTCTTTTGTACCTATTTCCTCTACATTAACGCTCAATTAACAGTTAGTTAACGTTAGTTTAAAGCGTTAATAAGCGTTAATTTTAATTGATTTGGACTTAGAACATCAAAGCCAATAAAACGGAATAGTCATGTGATAAATAGGACTGGGATAGCCATGCCAGTAGAGGATAGTCGGCTAAGTGGCTTTTTTCGCCTGAGCGTTGAAGAGCGCAGAGATATTGTAAGAAAATTAGCATCCTTAGACGATAACCAGGCACTAGCTTGGGCTTCAACAGGTGAATTGTCAGAAGATTCAGCAGATCGGATGATTGAAAATGTAATTGGCACTATGTCTCTACCTGTTGGGGTTGCAACTAACTTCATCGTAGACGGCAAAGAATACATCATCCCATTTTGCATAGAAGAATCGTCCGTAGTAGCTGCAGCATCCAACATTGCCAAGAGATGTCGGTCCACAGGAGGATTTTTTTCCAATTCTGATGAACCTATAATGATTGGACAAATTCAGATTTTGGAAATTGAAAATTTCGATGATGCTATTGAATCGATAAATCGATCTAAGCAAGAATTAGTAGACAAATGTAATTCCCTTCCTAGTAGAATGATTGCATTGGGTGGAGGGTGTAAAGACATAATCACAAGAGTAATCGAAACCAAAATTGGAAAGATGCTGATAGTACACTTGCATGTAGATTGTAGAGATGCAATGGGCGCAAACGCAGTCAACACTATGTCAGAATTAATTGCCCCTGATTTAGAAAAACTTACCAAAGGTAGAGTAGCACTCAAAATTTTGTCAAATTTAGCAGACTTGAGACTTAGTAGAATCACGGCTAAATTCCCCCCAGAGGAAATGGTAAAATCTGGAAATAGAGAGGATGGTCTGCTAGTAATTGACAGAATTATCGAAGCATTCCATTTCGCAGTATCAGACCCATATCGTGCTGCAACCCACAATAAAGGGATAATGAATGCCATATCTCCAGTCGGAATTGCTTGTGGACAAGACTGGAGAGCAATAGAAGCAGGTTGTCATGCTTATGCTGCAATTAAATCAGAAAACTACACTTCAATGTCAGATTGGTACAAAGACGAAGATGGTAATTTAGTCGGCAATATTGAGCTGCCGATGGCTGTTGGGACGGTCGGAGGAGCATCTAAGGTCCATCCAGCAGCAAGAGCAAATCTTGCATTGCTAGGTGTTGAATCAGCTACTGAGTTAGGAAATATCATGGCTGCTGCAGGGCTAGCACAAAATCTAGGTGCCATGAGAGCACTTGCAACCGAAGGAATCCAACAAGGACACATGAAACTACACGCAAGAAACATGGCTGTTTCAGCGGGTGCTGAAGGAGAAGAAATTGAGATTGTGGCAACCAAACTAAGGAACTTTGATGGTCCTAGAACACAATCTCTAGCGGAAAAAATTCTTGCTGATTTACGCAATCAATCTTGATTGTCCTCGTTTAATGGCAGAGTTAACTGTACTGGTTCATCGTTTTGTTCCTCAAGAATAACCGCTGTTTCCATGCCATCCAGCAATCCTGCTTCTTTGACCATATCCCTAAACCAGGCTTTCACTTTCTTTCTTTCAGTATGAGGGCATCCAAAGTACTCACTAAATCTACGAGTAGTTGTTAATCTCCTTGTGACGCCGTCTTTCCTTCTATCGACCATGCCTCTTTGGGCTAACTCACGAACGTAATCGTAGGCTTTTGGACCCATTAATTTGACTAGATCTGATTGAGTGATTGGTTGATGATATGCAATTATTGAAGCAGCCTTCAATAACTTAGGGGCTATTTCTGCCTTGGTATCTTTTGGTAAATGATCTGCAATAGATGGTTTAACTTCCATTACCCATTTCTTTGAAATTTCAGTAAGTCTTAGAGAACCATTCTTTCTTCTTTTCATCGTGGCTTGAAGGGATTGTAATCCATCTAATACTTCTTGCTCGCTGTAACCAAGGGATTCTGAAATATCGGTGACACTCATTGTCTTCCCAGCACCAAATAAAGTGGCTTCAAGCAGAGTTTCTATTGGCATTTCAGTCATCATTCCACCATCCAATCTGTGTTATTCTGATTTTCTTCGATGAGTTGTTTCTCTCTCTCCATCTCGATTTCCGCTTCCTTAGCCCTTTGAGCGAGCCTATTTGCCAATCTTTCTGAAGGGAGTATCTCAGATTTTGATTCCTCAGACTCTTTTTCTTCCAGACTTCTTAAATTAGCTATTAATTCGTTGTAATCATCAAATTTAGGCCACAAATCCTCGATTAAAATTGGACCATATGGAACCTCTTCTTGAGAAATAGATGCTATTTTACGATGTGTCAAAAATAATCCAGAAATTAGCGACGAAACCTCAGCATCATCCCTTATTTCTCCCAGGACTTCTC
Organism: Methanobacteriota archaeon; assembly: GCA_002718195.1. Lineage (GTDB taxonomy): Archaea > Thermoplasmatota > Poseidoniia > Poseidoniales > Poseidoniaceae > MGIIa-L4. The sequence goes on along the minus strand of PBDU01000011.1, from coordinate 243,271 downwards.
CCTTCTCAGCAATCAAAATTTCACGCAGCTGAACGATTACTTCCGATAATTCAACTACCGATGATTTATTTATCATGCATGATTGTTTTAACGCCCTCCAAGAGCGTTCAATATCCCCCTCAAGGTCTTCATCATGCATCCTACCGCCAACATTAGAGAGATAATCTTGCAATTCAATTGCATGACGCTTACGGTTGTTTTCCCTCTGCTTGAGAACCTCTGCTTCGTCAGCAGCCATTTTGAATGCGCTCAACAGTTCTCCAAGTGTCACTGGTCTTCCCTCGTCTCTCCTAACCCTCTCTTCGAAAAGATTAGGCAATTCTGAATCGAATTCTCCTGAGATTACGCCAGTTGTGAAGTAATATTCCTCATCATCGTATGATTCATGCCAGTCCATTTCAAAATCATCAAGGAAATCTTCATCCTCAACGATTTGAACCCTATCATAGAATGATTCTGTTTGGTTATGCAAAACTTCCCAAGCCATCCTAATCAGTCTTCCACACGCTGGTAAGTCAAGGTCATTAGAAGCCTTGACTCGTTTGGAAAATACGGATAAAAATGCTTTCAAATCAATATTCCAGGCATCTAAACCTTCAGATTTTACCAAAGAAAGTACGAGTGCAATCGATCTATCAACAGGGTCCGAAATCGTATGAAATTCTGCTTCCTCGGTATTTGCTATCGAGAGAATTCTATTTGCAAAATCCTCAGCCTCGTTTGAATCTTCACCGACATTAACCAACTGATCTATGACATCTTGTTTTAGCAACCAGCGGTCGAGAGTGGGTTGTTCAAGCATATATCTCACTCTACCTCGACTTGTTCACTGCTAACTTCATCTTCTTGAGATTCCTTTTCCATAGCAAGAATTTCTGAAGACACTGACTGTCTTTCCTCAATATCTTCTGTCATTTCCTCAGTTCTTTCTGCTAAACCTTCGAAGGAGTTTGACCCTCCCAGACTAATCGGAGTATCCAGTTCTTCTGGGACACTAGGCATAGCATCTTGGAATGCTTGGGATTCGCTGCTCAAAATCTTGTTTTGTTTCATAGCAGCCTCTTGCTCAATACGCGCCTCTTCACCAACTTGTATGGCTCTTTCACGGTCAAAGTCCATGATTCTGCGAGAACATCCATCTCCTCCGTGAGTAATTCCAATGTGGTGATCTGCTAAACCTAAGCTGACCTTCCTCAATGTCACCATAATGAATTGTGCTTGCTTACTTCTTTGCCTACACATGTCTGCAATTCTGTAGGAGTTATCACCATCCAAATTCTGGTCGACTTCATCAAAGTAGTAGAACGGAGATGGATCATAATCCTGAATCGCAAAAATCAATGCCAGAGCGGCAACTGATTGCTCTCCTCCACTTAAGCCGGCTAGCGAACACTTACTCGACTTTCCACGTGGTCTTGCCCACATGTCCAATCCACCCTGGAATGGATTGTCTGGATTATCAAAGAATAGCTCTCCTTCTCCACCGTTGCTCAAAATCTTGTAAACTTCCTTGAAATTCTTGTTCACTTCAGAAAGTACACTAGTGATTCTTTCTGTTCGCTGGCTCTCCAAAAGTTCAGTAACCTCAATCAATTCTTTTCTTCTTGACTGTAGTGATTTGAAATCATCTTTCATGTCGTTTAATCTATTCTCACATGCCTCATATTGCTCCAAAGCAAGGAAGTTAACGGGACCAAGCGCTACCATCTTCTTATCCAGGTTTCTAACCGATCTTTCCACCTCATTCAGATTTGGCAGATCTGCATCTTCTTCTGCTGGTGAGATTCCTTCCTCGAACATTTCAGTAAAGATATTGTCTAACTCTACTTTCTTAGAACCTAATGTTGCCTCTATAGAACTAGCCATTGAGCGCATTTGTCTTGAATTTTCAGACTTCTGTTCTAGATTTGCTCTCAAGGTTGCCCTCTTCTCGATGAGGTCATTACGCTCATCTTCTAATTCTTGATTTGATTCCATTAAAATTGATCTTTCATTTTCTTTAGCATCAAGGTCAACTTTGTTACAAGAGATTTGTTCTTCTAATTCTATGATCAATGACTTATTCTCGGCAATAGAATCTTCAATATCTGTTAATTTAATATCGGAACTTTCGACAGCTTTCTGAAGTAACTGCTTCTGCTTATCTGCGGAAGATTGCATTTCTTCTACTCTCGTGATTTCGGATTTTGCAGTCACTATTTCAACTTCAACAGCAGACATTTGTTCTTTTAGATGAACAGGGCTTGCTTCCTGTAACGCATTTTTAGCAGAGTCATGGTTCTGTTCTGCTTGTTCAAGTGATTTTTCTGCATAAGTTAAAGCAGATAATTTACCCTTTGCTTGAAGTTGTAAATCGGTCAACTGGCGCTCTACTTTTGCAACATCTCCTTGAGCCTGTGACATCTTGAATTTCGCTGACTTGATTTCTGCTCTCCAATCCGCAATCTTTTGTGTCAATGAATCTTCACCAGCTTCATTCAGTTGGGACTTGATTCTGCTTTGTTTTGCACGGGCTGCCTCAATTGACTCTTGGACTCTTGATTGCATACCTTGTAACCTATTGACTTCAGCCTGGAATTTCTCAACTTCAGATGCTCCCTGAATCTTACCGCCAAAAGTGATATTCATTTTTCTTCTTGAACCACCGACCATGGCTCCGCCGGCTTCAGTCACATCACCGTTTTTTGTCACTAGCCTAACTCCACCCATATTCTGTCGTGCAACAGAGAGATTTTCGACAATTAGGGTATTTCGCAAGGCGAATTTAACAGCGATATCTATCCTCGGATCATAATCCAACAAATCATGAGCAAAACCGATTACACCTGGCTTTCTAGCTACCATGACTGCCTTACCCGCTGCCCTTGTGCTGGATAATTTATTCAAAGGCAGGAAAGTCGCTCTTCCAGCATTATTCCTACTCAACCACTTAATTGCATCTTCAGCACACTGGTCATTATCAACTACTACGGATGCCATTCCTCCACCGATTGCTGTTGCAAGTGCCACCTCTAACGACTGGTCTTTTGGCGCACATAATTCAGCAATTGTACCTATTACGCCTTTTAGTTCACCTGAATCTCTAGCCCTAAGCACTGCAGCCGCTCCGCCTGCTAGACCTTTAGCACCGGATTTTGACTCCATTTCCGCTCTTGCACTTGCTAGCCTTTGCGTGGTTTGGGAAAGTTTTCTTTCCACTGCTCCAAGTTCTTCTTTAAGCAATGCTTCTTCTTTGTTGGCAGACATCAGTTCAGCAGCTAACTTTTCTCTGTCATTTCCTGCTTGTTGTTCCTTCAAATCCTCGCCAACCAGTTCAAGCTCTCCAACTGATATCTTTGCTTCATCAAAACGAGATTCAGCCTCGGCTAGTTGGGATACAATAGCCTCCGCTTGACCTGCCCCTGTATCAACCTCTGATTGGGCAAGATTCAGGGCTTTACGAGCAGATTCCACAGCTTCTGAAGCATTCTTTTCATCTTCAGCAAGCCTTGACAAAGTTGAAGATGAAGATTGAAGTTTTTCATTCAAGTTGTCTCTTTTTTCATTTGCTGCTTTCAAGGATTCCTTGGCGCTTGCCAGAGATTCATTTGATGATGAAAAATCATTAACGAATGATTCAAGTTCTTGTTGTGCATCAAGAAGTTCTTGTTTTGCTTGTTCCAATTTTTCCTCATTCTCAATAATTATCTTGTTTGCATCCGAAATTTTGTCCCCAGATGTAGCGATTGTGATTTTGAGAGCATTTATGGATTCCAATAGCTCTTCACCGCCTTCTCCCATTTGCTCTCTAACTTTCTTTTCTATTTCCGAAACTTGATCATCTAGTTCAAGCAATGTTTTAGATCCAGTTTTGACCTCTTCGTCCAAGGTATTTGCCTTTTCTAACTGCCTAACCTTCTCCTCATTGTGATACTGAATTTCTCCTTTAACTGTAGCATACCTTACCTGCTGAAGCAATGTCCTCGCAGAATCGAGAGAGTCCTTCAAATCCTTTGCTTTTACAGCCTGCTTCTTTTCCTTTGAGAGTTCACTTAATCTCTGCTTCTGCTCATCTTCAATAAGTTGAATTCTCTCAATATATTCCTCTACCTTTACTCTCTGTTTTCCAGCCTTCTTTATTTCATCATCGTAGCTTGTAACTCCTGCTACATCATCGAGAACTTTTCTTCGCTCCCTCGTACTCATTTTCGAGAGAGATGCTACGTCACCCTGGAGGACGATATTGTATCCGTCAGGCCTGGCGTTTGCAGAAGAAAGTAACCTTCGGAAAGTAGAGCGGTTGGATTCTTCGCCATTCAATGTGTATTCCGAAACTGTATTGTTTGAAGGTGTGAGCCTAACCGATCTGGTCATCTTCACCTCATCTGAATCATATGCCATTCTCCTAGAACCATCGGGCATAACTGGATTGGAAAAAACGAGGGTGACCTCACATTCTCTGGCAGGCTTGTCTTTTGCCCCACCATTGAAAATTAGGTCTTTCACATTGCCTGCTCTTAGCACCTTGGTGGACCTTGGCCCAAGTACGAATTGGATTGCATCTCCACAGTTAGATTTCCCAGAGCCATTTGGACCGGTGATAGCGGTAAATCCCTGTTCCAGTGGGATCGTTACTTCCCCTTTGAAAGACTTGAAATTTCGGACTTCTAACTGTTTCAGGTACATCCAATAACCTCCAGATGGGATTTTTACTCCCTAACCTTTGACAGGATGGTTGTTGAGGGGTCTTAAAGAAATCGAGTGGTGTGCAATGAAAATGACATATTTTTGTAGGGTAAATTTAACGCCGAAAAGTCAGAAAACGCCAGATTTAGAACAAACATCGCAACCTTTCCCCTTACAGTATGGGCATGTAGCAAAGACTCTCACTCCTCTTGTTGTACCACCCTGAGGACTGTATTGAGATTGAGTCAGTCTTGATCTTGTTATCCTCTTGGACACATCTTGTTTGTAAGTTGCAGCGAATGCTTTTCTGTGTTTGTCCCTATTTTGTTGCCTGCGTGCCCTTTCAATAGCAAATTCTGAATTAGTGTACTTGGGACCCATCAAAAGCAGGGTTCCAACAAAAGCAACTAGCAATTGTAACATGATTGGTTTTTCAATAAATGGAACTATATCGACAAGTCCAGCGGAAGAATAAGAAGAAGGGAGATATTGTAACCGATCTAAAATTGCCACACCGAATAGCATGGCACCCGAAGCAAACATCAATTTTCTCACTTTTTGAGCTTTTAGTGGATCTTTAGGCATGCGCAAAAAACCCGCAGCCACCAATGCAAGACCCTCGATACCCATCAGTAAATCTTCACCATTCCAAACTCCTGGTTCCTCAAGGCAATGAGATTGACCCAATGTTTCCAGATGTTCCACGATTTGGTCACCCGTACAAAGCGGATCGCTCAAGCTCATTACATTGATTTTGTAATTCTCATCAATTCCCTCATAAGCTCTAGGTGCGACTGCGCCAAATTGAGCATTTCCAATAACAAAAATAAGAATTGCGAGGCCGAATAAACTCGCAATTTTCCTCTTTGCCATCAGTTAAATCCTGAGGATTATCATTATTAGTTTATGCGATTAGAATTGTGATAAATCCGATGAGGTGAAGAATAACCACCAATTGGGAGGACTGTATTCGCATGAGTAGTGTTGTCGTGATAGGCAGCGGAATAGCAGGTCTATTCTGTTCGATTAAAATTGCCGATTCTGGTCACAAAGTGCTTATCCTAACCAAGCAGAGAAGCAAAGACTCATCCACAAATTGGGCACAAGGAGGTATTGCAGGAATATTGGATAAAACAAATATTCAGGCATTAGAATCACACATTTCTGACACACTCAAATCAGGTGATGGTGAATGCGATGATGATGTTGTAAGATCAATAGTAGAAGAATCTGGAAATAGAATTCTTGACTTGATTAACATTGGAGTTAATTTTGATAGGGATGATTCGGGGAAATTCAACCTTACCAAGGAAGGCGGACATAGTGACTCTCGAATTCTTCACGCTAAAGACGCTACAGGAAGGGAGATAGAGACATCTTTACTAAATCGAGTATATGAACATGAAAATATCGAGATAAGAGATAATACTCTGGTGATTGATTTAATTCAGAAGGTGCATGGAAACCCGAGCGCGGGAATCACCGGCTTGTGGTGCATGGATTCCACCGGAGGAGAGGTTGAAACAATTCCCGCAGATTATGTCATTATAGCGACTGGAGGAGCCGGGCAGTTGTGGTCAAGAACAACAAATCCTAGTGTTGCTACTGGAGATGGAATGATGATGGCAAAAAGGGCAGGTTGTGAAGTTCAGGACTTAGCATATGTACAATTTCATCCTACTGCATCGACTCTTAATTCTAACAGACCTTTTCTGATTTCTGAAGCACTTCGGGGAGAAGGTGCGGTTTTACTTGACTTTGAAGGTTTAAAATCTATAGAAAGTAGCATTGAAGAAGGAAAAAGGATAGATGCTAATGATTTTTCATTCATGAAAAATGCCTCAGAATTAGGGTCTTTAGCAACGAGAGATATCGTAGCAAGGACCATTGATTCCAACTTGAAAAAATCTGGTCGTAATGAAGTATACCTTTACACTAAACACCTGGATTCAGATTATCTTACCAACAGATTTCCAACAATTCAATCTCACTTAGATAATTTTGGACTTAAATTGGGTGATGACGAGATTCCAGTTACCCCCGCTGCACACTACATGGTTGGTGGGGTCAGCGTTGATTCAAAGGGTGCTGTTAAACTGGAAAATGGTGAGATAATGCCCGGTTTATTTGGAATTGGTGAAGTAGCACGAACTGGAATGCATGGAGCAAATAGACTTGCAAGTAATTCCCTTTTGGAGGCAGTTGTATATGCACATAGGGCTGCTGAATTCATAATCGCTAACCCTATTGAAGGAGCAGATAAAAGAGATTTACCAAATTGGAGAGCTGATGGTTTAGACGAATTGGTGGAACACTCACCAATCGTAAACGATAGGGAGGATCTTAGAAAATCAATGTTTAGAGAAGTTGGTGTTTCTCGCAGTTTCGCAAGACTGAAAAGAGCTCAGAGAAGGGTTGATCTACTCAACGGCGAGGTAGACAAATTATGGAAATCATCGATTCCTTCTAGAGATTTAGTTGAATTAAGGAATATGGCTCAATTAGCGAAGTTAGTAATCTTAGATGCCTTAGAGCGTAGAGAGAATAAAGGATTGCATTTCAATAAAGACTTGATTTAATCTTTATTTGGCTCTGACATCTTTACCAATGTAGTCAGCAAACGATTGAATGGAACTGGAATACCATATGTTTCAGCCAATTCAACTATTTTCCCATTTATGAAATCGATTTCGGTTTTCCTGCCATACATCAAATCTTGACCCATAGAGCAAGTATTCTGTGCAGTCGATTCTAAAACGTGAGAAAGTAGCTCTTCCATTTCCTCATCTTGCCTAATCAATACGCCATGAGTTCTTGCAACAAGGCAGGCTTCATACATTATTTCTAATGCCGTAAACCAATTATTTCCTTTAAGCAGTTCCCCATTTTTCACTCCAGAGAGAGCCGCTAGAGGATTTATTGCCGCATTGAGAATCGCTTTTTCCCAAACAACTGATTCGCCGTCATCAACCCATCTAGGTTTGAGTGAGGATTTAGATAATAAATCAATAATCTCTTGCACGGCATCTTCGCTTATGTTTCCTCCGATTGCACCTAGAACTATCTCTCCAATTCCAGTATATATGATCGATGAGTTGCCTTCTCTTTTTGCAGCATGAGTGGTACTTGCTGCAAGAACTCTCGATTTGCCGAATTTCTTACAAAGCAATTCTTCCCAACCAATTCCATTTGAAGGTGAAAATATGATTGACTTCGAGTGGGATAAAACGTGTGCTGTTTCAATTAACTCTTCAGCATGAGTAGACTTCCCTGTGATGATTATCAGGTCCGATGCTTGTTTCCATTCAGGAGGAATACCAACTTCTGCAATGCTTGGAAAAAAGTTCGACACTGGAATACTAAGTGTTGCTAAACCGGATATATTAATTCCAGTGGATATGAATGATTCGCCCATTGTTCCCCTGGAGTGAACTAGAAGATTCTCTACTCCAGCATTCGATAGCTTGGCTGCAAATAAGCCCCCTATCGAGCCTGCACCAACTATTGCTATGTTCATGACTATACCTCAAAAGATATGAAATTGAAAATAATCTCATCGTCATCATAAGAAAGGAAGACAAAGGAGGGATTGCTATGATCAGCATTGAGTGAAAATGTATTGCTTCCCGGAGAAATTTGTTCTGGGTTTGATTCTGCATGACTCCAAGATTGACCCCTTAGCCAATTGGATGTGTAATCGACTGCTCGATTTGATGGATTAATTATCTCAATTTCAAAGGTATTGTTCTCTTCCCCAAAGTTTACCCAAATTAGTTCATCATTCCAAATTCTTGAATACTCGTTGGAATGATTAACAAGGATTTCCGGTCCGTATTCAACCGAAAAATTAGCGACTATATTGAAGTCATTATCACATAGCAATAAACTAGAGTCATCAGGCACAATCAGTCTCAAAGAATCATTTCCTAACGATGGAATTGATGCCATACTACGGTTACTCATATTCCAAACCCATTCTCCTTCTTGAGGCATGCTTGGACCCATGAGAGGGGAAAATGTACAATTATAATCATTCAAAATCAATTCACCACCATTTGCAAATGAATCTGTCCAACCGGTCTCACTACCGTTCAACAGCCATCCGGCAGGCGGAATTATGAGTGATTTTTCGACATCTTCAGACAAACCAACCAAATATGTAGAATTGTTAAACGAAATTTCAAAGTTATCCCTAGTTTTGAATAGTATCTCTTCCCGTGCATCTATGCATACCTGATTATTACCTTCCTTTACTTCAACAACCTGAGAATTTGAAGATTCAAAAGAAAAGAAGGATGAGTTAACCTGGTCGAGATTTAGGGATAGGTTTCCGGATTGGTTACTCATAAAATCGACGCAGTGGAAGTATTCTTGATCCATCTCGATGATTGAAGTACGGTCGGATAAAGGACCATTATATTCTCCTAAATCAATCTCTACTATCCTAAAATCAAATTCATTTCCTACTTCGACTAAGAATGATGAAGAAGTTGGGTCATAAACAGAATTATTCCATGTTGCGTTAATTCTGATAATTTCAAAATCGAGGGCTGAAAGTTCCCCTTTGCAAATAGATTCTAAGCATGTGGAGTCAAAGTTCCAGCCCTGATTAGGAGATTCTCTTAGCGAGAATTCCCATTGTTTGTCTTGCAGTGATGGATTAACAACTTGGATAGTGAAACTGAAATTCCAATCGTCTCCTATCATCTCCACTAAATCCGATTCAACTGAGTACTCAATCTCCGAATTCCAATTATCATGATAGGTCATTGTTTCTACTGCAGGAAGAGCAACAAGCAATACAAGCCCCCAAACAAATCCTATCCTGAATTCGCTTGTGTTAGAAAGACGCTTCTCCTCATCCAGAACAAATGGTATTCCTTGCCTTGTGCCATTTAGGACAAGTAAAGCAGCAAGGAATGGGATAATCATTGTCCACATGGAAAAATATTCGAATACGTTGTAGACTACTGCTCCCAAAAAGCATGAAGATAGAAGGAATGTGAAAGTCCAAAAGTCTCTTACTTCTTTGGAAGTTCTTCTGGATATGTGTAACCTGCCTCCGGGAAGGCCAGGTATGTGCAAAGAGTTTAGCCATGACATCAGAGCCAAACAAGCACCTGCTAGAACTATCGGAGATGCCCAAACAGAGCTTGCAATCAGTTCTGGTGGAATGATTACTTGCATGAAATATGTTGGCGTAATCGAATGAGGGGCTGAGGTTACAAGCGTTTGTTCAGGAGCAAGGATTAGACCAATTATCCAATATGCCATACCAAAAATTAACATCGATAAAACAGGTACAAGAGAGATTATTCCAAGATCTTCCCTATTCTTGTATACTCTTGAAGACATTCTTGGTAATGTTGTGACCATCAAAATACCGAAGGGCCAAAACAATAATTCCGAGGACAAACCAGAAATCCAAAGGAGAATTGATGGATCAAAAATAGGTACTAAAACACCCGCTCTTGTACCCCTTTTACGAGATGTGACTTGTTGAATGACTGAAATTATGCCTAAGGCAAAAAGTACAGGCAAAGTATAACTCAATATTGCATCTGAAATCAAAGATGAAGCAAAGTATCCTTCTGCGGGTCTTCTTGGTGACATCCAATTAATTGCTGCAGCTGTTAGGGTGATTGCCGACATTAACCACAAAAGAATACTCCATTTAACATGTGGAAATTGACTTGATTTCATAGGAACGATTTGAATATTCCATGGTTTTCCTAAACTCAGCCTAGCGACTAAGTTGAGTGGGTCTAGTTCCTTATTGGCATCCTCCAGAGAGTCATGAACATTTGAGTCAGGGTAGGAATCTATTTTCCATTGCGGCCAATTTCCGCCATAATCTTCAAGCAAGGTGAAGTGACGATTTAGAATTCTTACTATCAACTCTTTTTGGTCCCAAACTTTTCTATGAATATCAATCTGCTCAACGGAGTCCTGGGAGACATAATCACCCTCTTCTTCTCCATTTTGCATTAACTCACCAACTGTTCTGCCGAGAGGTCCAACATCGTCGACATCGTCGCCCTTAGGTTTAGAGAACAATTACTTGTTTTTGAATCTCTTCAAACGGAAGGTTTCTTCTCTTTCCATCTCTTCAAGCCTTAATTTGATGAAACCTTGTGCTTCTTCAAGTTCCGGAATGACCTTGAATTCCAAAGCATTTACACGCCTTTTTGTTGCTTCGATTTCTTCCAGTAGCCTCTTTAGAGTAGCTTCCATCTCCGCAGCGGTGACTATTTTTTCAATCAAATTTCCAAATGAGTCACTCGCTTCATCGATATATGGGCTTGAACCAATAAAACCGACTCCTCTGCTATCGAAGGATGATTTCAGACCTGAACCTTGGATATTTGGTACTACTACACCCATGATATTTCTCCTCTGAACTTCAACTTCTGGATGTGCAGAGTTTGCAATTGCTGTTGCTCTAACCGCTAAACCACCCTCGATAGCATTCGCTAAGTCAATACGGGTCTTGGCTAATCTGTAAGTTGCAGTAAGATCTTTCTTTGCCTCTATCATTTCAGCAAGAAGGGATCTAAATTCGTGGAATAGACCATCACGCTTCATCTTCAACAATTTGTAACCATTTTTGGTTTGCTTAATTCTTGCTTTCAGCTTAATTAATTCGCTGCGGGTTGGCTTAATATCCAATGCCATTTCATATTCCTCCCGCTTTTACTCCTTGAAATCAAGCCCTGTTGTCTGGGTGGTACTTTTCAATCCACTTTTGGTCAAGTCTTACCAAGTACTTGGTAGAGATGCTTGACATCAAATCCCAACATAGGTCGAGAGTGTCATCAATGGACCTGTCTTCATCTTGTCCTTGTCTCAAGAATTTATCCTCAAAGACTCCGGAGAAGTCCAAAAGTTGCTTGTCACGCTCGTTTAGTGCATCTTCACCAACAATCGCTACAAGTCCTCTTAGTTCTCTTCCTTGAGCGTATGCAGCATACATTTGGTCAGATACGGATTTGTGGTCCTCACGAGTTGTTTTAGCACCAATACAGGAACCCATCAATCTGCTCAATGAAGGCAAAACGTTGATCGGCGGATAAATTCCTTGCTGGTATAACTCACGACTGATAACAATCTGACCTTCTGTAATATATCCTGACAAGTCAGGAATTGGGTGAGTAATATCGTCACCAGGCATTGTCAAAATTGGGAATTGAGTGATTGAACCTTTCTTTCCTTTGATAATTCCAGCACGCTCGTAAAGCATAGCCAAGTCAGTATACATGTAACCTGGGTATCCACGTCTTCCTGGAACCTCTTCTCTAGCAGCACCGATTTGTCTCAATGCATCACAGTAGTTTGTCATGTCAGTATAGATAACAAGTACGTGGTAATCCTTCTCGAAAGCAAGGTATTCTGCTGCAGTCAATGCTAGTCTTGGAGTAATGATTCTCTCGACAGCAGGGTCATCAGCAAGATTTACGAATAGTACCGCATTTTCTAGAGCACCGGTTCTCTCCAAGTCAGACCTGAAGTAGTTGTATTCTTCAGCAGTGATTCCCATTGCACAGAATACAACAATAAACTCTTCATCTGAATCCTTCAGTTTTGCTTGTCTTGCAATTTGTAGAGCAATGTCGTTGTGAGGTAGACCTGATGCTGAGAAGATAGGTAGCTTCTGTCCACGAACAAGAGTAGTACAGCAGTCAATTGCTGAGATACCTGTTTGGATAAAGTCGTGTGGACTCTTTCTTGAGAACGGGTTGATCGCTTCACCGATAATGTCAGCTTTCTCTTCTGCTACGATTTCTGGTCCACCATCTCTTGGTCTTCCTGCTCCGTCCAAAATTCTTCCAACTAAGTCGGTTGAAACTGGTAATTTGAAAACATCTCCCATGAAAGTAACACCAGTGTTTCTGTCCACCTTAGCAGTCCCTTCGAAAACTTGTACCACCACTAAATCATCGGATGTGTCAAGAACTTGTCCATTCTTGATTGTACCATTGCTTAGTTTTAGAGTTACAATTTCTCCGAACGCTACTGGCTCAGTCTTTTCAAGGAATACTAGTGGTCCCTTTACGTCTGTGATTGTTCTGTATTCTTTTCCTGCCATGATTATTCCTCCTTCAGTTGTCCTCCACGGTCGCTTCGATTTCTTTAACCATGGTAGCAACCATTTCTTCGATATCGTCAACATATGATGCTTCGAATTTTCCTCTCATCAAGGTAGACCTTGATGGTACACCAGTGATGTCTTCTAATTGAGCACCTGCAGCCATAGCAGCCTTTGCTGCTGTTTGGAAGGTTAGGATAGCCTTAGCCATCTTGTAGACCAAATTTATTTCACAGGATGCATCAACATCGTGGAATCCGTTTTGTTGTAGGAAATATTCTCTGATCATTCTAGCAACTTCTAGAGTTAGTTGTTGGTCGACCGGTAGAGCATCTGAACCGACTAATTGTACGATTTCTTGAAGTTCGGACTCAATCTGTAATAGAGTAGAAATTTCAGTTCTAATCTCAGGGAAATCCTGTGCAATATTGTCTCTGTACCACTGGTTCAAAGAAGGCGGGTATAGAGAGTATGAGTTCAACCAGTTGATAGCAGGGAAGTGTCTTTGTCTTGCCAGACCAGCATCAAGACCCCAGAAAACCTTAACAATTCTCAGAGTACCTTGGCTGACAGGTTCAGAGATGTCACCACCAGGAGGTGATACCGCTCCGATAACTGTAACAGACCCGTCATCTCCACCTAGAGAGTTTACACGTCCTGCACGCTCATAGAATTCGGCAATTCTGCTTGAAAGGTAAGCAGGATATCCTTCTTCACCAGGCATTTCTTCAAGCCTTGAGGAAATTTCTCTCATTGCTTCAGCCCATCTTGAGGTTGAGTCTGCCATCAATGCAACATCGTAACCCATGTCACGGAAGTATTCTGCAATAGTAATTCCAGTGTACACAGATGCTTCTCTTGCAGCTACAGGCATGTTTGATGTGTTTGCAATCATGACCGTTCTGTTCATCAGAGGCTTTCCGGTATTTGGATCAATCAAGTGAGGGAACTCGTCCAATACTTCAGTCATTTCATTTCCACGCTCGCCACATCCGATGTAGACAACAATTTGAGCGTCTGAAAACTTTGCTAGAGATTGTTGGGTAACAGTCTTTCCAGAACCGAATGGTCCAGGGATACCCGCTGCACCACCCTTTGCGAGTGGGAACAGGAAGTCAAGAATTCTCATTCCTGTGATTAGAGGGGTGTCGGGAGCGTACTTTTGTGTGTACGGACGTGGAGTTCTAACAGGCCACTTTTGTAGCATCTGAATCTCAGTACCGTCTTCAAGTACAGCAATATTCTCTGTTACGTTGAAATCTCCAGATTCAATGGACTTGATTGTTCCAGATACACCAGGAGGAATCATGATCTTGTGAACAATGGTTTCTGTCTCTTGCACTTCTCCAATCACTTGACCGCCTTGAACAGCGTCACCTGCGGATGCAACTGGATTGAAGGTCCACTTCTTTTCCATATCGAATGCGTCAGCATCTAATCCACGCTTGATGAAGTAACCCATCTCTGCTTCTAGAGTAGGTAGAGGTCTCTGAATTCCGTCATAAATCTGAGTTAAAAGACCAGGACCTAATGCAACAGAAAGAGTCTCCTTTGTGTTGATAACCGGTTCACCAGGTCTGATACCTGATGTATCCTCGTAAACTTGGATAACTGCTTTCTCACCGTGTAATTCGATAACTTCGCCCATTAGACCTTCGTCACCTACTCTTACAACGTCGTACATCGATGCTTCCATTCCGATTGCCGTAACTACCGGACCAGAAATTCTGTAGATTTTACCTTCATTTGCCATGCTTTTTTCCTCCTTTTTGGAAATCACTTCCACAAGTCAACTCCGATTGCCTTGCGTATTGTCTCACGCAAGGTGTTGTCTTCCTCGGTACCTATTCCTAGGATTGTCGGGGAGACAGATGCCGACATTTGCTCTCGCAATCTGTCAGGCAAAGACGCTAGAACCTCAGAGTCGACCACGACAATTCCAACATCTTTTGAATTTAGTAGAACCTTGAGTTCTGATTGAATTGCTTCATCTCCCTCAGGGTTGTATATATGTGATATTCCAGCTAACTGGAATCCTAGAGTGAATGCAGGAGAACCCAATACTGCTATCTCCATTTCTTCACGCTCCTAATATGTGTGCTTCAAGTACTTCAGAGGATAGACCTGCGAGTCTACCACGAACTACAAGCCTCAAGTCTGAAATTTCTTTGACCTTCATTGAAACATAGTGTACTACAGGCAATGAGCTTACAGGATGGAGGTAACTCATCCTGCTCATGTGTGCATATTCTCTTTCTTTCAACCAAGTAACAGCTGGGTCCAAACTGAAGCTTTCTTCGCACTCTTGTAGAACCTCTGCAAATCCTTCAGAGTCAAACCTAGAAGATTTCGCAAGCACTTCAAGCATACCCGCTCTCTTTCCAGAAATAATCGATTGGAATGAGCGCTTTGGCAGTAATTTACCGCCAGGGATTAGAATTTGGTCCAACTTGTCCTGGTAACCAACTGCATTTGCTTCTAAGATGTTCAGGATGTTCTTGTGATCAATTTCCATTGCTATTAAGTCCTGAAGCATCTTTACATCTGGTCCGTTACCTTTGATTGATGAACTGGCTATTGCATAGTAGTGCATGTCCAAAGCATCTTCATATTGTGCTAGTGTTGAATCCTCTGGAAGCGACATCAGCACTTTTCCATAAGGCATCTTTTTCATGTTAACAACTGCATCACGCAAAGTCTCTGATTTCTCGACGAAATCCAACCAAGGTGCGTTAATTTGGTCGATGTTAGGCAGGATGTCATGTTCTACCTTTTCAACATCAACTTCGTTAAACACTGCCCTCAATACGGATTTTGCATTTTGGTATTGATATCTTTGTGTAAACACGCTTAGATGGTTCTTTACTTTTCCAGCGCAAAGATTGAAGATTGAGTTTAGCTCTTTTTCCAAATTGTGAGAAAGTGCTGCTTCAACTAAGTCTCCTCCACTGTATATTCCAGCGAATCTGTCAAGGTCCTCCCTAAGTCTTTGATGGATATCTCCAACAGAAACTGAAATTTGCTCAGGGGATTGGCTGATTAGGGCTCTGATTTGTGAATCGCTTGCAAGTTGCTTGCGACGTGTTTTTGCTCTTGCAGAAACATACGAAACATTGCTCAGTGCCATTCTTTCACCTCATCCAAATAGAGTTTTATTTATTCCAGCTAGATTATTAGACCAGGTTTGATTTAGTTTACTGTCAAATCTGAAGTCAAAAGATACGCTTCCATCAGCACTTACTAGAGTGAATCCACCCAAGCCTTCTACAGTATCGCCGACTTTTCTATCACCTGCTAATTTCTTAACAGCCGCTTTATCAACTTCTACTGGATGTACGGTGAAGGAAGAATCACTCATTTCATCTGCTTGTGACATTAGTGCTTTCAGGAGAGATGATCTCTTCTTCCAACCTGCATCCGCTAGGATTTCTTTTGCGTTTGCTAGAGTAGCATCGAGTGCTTCTTTCTTAGCGATTAAGATATCCTTTTGCATTGCTTGGTTAGCACTTGCAACAACCTCACGGGAAACTTGCTTTGCTTCTTTTTCTGCTTTGGCAGAAGCGCCTGCTCTGATAGCATCTGCTTCAGCTTGCGCCTTTTCCATTATGGAGGATGCTTCCTCTTTGGCTTGTGCGACTATTTGCTTTGCTTCTGCTTTGGCATCCTTAGCGACTTCTTCTGCTAATTTCTTCATTGACATGTTCTCACCTGTTCTGTTACGTAAATCAAATCGATGACTTTACTGCTCTTCATTGAAGGAAAAGCGGTAGAGCACCTAGAATCACGATAGACTCTGGTAGAGCAGTGAAAATCAATGCTGGACCGAACTTTGTTCCGTCTTCAGCAAGCATTCCAACAGCTGCGCTGCCGATAGCTGCTTGGGAGAAACCAGCACCGATTGCTGCTAGTCCCAATGCGATACCGACTCCAAGGTCACCAGTGATGGTGTTGCCGGTTGCTGTTTCAGTTGCTTCTGCTGCAGATACGCCTTGTGCGACAAGGACTAGTGCAGCCAGAACGATCATTGCTCTTAGGGTATTCTTCATGGTTTTGTTCATTTTTTTTACCTCCTTTTTTGTCCGATGGACTGTGATTAACCCTCTACGTGGAGGGATTTGCCGCCAAGGGGCCTGAAAGCCGTCCCTGAGCCGTCATAGAACTTGCCCATCCATTCCACGAAATGCAGACGGGCGGCGTGAATGCTCGGTGAAAGAACACCGAGAGCGAGTGCGAATGCTTGGATACCCAAGAATAGTAAGAAAGACAAGATTCCAGTTAGGTATCCAATTCCACCGGCTTCAAAGCCGTTGGTCATTGAGACCCAACCCATTGTGATGGAGACCTCTGCAATTTTGACACCTGCAACACCAACACCCATAATCCTGAGGTATGACAATGTGTTAGCCAGTAGACCGAATGTTTCGATTGGTCCCATAATGATTCCACCAGCCCAGCCAAATTTCTCGAATATTGCCAATCCTACAATCAAGCAAAGTACACCGATGATTAGCATAATAGCCCACGGTGTACCTTCGAATAGCCCCCATTCTGCTCTTAGATTGCCTCTTGCGTGCATGAATCCACCAATTAGAATTAGTATCCAAGATCCTTTTTCGAAGAAAGCAGCAACTATTCCGTGTGCTTTCATTACAGAGAAGAATCCAATGATGAATCCTAACATTAAGTGGATTGCTCCAAGGTATACAGAAATCAGTACATATTCCTCTAGACCGTGCCCCGCTGATGCTCTGTGCCAAGGCAATGCTAGGTGCGTCATTGCGAGAGTTTCAGTGATGAAAGGTGGCATTGCATCGTATTTCGGCAACATATCATAGAAGAACGCTAGTGGTGAATTGGTCATGTAATCTGTGGTATTATCCCAGACGAAACCGAATCCTTCGGCAAATATGAATCCCCATATCATACACCAGATACCCATCCAAAGCATGATGTTCATCCCATTCTTGATAGCAGGGTCAACTGCCCTTGATTTTAGGAAGAGCGCGATTAATGCAATGATTGCACCAAATCCGAAGTCACCTAAAATTAGACCGAACATCATTGGGAAAGTGAACATCATCAGTAGCGTAGGGTCGAATTTTCCGTACGCTGGTCTTCCAACTAAGTCAACCATCAGCTCGAATGGCTTAGCAAAGCCTGGATTATCATACTCAGTAGGAGGGGTTGCTGCTTCGTGATGATGCTCATCATCATGATGTTCGTCATGGTGATGGTCATCGACATATTCGCTGAGTTCAACATAAGGAGCGACCTTTTCAAGCTGTGATTTTACTTCACCTGCTTTGCTTGATGGAGTCCAAGCATCGATTGCAAAAGCTTTCTTGGATACCGCTATGCTCGTAGGGGCAAGATCAATCTCAACTTTTCTTGACAGGTATTCTTCAGCACACAATAAGCTTCTTCCGTTTGTTGATGCCCATTGTTCCAGTTTTTCTTGTGCTGATACAAGGTTTGCCTCTAATTGGCTCAATTGCTTGGAAAACTCGGCAGATATCTTTCTTGGAGAACCCTCTCCGCTTGGAATTTGAATCACTCTTGCACCCATTTCAGCCAAAACAACTTGCACGTCTGTTGATACGGAAGGGGAACAGGCAATTGCAATCACATTTGATGCATATTGGGCGATGATGTCATCCTTGGAATCTGATAATTTATCCATAATTTTCGAAGATTTGTTGGTTTGAGCAACATAGACTTCCATGCTTTTAGAACCAGTAAGAAGGTCTAAAGGTAGATTCAGCGGAGCTAATATCTCTAGAACTTCAAGTTCTTCAGTTTTAATTCTAATATCATTTTCAAGTGTCAGTATCTCTCCTTGCAGGGAAGAAGCAGAGTCCATTGAGTCTTCAAAACCGCTTGACAGTAGTTTCTCAACTTGAGAGGAGCTCATTGAGCCGCCTTCATTTGAAACTTTGAGTTGCCCAGATAGAGAACGTGCCTTTGCTAGTAGAGAGCTGTTTCTTTGTGCCTCTTCGCCAGAGCGTGCTTGCCCGATTCCCACACCATCTTCGAATTGAGTATAAGGTTGGATGTGGATACATCCAAGTTTTTCCATAACACTGAGAACATCATCTAGTTTCGAAACAGGAGATGCCACGTTAATTTGTGTCATTGGAACAGAACTGAACATTGATTCACCTCATTCCAACATTGCATTAATTACCAGATCGATTGCTGCTTGGCTGTTATCTTTTGCACTTTTTGCAACGTTCTCAACAGCGGAAGCACCATCCTTTCTTGCTTTTTCTGCATCCTTACCAGCAGCTTCCCTAGCGGAATCGACTGTGGCAAGAGCTTCCTTCGAAGATTCCTCATTTGCTTGAGAGACTAAATTAGCAGAGTCTCTTCGAGCGTCAGCGAGAAGCTTAGATGCTTTTTCGTGAGCCTCTGCTAGAGTTTTATCGACATTCATGTCGGATTCTTTGATGCCCCTAACCGTAGATTCGTAATCCAAGAGACTCACCTTAAACTTCCCGACTTGAATGGGGTTTATGAGGGTAATGATGTCAAATCATCACATTATTTCTCGAGTCTTATTGACGATTACAGGCTCAACTGAATCTATTTTTTTACAGCAATAAATCTAGAGGCCATAGCGAACGGAAGAATCAGTTTAGCCTGCTTTACCTCAAAGCCAACTTCCTCCATTAGATTCTTGTAAAATTTATTGGTACCATAATGAGTGTATGATCTAGCCAGTCCTTTCCAAGGGTGGTCTTTATCCTTAGTTATCAGTCTAGCCATCAACTGGACTCCAGTAGCCATCCAAACTTTTCCGAAAAAACCGTGAAAAGCATTAGCTTTCCCTGCATCACAAATAACTAATTTTCCCCCTGACTTCAAAACCCTGTGTATTTCCTCTAAGCCTTTCCTTTTGTCCCTAAAATCTCTGAATGAAAATAAACAAAATACTCTATCATAAGTGTCACTTTCTAGAGGAATATCCTCTGCTATCGCTTGAACATAAATGGCATCTGAATCTCCGTTTGCAGACCTCACTGCATCAACTCTTTTCTTGGCCACACGCAACATTTCAGCAGATGGATCGAGACAGGTCAAATCCACGCCAGAGATTGTTTCTGCGAATGAGCCCGGACCACATCCCACTTCAAGGACATTCATTCCTTCTAGGGCGTGTTTTGCAACCGATTTCCTCCAATTCTTGTCTTGTCCAAATGTCATCCATTTGTTTACTCTGTCATAGTTTGGTATTGTTGCAACCAGCTGCTCTTCGAGTTCTGTCCAAGCCTCTAAGTCGATACCGGATGGGTCATACCCCCCAGTATCCTTTCTTTTTTCAACAGCCAATTCTTTCGAATCCATGCCTGGGAAAGCCATCACAGTAGCATCTCCTGCCTCGGACATGGTCAACCCTCGAGAACCTCCTTTTTGAGGTTCTGTTGGCCTCGTCGTAGAACATCAAGCAATACGCTCGACCGTTTCTGGAGTGATCGCTTCGTCCGGAGTAACACGGAAAACAAGAATTTTCAGGTTCTCCGGGGAGTTTCTAAACTTGGACACTATCATCGATGTTTCGAAATCAGTACCAATTGTTCGAACTTTAAATGATAGTACCATATCTGCGATTTGCGATAATTCTTGTTTTACTGCAGGCGGTAAACCGTCGTTTGATACTGTGATGAACAACAAACCACGATACATTTGGGTGTGTGCTTGCAGCATCCTAATCATTCCGATAACCCTTGATGGGTCCTCTCTTTGAGTAAAGAAATCCAATGAATCCATTACAACTCTAAAGTAAGGGTCAAGAGCCATTACTTCATTAGTTACTTCTGTCAAGTAATCCTGATTAGAGTCATCAACAAATCTTGTTTGTGCTAATTTTTGAATATCGTCAATCCTAAATCCTTCTAGCCTGTACCTACTCGCTAACAATTGCTTTTCAAGTACATTTGAGTTGTATTCTTCACCAATTGTTCTAACGCTGATATCTAATGGCCAGCTGTATTTCTCGTAAATTCTAATGATTTCTTGTTGCCCTTCATTTGTTGATATGTAGAGAGTGTTGTCTGGCTCTTCAGCAGGCGAGGTAAATTGCTTAGCAAATAATTCAGCACCAGAACCTGTATCCGTGAATGCAATAATTGTGAAACCGCGAGGAACTCCCCCGTTCATCTCCATATCGAACTTTGGAACTCCGAATGAGCCATTCTTACCAAAAAATTCCTCGTCCTCTTTACTAAAAGTAACTTTTTTTGCCATCTTAATCACCTCAGTTAATTACAACCTGCCCTCTATCAATCAAGTCAGTACAATATAGATCCAAATTAGACAGAACCAAGGGAGGGGTTTGATCTGGTATGTTCAAAATAACCGATAGGATCTCTCTTTGCCTAAAGGTATTGATGAATGTGTGCAGGTATTCTGCTAACATCCTTCCCTCGTTGTAAATGCTCAATGCGTTTACACTGTCCAAGAATACGAAATTTCTTTCTGTAGGCGTAGTTCTAAGGATATACAATGTCCTCAACAAAATCGACTCTAACATAATTGGACTATCTACAAAGTGTATATTCTGATACGGAACATCAGTTCCACCAAGTATTCCAGAGGACACCAAATCAATAAATTGGATATGAGACACATCAACTCCAATCGATTCGAACGCTTGTATAATCTCTACTGCTCCTCTTGATGCGGAAATGTACACTCCACCCATTTCGAACATTTGCATCAAGGGTAACATAGTGCTAGCAGTTACCATGAACGAATTTGATGTTCCAGAACGTAATTGAATTGCAGAATTCAATGACACCTCTGAAAGTTGCTCGGCAATTCTTTGGTCGAGTTCGAACATTATCAGCCACCCCAGTTAGCCTCACCGGCTGAACCCCATTTCAGCATTGGAGTAAGCATGACTCCAAGCGGAGTCAATTCGATTGCATGTTTAGCCCTACTATGAGCAGTGCCTCTCATCTTGACCACTTGTAAGAATCTCAGTAAGTGCCCCATCCTTTCAACGTCACCCATTACTATGATTCCATCTGCAATCGCTTCTTCCACACCGAAAGAGGACCAGTGAGCGTTTTCCGTGGCAGAAGTAATCTCAGAAATCAAAATTGTTGTACATCCGAGTGTAGCCAATTTCTTACCCAATGTAAACAAGAAATCTCTAATCAATTGCTCGCTTTTAATTTTGTAACAAAGAGTAGTTACCGAATCGATTACAAGTCTAGTTACACCAATGGTGTTCACTATATCCACAATTGCTTTGATCAGGGCGTGGACGTCGTCCAAATCGAAACTGGCTTTATCCAATCCTAGCCATGAGTATAGGACGTCAACGTCGAAAACGTTGATTAATCCTGTATCGACCATGTTCATGTCAAAAAACGCATATTGCCTAATATTCTCGAGAAGTTTTACACTCGGCTCAGTAGCAGTAAAATGTGCACAAGCTTCACCTGCCAAAGCACCCCTAACCAGAAATTCCATTCCAAGAGTAGTTTTTCCTGAACCACAAGTACCCGCTGCCAAAACAGTGGAACCGTAAGGAATACCACCCCTTAGGATTTCATCCATGCCGTGAATACCAGTAATACATCTGTCACGCTGATAAACTGAACTCGGCATCATGGCGAACAGGACATGTGAATGCGTCGATGTTCATGAACAATGCGCTTTGAAATATTTGATTTAGTTAAGATTTCAGTTCCCCGGAGTAGGCGAATCAACCACTGTCCAAGAGGAGGATTGGTAGGAAGAATTACCATCCCAGACCAAAGATTCTCCAAATCCTATATTCAGTCCGGTGTCACCGCCCCATTGGACTGTTTGAATTCTTGATGGTTGATTGGTTTCTTGTTGGGTATGATACATTTTCAAACTCCCGGTTCCATCAGCCAAACCATCAATTGCCCCCACTCCTAAGAAACCTAAGGAACCAAGGTCAATGACCTCTGAGGCATTTCCTGAATCTTGCCCGTTTGGATCGCCCGTGAATACAGCATAGGAGCCGCCAGTCATAACGCCCTCAGTTAGAAGAACTGATTTAGTTACCGAATTCTTCTCTGATTCAAAACTCCAACCGGACAACTCCTCAGCAAAATCACTTGGATTGTATAATTCAAACCACTCAGGGCCTCCATTTACTCCTCTTGGAGACACCTCATGAATTTCTAGCACAGGATTTTTCTTTCCTCCATTGTGGATTTCAAGAAGAACTCTTACTAATTCATCCCCTGATTTTACCATTCTCATTGAAAATGTTGATGATGATGCACTTAGTCTTGGAGTCCCGCCTGAAAATATCTCAAGATTGGTCCTGTTTTCATCATTTGATTCAATCACGGTTATTGTTAGATGAAGATTCATTCCCTCTGGAATAGCAAGTCCTTCTAGTATGCCAGTTTCTGTAACATTTCTCAAAGCAGTTACCCGATCAATATCTATTTCGCCTGTTGTAGAAAGAAGCCCCGGCAAAACTCTTCCTTCGTTTATTTCCTCACCACTAAGAGTGTGCCACTCGCTTGTTGAGTTGTTATAATCAAGTTCTGCCCCCTGGTAAGGAATAAATTGACCCTCGTCAGCAAGTAATCTATCCAGCGCATTTACAGCGGTTGAATCTAATCTATCCGTGCCCGGGTCATTTGGACCCATTTGTAGGCTGGCTAAAGACATAAATGCTACTAGTATCATTAAAAATAAGGTAAAGGCACTTAGGAATTCAATAACAGCAGTCAGGGCACCTTCATCACGGTTCAAATCACCCGTGGATTGCGGACCCATGTTATTTCCAATATACCCAATTAAATGAGTTTGTCTGTTTGCCAGACCTAAAACGGCATAAAGATTCAACTTTTTTTGGAAATCTAAGCGATGAGTCTTTGAAGTATCAATGCGACCATTATATGATGTCGAGCGTAGCCTATAGACGCAATGCTTCTGCCACGAAGTCAATATCGCTTGTTCTAGTGTTATTGATTTCTCTCTTTACATCAGTAGGTTTTGCCAGTGCATCCTCTGCTGGTGACCTCGCATTTACTCAACAAGTGAGCCCTATCGAAGACAGATGGTATTCAGCATATCAACCCATAGATTTTAGCATTACAGTAGAAAATCAAGGAATTAGTACCCCAAGCGAGCCAAGGCTGTTCAAGTGGTATGTTTGCGAAGGAGATGTAAACATCGGCTGGTGCAAGTCCAATTGGAACAGCCCGTCGATTGAAGGCGACAGAGGAAACATGCAAATTTCCGGTTTAATCCCAGGTTCAGCCGTAACCGTTAACGCAGCAGACAACTGGAATCCATCTGGTTCTGAGGGGACTTTCACGGTAATTTTCTCATTTGATATTAATGACAATGATCCAACTGATGACAACATCAAGTATCTGATTAACGTAACTAGAGACTTCATTGACATTGACATCGATGAAACTTGGGACCCAAGAGATGATTTAGAAAACCTAAGAACCAACGAAGATGGTATTGTCCTGAACACAAATACTGACTACACCTTCAAGGCAAAAGGAGACGTATTCATTTGTGGAGGTTGTCAAACCAACATAAGCATAGGTTGGAGACTTCTTGATGATAGCAATACCCTAATTACAGAACAATCTAATGTTTACACAAATCTACCCGCCTGGGGAGGTTGGTCTCAGTTCGGAAGGCTAATGCCTGATTTCTCTCACTCACAGGAGGGGAGCTTCACACTCGAAATGGGGATTTTGACATCAAACGGGACACCAAGCGGTGACTTGAATGAGTTTAATGACATTTACAGTTTCAATTTTACAATTGATGATGATGTTGATGTCCAGATTGATTCAATGCTTCCAAGCCATAATCAATTTGACTCAGAATACTACTACGGAGAAGAAATGGTTACCGCTGCTATATCCAATCTAGGATACAAGGCAGTTTCTAATGTAGTAATCAGTTTCGAAGTTTCAGATTCAGATGGCGAATCAATAAACGAATCTGAATGCAATATTCCAGTTCTACACCCTGGAACATCTTTCACATGCAAATTTGATTTACTATTCACAGGAAATTCTCGTACTCTTAGAGTTAGCGCACCGAACAATTTCTTGGATGGCTCAAGTGATTCGAGCGTATCCAACAATATACTAACCGAAGTTGCAGATATCGTTGCTGGAAGCATTAACGCCAATATACAGCAAGAAAATTCATTAGGAATTTATTACACTACAGATGACATAATTATGTCTGCCAGAGTCTCAGAGACAGCAGCATTCCCTCTGAACTATAGTTGGTACGCTGCAGGAATATTCCTTCTTGGCTACGGTTCTGAACTAAATATCTCGGGGTCCACCCTTGGACTTGGAGACCACACCATTACCCTGTACGTCAAGGATGCATTAGCAGAGATTGACGCTGTGCACACGGAAATTACTGTTTTTGACCAAGTTGAAATTGATCAAAACCCGTTGTTCACCGGCTCTGCGGTTGCTAGAGAAGATTCTTACTTCCAATGGTCTTATGATTTGCCTCATCAAGGTAAGGACTACACAATTGGTGGAGGGAAAACACCCCTTGCTATACTTGAGTTTGAATTGCTCGGAACAGATGATGGAGGAGATGATATTGGGATGGATTGGATGGAAATATCCCTTAATCTCTCGGAGTTACTTCCTTCAAACGTTGACTTTACAACTGTTGAACTGAAGACAATGAACACAACAAATGATACGGTTTGGTATAACATTCAAGCACCTACATTTACGCAATTAAACGACGACTATCTGGACATTTATGTCGAAGAAAATGTAGTGTTCCTGGTAATCGGAGAACTCCCTAAAGCCGAAGTTTTTGCTGAAAATTTCTCTACAATAAGAAGGGCTGATGGACACATCGAATTAATGTGGGAAAATTCTGGAGATATGGAAAACCAATACTTTACGGGTTGGCAGATTTACAAGATAGTCTCAGAGGTTGGAACTTCAACATACTTCCCAGATCCTAATTCCACATCTGAGGCAGTTTTCGAATCTCTGACCACTGACACGAACATCACATTTGCAACAAAATCTCAGAACTCTTACTTTGACCCAGAACCTCTAGATACAGGTATGTGTGCATCATATGCAATCGTTCCAATGGATCGAGGCAATAACCCTGATTTCTCTAGAATAAATGTTACTCGGAGTAATGGGCAACCCGGATTATTTTGCGGTGATTCAATAGCTCCTGTGACAGAACCGATTTCATTCACACACCAAACAAGTTATGACAACACAACTGAATGCTATAATTACAGATATGATTGGGCTTACTGTTACGAGGTTGAACTTACTTGGACCTGGCCAGACCATGAAGCAAGTGGGAACCTTACTTGGAATCTATACAGGATGGAATCAAGACCTTCCAGCACTGATATCGGTTTGTTATCTCCAATTGTTTCGGGCATGGAAGCAGTCCCAGGTGAGAGTTTCTCAGTTACAAGAACTGGAAAAATGAATGATGGAATAAGACCACAAAGAACTTACTATTACATCCTAACACCAGTAGATAGTGTTGGCAATGAGCAGACTATCGTGAATTACCCTGCAGATAACGTTGAGCGAGTGGAAATAGAGGATGTTTTCTGGGACTACAACCAACACCTAATACCTGAGCCTGAGCCAGAACCTGAGCCACCTCTTGGTTCTGAATGGATTGGAGACCTTGTCGAGGGTTTGACCGAAGATAGTAGGGTACAAATCAGCGCTGCTGTAAGTTTCGGTCTCTTCCTGTTTGGATTATTGTTCATCCTACCGCTAATCTGGAATAAGTACAAAGTACTCAAAAGGGTGGTTGATGCAAGAATAAAGAATCAGTCAAGGAATGACGACTTTGAAGAAGATTTTGAAGATTTTTTCAACTGAGATAGAGGTCGTTGTTTGACCGTATAGTTCTTGAAAGGCACTTTGCTCGCAGGCTTCGTTGCGACGATCGCATAGCCTGGCCATTGCGCCGGATTGCTAATCCGGTGGGATCTTCCTTCGGGGGTTCAAATCCCCCTCGTCGCGCCATTTACTAGTCACAAAGGTCCAAGTGGTCCTAAGAATGATGGGGGAATTACGCTAATCAAAACAAGAGATACGAACATAAATCCGAGATACTTCAAGGATGCAAAAAATGACTTTGCTGCTTTAGGCATCCTTCCATTTTCATCCAAGGCTTCATTTGGATCAATACTCCAAACTGTACTAGAATACCATAACGTTAGAATTCCAGCTACAAATGACCATAATAGAGGTAATCCGCTGCCAGGCCAGACACAAGGGACAGCCCCCAACCCAAACAAAAGCATGCAGTAAATCTTTGATTCCCTAACAGTCCTTTCCGGTCCTTTGATATCTGGCATCATAGGTATGCCAACTTTGCCATATTCTCCTGACCGGTACAAAGCAAGTGCCCAGAAATGTGGAGGAGTCCATAAAAAGATGAGAAAAAAGAGCATCCATGGAATTGCTGAACCTAGGTCGAGTGGATTCATTCCACTTAGCGCATCATTTGATGCTGCTGCTGCCCATCCGATTATCGGCGGAGTGGCTCCTGCAGCACCTCCGATAACGATGTTTTGTGGTGTTCTTCTTTTCAGGAGTATGGTGTAAATTAAAACATAAAAACCAACAGAAAAAAACGACCAAAATGCTGCTTTCCAATGGATTAAGAAAAAGGTAGAAGAACCTAAAATTGCTATAATCAAACCGAATGCTAAGGCTCCCTCCTTACTTATCCAACCCATAGGGACTGGTCTGTTCTTTGTTCGATTCATTCCAGGGTCAATATCAGCATCATACCACATATTGATGGCATTAGAACCACCTGCAGACAGTGTTCCTCCAATTACGGTGATAAATGAGGAGTAAAGCGTATCGAACCAAGTGCGTTCAGCATCTATAGAACCATATCTAGCAAGCAAATCGTGTACCAAAATCGCACAGATTGCCGTGACCTGCAGCAATATTATTACCCTTAGTTTCATTAATTTGATGAAAACTTTGAGCATGCCAGGATGTTCAGTGTTATCCTCACTCATCCTCTTCCACCCCTGAATCCCCTGCTACAGTTAGGGCATCAGAAGCGATTTTATGAAACATTATACCCAATAATCCAGTGATTGCTGCGCTAACACCAATCACCAAATGAAGTAATGAAAGCCATTCCGGGAAATCACCGTCATTTGCAAAAATGATGTACGAGCCTCCAACTGCGACATTCAAAATCCAGAAACCAGTGACAAAATCAAGGACATTAGCCCATACCTTGGCAACTGCGAACTCTGAAACTTTTAGCCTCATCTTGTTTGCATTAATTACCAGTAGTGCACCTACAATAACTGCGCCAAAGCGGTGAACCATTTGCACAATAACTCCTGGCTCTCCTTTGAGATTTGGTAATAATGAACCCCGGCATGCTGGCCAGCCATCTGGGAATCCTATGCTGCAAGCTTGGTTGTAATTGCCGCCCGCTGTTGAAGAGACCCATGCACCTAGTATCATCAAGATAAAAACAGCAGCACCGCTTCCATAGAACCTCTTC
This sequence comes from Methanobacteriota archaeon, assembly GCA_002718195.1. GTDB lineage: Archaea > Thermoplasmatota > Poseidoniia > Poseidoniales > Poseidoniaceae > MGIIa-L4. The sequence goes on along the minus strand of PBDU01000011.1, from coordinate 214,986 downwards.
TTTGAACTCTGCAAGAATGATTTACTAGTTTTTATAAAACTCCAGTTCGAGCCTTCAACGACTTTCATCTGAAGATATTGATAAACGATGGTTGCAGTGAAGATTGTAGCCATTGACAAATGAAGGGCTACAGACCAGTCCACATTGTCGTATACTACCGTTACAGCACCTGCTGCAGCTTGTAAAATCAAAAGAATTCCAACAGCAATCGAAGTATTGACGACCTTCTGCCCATATTTTTCTCTCATTTTGTAAACCATGAGGAAATTTATCAAAACCGGAATTGCTATGATTGCTGCAAGCAACCTGTGGATCCATTCGCTAAATATCTCAAGAACCGTGTATCTATGCTCGATACCTCTTGAGTCCTCATGCTCTGGGAATTCTTCCCAAAATGCTTCTTGCTCTTCTTCTGAAATTACAAATGTATACTTTCCAAAGCATTTCGGCCAATCGGGACATGATTCGCCTGCATCTAGAATCCTAATTGTTCCACCAGCAATAATAATTATTCCTGCCATAGCAACTAGTGCAAGAGGGAGCATGGATGGCATGCGCCAACTTGATTTTCCCATGTTACGGTCCGTGTAAAGGTCCTCTTTTAACAAAGCGGAATATACAGCCAACAATAGCGGACAGGTGATTAGCGTGGGTTGGGCAAATTACGATAAGGTTGTAATTTTCCTAATTTGCTTTATTCTGAGCACCTCAATAGCATCTGGTCTGACTCCAGAGGAAGAGGAAAATTACATCATTGGAGCGGTTTACTTTGATGCAGAATGTGTTTTGAATTCAAGCTGTATTGGTCAAGAATTCGAATATTTGGTTGAGTATTATGGAGCGGATTGGTGTGACCCTTGTGAATCCGTGGAGGAAGTAACAATTCCTGGTTTTGATGGACTTATTGTTCAACATCATCCCTCTCCAGCCGATATGACATTTTCATCAGACTCAAAAATTAGATTTGAGCAATTATACGGATTAGCGGGACTTCCATCATTTGTCGTTAACGGTAAAGGATTGCTTAGCGGAGAAACTCAAGCAAACACGCTTGATGAATCAATCTCGAATACACCTTACAATCCTTTGAACGGGTTTGAGTTCATTTCTACTGCAAACGGTAGTTTATTCTGGAGTGCTCCTGATGGTTTTGAAGTGAAAATTTGGTTTTTGGAAACTGCAGAACATGAGTTTAGAAATTACACACACCAAAATCTAGTCAGTGTAGAAGAGAGAGTAAATTCCACTATTGGATATCACAATCTTGCTAATTACTCAAATTTATCACATGGCAACGGAATGGTAGTCGTCCTAGAGACAACTGAACCGGTTCATTTAATTTCAATTTATGAAATCCCTGAGCAAAGAGATTACATAGAACCTTTATCTCCTAGAATGGTTACATTTGTGACCATTGGATTAATTCTAATTCTTATACCTCCGATCGTGACACAAATACGCTATTTGCAAGGTTACTCGCCAAAATTTGAGGAAGAATGAGCGAATATCAATCTCAAGTATAAGAGAGAAGAGTTCAAGAACACTACCCTTCACGCCATCCTGCGGGAAAACCCGCAAGGTGTCTAAAATGGTAGCTCCAGCAAGAACACATACAAGATTCGAAAGAGCGAGAATTATTGGTGCAAGAGCCCTTCAAATCGGAATGGGTGCTCCTTTATTCGCTGAAGAAAAAGATTTGAGAGAGGCATTCAAGAATGAGCTAATCTCCCTATACGGTCTAGACGAAGCAGACATTCGTTTCGTTTTGGATCCCCTCAAAATCGCTATGTATGAGTACGACCATGAACTCATTCCAATAGACATCGACCCTCATCTTGAGTAATTACTCAGACGAAAAGCCGTAAAACGGCTTATTTTTAGGCTCAGGAAGGACTGAATTTTTTAGAAGGATTGTCCTTACCTCCCACAGATCTTTGAATATTCTATACTTCGTTGTCATATCTAAATAATCAACTCCAGAAGACCCTCCAGTCCCCATTCTTCTTCCTATCATCCTCTCAACCATCCTAGCATGATGCGATCTGAAAAGAATCATAGCCTGCTCAGTTGCAACTAATTGCTCAATTAATGCCCTCGGCCAAGACAAAAGCGGCAACTCTCGATATGTTTCTATGTAGAGTAAACCCGCTCTAGATCTGTTAACTATGCCATCTTGGATCAGGAATTCTTTTGCAGCGTTAACTTGAGACTGTAACCTATCTGTAAGCGGCTTTCTCTCACCGTGTCCGATTGCAATCATATGTTCAATAACCTTTGACCCATGTTCTTGCATGGAATTTAGGTGATCATTAACAAAATTTCTTACTATTTCAGAGTCGTTTTCTGATTCTATAAGAGAACCATTTATCGGTGTTCTCGAGAGCCAGTTAACCAATAATTCATGAATAGATGGTCTGCTTTCGATATCGTTAAGATAATCCCAAGCATGTTTTGACAACTTATTTTCCTTGAATAATCTCTCCATATGAGCCATGGGGTCCATTCCACCCACTCTCCCTGCCCGTATTCCAAAAAGAGATTCCATGGCTCGCATCTGCCAGGATTCAAACCCTGACGAGGTTCCAAGTCTGTCTCTGAATCCAAGAAAACCTTGGGGAGTTAAGGTTTGCATGACAGACCAGGAGTGCGAGGTAGCCTTGAATATCACTTCTACTCTATGCAAGTGTTCAACCAGTTTAGGAAGTTGAGATTCAGAGACCTTATCCTGAGAAAGGATTCCATGAATTTGTTCAAGTTCGGTTAATATTTGTTTGAACCAAAGTTCAAAGGTCTGATGGACGATAATGAAATGTTGCTCATCATTACAAGGAGCAGGTGAATGCCCTGAAGGTCCAGATTGAAGAGTCAGTAAATCCTCAACTCTCAGATAATTTGCATAGGTCATTCTCGATTCTTGCTCACCTGACATAGCATCACCAGAATACAGACGCTTCTTGAAGTATTCACTTAGGGTTTTGAAAATCTGTTCAAAATTTCAAAAAACTCAGATTTCCAAGGTAAACTGTCATTAATCGAATACTAAACCCCTCAACATGGGCGTAGACTCCGATACACTCGCAGGCTGGTTGGCTGGCTACGACAAAGAGTCGATTACAATCGGTGTTGTAGCCTCTCATTCATCACTTCAAATTTTACATGGGGCTCGAATGGAAGGTTTCAGAACCCTAGGAATAGCAGTTGGAGAGAACCGAAGAAGGTTCTACAAAGCATTCCCTGGTGCTGAGCCTGATGAGTGGTTGATGCTCGAAGAGTATAGAGAAATGCTCGATTACGCAGAGTACCTTCGTAAGAATAACGTCGTAATCGTCCCTCATGGGTCTCTGGTTGAATATCTAGGATCTTCTAACTTCAGGGAACTTCAAGTCCCAACATTCGGCAATAGAGGAATTCTACATTGGGAAAGTTCACGGGAAAGACAAAGACAATGGTTAGAAGCTGGCGGATGTGATATGCCTAAAGTAATTAGAGACCCGAAAGAAATCGATGGACCGGTAATCGTAAAATATGCCGGTGCAAAAGGAGGCAGAGGATATTTCCTTGCTAGAGACTACAGAGATTTTAGAAGGAATGTTGACATTGAAGAAGAATTTACTATCCAAGAATATGTCCTTGGTTGTAGATATTATCTCCATTTCTTCTTTGACCCAACTAGGAGTGATGGGTTCCAAGTACAAGGGAAAGGAAAGAATGCTGGCAAGAACTTAGGACGTTTAGAACTCTTATCTATGGACAGGAGAGATGAATCGAATGTTGACGAATTCTATAAACTAGGATCGCTCAGGGATTTAAGAGAAATGAGCCTTGAGCCTTCCTTTGTTGTTACAGGAAATCAACCAGTCGTAATCAGAGAATCATTGCTTCCAAGAGCTTTTGAGATGGCTGAGGGTGTTGTATCATCATCCTTCCTGTTAGAAGAAGGAAGCAGAGGAATGATTGGACCATTTTGCTTGGAAACTATTGTCACAGACGAGTTAAAATTCAAGGTGTTTGAAATAAGTGCAAGAATCGTTGCAGGTTCAAATCCTTTTGTAGGTGGCTCTCCATATTCTGACATCAATGAGCCATTTATGTCTACAGGAAGGAGAATCGCAAGAGCAATCAAGAAAGCGATTGACAGAGATTGCTTGCAAGATGTTCTATCTTGAGGAATTACTTACAAATCTCTTCTCGAATTGATTTAATCTCGCTCAATATTTCATCCCTGCATGAAGTTTCAAATCCGTAGGTACCGCTGACTCTTTGCTCATGGGCGACCATCGTTCTGTCGATAAAAAGGATTTTCCTTTGGCGAAATAGTCTCTTGTTATCAGTCACCATTCGCCGGAATGGATGAGTGGTGCACATTTATTCTCAATTTATCTCCCTCATCAAGAATGTAGCCAAAAGTGTACTCAACCTTTGTTTCTGCTCCCTCTGAATCTGTGAAAAAATAATTACCCATTGCAGTAGCAGTATTTTCTGTGAGGATTATTCCTGTATTTTCAAATCTCACGGCAGTCCAGCCCTTTATGGCAAAACCCTTGTCCTCAGGACAAGCATTATTTGTGGCTACAAAATATGACAATGCTGAATCAAAGTCTCCTCGAAATTGTTGGACTGAGGCCAAGGTTGGCTTGAATAGAACTGTAGAAGTTTGATACGCATATAGTGTTTCAACATGCTTAATTGCGACTTTTTCGTAATCTCCGCCGCTCGAATGTGCTGATGCAATCGCAACAATTCCTTCACCCCAAGCACGTTGAGCATTATTCACATCGTCTAATGTAATCATTTCTAGAACTCCTGTTCAAGTAAGCGAGAAAATCAATCCTCAAGTAAATCAGCAATTTCAGGATCTATTTCTGAGCTGTTGTCTGCTTCTAATTCTTCCATCAGACCCGAAAGTGCATCGGGTTGGGCGATGGTTTCAACTTCTTCAATCTCATTTTGAGAGTCTTCTTGTGGTTCATCAACTAGGTTTCCGCTTGATAGTTTACGTTCTACCTCAGCAAGTTGTTGAGTAAGTCTTGCTTCCTCTTCTCGTTTCTTAGCAGCTCTCACCTCAGGAGGATCGATAGTAAATTCACATACCTTCATGATTGGATCACCATGAGTCAATGAACCTTCATATTCTTTGAATTCCCCTGCAGCGTTAACGATAACCTGGAATTTGGTTGGGTCTCGTGATCTTCTTTTGTTGTGCTTTTTGTAGTGATGGACATACACTTCGTAAGTTCCTCCAGGACCTTTGCCTTCTGGCCACACAACATTCTCAACAGGCTTCCTAGTATCTGGTTTAACATTCGCATCGACGTCTAATTCACCATTACATTTGGAAATTTTATTTCCTCCATGAATTCTCTCCTTACTCGGGCAAACGACGTGCAAATCAAGGTCATTGTAATTGTTCCAAACTAAGGAAATTTGAACATCCGAGGATTTTGCCCCCTCTCTTTCTAATCTCTCCCTCAAATCAGCCATTGCAGCCTCTGCTGCGTTTCTTGCTTCGAGTTCTCTTTCTGCTCTTGCAGCATCAACCTCTCGCTGACGCTCTGCTTCAGCAGCAGCAAACTCTGCTTGTCTCTCGGCTTCAACTCTCTCCATTTCAGCACGCCTTTCTTCAGCGATTCGCTCTTCTTCGGCAAGGCGTTCTGCTTCGAGTCTAGCCTCCTCAGCCTCCCATTCAGCTTCTCTTCGGGCTCTTGCTTCTTTTTCAGCACGTTCCCTTTCCTTTTCTGCTAGTTTGGCTTCAATTTCCAATCTATTGCGCTCTTCCTCCTCCAAACGCTTTATTGCTAACTCTGACATTGATGGTCCCGAACTTTTTCTATTGGCTAGCATTGCTAACTTCTTATCAAATTCATGCCTTGCTTTGGTAAAATTAGCAGAGTTCTGATCTGTGTCTAATCCGCTTGCTGTGAGGCCTTGATTCAGTTCAACTGGGGGCTCTCTCCTAGCGATTGCTCGCAAAAGTCCGAGCCCTGCAGCACCGATTAAAATTCCAGCAACGACGAATTCACTAGGCTCCATGATGTTCCCTGCCTTGTTAATGCACTAAGCCGTTTGTCCATATAACTAACGCTCGTGTTCTGCGACCACTTTCAGCAAATTCATCTTATGCAACCTATAAATTCCAAGCGGAGTTATCAATGCAGAAATTCCGAAAATGATTCCGATTATCGTAAGTTCTGTACCTCTTGAAGCAATAAATGGGAGGTGGAACGTCCATGTTGAAAATTCGTTAACTAGAACCATTGCCATTCCTCTACTTGCGAATAATCCTGCTATTCCTCCTAGTAAACCGATTATGGAATGCTCAACTGTTAATATGATTGCCAGTTTGAATTTAGAGGCCCCTAGAACACGCAAAGTTGCTAATTCAGTGTCTCTTTCTGAGAGGTTAATCAGTAAAGTATTGAACAAAACAGCAACAGCCATTAAACCACCAATGAAGTATATCACTTGCATGTTTTGTTTTTGTAATTCTAGCAGCTCATCATAAACCTGTTTTCTTTCCTCTAAACTATCAACGCTTAATGATGCTTCAATGAGTTCATCATCTGCGACTAAACCATCTGGCGATGACATCCAGATACTGGTCGCTTCTGTAAACGTGTAATCAGTAATATCAGACCGATGTAGAGTCATTACTCTGATCATCTCTCTACTAATTCCTGTCACTTCAACCTCTAATTCTTGCGCACCGATTGCAATAGATGTCTGATCACCAGGTTCGAGTCCTAATTGAGCACTCATCCCTTCATCGATCAAAACCTGAATTGGTGACATCCCCTCCTTTGGTATTTCACCCTCTTGCAAGCTTACAGAATGCATTTCATCTCCAGAAATTCCTATATCATCCATCCCTAAAATCTGGAAATCTCTTTCATCATCTACAATCCTTGCCTGCCATCTAAGAACATATTCATACTCAGCTTGGTTGTCTATTGCCCATTGCTCTATCTGAGTGAGGTCGTAATTTGTCACCTCAAGGTCCCAATTTTCAACTTCGTCAATTGATGAGGTGAATAATTCATCAAATCCAGCCATTAGGATCATCATGCCTCCAAGGATAACCATAGAAAGTGAAAGAGCAATTAACGTCATCAATAATCTAACGGGTCTCTTGAAAGTGGAGCGCATCCCAAATCCAAGGGATGGTGGCATCCAATTAGTGAGTTTCGTGATTATAGCCGGAGGGACCCGTTCAGCATCTTGACCCATAACATCTAGCGGCTCCATTCTACTAGCCTTGATTGCAGGCCTAATTCCAAAAATGAAGGTTACAGCAAGAGTTGATGCAAAAAGAATAGCTAGTTCTTTTGGATAGTGGTGGACTTCTATAATCGGGATTTTCAAAAATGATGCGTAGTATTCCGTAATGAATTGTGAACCATATGGCGAGATTCCAAGTAGAATACCTAGACCTCCACCGCTAACTCCTAAGACTATTGGAAGCAACAAATAGGCTTCAATCAATTCTTTTGCGCTGATTCCCAGAGTCTTGAGTACTGCGATTTCTCTTTGCTGGGATTTGACAAGTCTATCTAAGGAGATAGCAATCACAAAGCCAGCAACTCCTAGTAACACGCCTACAATGATTGGCGTTGACTTTTTGGAGCCTTCCAAATCTTGGCGTAAAAATTCAACAGAAGAAATCCCTGCTCTATCGTTGACTAAGCCTTGTTCGATACCGTATTCGACTAGGATATCACTCAAATTTTGTTTTACAAGACTCATTTCCTCGCCTTCATTCTCCGTAGTATCTCTCAGATCATATTGGATATCTTCTTTCAAGTCAATCAGCAACTGATTTCTTGAATTCTGAGTAAAATTACCAATATCAGACAAATAATTTACATCAGTATATGCAATAACAAGACCGTCATATGTGGGGAAAATAGAACCCTCAGGAGCATAGTAAAGATGATGTGGGTGGTTTGCAAATCCAACAATTGTGAGATTTTTTATTCCGTCTCCGGTTTGAATAGAAATTATATCGTTTATTTGATAATCAAGTCCGTCAGGTCCCAAAATGTGTGCATCAAGTGTAATTTCTTGGGAGTTCGAAGGATATCTACCGGACTCAATAAGCGATTTACTCACCGATGCTTGGTCAAATCCGTAAATAATTGAAGGGATGAAACTAGTTCCATCCTCTGCATCGAAAATTGCTGTACCCTTGACCACAAGTTGGGTATCACACTCGTTTAGTTCGTACAAAATAGAGAAATCCGCACAAACTGAATTCAAAGTCTCAACATCTGTGAAATTTCCAGGAATATCAACAAAAACATCCGCTAAATTGGTTTCGTCATAAAAATCCTCGTAAATAAGATCTAAATTCTTAGTGTGCTCGATCATTGATGCTCCGGCCCATATCGACATGGAGATTAGAGCAATAACTGTGAATAAACGCAATTTAGTTTTCCACATACTCCTAGAAAGTCGTTTGATCAGCAGGACTCTCATGCTAACACCTCAAAAAGAATCCTTTATCCTGTTAATTGTGGATGAAACAGAGCCCCCTAACTTAGAGACTTCTTTCACTAATTTCCTCGCACTGTCCTTTGCATGACCTATAGTAGAGGCAAGTTCACCAGATTCATCAGAGACTATCTTTCCTGAATCTAATTTAATCACCCTAGTTGCATATTTTGTTAATTTCTCATCATGTGTCACGTAGATCAAGGTCGATGATTCTGCCCTAACAATATCGATCAGCGCTTCCATAACTTGTCTACTTGTTTTTGAATCTAAGTTACCAGTTAGTTCATCTCCAAGAATTATTCTGGGACTTTTTGCAAGTGCTCTAGCGATAGCAACACGCTGACGCTGACCTCCTGACATCTGTGCAGGGAATCTATTCTCAAGACCAGATAATCCGACTAAAGAGAGCATTTTCTTGGCCCTCTCTCGGTCATTTAAACCAGACAATTGTTGCACGAGAAGGACATTTTCTTCCGCTGTTAAATCAGAAATTAGATTAAAGAATTGGAAAATATAACCTACATTTTCACGCCTGAAGGTTGTCATCTTTTCCACATGCCCAAGAGGAACTTTTTGGCCTCTAAATTGGTAATTTCCGTCGGTTGGTACATCTAGTGCTGAGATAACATTGAGCAGAGTGGTTTTACCCGAACCACTCGGGCCCAGTAATGCCACTATTTCACCTTCTTCTATTTTCAAATCCACCTCATCTAGGGCTTTGACAAGGGTTTCACCTTCGCCGTAGAATCTTGAAATCCCCTCTAAACTGATTAAATCCATCTTATGCTCAACTCATATGGCATTGAATTTGCTAAAAAGGGTTATGACGAAATGGATTATCAAAAAACCAAGAAATTATTAATGGGGTTGCATCTTATCTTAATTCATGCGAGAAGCAAGGATGAAGTGGTCAAAAGAATCCATCCTCGCTTCTGAATTTTCAAAAATTGCAGGAATTTGTGACACTATCGAAGTTCTAGCACACCTAGATGTTAAACCTGAAGGAGTCAGACAACTTGTCAGAGCAAGCTTCTCAGACGAGAAATCACCAACTGATTTGGATGAATTAAGTTTCATTACCGTGGAATCAGAGAGCACCGATCTATCGAAAAAGGGTGGAATACAACAATTGGTAGTATGGAATTCTCACCCACTTTCAGTGGCTGCAATTAGATTCGAAAACATACACATTCTACCACCATACACATTTGGCGGCGATGGCATCGACATTAGAATTCTTGGAACTTTAGAGGGAGTGTCTGGTTTCCTTAAATCTGCAAGAAATTTATTCCCGCCAACCAAAGTAATAGTTAGCGATAGGAGAGAAGCAAAGGAACTAATCACAGAACTACTGACTGATAAACAGCTTGAGGTCGTTCAATTCGCAAGTGAAGCAGGATATTACGAGAGTCCAAGAAAGAATACTCTGAAAGATATTGCTGAGATGCTCAACAAGCCAAAGTCAACGGTACAAGAACATCTCAAAAATGCCGAAGCGAAATTAATCCATTGGGCAGTTTCTTCGATGAAGGATTAGTAACAAAAGGTTGAGAAAGAGCATCTATTGGCTTGTTCATGGCAGACAAGGTATCTCTGTTAGATAAATTGCTTCCAAATGGCAGAGGAGTTTGGATTCCGATGGACCATGGAGTCAGTGATTATCCTGTTTCAGGACTTGATGATACTGAAATGAGGATAACAGAATTGATCGAGGCTGGTGTCGATGCTATTATTGCTCAAAAAGGGCTAGTATCTCACTATTCACACCTCACTAAACCAGAAAATTGCTCAACTTCGTTCGTAATTCACTTTTCAATATCAACTCGACACGGTGGACCTGATGTGAGTAACAAGGTTCTAGTTGGATGTGCTGACGAAGTATTGTCAAGAGGGGCATTTGGTGCTAGCGCCCAGATAAACATGGGAAGCCCTAACGAAGCATCAATGATAGAAAGAATGGGTTCGTTGAGCAGGGATTGCCATAATCTCGGTATTCCATTGCTTGGAATGGTTTATGCTAGAGGAGAAAATCTGAACCCCATCGATGGAGACCCTTCTAATTGCGGTGCTCATGCTGCAAGACTTGCATTCGAGATTGGATGCGATGTTGCAAAGGTTTCTTGGACAGGTGATGAGGATTCCCTGAGAATGATAAGGAAAGCAGTGCCAATTCCGATTCTAATTACTCCCGGAACAGGAATAACAAACGATCTTGAACTTCTAAAATTGGTTCAAAAAGGGATTGGGTTAGGAGCAAATGGGGTTTGCATGGGCAGGTCAGTATTCGGTCATGAATCACCTCAAAAAATTGCAACGGCACTGAGATTGATCGTCCATGAGAATAAATCTGCTGTCCAAGCTCATGAGTTAGCGGGGCTGTAAAATGGAAATTTGGGTCGATGCTAGGATTTCTGGCTATTCCTTACAGGAAGGAGTTGACCGCATTATTGGCACTGATTTAACCATAGAAAATGGAAAATTGTACGACAAAGGAAGACTAATCGGATCCTATATGACTATAGAAAATGAAAATGACCAACAAACAGCAATGGGAATGGCTGGAATAGTTGAATGGCTACTGGTTGATTTTGATAACTGGGCTATGATTCCAATCGAGAATTTAATTTCAGCATTCAATAACACAGGCACAAAGTTAGCTGCAATTATTCGCTCAATTCCAGAGGCACAAGGTGCTGGTTTTGCTTTGGAACTAGGCGTAGACGCCCTTGTCACAACACCTGATAAGGAGCTGATTGATGCTTGTAAAATTGTCAAATCAATAAGGAGAGAAACTCACCAAGCGGTGAAAATCCATAATCAAGTCGAGAAAGACCAAATTAAACTATCATCATCTGTAATTGAAACAACAGAACCCATAGGAACTGGCGATAGGGCATGTGTTGACCTCACGGTTCTTCTTAGAAATGGAGAAGGAATGCTGGTTGGTTCCTCTTCGCAATCGATGTGCTTAATCCACGGAGAAACGATAGAATCAGAATATGTTCCAACTAGACCTTTTCGAGTTAACGCCGGTAGTGTCAACATGTATGTTATGATGGCTGACATGAGTACAAAATACATTTCAGAATTAACTAGCGGAGATAAAGTTCTCTTGGTTAATCTAGATGGTGAAACACGTACTGCCAGTATCGGAAGAGTAAAGATTGAGCATCGACCTCTAATTTTATTGAAGTGGTCGAATAGAAATGGTAATAATTATCATGCATGCATCCAGCAGGCGGAGACCGTTAGGTTGGTGAGTAGTGCAGGAAAAACTGTTTCAATTACTGAATTGAGTAGTGATACAGAAATAATCACGTACGAAAGTCAAACAACCAGACATATTGGAAAATCGGTCTCCTCAAGCGTGCGGGAGATTTAGATATGGGAATATTGGGACAGGGTAGTTCTCATGGCGCCTGTTCTCTTCTTCATGCGGCTGGATTAGGGTACGGATCTAGCATCGCATTAGACTTATCTTGCACGGTTAGGCTTCTAGATAAGCCAAGTAAAAGAGAGTTGAAAGATGACTCATCATTGCTTGATAATATCTTAGATTCTTGGGTTGCTTCAGGCAGAAAACTTCCAAAGGGACTCGGAAAAAAGGAGTTATACTGGGCAGTCGCAACAAAAATTCCCAGTAAAAGAGGGCTGAAATCATCTTCTGCAGTATCAGTAGCAGCGATAAGAGCCCTAGCTCAATCAGTTGATGCAGATTTAACAACAGCAGAAATTGTAGATATTGCTGCAAGCGCTCAAATTTCTGCTGGGGTTTCACTAACTGGATCAAAGGACGATAGTTGGGCATGTGCAGAGCCCGGGTGGGCATTAATCGATATCAATACAGAGAAATCAGCGGATGGCTTAATCCTAAAATCACCGGGACCAAATCCTGAGGATTGGACAGTGCTTTTATTGATAAGAGAGCAAAGGGAAAATATTCCTGATTTGGAAATGTTCCCTTCCCAACAAAATGCCTTTTCTCAAGCCCTACAAGCGTTGCAGGATGGGCAATGGAGCGTAGCGATTACTTGGAATGGAAGAGCAATGGTTGGGGTTACTCAAGATCTTGCGGGTAGAAAAATTGCAAATGATGCCTTCGTAAATGGTGCAAGGGCAGCAGGAATCACTGGTTCTGGACCTGCAATTACTGTGATAGTACCATCTGTAAGCACACAATCGGTTGAGAGACTAAAAAACTGGTATTCCTCAAGATACAAGGATATTGAAATAATCGAAACTAAATTCAAAAGTGATGATAGCATAGTTGATGAGGATTTGTGAAACGCTTAGTTCAAAACAGACTTGTGTTTGGATAAATTGAGGGCGGTCATGTTTCGAGGCAAGAATCTGTCTTTGTCAGTTTACGGAACCAGCCATGGCCCATCTGTTGGTTGCCTTCTTTCAGGCATACCTCCTGGACTAGAAATCAATATGCAAACTCTAGAGTCGGCAATGAGGCTGAGAAAAACCGGGGGAAAATATGCCAGTAAAAGAACTGAAGAGGATAATGTTGAGTTCCTTTCTGGAGTTAATAATAACATCACAACAAGTGAACCAATCCTAATCCAGATTCAAAACCAAGATGCTAAGCGAACAGATTACTCGTTTTTACCTAAACAGCCTCGACCGGGACATCAAGATATGGTAATGAACATCGCATCAGAGGGAAATGCTGACCTAAGCGGCGGTGGCTCTTCTAGTGCAAGATTAACTGCAGGCATTGTTGCAGCAGCAGCAATCTTGGAGCAAATACTCGTTCAAAATAATGTAAAGATTACCGCTCAAGTCTCAAAAGTTGGTAGAGTAGAAGCGCCAATTTTACAAGAAAACTCAGAAATAGAAGACCAAGATATTTTTGATTATGTTAGATGCTTTGACAAAAAAGCTGGTCAAAAGATGATTGAACTACTGGATGAGGTTAGAAAGTCCAAAGATTCAATCGGGTCAAAAGTTGAAGTTCTAATTTCAGGAATGCCAATCGCTATCGGAGGGCAATGGTTTGATGGAATGGAATCTATGTTTGCTTCAGCGATGATGGCAATTCCAGCGGCAAGGGGGGTTGAATTTTCAAAAGGATTTGAGGCAATCAATTTGCATGGAAGTGAGCACAACAACGGATGGAAAGAAGAGCAAGGAAACATCGTTCAAGACGGGGAAAATCCAGATGGAATTATCGCTGGATTAACCACTGGGTCTCCGATAAGGATTGGAATCGCTTTCAAACCACCCTCAAGTATTGCTAAGCCTCAGTCAACCCTTAACATACAAACTGGAGAAGTCGAGGAACTAGTTGTAAAAGGTAGGCATGACCCTGTTATTGGTCCAAGAGCTGTTGCGGTTGCTAAAGCAATGGCTACACTCGTGATCTGTGATTACCTGATTTGAGTTCATTCGCCGGATGACTCTCTCCAATTCTGAATATGTGTTGGTAGATTTAATGCGAACAGCCCACCGACTACTAGGAAAACAAATAGAGTTCCTAATGCAACTCCATAAACACTGGTTAATTCAACCGATTCACGTAATTGACCTGCTAAATCACTGTTGAAGATGTTCACAATAACCGGAACAATCTTGTTTGCACTCAGCACTAATGTAGCCAGAATCAAAGCGATTACTGGATTGATAATTAGAGCCCTGTGATACTTTCCTACAATCTTTCCAGGGTTCATCACATATACTTCGTTAGTACGAATACTGGTGTCAAGCATACTGTAACGCAAAACACCACTTGAAAGTTCAATGTACATAATAAGCAAAACTGCATAGATGACAACTAGCGTGCTCAGTAAGAAATTATTATCTGCTAATCCGAATGGATCGAATGATAAAGAGACCTTGGATGAAGCGAACCTCATAATTGCTAGGATGAATAGTAGTTGACTTCCCAGCAAAAATCTTCCATCTCTCTTGAAGACTCCGTAAAATCCAAGCCCACAAGCTGCGACGATAACCACGATTTGAATAATTGATGCTAGCCCAATAGAGCCAGTAAGCATAAACCAGATTGTTCCTGCTCCAGGAGATACGATGAATGTCAAGAAGCCAAGGGCGGCTAAAATTCCGTAGACCGCAAGTTGTAGATTTTGGACCATTTTATCAGGCTTCAAAAACTTCATTTTAGGAATAATCGGACCGCCGAGTAGACTTTCAATGAACTTTGGAACTTCAATTTCTGGAATTGCATCCTTCGGAATCTCCGTCCCAATTCCCGCAGAGCCTGCTAAAGCCTTCCTTGAAGGTGCGCTGGATCTTACGGTCTTTCCATCGTAAAGGTGGGATGTGTCGCCTGATTCTCTTTTTACAGCCATCTAAACCACCTCAGAATCCTCTTGCTCCTGCTAATGCTGTTGATAACAACATGTCAGGTTCCCAATCCATGATGTTAACTCCAAGACCTCTAAGTTCAGAAATTAGAACATCTCTCTCAGTCTTCAAAACTTCATATCCAGTTCTGTTTAGCCTCTTCGCATCGAATTCAAATTCTAGTGAAGAAGGACTCAAAACAGTTACATCAAAGTCTCTTGCTCTGAAATCTCTAAGCGCGTTGACAATTGTTGGGTCATCTTCAAGATTAGACAGGAATATTATCGGAGAACCTTTGTTTATGTGAGGCATGATTCTGTTAACAACAACCTGGAGAGGTGTATTTCCTTTTGCTACTGCTCCTGCTAACTTTGTTAGAATTACATACAATTGTTTCTTACCAGTATCACGGTCTACGCTAACAACTTCGTCGCCGTAAGTAATGACACCTACCGAATCTCTTCTTCCTAGGAAATACTTGGCAAGAGAAGCGGCTGCACGTGTTGAATAAACAAGGGCATTTCTTGAAACAGGTCCTGTTTCTGATACGGCTCTTGAATCTACAATAATTATGACATCACTTACTGCATCTCTCTCTCTTTCATTGACCATTAATTTACCAGACCTTGCATAAGCAGACCAGTTGATGGCTCTGAAGGAGTCTCCTTCGAAGTACTCTCTCAGCGAGTAAAACTCGGAACCAGGTCCTGGTTGTCTGATGTTGACTGCACCAGTGAAAATTTTCGGAACTCTAGACTTCACAAATGTTTCTTTCAAATCCTCCATCTTAGGGAAGACTAGGAAATCGTTGTAGACATGCAACTCTTTTTCTTTGTGAAACAAGCCGAATGGGTCTTGAATCCTGACAGCAACAGGACCAAGACTGTAAAACCCTCTGAGTGGACATTCGACAGTATATTCGATGAAAGTCTCTCTTCTTGGACCCAACTCCATCAAGATGTAGTTAGATCCCTCCTTTATTCTCATAACTTCTGGTACACGGTCTCTTACCTCCAGGATTTTTGCTAATCCCGAATGATTCTGCATACGTAAAGTAACATTCAATTCTCCGTCTTCGAATATTCTAGCGCTTGACATTTTTCTCATTGCTGAGACGCTTCCGAGGGCTACTCCCTCTTCGCCAGTCCACTCTTCAGAGCGACGACCAGATGCTGAAACATCAGCGTGGCCACCAAATAGAGCAGCCCAAGTCAGGAATACAAAGATAACAACTGCTATTGTAACCAATTGGGAATTCCTCAAGGTAAGACCCAAAAGGTACATGGCAATTGCCAAACTTCCTAACATTGCTGATTTTCTGGACCACACGCTACGCACTTCCTATTCGATTCTGATTCCAAGTAACTCAAACAGTTGGAACTGGAACTTCTCTCAAGATTGTTTGAATGACTTCTCCAGCCTCTAGTCCCTTGATTTGGTGCTCAGGCTTCAAGATGATTCTGTGAGCGATCGCTAGTTCAGCAACTGCCTTTACGTCATCTGGAGTAACGAAATCTCTGCCTCTCATTGCAGCCGCTGCACGAGATGTTTTCAGAAGAGCTTGTGAACCACGAGGAGAAGAACCTACTAGGACACGAGGGTCTTCACGAGTTCTTGCTACAATCTCAACCATGTACATTCTGATTCCAGGGTCAACGAATACATCTTCACATGCTTGTTGCATAGCGATTACACGTTGTGGGTCAGTGATTACATCGACGTCTACAGCGTCCTTTCCACGGTTGATTCTTCTTGCTAGAATTTCATCCTCGTCTGCTCTGTCAGGGTAACCGACGCTCATCTTGAACATGAAACGGTCTAGTTGCGCCTCAGGCAGAGGATATGTACCCTCTTGCTCGACAGGGTTTTGAGTTGCCATAACGATAAACGGTGATGGTAATTTGTGAGTTACAGTACCGATTGTTACTTGCTTCTCTTGCATAGCCTCAAGCAAAGCAGCCTGAGTCTTTGGTGGAGCACGGTTGATCTCGTCAGCTAGAAGTAGGTTACAGAATAACGGACCCGGCTTGAAAGTAAACTCCCCCTTCTTTGCATCATAGATGTTTGTACCTGTGATGTCCGCAGGAAGCAAGTCAGGTGTGAATTGTACACGCTTGAAGTCACAACCCAATGCATCTGCAAAGGTATTTGTCATCAAGGTTTTAGCCAAACCTGGGTAATCTTCGAAAAGTAGGTTACCGTTTGACAGGATGTTGATTAGAACATTGTCAATAACGTGTGACTTACCGATAATTACCTTCTGAACTTCAGCGCTAATTGCTTGAGCAATTGCACCTACTGCTTGTAGGCGCTCTCTGACTTCAGGGCTACTTTGGTGCGTTTGTCTTGCCGGTGCAGCTGGTGCTGCTGGCGCCGCTGGCATTGGTGCTGCTGGTGCTGCTGGAGCAGCTGGCGCTGGTGGCGCTGGAGCTGCCGGAGCAGGTGCCGCAGGCATTGGTGCTGGCGGTTGGGCTGCTGGTGGTGTTGGGGGTTGCATGTCATTTTCCTCCTATTTATTTGCCCCAACGACGGATTTGCGGGATCAACTCCCTTAGTTCATCGTTGGAATATGAGCGGTTGGAACTTACTAGTTCTACCAACCTTGGATCGCGGACTAATTGCATAACCTCCGCTGGGGTTTTCCTTGCGAACTCATCTCTTGTGAGATCGTGCATGTTTCTTACTTTTGTTAGGAATGCTGTTCTGACTCTTGCCACATATTTACTTTCGTCAACTTTGTTTGGTCTTTCTCTGAACCTTGTAAGGTCAAAGACGTGTCTCCAGTTTTCTTTTTCAGGAACGACCATTATTGCAATTGCAAGAAGTGCAAATAGATTGAGTCCAATCAACCACTTTAATGCAGCATCGCTGGTTAACAACACGACTGCTCCTACAGCTTCTGTGAAAGGAGAAACTAAAGCACCACTTGTGTGTCTGCTTTCGTCAAAGACCAAGTTGAAGTTCTGGGTTTGAGATGTAATTGATGAGGACAATCCATTGTTGTCAAATTCCATCATGTCATAAATTAGGGATAAGAAGAACTTTTCATTGCCCTTGAATGTAGCATCGCCGTATGCAACGTCTAGTCCTTCAGAATCTGTAGACCAGCAACTGTGGTTATTTTGCTGGTAATGAACTGAGTCGCATTGCTCCTTTCCAGTTTGCTCTGCAACTACAGGGCTCCACAAGTGGTTAGCAAAGACAGAATGGTCAGATACGAAAACAATTGACCCGGTAACGTTCAATTTCCCTTGACCTTCAGGAGTTTCGTCAAGCACACCCTCCACTGGATAATCAATTCTGACCACTAGTCCTGTTTTTCCTTCACCCAATATCGGATTTGATGAATCGTCAGACCTGTAACTGTTAGAAGCGATGAAAGCAGGTGTTGATGCATGTGCAAGGACACTCACCTCCCGGTTAGTTTCTGTTTGCTCGTCAAGGACTTGCAAAGCGGTTGGTCTGTGGAATAAAACTGGAGTCCTGCAGTTACTGATGTCTGCTGCGTCCATCATAGCATCAGTGCAAGGCTGTGCTCTCTCTTCACCCATTTGGGTTACATCTCTATCTATGCTAGCAACAGCCCAAAGTTTTCTTTGGTCTTCAGGAACTCTTTGATCTGTATCATCTGTTACTTCATAGAATCTGAACGGATCAACTACTGGAGCATCAAAATATTTCACACCAAAAGCTTCTGCTACTGGTTGTGCATTTGTTGAATTTGAGGCAATAATTACCTTGCCTCCTTTATTTGTTACGAAATCATAAATGGCTGCAGCCTCGGCTGAGTCGAATGGTTTCTCTGCACCAGCGATTATGAGCATTGTTCTGTGAGGATCCTCCCAGTCATTCACCAGCATTGGAGTAGACATCGTGTTTGCAACTCTGTAATCATCTTCGCCCAGTGATGCTCTCATCTCGGTTAATTGCATGTATGCTAGATTTCCTTCAGCATCTGCCTCATAGGCAGAAAGCACTGTCTCTTTGCCTGCGCTAGCAACAATGATTAGGATGGTTGAGAGAAGGATTGTTGTGACAAGTCCTATTGCTAGGATTGTCTCAAGAGAAAATTTTGATTCATTTTCCTCGGACATTTTTATCACCTAACTATCCTAGAGTAACGCGAGTTAACCTGTGGACATCCTCCCGAACAACAAACTACTCATAATGATTCTCCCCTAATGCTTAGAGCCAATATGGACTCTATGCAACGAATAGGGGTGAAAATGCGATATATTGAATTCAGTTACAAAGGTTGATAAAATACGGATGTTTTTATCCTACCTTTTTCTTGAACTTAAACCGATTATACACAGCAGTGTGATGATCTCAACCAAGCCTAAAAACGGTGTTGAATTTGGTTCGGTTGAGATAACAGGCTCATCTTCATCCGTAGGGGATTGGTCGTTTTGGTTATCATCGTCGGATTCTACAGCATCAACTTCCACCTCAAATGAATTGGTGTAAGATTCTCCTGAACCCTCGCTAGCCAATGTAATACTCACTTCGCAAGTCTTTGAAGATGCTGAAGAACTAGCTTTGACTCTAATTGTAAATTCGTGAGGATTTGCTAATTCACCGCCTTGTCCTGTAGTTTTCAGTACAATATCCTCTGTGGTATCCAGTTGCTCAACATCCAAATGTGGGCACATTCTTACTGTGTGAGAACTGTCTTTGATAGCGTCTTGGTGATTACCGAAATTGTGTACCAGCAAAGTAACTTCAATGTAAGTGCCTGCATTCAACTCAATGTTTTGTTCTAGGATTTCGTGGTCTAATTTATGCTCTTTGGAGAACCTTAGATCGCCCTCTATTTCTTGAGTAGAACGGGACTGACCAGAACCTGCTACAACTTCATCCGCAGTTACGGTGATTGTTACTGTTTTAGTAGGAGAATACTCTCTCACCTTTACTTCATCAGAAATTGAGGTTATCGAAATCTCAATGCTATCATTACTACCGCCGCTAATGCTAACTGATTCTGGAGCATCTATCTCAACAGGGAAATCTTCATCGCTAAGCTCGATTGTAAGTTCTAGGTTAACTTCGTTATTTCTTTCATTATCTACATACAAGACCAATATTTCTTCAAGATCCCAATCATCAACATCTAGTTGTAACTCGTAAGTAGTTTCCATGTTGGTATCCCAGCCCAGTTCCCATTCAGGAACATCGAACTGAGCCGATATCGCTGGAATAAGGATTGGTAATAAGAACAAAGCAACAATTAGTTTTACTTTCATTATCGACCCTCAGATTATTTCTTCGATAGCCCTTCTTGTCAAAACTGAAACCATTGCTTTCCTGTATCTTGGACTTAAAATTGTGTTATTTACTGCTTTTACGGATTTTTGAACTGCTTGACTCAATTCAAAGATAGAATCCTCGTCATTCCAATTTGCGTGTTGTTCTATTTCTTTACAATGTGACCGTGGAATCGATTCGATACCAGTTGTACCAATTCTGAGCGAGCTTAAATCCCCTGGAATCCATGATGCGGCTGAGCCTGCCTCAGGGAAATCCCAAGTTTCTCTAACGCGGAGTTTTTTGTAAGCGCCGACTCTCTTTGATACCTCTTCAGAAAATGTTACCTTGCAAACAAATTCCCCTTTCTGTAATACATTTTTCTTCATCCCATCTAATTCAAAGAAATCCTCTATTGGCATTTCTCTAATTCCATCTGGACCCACCAATGTAATCATTGCGCCCAGTGATATTAGCGAAGCAGCCATGTCCCCTTGGTAAGTGGCTACACAGAGTGTGTTTTGATTCGGTATAACTCTACAGTCTGCGCCTGTACCGCAATCAGCTTTGTGACACCATTCAATCGATCTGCGCCAGTCCTCGCTTTGATTGTACCAGAAACATCTGGTATCAAGGCAAATATTACCTCCTAGAGTTGCTGATTTTCTTATCAAACTTGACGCAACCTTTCCTGCTGCAGTCTTCAGCAAGGGGTGAATCTCATCCGATACTTCCAACTGGCTAAGTTTCACGCCTGCACCAATTTCTGTCATTGACAATGATTTCATTTCTTCAATTCCAGCCAAACTTATGACGTGTGGCTTAGTGTTAATGTGCCATTTGTAATTTGGAATTAGGTCGGTACCACCAGATACCCAATCGAACTCTTGCCCAGAATCTATTAGATCTCTTGCTAGGGCTACTGCTTCCTCTATGGAAACTGGTTTGTGTAATTCAAAAGCAGGCATCAGCATCAATTGTCACCTCCCATTTTCCTTTGTTCTTGTTTGAGCCAAGCCTTTCCAGCAATACCTAGTTCGGCAAGTTTTTCCGGCTCTGGTTCTGTTGCGCTTCTCCAGCCCTCAACCTGATCTTCCATTGGAATATTTGGGTCAAATCCAAACAAAGCACCATTTACATAAGCAGAGGTATCTTCAGTTCTCTGCCTCTTCCCATCCCGTATTCTGTGCTCTTCAGCTCTCTGCTCAAGAACTGGTTGCAAGTTACCATGCTCAAGTCTCGGCGATTCTAGTTTTCGAGGATCTTTTATCTTCAATTCTTTCATTTTCTTTTGAATGTCGGACCACATTTGATCTGGAGTCAAAGGCAAAGTGTTCGGTCTGACGCCTATGGCATCGTAAACTGCGTTAACGACCGCAGGAAGAATTGGGAGCAGTGGACCTTCGCCTGCTTCTTTTGCACCAAACGGTCCCTCAGGATCAGAAGATTCTACGATAATTGGAGTAACATGAGGCATTTCGTGAACGCTTGGAATTTGATATTGAAGCAGGTTTGCGTTTTGCAAGTGACCTGTTCTTCCATAAACCATCTTTTCGCTCAACACTTGCCCTAATCCCATGTGGCATGAACCGATAATTTGTCCTCTAACGCTCAATGGATTTAGAGCCTTACCACAATCATGTGCCGCCCAGACATTTGTACACTTCACAATTCCAGTTTCTACATCTACATCTACTTCAGCAACATATGCAGAGAAGGAATATGCAGGCGCAAGTCCTGCTGCTGCACCCTTGTGAACTCCACCCATTGGCGGGGACCTATATGCTCCTCTAGCGATTAGAGCGCCAACATCCTCCTGGGCTTTGTGTAGTGCTTCAAGATATGAAACTCCAATCGCTGGGTCGTGCTTGTAGTAGATTCTTCTGTCATTTAGGACAAGAGTTGTTGGATGGTAACCAGTCATTTCCCAGGCAGCGTTTAGCAATTGTTCTCGAATTTCCATTGCTGCTCTAATAGCTGCGTTACAATTCATAAATGTAACACGACTTGAATATGAACCCAAGTCAACCGGAGAAGTATCGCTTTCATGACTTCTTACATGAATCATATCCAAAGGCAAAGCAAGAACCTCAGAGACAACTTGTGCGACTGCTGTTGTTGACCCTTGTCCAATATCTGCTGCACCAGTGTGAACGGTCACTCCCCCATCCATGTCGATTTGGATATGAACAGTTGCATGTGGGAATCGATTCGGATCCCAATGAATTGGCAGACCTGACCCGGATATGAAGAATCCACAACCAATTCCTATACCTTTTCCAAGAGGTAGTTTTCTGAATTTATTATCCCAATCTGAGCCTTCTCTAACCTTCGTTAGTGCTTCTCTCATACCGTTTGAGGTTATTCTAAATCCTGTAATTGTCCTGCAGTGTGGAGGCAATAAATTTGCTAGCCTTAAATCGATTGGATCAACAGCAAGTTGCTCAGCAATCTCATCCATCCCAACCTCAACTGCACATCTGGTGTTAACTGCTCCGTGACCTCTCATCGCTCCGCTGGCAGGTTTGTTTGTCCAGACTCTTGCTCCAGTGTAGTGGAATGACCCCAGTTCGTAAGGAGAGGTTGCTAGTACTCCGTTGTAGTATGAAGTTACGTGACCGAATGATGCAAAAGCACCTCCATCGATTAGCGCATCGATATCAAATCCGGCAACTCTTCCTTGCTCATCAGCGTCAATCTTAACTTCAATGTAAGATGGGTGTCTTCCTCTATTAATCCAATAGACCTCTTCTCTATCGAAGGTAATCCTAACCGGTCTTCCTGCTTTCCTTGCTAGTATTGCCGCACACATTTCATGCGGGAAAGGATCAGATTTTCCACCAAATCCACCACCGACAAAGGTTCGAATTACATTGATTTGGTGCATTGGTACGTCTAGAACAGTAGATAGAGCTCTATGTGTATAGTGTGGAACTTGTTGCGGAGTGTAGAGTTGTAATCTTCCGGTTGCATCCCATTCAGCAACCACTGCATGCGGTTCTGTAAATCCATGATGAACTCCTTCAAACCTCCACTTTCTAGAACTGCTAGCAGCCGGTGACTCAACCAGTGACCTGTCACCGAATTCTTGGAAAACTCTCTTTTGTATGTTGGTGTTTCCAACGTGGTATTTACCTCTCCAGTGAATCGGCTCGTCAACATCTTCGATTCCTTTTCTTGGGTCAAACTCAGCATCGAGAATTTCATACTCGACCTCAAACAAATTAAGAGCATGCAAGGCTGTTTCTTCATCAACAGCTGCAACGCATGCAACTAAATCTCCCATGTGCCTGACCTTCTCTATAGCCATAGCGTGTTCATCTTTCGTAACAGGTAGGACACCAAACGTCTTTGGCGCATCTGCGCCAGTTGCTACCGCAATTACTCCAGGAAGAGCCTCTACCTTGGAAGTGTCAATTGATTTGATCTTGGCATAATGATGGGGAGAGCGCAAGATTTTACCGATTATCTCGCCACCTAATCGTACGTCATCCCCGTATTCTGCTTTCCCGATGACCTTTGGATTGGCGTCTACAAGTGCAACCTCTTTACCGACTACTGTACCTGTTCTGAGTCTGTCATGTACGTGTGAACCCGCCGGTTGTGGCTCTTTGCCACCTACTGATTCAGGAATGAAATCAAGGTCCCTTTCTTTCATCTTAGGATTAGATCCTCCTGCACCAGGTGGCTGGAATTTCAACTTGCCAGCAACCCTCTTTCCATCCTTTCTGACGGTGTTTCCACCTGAACCTGGCTGTTGCTTGTACCCTCCAGACATGGTGTCACCTCGCGTGTCCTGGAGGCATATTAGGTTCCTCTGGACCTGTTGGATGCGGGTTAGAATGAGGAGTTATTGTTGGATTCTTGTTCTCTTTCTCACCTCTTAGGATACTTGCTGCTGCTCTAATCGAGTCGCTAATCTGTTGGTAACCAGTACACCTGCAAAGATTGCCTTCAATTGCCTTAGCAATTTCTTCTTCAGAGGGATCATCTGTTTGGTTTAGAAGAGCCTGAGCACTGATTAAAAATCCTGGTGTGCAAAAGCCACACTGGCTTCCACCATATTCTGCAAAACAGTTCTGAATAGGAGAAAGATGGTGCCCATCTGCAAGACCTTCAACGGTTGTAATCTCGCTTCCTTCAGCATCACCTGCAAGGCATAGACAAGACAACCTCGGCTCTCCGTCAACCATCACAGCACAACAACCACAAGTGCCTAGATCGCATCCTCTTTTGACTCCAAGAGTACCTACATTGTCCCTCAAGACATCCAAAAGTACTGCGTTCGATAGTGCAATAACTTCCACAGCGTCTCCATTAACACATGCTTTCCAAATTTGCCCCTTGGCTTTTGGAATCATGTTCACGAACTCTTCGCCTACCATAATCGGACCCAAACGGTGCTTGGTAAAATAGCCTTTGAGCATTACCGTTTGAGTTTTTTATCAACAAATTCTATTCTTCTTCAGAATCTTTGTTAGAAGTCATATTATTTGGCTCATTTTTAAAGTCATAACTCTTTTTATAACCAAAATTGTCTTCAAATTCTTCTATTGTATTTCTAAGTACTAAACCGTGATACAATCTCATCCCTCTATTGCGTATCAACCTATTAATTTTTGATTCTAACTGCCGCAACTCCTCAAGATTTTCCGCATTTTTAATTCGTTCTTCAAAAACATGAAATTGCCTTCTACGGATTACTGACAGTACAACGTAGGCAGGAATAAGTAGAAATGGTATCATCAACTCTTCGGTAGCGACATCTATAATCACAGATAATGATATTTCGAAACCTGACGGCTCATACTCGTTTGTGAATTTAAACCCTCCAAGGTAAAACAAACCAGTTTCAGTTCCAAAATACATGTTGAAAGGATTGGAATTTTCATCATACGGGTCAGAACCTCTGTCAATCTCGATATCATCTGGCCAATTGTCGTTATCATTGTCGTCATCCAAAACATCGGGGATTGTGTCAAGGTCTGAATCTGCTGGAGTGCTTGATGGATCATATGGGTCAAAAAGCTGAGTACCTGTTGAGGCTGCTCTCTCCATCTCATTCCTTATGCCATCCCCATCAGCATCGTCATCATAATTATCCGGCACAAAATCTCTGTCGATGTCTGAGCAACCCATCAAGATTACCCTTGATTTGCCCCATGTGAAAGGACAATCGTCGGTATAATTTGTACCTCTCTGGTCTGTAAAGCCATCATTGTCCATATCAGCCCAGGCATGTTCATCAAACGGAAACGCATCGGCACCATCTAACTTTGTCCAATTTTCAGAGTAGTCAGAATAACCATCGCCATCCGAATCAAGGCAACCATTTCTGTCAATCGTTGAATTACCTTCTAGGTCACCATTACAACCTTGGCTTTGATTTTCTCCACTAGCTACTCCTGTAACTCCTATGATGCATAAAGAAGTAATTATCGCCATTATAGCTAAAACTCTTGAACGGCTCATGACATTTATTCCTAGTTATATTTTATTTAGTAACTTTTTGCAACTAGATTATTAAACGACCCAATAAGCACACGGGACATGCGGATACCATTCGTTAGTTTACTTTGTTTGTTTCTAATTTCAACCTCTCTGTCAGGCTGTATTAACTCTGGTCCTGAAGAAGAGCAAAAAATCGTCTTTCCTGAATTCAACGCAGTTGCAGATGATGGCCTGAATTATGATTCAGAAACAACATCTGGACCGTTCATAGCGATTTTTTCAGCTGAATGGTGTAGCAACCCGTGCCACTCATCAATGCATAATATCTGGGAATTTGAAGAAGGCCTGCAAGTATTAATTTTCAGTACAGATTCAACTGAAGACCCACAAGGAATCACACTAAGCGACTGGCATGATGCAGCGGATGGTTATGATGACGAATATGACGACAATGGGGAACTCGAAGATGAAGGAGTTTCTTTGACTTCATATAAATTCATGAAAGGCAGCGAGGTTGGAGAACAACTTGACATTCAAAACCCTGGTACGATTGTCTTTGTTAACAGTGCTAAAGAGATAACCTACATCCATAAAGGAATTCTTGATGACCAAGTATTGATTCAAGAGAAGTGGGAAGAGGCTAGTGCCTGAGAAATTCAATCCTTTGAATGATAGGTGATATACTGCGACTAAATCTTTTACGTGTAGCAGTTGCAATTCACAAAAAACAAGTGCTGTGAAAATAAAAGGTGCATGGGGACCAATTGCAAGGATTGTCGAGTATCCTGGTCTCGGCTATGAAGTTACATGCCATGAGTGTGGACATAAGGAATTCAATAAAGAGGGAGCGCCTTCTCTGCAACAGATTAAGTCAAGGACTTGGATGTCAGCACTAATCACTTTAATCCCTGTGTTGGTATATGTTTTACTTGTATTGTAACCAAACCACTTTTGGATTAAAAGGGCCAAAATCGAAGAGAATATCTCAATCTCTTTCCAATTCAGCAGTTAGAATCATTTCGTTATTCTCGTTTCTTAACTGAACGATAAACGCAGCAAGTGCCGCTATTACAATCAATAGAACGATTATGACTAGAGTACCACCGGTTATGGCAGCTGATTCATCTTCTGCACCGTTTGAAGCCATGTTGTCCACATCCATCATCATGATGTCTACCGTCACAAGGGGAGTTGAAAGAGGATCTGAACACTCACCGTCGTTACATGTGATTCCTCTAAGAGACAAGGTGTGATTTCCTTCGATTGGGATTCCAGGCAGATATTGCAATTTATCATAGATTACCATGTCTTCTAACTCGAACTTTGTGTCACCCTCATCAAATGAGTCAAGATTTGTCCAATCATCTCTTAGGTGATTGCTTCTCCATTGTACCAAATCAACACCTGAAGATATATTGAATTCTATTTTGTCCCCAGGAAGTAAGTGAATTCTGTCATCATCTCCTAATGGCGTTTCGATCATTATTGAACGGTTGGAGTCCCATGCATACGACCTTTCCGCTGCTTCTTGTAGGGCCACATCTGCATTCACGTGACCGTGCCCGTAGACGTTATTTTGCCTGTTCTTAGGAATTAAATCATCGGCGCATGGCTCGTTAGCGAACATGTAGTGACATTGTCTGTAAGTAGCTGTTTCTTGCATTATGTTTCTAATGTCAAATGGAGACAAATCAGGGTTAGCTTGGTACATCAAAGCAGCAACTCCTGCCGCTCCTGGAGTTGCCATGCTGGTACCGCTGAATCCGACATATCCATCTCCCGAGTTTGCCTCAGCAGACATTACATCTGAACCAACAAATGCAATGTTTGGTTTGATTCTACCTTCCTCAGTAGGTCCTTGGGAAGAATAAATCGCAATGCTAGTATCCTTGTCAAGAGCGCCAACAGTGATAACATCTTCAGCAGAACCTGGAGTTCCGATTTGTGAGCTAACACCGTTATTACCTGCAGCAATAAACATGGCAACGCCTGCTCTTACCATTTCGTTAGCGTAACGGTTTACGCTGTCTTCTTCAGACGAAGTCCATTCAATTGCACCTGGACCTCCAAGGGACATCGAAGCGGCACGAATATTGAATTCATATCTGTGGTCAACTGTCCATTGCATTCCAGCCATAACTGTGGCAAACGAACCTGAACCACCTGCGTCTAGAACTTTTACACCCACAAGGTTTGCTTGTGGTGCCATTCCTGGATGCTCGTAGGTTGGAGCACCTGTTCCAGCGGTAGTACCCGCGCAGTGAGTGCCGTGACCTTGGTCATCATATGGGAACACTTCAGTCCCGTTTGTTAGAGATGGATTATTAACAGCATCATAAAATCCGATGATTTTCGGGTCGTATGTTGTTGGATCATCATCTTGATCATCAAGACCGGAGTGATTTCCATCAATTCCAGTGTCGATGATAGCAACTGTAACTCCTGAGCCATCGTAACCTGTATTTTGCTGTGCTACATCCACAGCGTGCACTACAGCAACATCTCCATTAAGTGCTTCAAGAATTCCATCGAGCTCAATCATAATGACTCCTGGTAATTCAAGTGTTTCCAGAATCATGTTGTGTGGCACTCGCCCTGCAATTGCATCAATTCTGTCGAGAGTAACTTGATGTTGGAATTCAACATTTTGTTCAAGAATTCTCACGTCATCCTCAGAGACGTCTCTGGAATAATCCACGATTACAGGAAGTGTTCCTTCTTCATCCAAAAATAGCGGATGGTCATGGAATTTCTCTACCATATCACCTATGCTGTTACCATTGCGGTCAACTGTGGTATCAATCCACCAGCCCTCTTCCTCAGAGGGTTCAGAATTTACTGGCGTTGCAGCCGCAATGACCGGCATGATAAGCAGAGATAGAGCGAAAAATGCAAGCGTTCTCTTGAGTTGCATGGATATGACCTAGCATAGCCAAGATTACGCATGGTTTGAATGCATCGGATTATGGTTCAATGTGGTTCCAACCAACGGGTTTCGTTTTGAAACCCTATTGCTAATTTACGGCTAAAATTTTATTACATATTCATCGATGATAACAACGATTTAGATGCCAGCACCAAGAAGAAATCCTACTCGTGCCTCTAGCCAGCCAATTACCTCAGAAGTTATTGGAATGACTGGTGGAATTACTGCACCACTCCCCAATAATCCAATCAATATTCAACTACCTTCTACGCAAAGAGCACAGTCAGACGTTGCCCTTGAGAAATTTGCAATGCTGATAATGTACATTGTGGCATTAATTGCAATTTGGGGGGGGATATTCACAATAGGTTTTGCAAATGCGGACACTGAATCTTATCTTCTACTGTTCGTAGGTGGTTTCGTATCGTGTGCGATGGCAGTCGGCATGGTTGAAATGCAGGCTAGAAAACAAGGAATGAATCTTCAAGAATCACAAAACTACATGCTAGGTCTAGGGTTTTTCTTCGCTGCCGTTGGAATAATTTGGGGAGCAAGATACTTCGTTGATATATCTTCAGGACTTGGTATTGATGCACTTTTAATATCAAATGGTAATGGGGGAGTAGTTCCTTCTGTCAACGCAATTTACCTCCAATCAGGGGCATTAGCACTCGTAGTTCTTGCTGAGTATTTACTGCTAAAACGTTACGAAGGGCAAACCGGATTTGCTTGGGGAGTGACAGCATTAACGCCTCTAGCTCTTCTCTTAGGAGGATCTGCAAATTGGATGAACTGGTCAGAAAATGTTGTCTCGTACGAAATTGGAATCAGTATTGTCTTCTTGTCATTCATTTCTATGGAGGTTGCGTTCCGAAGTAATCGTTCTAGATACTTCATAGCGATGGCAATTATATCAGGAATTATTCCATTTTTCTATGAGGCAAATAACGGACCATTTGATGGAGGAGCATTATCGCTGCTAATTTTCATCATCGCAATTCAAGGTTGGTATGCCGAAAAAGAAATGATAAATTTTGAATTAATGCAAAAAGCATCTGCTGGGTTAGTCGGGATTGTATTTGCTGCTATGCTATTCTCATACCTTAACGACTTTGAATTGGTATTAGGACCATTTAGGACTTCAAATTTGACTGGCCTTGCCTCAAGCATAACCCTTCCAATTGGCTTGTGGATTGCCCTGCTGATTTCCTACTTCCCTGCAGTTCTAAAGCAGAGAGTTCCTGCAATGCCGATAGGATTAGCATTCGCTTTAGGTATTCTTCCCTTTGAGGGTTCATGGATTGCTTGGATAATCACTATACTAATTATCCAATACATGATTTTCATCAATAAGGATGCTAGAAAATGGGTTATCGATTTCACCTTGGCAGCACTAGCCATTTCCTTCATTTTAACCGACGTTAGAGCAATCACCGTTGACCTTGCCTACACTGACATGTTTGCGCTAGATTATATGGAAATTATACTGCCGGTAGTACTTGTAATTACGGCCTCAGCGGCAAGTTATGCCAAGAAATCTTCTGCTTGGACAGATATTTTGATGATGGTATGCGTGGGTCTTTCCAGAGGTGTAATTAGCCTCTCATCAAGTATACTACCTTGGATATTCTGTGGTTATCTAATCGGCTTGGCCGTATTGAAAATGAACAAGGCAACCATGCAGGATATTGATTCTAGAAAAGATGGAACTTTGTACACTGCCCTTGCCTTAATTGTAACTATAATATTGGCTCTAAATGGGTCTTTGTCGGCCGAAGCATTCGGTATTAAGTTCGGATATGAAGTCTTAGTAATTGGTTTAATTCTCTATGCGGTCTTTAGAAGGACCAGAGAGGTTGAATTAGACTTTGGAATGATGTTCGGTTGGTTGACTGATGCGATGAACTCAAACTCTGGCAAAGTATGGAACCCAGATGTCAATGCATGGGTTATTGCCGAAGAAAAAGAAAAGAGCGACCTTTCGAG
This sequence comes from Methanobacteriota archaeon, assembly GCA_002718195.1. Lineage (GTDB taxonomy): Archaea > Thermoplasmatota > Poseidoniia > Poseidoniales > Poseidoniaceae > MGIIa-L4. The sequence continues at coordinate 184,580 of PBDU01000011.1, read as the reverse complement.
ATATTCTTGGAATAAATTAGCGAAGATAACTATTCTTGGTCCTATGCTTGTAATAGTAGGGGCTATAATTTCTTTAGATGCTGAAATGGTGACGGAAAGTTACCTTGGTGTAGCACTATTTTGTATCCCTGTAGCAATTTTGGCTTTTGAGGTTCTTTCTCAGAAAGAGCAGGATGCCTCAACCCGTTTCACTGCATCCTGGATGCTATTCGTGATTGCCCTACCAATCTCACTTCTACTGCATTCTTACGACTATAGATGGACAATCGGTGAAGAATGGGAAACATGTGCAGAAATAGCATTTAATTGGATGAGTTGTAATTTTACGCTTTACACAAACATTAGGGCAATTTTCGATGGAATCTTGCTTCTCGCCTGTGCTGGTCCTGCATTACTTCTCCAACTTAGAGGCCTCAAGGTAGACGAGATGAACAGGAACATGGACCACGGTACAATGTTTGCATTAATCGCAATAGCAATGCTAGACACAAGTGGAGGATTGTTACTGATTGGTATGCTGGCTTTGATCACATGGAAGTGCATTCAGCACAAACACACCGCTGCTTTGTTAACTTCACCAGGAATTTTACTGCTTCTCGGATGGTCGTGGCTTCAATATGGACATGTATCTTACGATGTTCTCCAATTTTTCGGATTTGAGTCAATGGTTTATGATGGATGGACTGCCGGAATTCCTCAGATTTCAGGAGTAATTATTACCATTCAGATGGGTTTGGTCTGGCTACTATCTTCATTTACAAAAAATGGAACCGAAGACTATCCATTTGTTGGAAGTATCATTTGGGTAATTGTCGGGGTATTTTCAGCATCTACAAGCGTGGCTTGGTTGCCTACAATTTTGGTTTGTATCATTACAGTCAGCGTTATCTCCAAAGGCGCAATAGAATTCATCCAAGTTGTTCCTGTTGTAATGTTGATATCTCTCATCATCGGATTTAGTTCGACAGAGATTAATGACCCTCTAGAAGTTATTTCTTGGTCTGCAGCTGGAAGCGCAGTTTACACAGGAATATTTTATGCGATCACAAAAAATGGAATGATCTTTGTCAGATACAACCCTGAGGAAGATTTGGCTGCATACAATGCAAGAAATCCGGATTCTCAATTGAACTATGATGAATATATCGAGATTCAGAAGGAAAGTATGCTCAAGATTAATGAGGCTTTCATCATTATCAATCTCTTGTTATCTTTTGCCATTCTCGGCGGTATCCTAAACATTATCGGAGCTTTATTTGCTACTGAAAGGACTTTCAAACATGGAAGGAAATTCAGCCTTCCACTTCTTCCGGTCCTTCACGCTCTAACGTTAGGAAATGCATACTTCCTTGCCTTTGGCTCAGACGTAGAGATTACTGGTACAATGATTGCTGGAGTAATCATGATTTTGGAAGGAATAGGAATCTACATCTTAGGAATGCAAGAGGATTTCATGTATGATTCAGATTTATTCAGTTGGGATAACGATGAAGAATTCTTCAATGTAATCGGAACCTTAGGGATCTCTGGTCTATTTTCATCCTTGGTTGGATTAATTCTAATTTTCAATGATGATTCAAATTGGATAATAGTAACTCTCTGTATGACTTTACTTCTAACCCTTGTGGGAGTACAAGGTTTCCAAGAGAAATACGATGCAAGATGGAGAAGAGCCATCGGAGGGTTTGGATCTATAATTTCTGGAATTATTTTTGCTGCCTCAATAAACGATGATTTGTTCGGAGCGATTGCATTCATTTTCGTTGGTCTTCTAGCATTTGGTTATGCTGCGCTATGGACTCAGAGAACTGGTAGCGAAAAAGCCATTCTCGACGACCCGTTTGCTATGATGCAGCCTGTTCAGATGAATCAGGATATGCCAAATATGCCTGCTCTGGTTTCCCCTAGAGCCGCAACTTCTGCGATGGATTCGATTGATGAATTAAAAGAAGAAATCTCAGATTCGGTTGAGGGTGTTGTCAATGCCGTAGAAGAACATGTAGCGAGTTCTGAAGCAATCAAAGAGGTTGAAAAAGTACTGGATGAAGTTTCCAAAAATCATGATGAAATTAGAGACGTGAAGGAACAAGTGGAAGAAAAAATTCAGGCTGCTAAGGAACAAGTACAGCAAAACAATGTTGCACTAAACATGCCAAATAGCTACAACTTTGTCGATACAAATCTAGGATTTGCAGTCAATATTCCTCCAAATATATTGCAGAACATCGGCATGGCAATTGCAAATACTCCTCATGAAGGGTTTAAGCCGGTTATAGGTTTCAAACCAAATGGAGAATTCATATTAACTTTTGAGCCAATCAATCCCTAAAGATCGCTTCCTCTCCAGAGTAAGTCCTCTCAATCGTGATTGAAGGATAAGCACCCCAATATGCTTCTCTTGCTTCTTGGTTAGCTTCCATACAAGCAACAACATCTCCAGGGCGATCTGGAAGAGGAGATGACCCATTCAAGTGAGAAATGATAGGTTGGATATTACTCAGGTTAACCAATCCCCAACCGGTCTGAGTACAAGGAGCAACCGGAGAGATTGGCATTGTTCCGCTAGTTGGATCCCATCCAAAGTCTGGGTACCACGCAGAGCGGTTGATTGCATCACGGATGTCAGCATTTGAAATTTGTACTTCATTCCCATCACCATCGGTACCGTTTACCAAAAACCCGCCCCTATCAATCGGGGATGCTCCAGATGAGTAATCCATGTATTCGCTTCTAAGTGAATCTAAGACAAATGAAATAATTCCGGCGGTTCTAGGAGTTGCGAACGATGTGCCTGAAGTTTCATGATAGCCATCGATATCTTGGTGGTTTGGTAAAACTTGAGTCCAGTCTGCGGAGATGTCTGGATAGGAGCCAGACATAATTTCCTTTTGATCATCCCCCCCTTCCGCATAACCTGCGATGCCTATTGACCATGGTGGACCTGCTGTAGCATCCTGTACAGCGGGAGAAGGCGAATTGTCTGCTGCTCCAGTATGGATTTTCATTTGGCTCACAACTGCCTCTTGAGTAGCTGTTTCGATACCTGGGACAGGTAGTGAACCGGGGGCACCGAATGATGTTGTAATTACATCAACCAATGGTTGTTGGGCTGCAGCCAAGACTGCATTTGTACTGAAACCCTCAACAAAGAAAATGATTGCATCAGGATTAGCGTCTAAAACTGCCCCCGTAACTGCCGAGCCATGTCCGTCAGCCGGATCATCAAGAATCGGTATTTCACCGCCAGACCAATCAGGAGAATGCCCGATTATTTTTGTCCCGGTGAAATAAACTATGTCTGATGCAGTAATTTTGTCCCAGCAATCTGCCGTATCCGCTTCAAGTCTCTCAGAATATGTCCCTTCCAAGGTAATGTCGCAAACCATCGTCACCCCTAGACCATCGAGTAACCATTGCGGGTAAGTTTCGTTTGTTCTAAAGTGGTCATGATAGACATTTATTCCTGTATCTATAGGAGCAATTACGGAAAATGGTCTGAACTCATCATTACCTTGACTAACCTCTCCACCATCGATAACATCTAATTCCTCTGCTGGATTGATTACAGCCAAAGTGGTGAATAGAGCGACGAAAATGAGCGTAGATAGTGCAGTTGCTTGGGTTTTTTTGGAGATATTCGAATCTGCCGAGGATGACTTGTCTTCAACAAGACTCGCTACAAGCACCTCATCGGTCATAGCATAGCCTCAATGCTGTCTATCTTCAAACCTGCGTTGTTTATGAGGGGCGGAGTTTAGGCACCCATATGTCCTCTGTTAATTCCCGACTTGTTTGGATGGACCTTGAAATGACTGGACTAGATATCGAGAAGGAAAGCATTATTGAAATTGCTACAATCATCACTGATGAAGATTTGAATATCATAGCCGAAGGACCGAATCTCGCTATTAAGGTCTCAGAAGATTTAATTCAAGGCATGGATGAATGGAATACAAAACATCACAATGAATCAGGATTAGTTGACAGAGTTCGAAATGAAGGAGTGGAATTGAGACATGCTGAACAACTAACCCTTGAATTTCTGAAGCAATGGGTCAATTACAGGGAAGCACCACTCTGTGGTAATAGCATATGGAATGATCGTAAATTTCTGGAGAAGGAAATGAACGAAGTTTCTAGATATTTAAACTATAGAATGGTGGACGTATCGACAATCAAAGAACTTAGAAGAAGATGGTACCCCGGTTTAAAGAGATTTCAAAAGAAGGGCGCTCATTTAGCAAGAGATGACATTCTTGAATCAATAGCCGAGTTGAAATCATACCGCGAAGAGATTTTCATGAATCCATCTTCTCTCTCCAATTAGGCTCTTTAACGTCTACATCTTTGTGGTAAGCCATTATTTCTGCTAAGACAGCGATGGCAATTTCGTCAGGGGTCTCAGCCCCCACATTTACACCAATTGGACACCTGACTTTTGCAAGGGTTTCTTCACTCACTCCAGCACCAATACAACTTTGTTTGAAAGTCTTCCATTTTGATTTAGAGCCGATTACTCCTATTCTAAAATCCGCGCCATTCTCCGCCAACTTAACAAGCGATATGAGTCTCTTTTCGTCTTCTGCCCAGTCATGTCCAAGAAGTAAAATATCACTGAACCTAGAAATCGTATCAACGTCTTCAGCCTCAAAGAATTTGTCGACGGAGTTACAATGAGTTTCAAGTGCTGAAGGATAAACTTCGGGATTAGAATATTCATACCGAGTATCATGCACGCTGTGATCCCATCCGATTATTGGAAGAAGGTTAGAAATTGATTTTGCACAATGTCCTCCTCCCATCAACAGTATGTGTGGCATTGGAATCAGCACCTCGTATGATATGGTTACCTGCCCACCGCATAATGAATTAAGCGGTTGTACCTCATAGCCCTTTGCTCCTTTGTTGAGACCAAAAGTTTCGACCAAACCAGCGGCTTTCTTATTCCCCTCATATAATTGCTTAGACTTTTGAATTACCTTCATTTCTAAACCTGCACCGCCTACAGTGCCATCGATTACGAATTCTTCACCAGATTTCGTAAGCAGCAACTTCGCACCTACTTTACCAGGAACTGAACCTTTTGTCTGAATTACACTTGCCAGGACCACTTTCTTTCCTGCTCTTAGCATTGAAACCGCAGCACTAAGCATCTCGGCTCCCATGGATTAACCCAATAGCCTCGCATATAACAGGGTTTATTCTTTGAAAATTATCGATGACAGGGATTTTAATTTCTCTATGTCTTCAGGGTAATCAAGATTCACCTGCTCTATTTCACTGGTGTATATCCTTTCAAAATTGATTACATCTCTCAGTGGAGCATCTTTTTCTGCCACAAGAATTGACTGAATGTCGTTTTCAAAAATTATCATGGGATGTCCTCCGCTAATTGGGGCACTCGCTGATTCTTGAGCAAGTAAATCATTGATCGTCTTTTCATCCCAAGAAGGTCTATCTACGGGGACAATTAAGACGCAGTTGGGTGTTTTTTTCTCGGATTTCAGTATTGACAGCAGACCTTGTTGAATGCTGCCGGTCCTGCCGAGTTCTGGCTCAAGGTTCACAACTACATTCACTGATTCGGCGCCAAGCACAATGTCTACGGATAATTCTTGTCTAGTGACACAGAATATGCTCTGAATCCCGGCTTTTCTTAATTTATTCACGGTGTGCTGATAGACTGTTTTACCATTTATTTCGACCAAAGACTTTGGCTCACCCAATCTCGAGGAGGCACCTGCAGCTAAAATCAAGGCAACACTCCTCATGCTTATTCTCATGAAGTGGTGATATTTCAATACAGTATTTTGAGTTGATAAATACTCACCGATTTACTTAGGGACTATGTCACAAATCGACAGTTGGAGTATTAGTTCAGAGATTTTTGGAGAGATAAAGAAATTCGAAAAACAAGCGTCCAGAGAGATTAGTGACTGGATGTTTCCGAGTCCTGAGTTCAAAATTTCCGAGGTAATACCAGAAAATTCTGATATTTCAGAACCCAAACTAAAGTCTATAAAAATGCTTAGCGATATAGTAGAGAATACAGGTGATATGACATTAATGTCTTACAGAACATGTTCTGAGAATATCATTTTCAGCTTGATGATTTTATTAAAAGGAAAATCAGGCAGGTGGTATAAGGTTTTAACGAATCATGTTGATGCCCAGCTATTTCCTGTGGGCTCTCTAGATTATTCAATAACGGTCCATGGGGCAAGATGGAAGAGGGATCTGGCGGAACCTGGTAGTAAATTTGCAGCAAAATTATGCTTGAATCCTACAACAAGGGGATACGAGCAAGACCCCGTTACGGGAGACAGGATAGAGGGAGAATTGCCGATTGGGGACAGAATTGCAACGATTTGTTTACACCTTACAAACGATATTGATTTAGCACTGAGGATTCCTCTCGTGGCTCAATTTATCATCACACCGAGAGACCTTTTAGCCAAGATAGACACTTTTCAGGATGAATATGTAGTTTGGAATGATATGCTAATGTGTGGGCCTGATGACGATTTCGTTCCAATGGATTTCCGTGATTTTACCCTTGAGGATAATGATGAGGAACCGTCTTGTTGCGAGTTAACCGAGTTATTGGATGAATACGACTGTGGCTGTGCGGATGCTGCTGCGTACGAGGCACACATGGAGCAATTAGCCAGAGAATTATCAGAGGATCCATTCTACTGAATCTTTAGAGATCCTTGGTGATTTCTCTGCCGATTATCATTTTTTGAACCTGGCTGGAACCCTCATAAATTTGCATTACTTTTGCTCCGCGCATAAGTCTTGCAACTGGATATTCCTCTGAGTATCCGTATCCACCGTAAACCTGAACTGCATCTGTTGTAACTTCCATGGCAGTATCTGCAGAGAATCTCTTTGCATGGGCTGCTGCTTCTGTATTTTTCAGTCCTGAATCGCAAAGACTTGCAGCTTTCCACGTTAGTAATCTGGATGCCTCAATTTTTGTTTTCATATCCGCAAGCATGAATTGTACTGCTTGATGCCTGTGGAGTGGTTTACCAAAGGAATGTCTCTCGTTTGAGTACTGCAGCGCATGTTCATATGCTGCTCTACTTAGTCCAGTAGCATGGGCTGCGATATTTGGACGGCTTAGGTCAAATGCCATCATTGCATTCATCCATCCGCCTGATTCAGATTCCCCAACGAGTTGATCAGCAGGTACTCTAACATCTTCGAAGTTTATCGCTCTTGTATCACTGCACCTCTGACCCATATTTGTCTCCTTTTTGCCTAAACTGACTCCATCTGCTTCCCTTTCAACGATGAATCCTGACATTCCTCTGTAGCCAGCATCTGGGTCTGTCTTTGCTAAAACGAAGAAGAAATCTGCATAGCCTGCACCCGTTATCCACATTTTATTTCCGTTGATGATATAATCGTCACCATCTCTTATCGCTGAAGTTTTGATTGCCGCTACGTCTGAGCCTGCCTCAGGTTCAGTTACAGCATAAGAGGCAAGCGCTCCCTCATTAGCAATTTTACCAAGCCACTTTTCTTTTTGAGATTCTGTAGCGCCTGTGATGATGGGTGCTGAGGCTAGAGCAGTGGCGTACGCTGCGGTTGCGAATCCAGGGTCACCCCAAGCTAATTCCTCGTTCACGAGAACCTCTTCCATGCAACCTAGACCCGCCCCACCGTATTTTTCTGGTATGTGAAGATTCAACAAACCCATTTCGTGTGCAGCCAGGATTGCATCCTTTGGATATTCCGAATTAAGGTCCCAGTGTTCTGCATACGGTCTTATTTCATCACGAGCAAATTCGTGAGCAAGTTCTTTTAGCATCTCCTGCATTTCGTCAAGAACAAAGTTGACCATGTTGGTGCGACATAGACCGGATTATTGAATGCTATCTAGACAAAATATGACATTCAAAACAATCCTCGTCTGTACATCTCCATTAGCACCAAGAACACCCCATACACTGCTATGAGGACTCCGCCTTCCCACTTCTTGAACTCATAATCAGTTCTCATGAATACAAGGGCAACCAATACTCCAACAACTGTTGAGGGGAAAATAAGATACATCAACATATCAACTCCCGCTCCAGTCATAGTCATTGGAGCGATTAGTGCTGCAAGACCGATGGATAACGTTGGGTCCGTGATGTTTGAACCGATTAGTGTGCCAATTGCAACTCCCTCTGATTTCTTTGCAGCCATTATTGCAATGGTAAGTTCGGGAAGAGATGTACCAATTCCAGATACTGTAGTCCCGATTATAGCGTGCGGAACATTTGCTGCTAGTGCCAACTCAGAGGCTAATTCCACTAACTTTTGAGCAGAAAATAATGCAAAGTAGAGACCTAAAATAAGCATCATTGAATATGAAACGCTCGACCAAGTAATTGCTTCCTGTACATTTGATTCGCCACCCTCATCTTCTGCAAGCTTATTCCTGTTGCTCAAAAGGTAGTACACGTAACCAAGATAAATTAATACAAGAATTGCTCCTTCTGTTCTGGTTAATCCAGACTCTGTCATCGACATGATTCCTACCAGTATTAAGCAAGCAAGCATCAACATACCATCTCGCTTAAACCAGTTAGGGTGAACCTTTACGCTAGTTGTCAAAACCACGATTCCCAAGATAAGAGTGATCTGTGATAGGATGGAGCCAAATATGGAACCAAATGCCAAATCAGCAGCTCCTGGATTTGTTGCTGAATCAATTGCTGATGCAGAAGTCACAAGGATTTCTGGAAGAGAAGTTCCAACCGAGACAATTGTCAACCCGATAATCACCTCGGCTATACCAAGTTTCCTTGCCAAACCTTTTGCTCCGTCGATGAAAAAATCAACCGAGGAAATTAGTAAAACTATTGAGACGATGAGCAAAAAAATCGTTGTAGTCATCGAATCGATTCCAAATAAGTAACTCACTGCAACAAATGAAATGAATGATAATATAGTCACTAGAAATGTTTTATTTTTTGGGAGACTCAGCAGACCAAGCTCTACACTCACAGCCTGCATAGCCAACACCCTGAGTCAGTCCTTATTGATGGTTATGGCTTCTAAGGACTTACGAAATATCAAAAATTGCTTCTATTAGCATAGTCCAGTGTGGAATCGTATCTTGTCCGAGTTCTTCGGAACTGCGTTGATGGTTGGACTTGGGTGTGGATCGATTGCACTTACGGATTCAGCACTAATCATTTCAGCAGTGTTTGGCATAGCGGTTACGATTGCAATTCTAATATTTGGAAGAATCTCTGGCGCCCACATCAACTCTGCGGTTAGCATTGCTTTTTGGATACATGGGGATCTTGAAGGAAAAGCGGTTATTCCCTACATAATTGCTCAGTTATCAGGAGGTCTTTTGGCTGCTTATTTGATTGGTCCTGTAGGACCAACTGTGGTCTCAAATGATATTACAATAGCAACTGCTGCAGGAATTGAAATCTTCATAACATTCATGCTGATGGCATCGATATTATTGATCGTCTCAAGAACCGAGAATCTCTTTGCAATTGCCTCTTTAGTTGGATTAACTGTTGCAGTTCTTGCATTCATATTTGGAAGATTCACCGGAGCGAGTATGAATCCAGCCAGAACCTTTGGACCGAATCTAATTTCTCAACAATTAGATTTGCTTTGGATGTACTTCACAACCTGTATTCTAGGAGCAAGTCTTGCTTCGTTGTATTTCTATAGAATAAGGTTTAGACCACTGCCTGTATCAAGTCTTGACTAAGAATTGGCAATTTCTCTTAGAACCTTTACTACATGTTCCACTGATGGAATGGTGTGATTTTCCAATGGCGGAGAGAATGGAACTGGAGTATCAAGAGCACCGATTACGGCAGGTTGGGATTCTAATTCGTAAAACACCTCTTCCAATATGCGAGATTGTATTGTATGACCCAGTCCACCATGCCATTGTGCCTCATGTAGAACTGCAAATCTACCACATCTCTTCACCGATTCAACACAAGTTTTTGCATCAAATGGAATAATTGTTCTCAAATCAACGATTTCCACCTCAATCTCCTCTTTGGATAATTCATCAGCAGCCAACCTAGCAACATGCACCATTGCTCCCCAAGTAATTAGGGAAACATCTCTTCCTCCGCGAATTACCTTAGCCTTTCCTAGTGAGTAAGTTTCATTGTTTGATATTGCATTTTTCACGGAATCTTTGTCAACAACTTGGTTGATGTTTTGACCCCAACCAGTCAATCCACCTCTGAGACCGTAAAGCCCGATGTGCTCCAAAAATAGGACCGGATCATCACATTGATTGGCTTCAATCAATAGATCATATGCGTCTTGTGGAGTTCCAGGCGCGATTACAACTAAGCCTGGATCGTTAGCGAACCAAGATTCGATCATGTTAGCATGGAAAGGGCCACTTCTCGTCCTTGCGCCGAGTGGAATTCTTACCGTCATGGGGCAATCTGCACCCCATCTCCATCGAAGCATTGCTGCATTGTTAACAAGCGCATTGTAACCGAGTGCGGCAAATCCACCAAATTGAATCTCTACCATCGGTCTCATACCACTCAGTGCTGCACCAACACCAGTGTGGACAATTATCGCTTCACAAAGTGGCATATCGACCAGTTTATCCTGATGCCCTGCATTCTTCAGAGCCATATTCATTCCAAAGGCACCTGCAACTTCCATATCTTCACCGATGAAGACCGTATTTGAGTCCTCAGAATTTGCTATTTCAACCATAGCCTGTTGGATAGCTCTCGAATATGTCCAACCGCCGGTTTGTGCATATTGGAAAGAGTATTCGCCCACCTCAAGACCTGATTCTTCACCTGTTTCTGTGCTAGAATTAGATAATCTTTGCAGATGATCTTCATGAGTATCTGAATCGTTAAGAGTGGTTACTCCCTTTGTAACAGTGTGAGGTTCTGGCCAATCCATCTGGTCCAACTTCTCTCTTGAAGTACGAACCAATTCAGCCTCCTCTAACTCCATGGATTCTAATTCATCTTCCTTGACTCCAAGATTTAGCAATAATTCCCTATGAGTTGTGACTGGGTCTTTAGCCTCCCAATATTCAATCAAATCCTTGTCAACATATCCTGGTGGTGTACCTGTTTCGCTACCTAGATACAAATCATCGTGATGATGAGCGTGCCCACACCCGCGCATTGTTTCAATGTGAATTAATGTTGGTCCCCCACCATTCATTGTGAATTCTCTTGCGCAAGCCACGCTGGCATAAATGGAGGCAGGGTCACTGCCATCTATTGTCCAAGACGGCATGCCCATAGCCACTGCCTTGTCAGCCCAAACTTCGACTCCTGATTGATGGACTGGTGGAGTGTCTAAAGCGATTTGATTATTTTGAAGAACATAACAAATTGGCAGTCCTCTCGCACCGGATAAATTCAATGATTCCCAAAATTCTCCGCTGCTGGATGAACCCTCTCCGATACAAGCAAGATGGAATCTATCCAAATTCTGCCTCCATGCGGCAAATGCAAGGCCAGTCATTGTAGCGCTAGCAATTGGCAAGGGTGCAGTAGGAGGTAAGACTCCAACATGCCAGGCACCAACGTGTAAATCTCTACCACCAGCATCATCCCAACCGCCGTTTTGATTGCTTCCGACCTTTCCTAAATTAGCTGCCATTACCGATAGAGGAGTGTCTCCCATAGCCAAACCTAAGCCAACATCTCGAATCATTGGTGCAACTAAATCTCCGTCGTATCCATTTCCAGGAGTTGAACCAATCTCAGCATCTGGATTTGTTACTACGGCTGATGCAGCAGCAACAATTCCCTCTTGCCAGGTAGATCTGAAACCCTTGCCTCCAAATCTCCCCCCATCTGGCGTAGGCGCACCATTAGTGAATAATTCCTTCAAATTCTCATCGAGTTTTCTAGTTCTTGTCATCCAGCGCTGCCAATCCATTCTTTGATCCAGGCTAACTGACATGTAATGGGCAATCCTCCGCATGCACAAGCGCATATCCAGCAAAAAGTATGTGTGTCTCCTCCCAAGAAATTCTATTTGAGTGCGGCGAGGTATGACTTCTTCCAAACTATTTTCATCAATTCCGACCGATTTTGCACTCGCCACTAACCCCTTGCCCAAGGCTGTGACATATTTTTTGCCAAATTCGTGCCAGGAAGTCCCATCAAAAGATTTCACATCTTTGCTAATTACATGGTCCCATATATTGCCTGCAAGGGCAATCATCCCATCATGTCGCTGTATAACAAAGCGCATGACCTCTGCTTTTGCTGACTTTACATCCAGCAGAGTTGTAAACTTCAAATGGGATTTTGGTTGCCAGTCTTTGCCAAAAATTGGTGGTAGTGAAGCTTGAACCATCTGACTGCCCCATGCACACGCAAAGGATGTTCTTTTTCAATTACTTCCTCAATTTAATTTGCATTAAATAAGGAAACTATTCTTCTTCAAGGAAGGAAAATCCATCGAGTATGTCTTTCATCATCTCGGTTGCATCCTCAATTCTTGTCATCAAAGTGATGTCACTAACTGCTCCAGGTCTGCCTAAATCCCATAGCAATTCATGAACAAAATCAGCTGTATGCTTAGTTAATGCAGCCATTTCTTTATCGATAGGCACTCGGTTTTCATCTTCAAGTAATGTGATAAAATCAGGTTTTTCATCGAGGATTTCATCCATTTTATCCTCTATTTCTCTTGCGATTTCATCTGCCTGTCGCTGAAGAATATCTTCCATTGACGAGCCCAAATTTGCAACTTTATTTTGTGAGGATTTGTCATTCTTTGCGCTACCGAGTTTTTGCCCCTTTGAAATTTGATCAAAGCTAGGTCCCCGACTTGTAGCCTGATCATTTGCTTCTTCTGCTACCGAATTTTCTGAAACTAATTTATTCAAAGCCAACCTAAGCATTTCAGATACTACCTGTGGTTGCATAGTTGCATTATCTGGATCAATAACCCTGCCCTCTTCCCCTAATTGCTCAAAAATTTCATCAACAAATTGTTGATTTATTGTTTCTTTTGATACTAATCCGCTAAGCATTGGAAGAGCCCAGGTTCCTCCCCCCATTACCGCTTCAACGCTAAATGACCCTGCTGAGAGAGACGAGTTGCTAGTCACTTCTGCTGGCGGGGGAACAAATTGTTTTGCAGCGTGCTTTTGCAATTGCTCAATCAATTTATTCATATCAATGGGTTTCTTCATCACTTCGCTGATTCCTGCATTTGCAGCACTGACCAGGTAATCATCAGTCGGTGATTTTGCTAAAATTACAATTCTACACTTGAAAGCAAATTCAGGATCTGACATCATCCTTTGTGCAGAATCTATCGCATCTCCAACCTTCCAGGCTCCTTCCATGAGAACTACTTCAGGCATAGTTGCTAACGCAGTTCCTTCTGCTTGACGCAGTGTACCTACTCTGGTAACATCAAAGCCATTGCGCTCGAAGGTATTTGCAAGCAAACTACGCCTACCCTCGTTTTCGTCAGCGACTATCAATTTAGGCAAATAGACACCCTCTAGTCATGTTGAGTGGACTAGGGAAATGAACTTCTCCCTTGAATATTGTATTATTCATCCCTTTGCTGTGAGTAAAAGGTTAACCGAAATCATTCAATTTCCTCAGGCTTCAATTGTGAATAAGCAACAATTCCACCTTCAAGATTGTACAATTTATCAGCATCAAAACCATTCTCAATAAGCAACATACATGCTAATTGTGACCTCATTCCTGAATGACAGTGTATCACTATCTCTCTATCTTTTGGAAGTTCATCTTTGATGGATAATATTTGTAAGTGTTCGATTTGCTTATCGATTGTGGTAATTCTAGCAGAAGAATATTCTTTCTCAGATCTAACATCTAGGAAAAACGGGTTCCATCCATTTTCTCTTTTGTCAATGAATTCATCAGCATCAATACGTTTGAACATCATATCCTGCGTGCCGGCACTCTGAGTATTAACTGATTCTGTCTCTACTTTTGGGATAATACAAAATTCTTCGAATAGCTTTCCAGACTCTTCTAGGTTACTTGGCTTCTTCATTTCCTCATCTTTTTTGAAATTCAGTAGCCTGAAACTCATTTCTAATGAGTTGTAGATTAATAGCCTCCCCGATAGCACATCACCAATCCCTAAAATCATCTTTATTGCCTCAGTTGCTTGAATTGAGCCAATAACTCCGGGCAGTATACCTAGGACACCTCCTTCAGCACAAGAAGGAACAGAGTTCGGCGGCGGGGGTGTTGGGAATAAATCACGATAACATGGACCGTTGTTGTAGTTGAACACAGAAACCTGTCCCTCGAATCTATAGATTGAACCATACACCCACGGCTTACCTAATAGCCTACAGCAATCATCCACTAGGTAACGGGTTGGCAGGTTATCAGTACCGTCAATAACTAAATCCCATCCTTCTATGATTGATTTCGCATTTTGAGCAGTCAACATTTCTTCATAAGTTTCTATCTCAACTTCGCTGTTTAGTTGCTGTAGCCTATGTTTGGCGCTCTGGACTTTTTTTGACCCGACTTCATCTTCAGAATGAAGGATCTGCCTTTGAAGATTTGAAAGGTCAACCTCGTCAAAATCTACTATTCCAATTCGACCTATTCCAGCCGCTGCCAAATACATTAGAATCGGAGAGCCAAGACCCCCTGCTCCAATACAAAGTACAGAAGATTCGTTCAATTTCCTTTGTCCATCTAAGCCAACTTGAGGCAATGATATATGTCTATCATACCTCAGATTTGACATAAAATCATCTCGATTTCATGAATGTTGGTCTTCTAACCATCTTTCAACATCAATGGCTGCTTGACAACCCATTCCTGCTGCGGTTATCGCTTGCTTATATCTAGTATCAACAACGTCACCAGCAGCAAATACACCTGGAACTGAAGTCATGGTGTGCTCTTTGTGGATAATGTATCCATGCTCATCAACCTCAACTTGTTCCTCCAAAAAGCTGGTAATTGGCTTATGACCTATTGCAATAAATGCGCCAGTACAAGCAATCTCTTCTTCGGAACCATCTCTAGGGTCAACTAAAACTGCTCCTGTGAGTCCTGCATCATTACTTAGCCATTTTTTGACGGATCTGAATGTTTTAATCTCAATTTTATCATGGTTTGCTGCTCTTTCATACATCACCTTACTTGCTTTGAACACATCTCTCCTGTGGATTAGTGTAACCTTCTTTGCAAATCTAGTCAAGAAAGTTGCTTCCTCCATTGCTGAATCTCCTCCACCGATAACAATCACTTCCTCGTCTCTGAAAAATGCCCCATCACAAGTTGCACAAGTGCTTATTCCGCGCCCTTTTTGCTCTGCTTCACCTTCAGCATCTAACCAAATTGATTCGGCTCCAGTACTAACGATGATTGAATCAGTAAGGAATTCTTCACCTTCCACGTAAACCTTGTAGGGTCTTGAAGACAAATCAACTCTCTCTACATTCTTATCCTGAACGGTCAAACCGAATCTTTCTGCTTGTTCCCTTAATTGCATCATCATTTCAGGACCGGCAATTCCTTCTGGGTATCCAGGGAAATTTTCCACATCACTAGTCAGCATTAGTTGACCTCCGGACATATATCCAGCAAACATTAGTGGTTCTAGTAGCGCCCTTGCAGTGTAAAGTCCTGCTGTGTAACCAGCTGGACCGGAGCCGATGATTATGACATTCCTTACTTCAGACATATGAGTTCGAGTTTTGCAGAATGGGGTGGTTATTGAACCTATGCTGGTAAGAATTTGCAAGTATTAAGCCATCACAAATCTAGCATCACTCTAACCGCATTTGCGGATGCCCTTGCATGCTTTTCCAATCTAGGAGCAATATGCTCTGGCTCAGCCCCAGGGCCAATTATTCCTAAACCGATTGGTACATCATAGGTGAATTGTATCTTCATCAAAGCAGATAGGACGACATCTCCAATCGCTTTGCCGTGATCAGTTTGTCCCTTCTCAATTATGCCCAAAGTAATAACTGGGATTCCTTGTTGAGCATTTTGTCTTGTGAAATAATTCTTTATTGCATAGGGAATCTCAAAAGCACCTGGAACTTTAATGACTTCTTTTACTGTTAGATTTAGTTTGGAACATTCGTCCTTAGCGTACTGAATCATCTTCTCTGTTTCATCTTCATGAAACGAACCTGCAACAATTATCACTCTGCTCATAATCCTCTCTCCGCTAAAATTCTCTCCGTAGTATCGACAATGTTCATTGTCATAGTATCGATTTCGATGTTAACTGATTGACCTACTTGTTTCTTGCACAATGTTGTGGCAATTTGTGTCTCTGGGATAATATGCAGATTGAAAGAATTTGAGTCTACTTTGCCAATTGTCAGCGAAATCCCATCTATTGCGATATATCCTTTCTCAGCGATGTATTTCCCCACATGGTTTGGAAACCCTATCTTCAAATCTATAGATTCACCACTTGTTTGTGAGCTCTCAACGCTTCCCATGCAGTAAACATGACCGCTGACTAGGTGACCCCCCAATTCTTCTCCCATCTTCAGTGACCTTTCGATGTTGACTTTATTTCCAACTTCAAGTTGTCCCAAGGTGGTCCTTTGAAGCGTCTCTGGAATTACATCAAACCAGACATGCTTAGATTCTGAGTTGAACTTAACAACTGTCAAGCAGGCACCGTCTATCGCTATACTTGCTCCAATCTCTAAACCACTTACATCTTCGATTTTAATCTCGAGTGTAATTATCGATTGACCATCAGTAATCGACTTAACTTCGCCGATTTGTTTGATGATTCCTGTGAACATATTATCCCTCAAATTATTGTTTATTTTCTCTAGCTAGAATCTTTGCTATGATCTTTCTTGTACCATCTAAATCGTCGCTTAAGCCCTCAACTCTTGTCACTTCAATGTGCGATAGTCCACGCTCATTCAAGGATGTTCTGATTTTCTCTTCTGCATGTTCTTGGTCATACCCTAAGGCAATAACATCAGGATTGATTTGAGGCAATATGTCAAACATTGATACTTCTGGAGGGTTTCCTATTATCGATTTATCGACAGGTTTCAACCCTTCTACCATTCTTCTTCTAAGGTCCATTCCTGTTACTGGTTCGTGTTTTCTGATTCTAACAGTCAGGTCATGAGCGACAACAACGGTGAGATGGTCGCCCAGTGATTTGGCTTGTTCAAGATAATGCAAGTGACCTGCATGCAATAAATCGAAAACACCTACTGCCATCACTTTCTTCATTTTCTCACCGTCATTCCGATACTAAGGTGGTTGATATATTGTAAAGTCATAGTGTTGCATCGATTAAATCAGAGCCCTGTATGAAGGGTATATCCCTTGCTTCAGCCCATTTTCGTGCTTCCTCGACCGACAATGCATTGTCTCCTTCAGGTTCAAGCATTTCCGCCCCGATTACTACTGGAGTCAATCCCGCTAACCTCGCAAGTCCAACTGCAAGTTCAGTATGTCCTTGCCTAGTTTTCAGTCCCCCTTCGCTCTCCCTGCAAACGGGAATATGTCCAGGGGTGCGGAATTCTTTTCCTAGTGCAGACATAGATTCCTCTTGTGAGGAATCATTTTCAACCAGTTCAGAATACAATTCTGCAAATCTTCTTGTTGTTAATGAGCGGTCTTTGTCTGTTATCCCTGTGAAGGTATCTCGGTGATTCAGAGAGAGAGTAAAAGCGGAACGGGAGTCGTATTGAAGATCATTAGTTTTCAAGTGATGTAGAACTTTCCACTTATCCATCATAAACTGCTCAGTGTGAAGGTCTTGTAAAAAAGGCAAACCAAATCTTTCACCAACCTCGTGACCAATTGCTAGGAACAATAGACCACCACAATCTTGTCGTAATTGCCTCATAGTCTCCGGGTGAGCATGCTCTGCGGGAAAGAGCAAATCGGTCTCTCCTTCACGCTTTTCTGAGTCGAATAGGCAAACTGGCTTTCCACCACGGAAGGCTTGGAGTGCTTGCTCCAGTTCTTTGCGCATATCTAGTGCTCAATGCTTCTCCTTCAAATAAGGTCGTTTTGTTATATCTTTAAGCAGAGAATATTTCAAAATGAGTAGTTGGTAACGAAAAGGACTTATTGACATGAACCATTTGGATAGGCTCTGCGGGGGGGGTTTACCATGTCGATAAAATTAGGTCCAGCGGGAGTTCCTCTATCTTGCAAGGGTAGAACAATCGTTGAGGGAATGGATGATATCATTGCTCTAGGACTAGGAACCATGGAGGTTCAAACCGTTCGTCTGATATCTCCTGCACACTTCGATCAATACTGGCAAGCCGGCGTTTTAGCGAATAAAACCGACTTCGAGATGAACATTCACGGACCTTACTATTCGGAGTTACTCGGCAACAAGGTTGAGCGAGGAAGATCTCTAGCAAAAATCGAGGCTACACTGCAAACTGCCCGAACAATAAATGCACGACACGTGACACTTCACACTGGACACTATGGAGAATTTGGAAGAGGGCAAGCTGCAAACGAGCATGTAGCCAATGTATTTGCTGGAATCGTGGATAGAATCCATGATATCTGGAACGATGAGGAAGATGAATTCCCTGTATTCCCATGGATAAAAAATGGTGAGCCATCTAAAATCGGTATTGAAACTTCAGGGAGGCAGGATCTGTGGGGTTCACTGGAGGAGGTTTTGGAGGTAGTCAACCACGTAGAAGGGACTATTCCAGTTCTGAACATAGCACACATTCACGCTAGAGGTAATGGAAGAATGAGAACTAGTGAGGACTATGGAGAATTATTCGACCAAGTTCGAGAAACTATTGGAACAAAGGAATTCTACTGCCACTTCTCCGGAGTTGAGCACAGATCTGGAAATGCAAATCACTACACTCAAATCAAAAAATCTGACCTAAATTTCGAGCCACTTGCAGAGTTTATTGTCGAAGATGGCGGATGGTTAGACATCACCTTGATTTCAGACTCGCCGCTACTTGAACACGATGCTATGTACATGCAACAATGCATAGAAAAAGCAAGACATAAGCAACTTGAACAAAAAGCAAGAGAGGATAGAAGAAAGGCTCTTGCGCTTCAGACTGGAGTTAGCGCTCAAGAACTAGCGATTAGAGAAGCAGAACAAGAATTACTCGCCGCTAAGCAAGCAGAAAACAAAGAGGATGAATCTCAAGAAGAACCTGCACAAGCAGAGGAACTCTCTGCTAAAGAGAAAAAGAAGGCAGAAAGAAAAGCTGGAAAAAAGCCTGCTAAGAAAAAGAAGAAGGATGAAGAAGCCAAAGTCGAAGATGATGTTTTCGAATTTGACGAGGATGATGATGACTTATTCTGATTAGTAGGATAATAGACGATTTTTATCGCAACTAAGCGGAAGTCACTAAAGGCATATGCAAATCCACCCCAAACGATAGCATGGCACACATTGGCATTTTGGGGCTAGGAAACTGGGGTACTGCTATTGCTGCAATGTGGCTGAAAGACGGCCACAATGTCAAGGGCTGGACTATAGAAAAAGAAGTCTATCAAAGCATCATGATGAAGGATGAAAATTCTGTCTATTTAGAGGGCGTCTCTGTCAAAGGATTAGACGTAACAATGCATCTTGAAGAAGCTCTGCAGGGAGTAGAAATTATTGTTCTTGCAGTTCCCTCATCAGTAATTTTGGATGTAGTGAATGACTTGATACCACATCTTAGACCAGGTCACGTATTACTAGATTTAGCAAAAGGTCTAGCACCGAAAAAGCGCTTAATATCTTCTGCGATTGAGGAGATACTTAAGGAAAATGATCTACATAACCCACTAGCAGTTTTGACTGGACCGACAATTGCTCCAGAAGCTGCGAATGGAGTAATGACTACAGCATTAGTTGCAAGCGAAGAGGGTTCAGTAGCAAAGAGATTAGCAGAGACATTGAGCACCCCAACTTTCGTTCTAAAGGCTGCAAATGACCCGCAAGGTGCAGAGTTGTGGGGTGCTTTCAAGAATGTCGTAGCACTTGCATGCGGTCTTGTAGATGGTCTTGCCCAAGTTGGAACTCTTGGAGGAGATAATCTCAAAGCTGCAATTTTCTTTGCCGGCTTCAAAGAAGGATGTCTTCTATTACCACAATTAGGAGCAAGAGCAGAAGTTGCATTCGGACCTGCAGGTCTTGGAGACCTTTACGTTACTGCAACCTCACCTTACGGCAGAAACCGTAGCATGGGTGAAAAACTCGGTAAAGGGTTAACATTAGATGAGGCACTGGAAGAAATGTCAATGGTAGCCGAAGGAGTAAGAGCTGCTCGAATGTTCATGCGAAGAGCAGAAGACTTTGAAATTCAAGTACCTTTCACCAAGGCTTTGAACACCTTATTGGATGGTTATATCGATGCAGAAGAATGCTGCAGAAGAATGATTTCAATCTAGGCACGTTATTGCATAATATTTTGAGTCTTGAGCCCTAGGGGTAACCATGTCAGACGAGTTGACTGAACTGGAAGCAAAACTTCTGAGGTGGATTGCTGCTTCTGATTTTGAAGAAGTTGCGTGGTCTACAAAGAATGCTGCTAAGGCTTTCGAGGTAAGCGACGACGAAATCTATGACGCTGTTGCTGCTCTTTCAAGAAAGAGAAGAGAGACATTCCAAGTATTCTACAAAGATGGAAGTCTTCACATTGCTGCTGAAATCTAAGAATGTGCTCATCTTACTAAATCCTGTGATATACATCGATTTGTCCTTCTATAAAGTCAACACTCTCTACAAGCTCATAATTTGATTTAAGAACAAGTGTCAAAGAATCATAGTCCCACATTGATAGCCTATGTCCTCTAATATGGATAACCTCAGTTGGCTCATCATCAAGTATGCTGGTGACCTGTCCTGATGTAACATCCCCCCAATCCGAATCAACATCAATTTCTACATCACTTCCCATCCTGTCAAGATATAAATCCCAATATCTAGAGTATGGTTGACTAACTATGAATACATCATCTTGGTTGCCGTCCACATTATCGTCAAGCCATATGCTCATACCTTTGAAATCTGATCTACCATTTTTCTCATAGTAGTTGAAGTCCTCTACTAACCAAGTAGTGCTATACAGGACAAAAATTGCTGAGAAGGTTATCGCAATGATCTTACTTACATCGAACTTTGGGTTAAAATTTGATTCGATGTCTTTGAATTGGATTATATCAATGATTCTTGATATCCCCAACCCGAACAACATATACCATGCTGGCATTGAAAATACGAAATATCTGGAAACCCATAAATTTCTAACTTGTAATGAGTAAATCACCACAATTAGCATTGTGCCACCTCCAACTAACCAGACAAACCACTCTGCTTCTTCCAGTACACCTTTTTTCTTGAACATGAATCGATGAATCAACAATATGACTGGAGTTGCTAAGACAAAATACCACATGAATTCTGCGATATCTGTAAAATAACCTCTTGTATCGAAGGCAAAAAAGTAATCAAATAATGAAACCACTGGTCTTTTCGGGACGTCATTAATCCACATGCTATGCCCCGTGTTAGATGAATCATAGATCATTTTATCAAGCATAAAATAAGCTAAAAACGCAATTGAAACTGAAACTTGGAGGGTTTGGCCTCCCTTAGATTTTATGAAATTAAAGACTGAATATTTCCAACCATTTTGATGTTTTTCTTCATTCTTTATGTGATTAACAACTCGTAGAGTAAAATCAGTAAGTAAGCCTAACACTATCGCAAGACCTGCTAAGTAATGGACGAGGTAGGAAAACGATAGTAAAATAATGCAGAATAGAATCTCAAATGGTCTCAACTTTCTATCCAATCTAATCAAATAAAATGAACTCCAAATAAAAAGAGTGGTAAACATGTAAGGTCTAAATTCTTGAGAGTACAAGATTGCCAAATGAGAAATAGAAATCATACTTGATGCAATTATTGCAGCCTTTTCATCATGGATTTTCCTTGTGAACTCTGAGACTACTAAAACTAAGAGCACTCCACAAATCGCACTCAAAGACCTCAATGCAAAATCTGAATCGCCAACTAATACTTTCCAATAATACATCAACCAAGTACCCATGCCAACCATCGAAAGCCAGCCTTCCATAGTCGATCTCCATGAGCCTTGACTGATTGCACTTAGTGTAGTCAACTCATCTAACCAAAATGATTCAGTGTCTAAGTTTCTAAATCTCATAAGAGCTGAAAATGCTAGCACAACAACTAACACTCTTATATAAAGAGATGAAGGTTTCTCAGTCTCTTGACAAAAGTTTTGTTGTTTTTCACTTGTCATTTCCAGACCCTCTATACCCCGTAAACCGTCCAAACTGAGCCAATAGTAATTAGAACATAACTGTTTTTTAGGCTCCCCTAAAAATACTATATACTACATGCTTGTCGGAGATTTCAATCCTAATGTTTAGGGAACCCTAAAGGTGAAAAAAATGATAACGAAAGTAAAAATGAAAAGCATGACTTTAGTCCTACTAATGCTACTAGCAGCACTTGCTGGTTGTGTTGAGGACTCTGATACGGACGACGGATCTTCATCCGATGCTGGAACTTCAGATTCCAGCGACAGCAGTGACCACAGCGATAGTAGTGACCACAGCGACCACAGCGACCACAGCGACCACAGCGATAGCAGTGACCACAGTCACAGCGATACAAGTGATTCTGATGGTAGCGATAGCAGCGACAGCAGCGATAGCAGTGACTCCTCTTCTAGCGGAGGTTCTGCCGTTAGCACAATGGATGCTGAAGATGGTGGCTACACCTATGCATCAAACGTCGACAACCACAGATCTTTGATGGCTGATCTTTGTGACATTAAAGCACACGCAGCGGCTTCTGAGTGGACTGCTGCAAAGGGCATCTACACAAATGGAAAGAATGCTGAGAAGAGCGATGGTTCATACCGTACTCTACAAGGCTTCGCAGCTGCTTCCGGTAAAAATCACGGATATGATGCATTCTACGGCGCTGACGGCTCTGTTGACGCTCTAATCATGTCTGCAATGGATGGAACAGGAGACTTCGAAAATGCATCTGATACTGTAAGATACCAAGGTATCGCTAAGTTGACGGCAAACCTTGGAATGGTTGCATACACAATCCACGAGCTAAACACAGCAATAGCAAAGGCAGATGCTGGAAACGTAGACAACGACACAGGAGCGCCTCACAACTGGGACGAAGGATGGGCTTTCTTCCACGGACCAGATGAGAATGTTGGATGCTCTCCAGTATCAACTTTGAACAAGCGTGGAGCAGACTTCGGTACAGAACACACTGCAGGAATGGCAAACACAACATACAACATTCAACAAGCAATGATCACTGGTTTAGCTGCTCTACAAGCAGAAGACCAAGCGGGATACACTGATGCAACCAACGAGGTTGTCAAGAACGTCATAATTGCATACTCACAAGCAGTTTTGAAATACACCTACAAAATGGATAATGCAGATAACGGCGCCAAGTACCAAGCAGAAGCATATGCTTTCTGGAAGACTATAGAGGCATATGCTGCACCTTACACTGACAACGCTTGCTACAACATGCAATCCCACACAATGGGTTGGGTTTCTTCTTACGACAACACTTCTTGTGACAGCTTTGCGTGGTATGAAAACGCAACAATGGGAGGACCTAACAGCGGCACATTCACCGGTTGCTACAACACAGTAAGCCACACTGTTGCTGAAGGTTTAGACCAAGCTCAATGTGAAGGCGGATTCAGCAATGATTACTTCTATGCTAACTACGGAGCTACTTCAATGAACACTGTTTTGGACCTTACCGACGCATCCCAACTTGGAACATCCTACGATGTTACAGCCTGGTTACAACCAGTTTGGGATCATTACGGTATTACTTCTGAAGACATTGGATCTTACAGTTGAAACTAACCTAGGGTACTAATTTTGCAAGCAATGCGACACTGGGCGGTAATTATGTCCTGTACTGCCCGGTGTCGCTCTCTCTAATGGGGGATTCTGCATTGGAAAGTAGTGTCATGAGCAAGGCTATTTTGATGGCATTGGCTATTATTTTGGTTCCTTGCTCAGCCATAGCTGATCTCGAAGAATCAGAAGAAACTTACAGAGTGTATGGCTCACTTCTGAATTCATTTGGTGATGTCGCGAATTCGACTTCAATAAAAATCGACTCTCAGAATTCCGTTTGGTCGGAAAATGGAGAATATGAAATTACGGGAGTTAGCCCTGGTGAGCATTCTATCAGGGCTTATTTCATGAATGACGGACACACTGTCGTTTACCGTACAATTCAAGTGAATTCTAACATGGAAGTAAACTTCGAACAAGGCAAGAATTGGATTACTGGAAAAGTAAATACAAACCCAGGAGATTCATTCACGCTTAGTGTTGAAGATACAGAACACTCGGATGTTAACCCTGAATACGGTTTTGGTCCATTCCCCATCGGAGAGTACTACACACTTTCACTTGAATGGGAACGTAATTCTTACAATAGCAGTCAACACATTCACATGCAGTTACAAGAGGGATCAATAACCTCTCCAAAGGTTAACCACTTCGAATTCCATTACGGTATGAACAATGTGTTTGGATTTATTTCAGATCCTCAAGGTGACCCCGTATCTGGGGCAGAAGTAAGTAACGGATTTGATTCCTCAACTACCAACGAGGATGGTTTTTATATGCTTAGAAACCTATCAGTTGGAAATGAATCTCAGATTAGTGTAATGCAAGGAGGTAATGAATTATTATCTCCGTTTAGTTACAAAGTCTTGGATGGATTAAATTGGTTAAATCTCTCAACGTTTAACAATATAGAATTACCACACAACGCCACATTTACTACTCAGACTCAAACTGTACTTATGTCACCGTTCTCTCTTGAGTGGGAGGGTGGAGATTACACCGATTTCTACTCCCTATACGATGGGCCTGTGGATGAACAGAATATTATTTACAGGGGAACTAATCTAAAGTATGACTACACGCCCTCAGACCCAGGTACACACGAATTTAACTTGGTGGCACATAACTCTAACGGCACCAATATCAATTGCCCATCTCTCCTTATGATTGTTCTACCTAATCCCTCAAGCGATAATATTTGGCAATCAGGTATGAGCTGGGATTACTTCATTTCTCATACTCCAGAGCATTTCCAAAACAGAACATATACAGTGATTGGAAATGAAAATATCATAGATGCGTTTGGTGATGAACAAGAAACATTTCTTGTTAGGATAACAGATGATTCATATCTTGAAAATGAAAAATCATTCAGATGGTTTGATGCATTTAGCCTACTACCAATCAAAACATATTGGGTAGACGATCCTTCAAGTTCATCATATTTCCAAGAAGGAACTATGGGTTGGGAATTTACTAAAAATGGTAATGATTCGGTTTTGTTTTCTGACAACCCACCAGATTCTTTACATTTCAACCGTACCAACATTATCGGTGTTCCCGGTCACCCAAACGGATATGATGATACACTCAACGCTGTTACAGTTACAGAGAACATCGAAATAAATGTGCAAGGAACAACATATCTAACCACATATATCAGAATCATCGATCAAAATGATGGAGTTGTTTCATGGGAATTATGGTATAACACCACCGCTAGGAACTACGTTAAAATTATTGACAGGCTACCAGGATCTCATTCTGATAGTGTTACTTACGAATTAACAGGTTACGAGATCCCAACAAAACCAAAAATCCTTACGGAATCAATGAACATCACGAATAATTCTTTCACTATAGAATGGGCAGATTTCCCAACTGCAACATTATACCAATTAATCGAAAATGAAGTTATTGTATACGAGGGAGTGGAGACTATTGTCAATCTAGAAAACAAAAAAGATGGATCTTACACTTACAGTATAATTGCTTTAACCGATATTGGATACATAATCGAGGGTAATAGTATTACTATTGATGTAGATTTTATCCCTGAAAGTCCTCTGTTATTCTCCTTCCAAGAGGACTACAAAGAGGGAGACATGGTAAGAATCTCTTGGACAGGAGTACAGAACGCAGCATCATACACTGTTATTGTTCAAGATAAAGATGGAAATGTTGTTGAAATTTATAACGGCAGTGAAAACTTTACTGATACATCGGATTTATCTGCCGGGAACAATAGAGTTCGGGTAAATGTTGTCGTCGATGAAAAAACATCTGATTACTCCCCCTCTGAATTCGTAAACATTATTCCAATATCAGAGGATAGTGAACGTTCAATCCCATTCTTGAATCCAATCCTAATTATTTTGACAATAATCTGTTCATCAATTCTTATCTCCAAAGGGAGGTTGGAAGATGGTTGACAAAAGAATCATTGCAGTTTCTCAAACAGTAATTCTCCTATTGTGCATCTTTGGGGTTTACCAATACTCAATTGACCAAAAAGAGGCAGATTCCGTTGGAAATTTGTCAGTAATAGACTCAAATGGAGTAAAGCATACATTTGACCAGGCACCTAGCAGAGTCGTGATTACTAATACTTACGCAGGCACAGTAATGAGAATGCTCGAGATTGATTTTGCGACGGTAGTTGGAGCCTCGGGGGATTTCGAAGATGAATCGATATGGCCGGAATTTGATGATATTCCCCTTGTCCAACTTTCTGCTCATTCCGAGATAGATTTCGAGGCATTACTTGATTGCTATCCTGATATCTACATTGTCTTTGCAAGCAACGGAATGGTAGACACAAATGCTATCCGTGAGAAATTAGAACCTGTTGGGATTAAAGTAATAGCATTGGATTTTTACAAATATGATACTCTTCGAACCGAAATATCTGTTCTTGCAGAAATCTTTGGAAAGGAAGAAAAGGCACAGGAAATATTTGATGAATTTGATGAGATTGAAAGCATGGTGGAGCAACGGATTTTATCTGTAGAAAGTTTAGAGAGACCAAGTGTTGTAATGGAACATCATGCTTCTCTAACAAGAGATCCGGTGGTACTAACAGGGACATCTCAATGGACCGATATCATTGACCGTGCAGGTGGGACAAATGTTTTTGCTGATTTACCTGGACATACAACTCATGTTGATATGGAAGCAATAATTGATCAAAACCCCGATGTTCTAATGTTTGATGGCATAACCTTCGACATCGGTTACAATGGTTTTGATGAGGAGGATAAGTGCAAAACTCACATGGAATTTATCTCAGAGCGTCCAGGATTCAATGAGATTAATGCCGTACAAAATGATAACATGCTAATCATGGCAGGTGAATTTGCAGGACCAATGATGATACATGGGTTACCGCATCTAGCCAAGTATTTCCATCCAGACTTGTTTTCTGATATCGATACTGAGCAATATCTGGACGATTATTTCCTTGATTACCACGAAACGGAACGAGTTGGAAAATTTGTTTGTCAATATAATGGCGGCTGAAAAGATGGATTCTCTTTCTGTGGCGCATATTAAGAATGCCAATAAACAAATTTTCTGGATCATATTTTTTGTTGTCTGTACTCTTATACTTACCATGTTATCTATTGGCCAGGGTTCTTCTACCAATCTAACCATGTGGAAAACCGTACGAATTATACTTGGTCTCGAAGAAGCAAACGAACTTCAATCGAGTATTATTTGGGAACTTAGGTTCCCAAGAATTCTGATGGCAATAATAGCTGGCATTGCACTTTCAACGGCAGGAGCACTAATGCAAGGCTGCCTAGGCAACCCATTGGTTTCTCCACTGACTCTAGGTGTGTCATCCGGAGCAGCCCTTGGGGCAGCTGTTGCGATTATTGTAGGGTATTCTGTTGTAAATGTGCCGGAACTCTCTATTGTTGGAAATGCATTCCTTTTCTCTTTAATCGTTGTAGCAGTAATAATCAAACTTGGAGATATGAATACTATATCCGCAGAAACTTACATTTTAGTTGGCATTGCAATTACTTTCATATCAGGTGCGATAGTTTCAACACTTCAGTACTTTGCCAGTGATGAACAATTGTCTCAATTAGCACACTGGTCATTTGGTAGTTTGTCAAGACCTGACTTGGTAAACGTACTTTGGATAAGCATAGCAATTATCGGATTACTCCCCACTGCTTTGGCGTGGTCTTGGGATCTTAATGCGCTAGCTCTTGGAGGAGATGAATTCGCTATATCGACAGGTGTTAATCCGAGGGCATTAAGGAAAAAAATACTGATACTTACTGCTTTGATGACTTCAATCGTTATTGCTTTTACAGGCTTAATTGGATTTGTAGGTCTTGCAGCTCCCCATATGGCTAGAATCATTGTAGGAAATGATTATCGAAAATTAATACCATGTTCTGCGGTTTTTGGTTCATTTGTCATGATTCTAGCAGATACTCTAGGAAGGACATTATTTGCGCCTGTAGTCATTCCTGTCGGGGTTATGCTTTCTGTTATTGGCGGTCCATTTTTCATGTACTTGTTACTTAGGAGTAGGGGTTGATAGAATGGCAAACTTACTCGAGGTCAGCAATCTATCTTTCAATTATGGGAGATTAAAAGTTCTTGAAAATCTGAATCTGACAATCAAGGAAAATGAATTAGTCTGCATTCTGGGGGTTAATGGAGCAGGAAAATCGACTTTGCTCAAGTGCATAAACAAAATTCTTCCGATGGATACCGGTGAAATTAGTATCGATTCGAAAGTGGTTAATGACTCTGACCCGGCTAGCTTATCTCGCCTCATTTCATATGTCCCACAGTCGGTCAAGTCAAGTTTCTCAATTGATGTCTTTGATGTCGTAATGCTTGGAAGGAGACCATATATCAACTGGGCTATATCGAAAAATGACCGTGAAATTGTAAGTAAAACAATCCACTTTTTTGGTCTAGAAGAGTTCGCATTTAGAAAATTCAACAGGCTTTCAGGAGGTGAAAGGCAACGAGTCGTTATTGCCAAAGCAATAGCACAAGAGCCCAGATTGTTTTTACTTGACGAGCCTACAAGTGACCTTGACTTAAACAATCAAATCCAAGTTATGAAAAAAATAAAAACGCTTGTTGAGGATAAAGCAAACCCAAGATCGGCATTAATAGCAATTCATGATATCAACATAGCAGCAAGGTTCGCAGATAGGATTATTCTATTATCAGAGGGGAAAATTATTGCTGATGGTGAACCTGTCGAAGTCCTTACACCAGAAAATATAGCAGAAGTATTCATGGTATCCTCGGAAATTTATAATTCACCCTCCGGAAATATTCAGATAGTAGTAAAAGATGAAATAAACAATTAACAGAGGTATAATTATGTCGAAAGAAACAACCAAAAAGAAATTTACAAAGCACGCATCCCCAACTGCCGACGGTTCCTCTAAACCAGATTTAATGTATGATCGTAATGTTCCTAAACCATCCCATGCAGAATACGCAAGGACATTGATAGCAAAGATGGATGTTGCTACGTTATGCACGATCTCTGAAAAATCAAAAGGACATCCTTACGGTTCATTTGTCACATATGCAATGCACAATGGCGACCTAATTTTCCTTCTAAGCCAATTAGCCGAACATACAAAAAATCTCAATGCAAACTCGAAAGCATCAGCATTAATCGCTGAGACTGGAGAAGGAAATCCACTTGCACTAAGCAGAGTGACACTGGTAGGCGAATGTCTAGAGGTACAAGATGATGAGCGGGAATCCGTCAAAAAATCCTTCATTGAGGCTCACGAAAGTGCTAGTGTTTATGCTGATTGGGAAGATTTTGCATTTTTCCGACTCAATGTGGAATCAGTCCGCTACATAGGTGGCTTTGGAAGAATGTCTTGGGTCAATGAATCAAGATGGAATAGTTCAGAGCCAGATCCTTTATTACAAAATTCTGATGATATAATTACACACATGAATGAAGATCACTCAGATGCCCTAGTTTTGTATTGCCAAACTATGAGTAAGGCAAAAGAAACATCTCATGCAGTAATGACTCACATAGACAGGTATGGCTTTGAAATGATGGCTACCATTAATTCGGAAACGAAACCGATTCGTTTAGGATTTGAAAAGGATGTAAAAACACCAGATGAAGCAAGAATAGAACTTGTCAAAATGGTAAAGGAAGCTCGCAAATTAATCAGCCAAAATTAATCTTTAATCTAAGATTTATATTGCTCTTTGATATATTCACGATACTCTCCCGTTTCTATTGATCTTATCCAATC
Source organism: Methanobacteriota archaeon (assembly GCA_002718195.1). Lineage (GTDB taxonomy): Archaea > Thermoplasmatota > Poseidoniia > Poseidoniales > Poseidoniaceae > MGIIa-L4. Next base: position 154,435 of record PBDU01000011.1, on the reverse strand, counting down.
AGGATTTTCCATATACCATTTAATTGTATCATTAATTCCTACTTCCCAATCTATTTCAGGTTTCCATCCTAAGATGGCTTTTGCCTTTTGGTATCCCATTGCATATCTACGGTCATGACCGGGACGGTCGGTTACATGTTTTATCTGAGATAAATTAGCACCAGTTCGAGAGATGATATGTTGAACAATAGAAATATTCTGTTGCTCATTATCCGCTCCGAAATTAAATACTTCACCTGAAGCAATAGTACCCATGTACAACGCAAGCATCGTGGACAAAATTCCGTTCGCATGATCTTCAACATGAATCCAATCTCTAATCTGCTTGCCGTCTCCGTATACTGGTAGTTGTTCTCCTTTCTTGGCTTTCAAAACCATTAGTGGAATTAGTTTCTCTGGAAACTGGCGAGGACCGTAATTGTTCGAACATCGAGTAATAGCGGCAGATATATCATGCGTATTGATGAAAGCATTGACTAACATATCTGAAGATGCTTTCGAAGCAGCATAAGGATTCTGTGGATTAAGTGGCGTCTCTTCGGTGAATGAATGTTCATCCGGCTCTAGAGAGCCATACACTTCATCGGTAGAAACATGAACAAATGCTATTTTTTTCCCCGAGCTTGACGCACTTACTACAGATTCAAGCAGAACCCTTGTACCATCGATGTTAGTTTCGATAAATGGTTGAACTGAATTTATCGAACGATCAACATGGCTTTCAGCAGCAAGATGCAGGATCACATCAATGTCAAAATCCTGTAATGTCTTTTGTACAATATGCGAATCTGTTATTGAACCATGAACAAAGGAATAACGTTCATCATTAACATCTTCTAGATTCAGAAGGTTTCCAGAATAAGTTAACAAATCGAGGTTAACCACTGCACTGACTCCAGGAATTAGAAGCGCATTCCTGACTACATGGTTACCAATAAAACCACAACCACCAGTTACTAAAATATTCATTTCATTCCTCCTTAACTGGTAACCAGGGACCAAGGTCCCAATTTTTCATTAGGACTGATGTTTCGAGTAATGCATCTATTGTTCCACAATCAGCCCAGTGAGAATCAAAATTGCAGCCCTTTGCTAAATCTTTTTGCATAAATAGACGATTGATATCAGTGATTTCCAACTCACCTCTATTTGAGTAACCAGTAGTTGACAATATTTCCTCAATCATATCAAATACCAGCGGAGTGTAGAGGTATAATCCTGTAATTGCTAAATTAGAATCAGAAACAGCCGGTTTTTCCTGCATGTTCACTATTCTCCCATCACTATCTATCCATGCAATCCCGAAAGATTCAGGATCGGGTACAGGTTTGAGAAACAAATAGCACTCATGTAATTCATCTTTTACAAATTCGTCAGCGTATTTTTTCATTGATTGCTGGAAAACATTATCGCCAAGTATAACCGCTACATTTCTAGACCCAACAAACCCCTTTGTTAATCGAAGCGCCTCTGCGATACCGCCTGCTTGCTCTTGATATGCGTAACGAATATCTAAACCGTATCTGTGCCCATCTCCCAACAAAGCGAAGAAAGAATTTCCGGAGTAACCACCCAAGACGACCATTATTTCTTTAATTCCCATACGGGCAAGAGTTGCAACCGATTTACAAATCATTGGCTCGTCATACACCGGTAACAAGTGTTTGTTTGTTGATGTTGTAAGTGGCATTAAACGGGTACCCCAGCCTCCAGCCAAGACTACTCCGCAAAGGTTGGTGCTGTCACCCATGGTCGAACCAATTCAGTTCTGTTTTTAGGGTTACCTAAATTTAATTAAAACGAGGCAAGTCCCCCAATCAAGGGAGGGAATAAATGAGCGATTTTGACTACAAAAGTATTGACAATGGCCAAAGAACACCTCTTCTTTTAGCCTCATCTTTGGTTATGATTTATTCACCTGCAATCTTATTATTGACAGATATATTTGAAGTTGCTATTCCTATTTTCTCACTTATATGTCTGATTATCCTACGAAGTGTTGACGAGTTGCAGCCACTAAGCCCAGTTCATCCATTATCTGCTTTATTGGTATTCACCGTAACTTGGTTTACAAAAGCTCCATCCACTGAATTTCTTGCGATTTATTTGTGTTTTGCATTATTGATGTGCCATTTTTTAGAGAGTGTTTTCAATGACAAGCGGGGCTTTATTCTCTTCTTTGCTTCTACTTTAGTGTCAACAACAATGTTCATGTCACTGTTTGGCTACATTTCAATTTTCACGATTTCATCAATGATTTTGGGCACTTATGCCATTTTTTCAAATATCAAAATAAATGATAATGACGTTGCATTATTTTTGTTCTCTTTTTACATCGGCCTCAGGCTAATGGGTTTTTCAATCACTGGAAATTTGTTCTTAAGCAACATTGAGGAGGTGGATTACTTACTGAAAAATTGGATTATTTTTATTGGTTCACCGCTGCTTGGTAGTGCTGTTTTTGTGAGCATAAAAGCGGCTATAATCGGTAATTGGGGGAATTTGAATCAAGAAGTTCACCAAGAGTCTGAATGATGTAAAAGACGTCATCTTGCGATAATTCGTGGTGTAGGGGCAATCTAAGCAAACAAGAGGCTGCGTTGCTTGTAATCGGTAAATCTGAAGCAGTATATCCTAAGTCTGCACCTACTTTGGACTCGTGCAAAGGAACATAATGGATTACCGCATTTATTCCATGTTTATTTAGATCAATTCTAATCTTATCAGCCATCTCAGGTGTTTCAAAAATTAAACCGAATAAATGAGCATTATTTTCACACCAATCTGGAGTTTTAAGAATTCTAAATTTACTTCTTTTTTCTATTTTTGAAATTTCATTGAAGTAAGATTCCCAAACATCTTTTCTTTTCTTTAGATTAGTTTCCAAACCCTCCAACTGAGCAAAAAGAAATGCTGCCTGCAACTCACTTGGATAGAACGAAGAACCTATTTCTTGCCAACTATACTTGTCAACTAATCCTTTGAAAAATGCGCTGCGGTTTGTTCCCCTCTCCCAAACCATCTCTGCTTTCTCAACGTCTTTTTGGTTATTTATCACCAAGCACCCACCCAGACCACTGTGGATATTTTTAGTTTCATGAAATGAAATTGCACCAAATCTTGCAAGAGTTGATAGCTTCTTGCCTTTGTATAAAGATCCCAATCCTTGTGCAGCATCTTCTATACACTCTAAACCGTACTGCGAGCAAATCTTTGTGACTTGTTCAAAATTACAAGTATTTCCTGCATAATCAACAATTACTACTCCTTTGGTCTTTTCAGTTATTTTACTTTCAAGATCCACTAAATCAACTATCATTGTTTCCTGATCCACCTCACAAAATACAACTGTTGCACCTGTTCTCTGAATAGCAGAAGCGCTAGTGACAAACGTGAAAGATGGAACAATCACCTCATCTCCTGGACCAAAGCCAGCAAGCATCGCTGCCAGTTCTAACGCACCTGTGCAACTATGAGTCAAGAGAACCCGCGGAGCATTTAGGTAAGCCTCAAGGAATGATTGTACCCTATTGGTAAATGGACCATTGCCGGCGAACTGCATGTTTTGAAACACCTCATCAAGGTATTTCCTTTCATTGCCAGCCAAAAATGGAACATTGAATTTAATCTCTTTCACATTATGTCCAAATACCACTAACACTTAGGGTTTTTTAGGGGGTCCTAATTATTGGTGATGATATCCGTAAATTACTGATATTGGGTGCGGGGAGACACCAATTACCTCTTATCGTTAAAGCTCAAGATATGGATTTGGAAGTCCATGTAGCCTCTATTTCTGGTAAATATCCAGGAATCGATATAGCCAAAAATTTCCATGAAATTGACATTACTTCGCCTGAAAAAGTTTTGAATCTCTCAAAGAAATTGGAGATTGATGGAATTCTATCAACTGCAAACGATATATCGCTATCCTCTATTGGTTTAGTTGTTGATTCAATGAATTTAAGAGGATTTAGTGCTAAAACTGGAACAATATGTCAGAATAAACTGTTGATGAAAAGAAAACTAAGTGAATACAACCTCAGGACTGCGAAATTTAAGTTAGTATCATCAGCTTTGGAAGTTTCAAAGTTTTTTGAAAAAACTGATTCAAACTGTGTTATTAAGCCAGTTGATTCCTCGGGCTCTAGAGGAGTCATTCAGATAACAAAGGATTCAAATTTGTATAAAGATTTTGAAATAGCAAAAAATAACTCAAAAATTGGTAAAGTGATAGTAGAGGAATGGATAGAAGGGAGTGAATTTGGAGCACAAGCAATAATTGTTGGAAGGAAGCTTGAGCGACTTATTCTCCACAGTGATATTACGACTGAACCACCAATCAGAATTCCAATTGGGCATGGTTGTCCACATCCAAAAGAGCGTGATCTACAAAAAGAGTGTGAGAAAATGGTTAGAATGTGTATAGATTGTTTGGACCTAAAGGATTCAATATGCAATATTGACTTCATTGATACGCCTGAAGGACCGTATATTGTTGAGATCACGCCTCGCATGGGTGGTACTCGGTTGCCAGAGGTCTGCGGAGAATATATCGGCGTAAATATGTACGAAATGGCTGTCAAAATTGCGCTAGGTATGGAGATTGTAACAACTGCTAACGGAACAGGTACTCCTAACGCCGCTTGCAATGTTTTATCATGGAAATCTGGGCAAATTAGTTCATTTACCAAAACAGGAGATTCAAATTTCTTCGTTCAAGAAGCAGTAATTGATGAGAATGTTAAGGTTAATTCGAATGGTTATTGCGAACTTGGATACGTGCACGTAAAGGAAAATGAAAATCCAGAATTGTTGTCAATAGCAAAGAATTTGGCTGCAAATATAGAACAGTGTTACGTAATATCGGGAGATGAATAGTTTGACAACTTGTGTTATTTCACAATCTAACTACATACCTTGGAAAGGATATTTTCAAATGATTGCCAAATCGGATATTTTTGTTTTTTACGATAACGTTTCATTTACCAGCAGAGATTGGAGATCAAGAAATAAAATACTCACAAAATCTGGAGAACTTTGGCTAACTATCCCAGTAGGTTCAAACCGTGGGAAAAATATTGATGAAGTAGATTTACCAAACGGAAAATGGAAAACTAAACATTTAGAATCGATTAAGCGAGCTTATTCAAAATTTCCTTATTACGAAGACGTAAAGGAAATATTAGAGCCAATATTTTTTGAAAGAGGTTTGGATAATTTATCCTTATTCAATCAAAAATTAATCAAATCATTTTGCAAATATCTTGAAATCGATACAAAATTCTACAATGCCGCAGATTTGGGGATAGACGGAAATAGAGTTGAAAAATTGATCAAGATTTGCGAGAAATTAGGAGCAGACACCTACATCAGCGGACCTGCCGCAAAAAATTATATCAAGAATGAATTTGATGATTCTGGAATTACTCTTCAATGGATGGAATATGGACCTTTCGAAGAATATGAGCAAAATGGTTCTGAATTTTCGCATTATGTTTCAATTATCGATACCATAGCTAGGCTTGGTAAAGATTCAATTGAACACATATGTATTAGTTAATCCTCTTCTAACTCGTCAATTGTAGAATACCTTATCATGTAATTTGGGATACCTCTTGCTTCAATGTATATCCTACCAATATATTCTCCTATGATACCAAGAAATAGTAGATTTAATCCTCCAAAAAATGAGGTTACAAAGACAGTTGATGTCCAACCAGGGTACACCTTATCTTGGAGACCATAATTTACAATTGAATAGACTGCAATTCCTATTGAAGTCATACCAAAAAACACGCCCAGTAGAATTGCTAATCTTATTGGTTTGATTGAATAAGTCATTATCCTATCTCCTGCTAATTTTAGTGATTTTCTTAACGTGTAACCTGAAACCCCATCCGTTCTAGCATCCCTTTCCAAATCCACAATACTGTAAGGAATTTGCAATGAATATAGCATCGAGAAAGGAGTTCCTGTGTGCTCATCTACATTACATACCTCGGAAACGACTGTTTGTCTTATCACTCTAAATGCCCCAACATTCGGGTCTACTTTGAATGGAACTAATATGTTAGAGACCTTTGCAAACATCTTACTTCCCATTTTTTTAAGAAAACTATCGCTCCTTTTACTCCTTCTTGCTATGGCCATAGGGGTGTCTTCCTCCAGCATTTTCTGAAGTAAAACAGGTATGTCTCTAGGTCTGTCCTGTAAGTCTGAATCCATTATTGCAACGAACGGACTTTTTGTACTACGCAAACCTGCTAAAATCGCTCTGTGCTGACCAAAGTTACCTGCTAATCTTATCACTTCGATATTTTGATTCAATTTCCTATTTTCAATGGCTTTTGCAAATGATTGGTCTTTTGATCCATCATCTACAAGAATCAATTTTATTGACTTGAATTTGTCTCCAAGGACGGAAAATACTGTTTCACACAATCTATCGATAACCTGTTCATCGTTGTATATCGGGACTACTATGTCTACACTGTGCTTTGTTAGATTCATGAAATATCTCCATTATTTGTAAAGTTTTGAGTTTGTTCTTTTGCGTTGATTGTAATCAGCTCATTTTGGATTATTATACCAGGTATTCCAGAAATGATAATAGAGATAGATAGGCTTAATCCAGCGAGCAAAGAAACTTCATTTGGGACATTAACCATAGCACCCAAACCCAAATATCCAGCCTCTCTAATACCTAAGCCTCCAATTGCGATAGGCAGTGTAGTAAATATAGCAACCGCTGGTGTAATTATCGCAATTTGGTAGGCATTCTCGATACCTGAGACCACGAATGCAACAAGTACTGGAATCGACAAAGATACTATTTGAAAAACTACTGACAATAAAAAAATCTTTGATAAAAGCATTTTATCTGAATAAGAATTTACGTGTTGGAATATACGAGAAACCCAGTCTGGCAAAGGAAGAAATTTTGTAGAGAAAAAACAGAGGATTAGTGACGATGTAATGGCAAAAAAGGTTATGCTGAAGAATAGAGAAAAATCTGATACTGATGGAACAAGAATAGATACCAGTAAAGCAGTAATCAACAATGCAAGAAATCCGATTACTCTCTCAACAGTTACGACCATTAATGCATCCCTGCGCAACCCGTTTGTACAATTTTTAATGTGCTCTATCCTCAGTAGATCGCCTCCAATTGAAGAGGGGAGGAATATTCCTCCATATGCCGATAGAATGTATCCTTTAGTTGCTGATTTTACTGATAAATAATCGATTTTGGAATATGCTACTGATGCTCTCAAGCCCCCGAAAATAGGTCTCAAGCCAGAAATAAGGACAATTAAAATTAATGAAGCAAGTGAAAGTTGTTTCACAAGTGGTTGAATTAACTCAAAATCAAAAATAGTTATGATAAATATAGCGCTTAAGATGGGAAGAATCAATCTGAAAGCCCATGCTTTCAGATGTTTACCATTTCCCATTTGCGTCATGATTGGTCCAGAAATCTTTCCTTTATTTGTGTTTTTAGGGCACCCTAATATTTTTTAATAGGATGTTTTTCGCATGCATCAAGTGATTACTGTGAGTAGACAAAAAGTGACCAAATCCGTCTTTGTTGCATCCGTTATGTTGATGTCAATACTTGTGGGTTGTGTTGGAGAAACAGAAGAAACAAACGATCTAGATGAATTAGGTAACATTGATTCCCTAGTGATAGCATATCAAGTTAGGGACACCTACACTAACATTGATGAAAATCCTCAAAAGATGGCAGACTACCTCTCTGAGGAATTTGATGCCCCTGTGGACCTTTATCCCATTGATTCCACTGGTGCTGCAATCGAGGCTCTAAGATTTGGTCATGCGGACATAGCATTCATGGACGGTGGTTCTGCTTGGATCGGATGGCAACAATATGACCTTGGAGTTCTAGCGAGTGAAACAAAACCAGATGGAAGGACATGGTATGGAGCAAGAGCGGTTGTAAAAGCAGACAGTGACATGGCTCTAGCCCACCAAGATGATGACCTTTATACAGACCCATTTGCGCTGTTCCAAGGAAAAACATCCTGTCACACCGGATGGTTGAAATCTGCAGGTATGCTTCTACCAATGGGCTACTTAATTGGAAATGGATATGCGAATGTCATAGGTGACCCAAACACGGTTGAATCAATGAGAGATACAATTTATGATTTCTTTAACGAAAATGCATCTATTCCTGATACAGGAGAAACATATTACAGTTACAAGGGAGCATTGAGATGCTTATCAGAAGATAGAGGAGACATCGCTTTTGTTGCAGATACTACTCTTGACTATTATTGTGTAGACAGAGCAGAAAGCAATACATGGTGCTTAGATGAAACTGAGTATGTCGAATTGCCTCTATTTGGAAGAGCACCTGGGCACCCAGTAATGTACAACCCTGCTGAAATGAGTGAAGAAAAGGCAGAAATTGTAAGGAAAGTATTGGTTGCAATGGAAGATAATGACGAGGGGCAGGAAATCCTTGATGAGATTCTAAATTCTCCACGTGGAATTGTGGATGTTGGAACAACAGAAGACCACCTAGGAACTTACTCGGCTGCTATTAGAAACGTTCCAGGAATTCAGGCTTACTATGGAGGAATTTATGATCTGGACACAACTGTTAGTCCTACAAAAGATCCTATTGTAATCGCTTACGAAGTCAGAGATACTTACACTAACATAGACTCAAATCCTCAAATTTTTGCAGATAGGCTAGCAATGAAGCTCAATGTAAGCGTTGAATTGTATGATGTTTCGTCAGAAGGAGCGATTCTAGAAGCCTTGAGGTTTGGTCATGCGGATATTGGATTCATGGACGGTGGAGCTGCTTGGGTAGGTTGGAAAGAATACGGACTATCTGCATTGGCTGCTGACCTAAAACCAGATGGAAGATCATGGTATGGCGCACAAGCATATGTCAGGGCAGATAGCGATATTGCCCAAGCTTACCTTGACGATGATGATTCAACTGATCCTTTCGAATTGTTCAGAGGTAAAACTTCATGCCACACCGGATGGTTGAAATCAGCAGGTATGCTTCTTCCTATGGGATATCTAATTGGAAATGGTTACGCTGATGTTGTTGGTGACCCTGATGACGTTGCTTCTCTGAGGGATACTATCTACGAGTTCTTCAACGAAGATGCATCAATACCTGAATCTGGAGATTTATACTACAGCTATGAAGGAGCATTGAGATGCCTATCTGAAGAGAGAGGAGACATTGCTTTCATAGCAGATACTACCCATGATTATCATTGTGTAAACAAACAAAGGAATTGGTGCCTGACCGATGAAGATGGCAATTCTGGATACGTTGCTCTTCCGCTATTCGGTAAGGCTCCAAGCCACCCAGTCATGTATAACCCGGATAGTTTAGACATGTACACCAGAACTGCAATCCTAAACGCATTGATGGAAATGAATGGAGAAACATGGATAGAAGAAGGTAGTGGCTATTGTTACAACGAGATCACAAGAGAAGTCGATAGAGACATGGATAGGAATATGTGTGGCGACTCTTTATTGGATGAAGTTTTCAATACCGGTGGCTTTGTTGCTGTGAACACTCAAGAACACATGGGAACTTATTCTGATTCAATATCAAATGTTCCTGGAATTTCTGCATACTTTGAGGACAAGTACGATTTATAATCAATAATTTGATTCTTGGTTCATACCTCATGGTTAAAATAACAAGTCGCGTCGGATTGGATTGAGGAATCATAATGGGTGATTATGATTCAATCACAATAACCAACGCGTCAGTTGGATACAGCAAAGACGAGCCATTAATTCAAGGAATCTCTTTGACCTTGAAACCAGGAGACATTGTAGCCATAAATGGTGTCTCTGGGATAGGAAAGACAACATTGCTCAAAACATTAGCTGGACTTGTCCGTCCAATTAATGGTGATGTCACGATTTTTGGTAACAAAAAAGCGAAGCGCGGAGAGGTAGGTTACATACCTCAAAGACTTGGCTTAATTCGAAATTCTACCGTACATCATAACGTAATTTTAGGCGCTATGGCAGGTCATACAAAACCTTGGTTCCCTTTCTCAAGGGATACTAAAATCCACACAAAAAAGGCAATTGAAGCAATGGGAATTGAATCTAAAACTAGAGTACAGGTGGGCAAACTATCAGGTGGCCAGCAAAGAAGGGTTGCTATTGCTAGAACTTTAGCCCAAGAGCCTAAGTTAATACTAGCGGATGAATTTCTGGCGGAATTAGATGAAGAAACGCTTACTAAAGTCATGGATGTTGTTCTAGATTATGTAAAAAAGAAAAATGCGATTATGATATTGGTTGAACATGACCTCTCAAGAGCCGAGAAAATGGCCACAAGAATACTCACTGCAGAAAATGGTAAGTTGGTAGAAAATTAGGGAGGCAACTAGATGGACAAAAATTCAGAGTTGGAAAAAGAAGGCGATGCCTTTTCTTCCCTTTGGTTTAAGTTTAGATGGCTATTCGTTCTATTTTTGTTAGTATCATTAGCAATATGGGTCATGAACTCAGCAATTGAAGGTCAATGGGATAAATTGTTTGAGAGCCCAAGGAATGTTAGAACTTTTTTCATGGAATCCCTATGGCCCCCAGATTGGAGTGTTTTAGAACCGAGAGCATATCCTGTTTGTGAAAGAACAGGATGGCTCGATTTCACTTGTTCAACAGCATGGATTGGAGTGATGGAAACAATCAAAATTGCTTTTAGCGCAACAGTTTTCGGTATGCTAATTTCCTACCCAATAGCACTTTTAGCAGCAGACAATTTGAACTCAAACTGGATATCGTACCCCGCAAGGTTTTTTTTAGCAGCTTGTAGAAGTCTTCCTAGTATTCTCTGGGCTGTACTCTTTGTTATCATGGTTGGTTTAGGTCCAATGGCTGGTATAATGGCTATGACAATATACACTGTTGGCTACTTAGGAAAACTACAGTATGAAACTATCGAGGGGGTTGCTAAACCTCAACTGGATGCATCAAAAGCAATGGGACATGGTTGGCTAGAGAGATCTTTTGGAGTTGTTCTTCCAGAAGCTGCGAATGGTTTGATCTCGCAGGCAATATTCATGTTCGAGTACAACTTCAGGCACGGTACAGTTATCGGAATTGTTGGGGCTGGTGGAATTGGTTATTACATCAATTTGTACTTAGAATTCCTTCAGTATGACAAGGTTTTTGCGTATGTAATCGTTATTTTCGTAGTAGTTCTCATTCTAGACACGATATCTAAGTTAACTAGATCACTTTTCAATGATGAAAAATATAACAAAAGACATTCGTGGTGGAGCATATTTCTCCCTGCTGCGATGGTTAATCACCCCGAGGAAAAGTAAATTCAATCTTTAAGTAACTCAGAATACCACTCTGAAACATAGGTTTGAGCATATCTATCAGAATCTAAAGAGTCAGATACTGGTCTAATTACTGCAAGCATATTAGTTGAACCATCCCAAGAACCAACTGTAACAAAGAGAACTTCTGCTACCTTTACCCCTTCCGCTGAGGTCCCAATTACGAGTGAATTTACAGACCATATTCTAAAATTCAAGTCAATAGTTTGTTCTCCTTCCGGCGATTGGTAAGAGTAAGTATGCGTTTCTTGAGTAGTTTGCTTTACCAAGTCAACATATTCTGAATCAACAAAAGGGAATGAAAATTGACTATCTAATAGTTCCAAAGATGATGACATTTTTTCATCTTGTAGTGAAAAAATATCTGCTATTTTCAATGTTGAATATGCTTGCCCTATGGAACCAAATTGATACGGGGTATTCATTTTGTAAGATACAACAAATGACCAGTCATTGCCCCCGCTATCTAAAAACCAGGCAGATTCGGTACCCGCTGGGTAAAGTGATGAGGATGAAGATTCCACTTGCAAGGGCGAACCCCAGCCCTCTGGTTCAACTGGAGATGGCGCCGGTAGTAAACCACATAACAGGATGATTACAAGTCCAGTTGATAGAACTTGAAGCCTAAGCTTTGTATGCTTTTCCCATTCCATTCTCCCATATGGACTGATGAAACTAATGGCAACAAAAAAGACCGGGACTAAAATTGACCCAAGTGGTATTATCCAAAGTAATCCAATACTCACAAAATAAATTAAAACCCCAGATTTCCCAAGATAATCGAAAAATTCATTCGTTTCCTCTTGGTTGTTAATACGCGAAATAATTTTGTGATGGGCAAATGGAAGAATCAACAACAAAATAGTTGCGATTATGTTTGGATACATCACAATCAAGCCGTGCTTTGATTGCGGATGATTTAGTGTTAGCGCTAGTAAATATCTTCAAAGATAGATTCTGCTTGTCTTATCACAATGGCGAAGGCATCTGAATGCATCCTGCGCATTTCTGATGCTAACTTTAGCTATAAACTGGCTAAACCAACCCTCAAAAATCCATTTAGAAAATTACCTGCGGCAGGAATTCGTGAAATAGAGATCCCAATTTTCTCGGGTGAAATAATAGGTCTAGTCGGACCGAATGGGGCTGGAAAAAGTACCTTACTTAAATCACTAGTTGGAATAAACAAATTTGATTCAGTTACTGCCACAATCGAAGGATTGGATGAATCCAATCCAGATAAATTAGCGCAGAAATTACGGGAAATAACCGGACATATGCCAGAACAAGTTAGATGGCAAGGTAGCAAATCCATCCATGCGGCAATCAACGAGATAGGCATGATGATTGGAGTTGCAGATAAAAAACTCAAAGGTGTACTTGATCTGGTTGGACTCGGAACAAGAGAAAGTGAATCTCTTGATTCTTTGAGCCAAGGAATGCGCCAACGGCTTTCCCTGGCGTGTGCACTATTATCGAGCCCCAAAATATTGGTTCTGGATGAGCCATTCAATGGCTTGGACCCAGTTGCTAGTGCCGCATTCAAATCTCTTTTATCGAAATTAAGCAAAAAAGGAGTATCTGTAATCATATCCAGTCATCAATTAGAGACATTAGAAGGGGTTGTAGACAAGTTAGCCTTGATGCACAAAGGCAAAATTTTAGCAATATCAGAGCACGCACAGTTAGCTAAATTGCTCGGCGTCAAAAGAAAATTAGTGATCAGAGGAGAAGGAGAAGCGCCAAACAAAAAGTTCCTCTCGAAGAACGGAATTGATGAAGAGCCAACTATCGGAAAAACTGGCTGGAAATTGGAAACAACAAATACTAGTAAGTTAGATATAAAGAAATTTGCAGAATTCTATAGAATATATCATTGGGCTATGGAAAAACCAACTTTAACTCAATTATTAGTTGCTGCTACAGGATTAGATCCTGAAGAAATTGGGTTGCAGTTAGTAAGAGAAGGTTCTGATGATTTATCAAAGATATTCCAGGAGGAAGAAGAATGAGCTCTCCTCTGAAAAATTTGGTTTTTGCCAAAATAAATGAACAGATGTTCTCGGTGAGGATGTACCTCACAATTCCAGTCCTTGCACTGTGCATCGTCGGATCAGTCTGGGGTCTTACAGATGCTAATACTGTTCTGCCAGCTGATATTCCCCTAGAAACTCCGATGGACATATTGTTTGTTTCATCCCTATTCGTTCTGCTCTCAGCTACTCTAGCAGGCGTGATTATCTCTTATGATGGCGTAAGCAGAGATAGGGCAAGTGGAGTTTTGGAAGTCAAACTTTCTCAACCATGTCCTCGTAGAATTCAAGCGATTGCTATGTTGCTCGGGTACTGGCTTAGTATAGGCATACCTGTGGCAATCTTGAACATAATTTCTTACGTAATTTTAGCAACTAGAATGGACGAATCTCCTGCAATGATGGACCTTATTTCGCATTTTATAGCTACAGAGTTAGTCGTTTTATGGTATGTTCAATTCTCTTTACTTGCATCCTCATTCGCAAAAGATCAATCTTCTTCCATATCTATCGGTATCGGAATGTGGTTTACATTCACAATGCTGTGGCTACTGGTCACGTCTGTTATTGCAGGCTTATCTGGTATCGAAGTCGGTGCAAGTGAGGCATGGATTAGATTTGAAGCAATTATGGACCTATTTTCTCCAAACGGAGTCTACCATCATCTCTTAGAGGCAAGAATGCCTCAGATAGATAGAGGAATTAATCCAATTTTACCATTTTTGGCATCGATTATTTGGACACTTTTACCAGCGTTCATTTTCTTTAATAGATTTGAAAGATTGAACCCTTGAGGACTTTAACAAGGCAAGGGTTTGAAGTCTAAGAGGTCATAGCGTTAGTCATGAAGAGGACTATCTCGGCCCTGTTTATGGTAACCATAATGCTAATTTTGGCTTTTAGCGCAAAGTTTGAAAATTTAGAACCTGAGGCCGCTCAGTCAAAAGCAGAAGGAAGACAAATCGACAGTGTAGACTGTACTGGATACAAGTTCGAAGACTTGTTTACCTATGATTTTGCTAACTTCAACATAGAAATCAACGATGACTGGGCTAGTGGTCAATATGAAGCTACTGCTTTTGCTAACGTATCCAACGCTGCAAGCGTAAGAAAGGATTTGGACGGATTATTCGATGGATTCCATGGTGGAAATAACTCATGGATTTCTACTGACGAAAGAGATGCGGTCAGAGCGGTTGGTCCAATGTGCGTAGCAGATATGGAAACAAGGCTAGCAATTACAGAAGGAAACTTAGATAGAAGTTCTGAGGATTTAAACAACCTAAGTTTCTTTGAAGATGGGATTGCATTGGATGAGCAGAATCTCATACCAGAGGATCATCCAGAGAAAAAACAGTGCACAAACATAGGAGCGTCTGCTAGTTGCAAAGAAGTCCCAGTATCTGCTACAGATAATTTGGAGATTGATTTAACCCTTGAAGACGGGCAGGAGAAAAACGTCGAGTTTACTAAATTACCAAATAGTGGTGCGTCAAATTTTACAATGACAATCAATAGTACAGCGATGGTTGATGCAGATGTCAGAATTGTTTTCCCACCTACAAACGGTTTGAGATTGGCAAATTTTGAGGTACTAGATAACGGATTGCAATCCGTTGCAATAAATCAACCTACCACTCAATATCTTGGTGATGGATCATTAGAAATCTTGATGGATGTCGTCTACAATCTTCAAGACTTACCTATGGAGAGATTCATCTATCTTGATTTTACCACCGAAGAGCCACAATTTAACTCAGGCCCACAGTGGTCTTCCTCATCGCCTTCATCTGGTAATATTTTCATGTATTCTGGACTTGAAGGTACTGAGTTTGAACTATTGGACGGAGGTACCGTTCAAAACTGGGGATTCGATGACCAGGGATGGAGTCTAAATTGTTCGTTTGATCAAACTGGATGGGAGTTAACCCAAAACCAAGACTTTGATGTCATCATTACCAAGGGAAGTACAGAAACTGCTCAGATGGAATGTGGCCTAATCGACCAATACGGATTGACTACTGATGAGACTAGGAATTGGACTATTGGAATTCCTTTCACAGCAACAGGGGAGTTCAATTCTGAAACTAAAATGGTCGATTTCCAACTAACCGACAAGGGATTAGCAAGTGATTACACTCTAGCGGTTAAATCCAAGCAAGGTGATGTTGCTGGAGAGATTCTGACTGTGGTAGTTAATTCAGACATTGCAGTGAGTGTTACCACCGATGGACTTTCACCTGGAGATTTCAATATATTCACAAGAGTAACTGGTGATAACATCATTCCATGGGATTACGAATTTGATTTCCTGCTTGAGTTACCTAATTCCCCTCCTACCGTTGAAATTAGGACCAACTTAAACGGTGAATATGGAACTTGGAATGCCCAGAAGACTGCTTTTACTATGTCAGGAACAGTAATTGATCCTGAGGGGCAACAAGTAACCATGACATGGAGCCTATGTGGTGGGACTTCCTCTAACTTCCAAATTCAAGGGAATTCTTGGGAAACAGAAGTATCCACAATCACCTGCGTTCAACAAGGAATCGAAGATTATGAGGTGGTCATCAAGGCAGAGGATGATAGTGGGTTACTTGGTTCAAAAACAGTGCTTGTAAGCGATGGCAGTGAAGAACAAACCGAAGAGCCTCAAGACATCAGCGTTGAGGAGCCACAAAAAGGAATACCAAACGTAGGCGTAATCTCAACAATGCTAAGTGTGCTTCTAGCAGGTCTGTTTATTGCACGCAGACATCAAAACTAGACCGACACTATCAAATTTAATCGGCATTAGGCTTCGTTGAGGAATGGGCATGTTTGAAGGAGTTATCGAAAGAAAAAGCCATGAAAATGGTTTGCTAGCTTCTTTTTCTGGCTCAAGTCCAGCCCTCGGCTCAATCATGATTCTTCAAAACTCAGAAGATTATGTAGGAAAAGTAGATTCAGTTCTTTGCAATGCTGATGACCCTTTAATTCACATTGCTCACCTAGATTTCAAAGCAGACATTAATGCAATGATCGGTCAAAAAATCATAATCAGAAGACGTGAACCTGACCAGAGAAGAGGTGGCAGAGACAGTCGAGGCTACGATAGAGATAGGCGCTCAGGTGATCGTGGAAGCAGTTATGGCAATAGAGGAAGAAATGACCGTGGCGGCAGAGATTACCGAAGCAACAGAAATGACCGTGGAGGCAGAGATTACCGAAGCAACAGAAACGACCGTGGCGGAAGAGATTACCGAGGAGACAGCAATAGAGGCAGTCGAAGCGGAGCCTCAGATCGTTACAGAAGCAGAGGCTCTGATGATAGAAGAGGTGGTTCAGACAGATCAAGAAATCGCAGATCAAGCGACAATAGAGGTGGAGACCGATACGGTTCAAGAGGCTCTAGAGGCTCTGATAGAAGAGGAGGCAGTCAAAGCCGTGGTAGATATGGACAAGAGCGCAGAGGAGGCGATTATCGTGGAAAATCCGGTGGCGCTAGACAAAGCAGGGATAGAGATTCTGACAGAGGTGGGCAAACTGCAAAATCACCATGGCAGAAGAATAAGCCAACATTCGAGAAAAAGCCCGCTAAAACATTCAGGAAGGCTAAGGGCAAGAAAGGTGGTCATGCACACAATCTTGGTCCTAAAGAAATCAAACCTAAGAAGTACGAAAAGAGGGAATGAGCATGGATGCTAATGACCTATACCTCGATGCTCTCGAGGCACTTGAGGCTCTTGAAAACGAGAAAGCAATTGAGTTAGCAAACAAAGCCCTTGCGTTGGACCCAGAGCATCTAGATGCAATGGGGGTCCTGTCAGATGCTCTAATGCCTGGACCTAGAGAATCAACTAATCTAGCAAATACCTCGAAAAATCTTGCAATAGTCAGAAAAATTGTGAAATTATCACCAGAACGAACCGAGATGTGGGCAAGAGGAGCCCATTTGATGAGAATCCTTGGTATGTGGGAACAAGCGATTGACTGGTGGCAGGAATGTAGGAAATATGGTCCTGACGAAGCAACACCGATAGTTGAGCAGGCATCATTACTTAGTGAAATGGGACTATACAAAGAAGCAGGAGAGAGATTGGATTCAATTTTTGATGAAAATTTGAGCGTTGGTGCTAGCCAAAATGCTAGGATTATGCAACTTGTAAGAATGACAAGAAAAGCCCTTGCCCAGAACCCAAATGAACATTTCAAGCCATGGCAGAAAGGGCATGATGGCTGGGATGTAATTAGAGTTAGAATGAATAAAGGTCCAATATCTCAGAATACTGTTTTCCTTTTGACAGTGGCACCATTGCTATTGTTCATCATTCTGCTTTCAGGAGACATTACTGGATCTGGCATAGGTGGATTGTGCATAGTGAGTTTAGTGATTGCAGCCACCGTTGTTACGGGTACTAGACTCTCGAATAGATGGTATCAACAACTCAACAAACCATCATTTAACTTACTAAGAGCAATGGATGTGGAAGCTTCAACTGGAAAGAAGGTAATTCCAGAGGATATCAGAATCTCAAAATTATACATCATTCTCCTTGGAAAGACACCAAGAGCATATCAGGAAAGAGCAGTGAAAATTGTAGAAATCAACAGGAAGTTACCTGCTAATTGGAAACCAAATCTTCCAGATTTTGACTCCCACAAATCCGAAGATGGCACTTTCTGGGATGTTGAAGAGAATCCTGAGTTAGAGGGATATGAAGAAGAATGATTTATTCAATCCTAGTTTGACATCTGAAAAGACCCACTGCAAGCCCTTTGATTTGACCCAAACGAGTCATTGGGTTTGTGCAAAGACGCTTTTATTCATTCATAAAACCCTTAATTCGTACCTAGATTTATAAAAAATATTGGAGTAATATAACTAGTATGGAAACCTGGTGGGAAGTAGAAGATGATGAATCTCATCATTTGGAACAAAAAGTATCAACAAATGGATCAGAATTAGACAGAGAAAATGAAATTATTTTAGCTACTGAAAGGGCAATTACTGAACGGGATAAAATAAAACAAGAAAACGATAAGAAAAATAAAACATTTCTTGTTTTAGCTTTGTTGTTTTATGTTATGAGTTTGGTAATGCCTACTGATGTAGGAGGTATCTCCACTGAGGCGGGGCGGGGTTTTTTTAGGCTGTATTTGGTTGCCGGCACTGTGTGCTTATTTATCCAATATTTAGTTTCGATTGGAAAGGTTAGCTTTGGAGAAGGGGGCTCTGAAATTAGTCGCTCAAGCTGGGACGGATCAGATTATGATTAACTTGTTTCATAGGCTACCCTCTGCGTGGACAGTTTAATTTGGGATTAGAAGGATATCAGTTGTACCTGAAATTGAACTTTCATCAATCTCTGTCCCTTCTAAATTGCAGAAAGAATATCCAATTTTCTTTAATTCATTGAACACTTTGAGTTCCTCCTCCCAATTCGGGTGAGAAGTTCCCCATCCAACCTCACAAAGGATAACAGGAAGTTTAGTCCACTCTTTTAATGAGTCAAGCATCCCGCGCAAAACCATGTATTCTGAACCTTCGACATCAATTTTGATGAATGTCGGTATGACATCGGGCTTACAATTCTCGAATTTTTTGAGTTTAATTTGAACCTTTACCATGTCTTCTGATGCCTTTGATTGGATGATTGTATTCCAACCAAGGTTACCGTTGCTGGCTACGAACAAGTCGACCTCTGAATCGCTGTCACTAAGACCGTAATCGAATACATTTGCCTCATAAGAAGTATCATCGAAAGTTTCCTTGCATAGTTTTGCCAAGTGTGGTAGAGGCTCGTAAAGGTATAATGATCCCTTTAGCCCGATTTTCTCCGCTAGCATATGAGAAAAGAAACCAACATTAGCCCCTACATCAAAAATAACAGAATCTTGATCGACATATGGTTCAATTGCTGAAATTAAATCCTCGTAGCCGGATTTTCGTATCTCAAACCACTTCATTGCATCTTTGTGAGTTACCGACATTGCAGAATTTTTCTTTTCAGTGAACAACAAAAAACGATTTTTAGCACGAGTCAACAATCCCGGTTTCTTAGAAGATTTCGATTTTTGTTCAACCGGCATGCGATTTCGTAAGCAAGTCCCTTATTATTGATTCCGATATTGGTGTTTGAGTGATGTTTCGCAACTCATTGGTGACGGGATTCAGTAACCAATTAATCTGTCCAATCAAAGATTTCCTATTGACTAAGGGAGTACAATAAGATTTCACGGAATTTATATTTAGAGAATTAAGTTGATATATCGTCGACCTTGGTTTCTTTTTGATGCAGACTCGTTTCAGCCCTGTTCAGAGTCAAAAAAGCATCCTTAGGTATCCTGGTGGGAAAACTAGAGCGATACCAATTATTCTTCCACACCTTGAAAAGCAAGAAGCAACAACTCTGATTTCACCTTTTTTTGGTGGAGGGTCTGTCGAAATCGCTTGGGCTTCAAAATCAATCAGTCGAAATGTTAAAGCAAGCGATCTTTACTTGCCTTTAGCGACTTTTTGGCAGAAGACCCTGCAAGCACCCCAGGTAGTTGCTCAATCAGTAGAAAAAGAACACCCAATCTCCAAGGAGCGTTTCAATGCAATCAAAGAACGTATTCAGAATAACGATGTTGACGAAGATAAACTGGCTGCATTTTTCTATGTAATCAATCGCTCTTCATTTTCGGGATCAACCATGAGTGGCGGAATGTCGCCAGGTCACAAACGATTTACTCCATCTTCCATACAGCGTCTAAGAGAATTTCATGCACCTAACATCGAGGTATCCCATGCTGATGCTTTCGAAGTTCTGGAAGCATTGATTGAAGAATCTCCCGAAGGCAAAATGATCTATCTGGACCCACCTTATTGGCTTTCAAATCAAGCCTCAAGCTTGTATGGAACAAAAGGAGACATGCACAAAGATTTCGATCATGTTCGCCTAGCTAAACTATGTGAATCACTCAACAAAAAGGGATGGAAAATTTTGATTTCTTACAATAACGATCAGAAAGTGATCGATGCATTCCCTAATTTTGGCGTAGATGAAGTCGATTGGACTTATGGAATGAAAAACGTAAGCGATGAAAACATGGGTGAGTCCTCAGAAATACTCCTTTATTCACAAGCATTTTCATACCAAAAGAGCGATGAAAAAGAACCCATACAAGTAGAACTGATGGCTGGGGGAGCTCAAGTGTCTAATGGAGACAGGTGGGAGACTGCCTGCTATTTTGCTGCAATTGACCAAGGATTAACAAGAATAAATCCAACTGATGAGCGAAACAAGAGATTTACTGATATACATAAAAATCACAAACATCACGATGATTACAAAAAATTGTACGGGCAGGCAACTAAAATCTTGAAGAAAGTCATCGCATTAGAAAAACAAAGCGAAGGCATAACTGGATTAAAACAATCAAGGAACAATCCTTCGGACTTACAAATTACAAAAGGTGAAAAAAGCAAATATGGGATTTCCTGTAAGTATGCAGACGGTTTTGTACATCCGGAAACAAGGAGTTTTAGATTTGGTCCAGGTATGCTGAAGGAATTTGGCGGCATAAATGTTACAAAAAAATTCTCAACTGATTTGAAAGAAATTCATGATTTATTGGAAGACCTAAAACAACAATATACTAAGTTTTCCGATTTACCTGATGGTGTGAAAGAAAAGAAGGTGATTAGTCCAATAAGAGATGCATTCATTGATATGGTAAACGAACTACATAATTCCGACCCAAGCGGAATTATCAGAGCACTTCATGAAAAAGCATTGGGTTCCCATCCATTTTATCAGGCAAGAGGAGGAGGGCACTGTGGTTTACATGCTATCGATTTTCAAGGAAGATTGAATGCCAAAAAAACCTCAATTCCAACCAAAATAGTAGATGTAAAGAAAACTGGTGGAGTTAGTAATACAATTGAAATTGACTTTGGAAAATACAAGATGAGAATTCGACTTAAGAACAAATCTTCAGGTATTTCAAGAACGGCGGTTGGAAGTTCGATAACTCTGAGTGAAGAATTTTGGAAAAACTATGAAATCGACTTGTGATGAATGGTTTCATAAATTGAAATCCATGTTTTTCTTATTCCTAATCACAGAGTTTCCAACTAAGCCAAATCATGTTCCGGAGGTGTAATCCTTGTGGTAAATGATTTGCTCTTCTGTCAATTCATCGATGCTGATTCCTAGGGTTGCTAATTTCTTCAGTGCAAGACCCTGATCTTGTTCTTGGGTGATATCGTAGACCTTGTTATCCATATCTTTAGCCTCTGCAGCAAGCCTGCAAAGTGAAAGGTATTGATTTGCAAATGACATGTCCATAACTTCTGAAGGATGCCCTTCTGCTGCTGCAAGGTTGACAAGCCTTCCATCTGCAAGAAGATATATCTTGTTTCCATTGTTTAGAGTGTATTCATCATTGTCTGCTCTAATTGTTCTTATTGATGTAGACAAGGACTTCAACTGCTCGATATTTATCTCACAATCGTAGTGTCCAGTGTTGGAGATAATTGCTCCATCTTTCATGGATTCAAAGTGCCTGTCAACAAGGACGTCTTTCATACCAGTAGCAGTACAGAAAATGTCTCCTATCTTTGCTGCATCATCCATCTTCATTACTCTGTATCCATCCATAACAGCTCTAAGAGCAGGAAGTGGATCTACTTCGGTAACGACCACGTTAGCACCCATTCCTTCTGCTCTCATTGCAAGTCCACGGCTACAATGTCCATACCCTGCGACTACGAATGTTTTTCCAGCAATCAAAACGCTTGTTGCTCTTAGAATTCCATCGATTGTAGATTGCCCGGTTCCGTATACATTATCAAAGTCCCACTTTGTTACTGCATCATTTACAGCCATAACTGGATACTTCAAGTCTCCAGCATCGCCCATTGCTCTTAGTCTGTGAACACCGGTTGTGGTTTCTTCAGTACCACCGATTACATCAGCAAGATACTCTGATTTGTCACCATGTACTCTGACAATGAGGTCAGCACCATCATCCAAAGTTAGTGTTGGCTTGAATTCAAGGGTTTTATCAATGCACCAGTAGAAGTCATCAACACTTTGTCCATGCCATGCATAGATACTGTATCCTTCCCTTGCTAACCACGCTGCTACGTCATCTTGAGTGCTCAATGGGTTACATCCAGACCAGGAAATTTCAGCTCCAGCAGCGACGATTGTCTCAATCAAAACCGCTGTTTCTTTGGTAACGTGTAGGCAACCTGCAACTCTCATACCCGCAAGTGGTTTTGTAACTAGTGCCTCTTCTCTTAACGCACCTAGTACCGGCATTCTTGATCTTGCCCAATCTACCCTTAACGCTCCAGATTCAGCGAGGGACATGTCCCTGACCGTGTAGTTGTCTCCATGCACGAGGTTTTCATCCATGAACATCGCCCTTGCCAGTGGCTTTTAAGCCCTTGCAGGCATTATCCTACAATAGAAACCTAGGCTTCTATTGGCTATTGTTGTTGTAATGCCTGTTGGGCATACTGCGCAGCGTATTGCTGGGCTGTAGCCGCATCATAGCCTTGAGCAACGAATTGCTGGTAATATTGGGCATAATACTGATCATACATCGCATTACCACTGCCGGCAGGGGCTGCCGCTTGGGCTGGCGCTGCCGATGCTGCAGAGGCAAGACCGAGTTGTGCAGCATTTTGCTGCGCATAAGCCCTTGCTGTATCCTCTGGATATCCTTGAGCGATTAATTGTTGGACATATTGCTCTACTGGGTCAAGTTGAGCTGCTCCAAATCCAGCACCAGCGAGGTCAACGAAGTCTTTCTCGTCACTGGATCCACCTCTAAGGAAGAACAGAATGATACCAACGAGTAGTAAACCACCAATTCCGGCAATTACGACAAGTATAGTAGTACTCAAACCACTCTCGCCTTCATTTCCGTCGCCAGTAGTTGCTGGAGGAGTCCATTCTCCAGTTTCTGGGTCATAGCTCCATACTCCTTCCCAGACACATTCTCCATCAACGATTACGAACTCTCCGCCTGCTTCAATAGCAGCCGCATCTGCTTGCAATCCTTGACATGCAGGCAATTGTAAGGAGATGAACTTGATAGTTACCCATCTCTCTCCTCTACCGTCTGCTGGATCTTCCTCGTAAATCTTGATGTAAACGTTTTGAGATTGGCTGACGTTAGAGTAGAAACCATCCATATCTAGAGTTAACTCAAAGGAGTCCCCATCGCTTAGACCATCAGTGGTCTTTGCCCAGATTCCCTCTTGTTGGTAGGTGTACTTGTCAAGTGGATTTGCATTGAAGTTATCTTCGTCAAACGCAATCTCTACGTAAACATCCTGCTGTGTTTCAGCACCGGAG
This sequence comes from Methanobacteriota archaeon, assembly GCA_002718195.1. GTDB lineage: Archaea > Thermoplasmatota > Poseidoniia > Poseidoniales > Poseidoniaceae > MGIIa-L4. Next base: position 130,693 of record PBDU01000011.1, on the reverse strand, counting down.
ATTACGTTTCCAGTGATTGTCAAAGTATCTGATGTGAATTGTGAACCATTTAGTGTAGTATCGATTTGAACGACTGGTTCTTCATCACCATAGCCTTCTGGTACTACCTCAAAGTAGAATCTGAATTTGTCAGAGAACTTACCAGCGCCATCGTAAACAATCAGCTCTACTCTGATTTGGTTTCTTACCTCACCAGTAGAATCAGAAGTTACGTTGGAGAATATGTATGTCCAGTCTCCGTTTGAAGCAGCACCTTCAGTAAAGGTGTGTCCTTGGAGATCAAAGGAATCATCACCGTATGGTGCGTCATACAATACCTTCCATTCGTATGTTTCAATTCCAGATCCGTCTATTGCATCCTGGTCGGAAGAAGCGCTCGCGTCAAAGTTAACTTGTACTGCTCCTGTATCATCCATCGTGATTTGGTAAACATCCCATTCAACATCGCTTACAGTCTTGGTATCGATCTGCTCGATTATGTCTTCTTGTCCGTCTGTGATGACAACCGCTGAAGCAGTTGGTCTGAACTCATCTGCGTAGACGTCATTGGTTCTAACATTGACATCAATTGTTCTTGAGTGCCCAGCAGCGTCGTGTAGAATCAGTTGGACATTCCACTCTGCATCAGTTCTACATCCTGTTGCTTCTGATAAGTCGACTTGACAGAATGTTGAAGTTACCGTATCACCAGTTTGTGTGCTGGTACCAGTTGTTGCTTCTCCGCTCCAAGTAGTTGGTCCATCTAATACCCAGTTAGCTGTAAGTGGCTCAGTTGTAGTAGTGGTGTATGAGAAAGTCAATTCTGCATTGGATTTCATGTATCTCAATGCGTAACCACCAGTGGATGGATCAATTGCAAGGTTTTCATCGTTAATTTTCAAATCAAGTCCATTGCCGAGTGTTCCAAATCCAGTTGGATAAGGAGTTACTTGGTAATCTAGCATGTTTCCTAGTAGAGGGAAGGTACTACTGTCTGCTCTTTGAGAAACAGTGGCAACGTCAATAGTTGATAGAATCAATCCGCCGTTGTAGTATGAACATACACCAAGAACTGTATCTTGGTTGTCATCTGCATCTGAGATAATTCTTTGGAAGTAACCACCGTTTTCGCTATATCCATTACATACCATTGGAACTGCTGTTGCAGATACAGACTTGGTGTTTACAACCGCATTAGCGACTGTAAATCCTTGGAAGGAGGATACTTCCACATTATCCATAAGTGGGTGATATGGGTCTTGTAGGTTCATATCTGCGTATGAGATTGAAGTCTCTGGAGTGTCCCTGTTTTGAACATCGATACCGAACGGTAGCCTTCCTTCTAGTCCTTGATCAAGACCATAGATGGCTGAACCGTGAGGTGCAAGGTGCATCTGTACTGTTCCGCCAGCTTGCATGAATCCTTCCAAAATTTGTCTGTTCTGGGTATTTCCTAGTGCTTGATAGTATCCCTTTCCACCGTCATCGATATCTCTTGCTGCAAGAGATGACTGCCATGGCAGGATAATCTTATCGTAATGGGTCATCCATCCTCCGTCTAGGTATTCATTCCAATCCTTAATCTCGTAAAGCGTGTATGTCATTCCAAGAATTTCCATGTCGTCTTTGATAGTGTTGACACGGGAAGAATCATCACTCAGGATTGCAATATCAATCTTGTCAGCAAAGGTTGCGTGGAAGTACCTAACGTTACCTGATTCTGAACCGTCCGAAAGTGTCGCATAGTAACTGATGTTGTATGTGTGCCCATCTTGCCATCCATTCCACGGAGTGAAACTAACTTCGACTCTTTCTTGAGAATCTAGTGTTTGACTTGGTCCCGATGTTGTTGAGTGAACGTCTGTTGGGTTAGCAGAATCTGTGATATCTTCAACGTTCATGTGGAAGGTGTAATCACCAGCCAATACTCCGTTTGTGGCAAAGAATGACCAATCGTGAGTCAATGAACTATCGATTGGCAGAGTACATGGGAATGACTCGTCGTTCATACAGGATAGAACCTCTGGTCTTCCTAATGAAATGTCAACAGATTCTACACGGAATAGAACTCTTTCGATATTATTTGCAACTGAGACCTCATTGTCGCCAAACCATGGCTTACCGACAGTTGTGTTGTCAAAGAACAGTTCTGTTTCTATTCTGTATACGCCAGCAGTGAATTCGTGTGATCCAACAATTGTTGAAGCAACTTCTTCAGCATCTACATTTGTTCTCGTAACTGTGTATGTTGCGTCCTCTGTGAACGTAAATTCTTCCAGAGTGATGTTGTTGAAACCAACACCTAGGAATCCGTCGTTCTCACCGTTTCTCCCATCATCGTCAGATTGGAATTCGAAATTCAAACTCACAGTTGAACCAGCAAGTGAGATACACTCTCTTGTCCAGTCAAGCGAACTGGCAGAGGTTGTGTTTAGAACATACAGGTGGGTAAGATCAAGCGAGATCGAAGATACAAGTCCATCTGTGTTGAAGAAAACGTTGTAATTACCACCAGTACCATCAGTTGTAGAAGGATCTCCGATAAATTCAAGCTCAATTTGATCGAGTGGCTCTGTTGCGTTGACAATTCCATTTCCGTCCTCGTCAATCTGACATGTACCATCATCGTTGTAGTCATTCCATTGACCGAAGATAACCGCATTGTAATCAGTTCCATCTCTTGAATAGTCAGCTGTAAGTGCAACATAGTCGTTAACATCCTCGACGGATGTTCCGTCAACGCCGATAGTGTAGAAGGTGTCAGCGTAATACTCGAAGTTCAGGGAAACGAAGTCACCTGACATACTTGTCAAATCAATGTCTGGTATTGTCATTGTTTCATTAGCCCAATCATCGGTATATCCATTGTTTGCTGTGTCACAAGGGTGACCAAACCAGTATCCATGACTGTTGAAGATCTTATCAGTACATGCAGATTCATCATAAACTGCTCCTTGTGGGTTGCCGTCATCTGAATATCTGTAACCTTCAGAACCGCCTTCGAATGTTTCTTCACAAACTGCAGAGGGTGTTCCACAGTAAACATCGCTTGGAGTAGCGGAGGATACTGTTGAGTTGATTTGGAAGTCAACTGGAGTATTACCCCAATTGTTTGTTTGAACTTCTATGTCAAATATTCCCTCAGCATACAACTGACCCGGAAGGAAGGTGCTGTATCCTTCCATAGCAGGGTCATATAGGTTGAATGGTGTCAAATAACCAACTAGTTCATCGTTCAGTGGTTGTTCATCCCATGCGTTACTAGACAAACTTGCAGATACTCTGTATGTTGTGTCATTAACTAGGTTGACGCTTGCACTTGTTGTATATTCCTCTCCTGGTGCAAGGTTGTTTAGGTTGATTTGTACTTGTTGGGTTTGAGGGTTAGGGAAGAAAGATGTTGTTTGCTTCCAAATCTCGACATCATCGACTGCGAAACCGTCTCTTCCAGTCCATCTTGACTCGTTGGAGTCAGTTGTTGACCCCTCGAATCCTGTTCTAAATCTGAATCTAACGTCTACTGTCTCTCCAGCCCATTGAGATAGGTCAAACGCCCCAAGGTCTTGCTCAGTGAAGTTGTCCCATCCATAGTATGTTCCAAATTGCCACACGCCGTAATAAACGATGTTCTCAGGAGCCGCTCCGAACTGTGCTTTTGCTGCCCTGTCTCCGTCAAATCCACCCCAGATAGAAGAGCCTGAAGGGCATGCTCCATCAAGTTGGGCTTGGGTTGGACAGCCGATAACGCTCCATCCAGATTCTACTGAACCTACCTCGACGATAGCAAGATCATCCCAGACATCTTGAACAATAAATCCTTGACCATCGCTGTTACCTAGCGCACCAAAACCAAGGTGTCTAAACAAGTCAACGGACATGAATGCTCTGTCAGATCCTGTCAAATCTACGTTTTCTAGGACCATTGAATCGTCCCAGTTGTTATCATATCCTGACCATACGTCTCCGCTGGAGTTTGTTTTGTAATTTCCAGCCCACATGAAATCAGTAGGATTGATGTAGTTAGCAGATACGTTTGGAGCGTTGTTACCTTCTGTGGTTGCTCCAGTGGATTGGTTGGACTCTAGGTGCCATTGGGTTGCGCCATCAATGTACTCATAATATTCCCAGACACAAGATGGGCAGTTAGTAGAGTCTACGTTGCCATCGAAATCATTGCTGTAAACCGTTGTGTTGGTAGAGTTAGCCTCGTCCACAATCTTCAGTTCAACATCAAGCGTTGCTGATTGTCCGTTGAGGATATCCATACCTGTGTTGGTTACTGTAACGTTCAAATCTCTGGTTCCTTCACCAGCAATTCCGAAAAGACGGTCGACTGGAGAAATTTCCAATCCAGTTACTGACAAATCTTTGTTATCCATTTCAACAACTGTGATTGTGTCATATTGTCCTTCCCATCCGAAGTTATCAACCCAGCTTCCGAAGTTGTAGGAAGTGTGCCCTACTGCCAAATCAACTGCAGAGGAAGAGCCACCCGCTAGTTGCCCAACAGCAACCATTGAAGGTCTTCTTCCTGCTTGGTAGGATAGAGGATTCACGTGCCCTCCAGACCCATCAGAGAGTGTAACTTGCACAGTTGTTGGGAAATTAAGATAATAGGAAGATGAAGAACCACCAGCTGAGTCTGATGAATTCAGTTGGTATGCAACTGTTGGTGATGCGAAATCAGGCTCACCGTCTCCGTTGATATCAGCAACTGTAACCTCATAAGCGATGTAAGGTCCGAAGTAGGCATATGATTTCGAAGACCAGGTCCCAACTGCCGAAGAAGTGACATATGTCACGTTTTCCACGTTGCCATCGGTCTGAGCGATTACATCGATTACACCATCATTATCCGAGTCTCCGATATCAAAACCACCGAAGTCGTTGTCCATTGTGACAACGTGGGAGTTGATTGGTGGACTTTGTTGATTGAATGTGAAAGTTGTTGGGAATGAGTTTGTGTTACAGTTATACTCGATGATTGTGACGTTGTCATCCTTTCCGGGGTTTGTTGTTTGCCCTGTGCTGTAGTCAACACCCTCGCTTCTCAGAAGCCACAAGTCTTCATCGAAGCAAGAGCCTAGTGGAGAGGGTTGAGATTCTCCCCAGTCTCCAATATCGAAGGCTCTGTAAGAATTTGTTCTAGCAGAACCTAGAGCAGTGATTTGTCCTTGAGATGAACTTGTAACTGGTCCGTTGTATACGACTACTCTTTGGTTGTCGATATCTGCAAGCAGGTCAAGAACTGCTACGTCATCATTTCCATCACCGTTGAAGTCTCCTACCTTGAGATCCCAAACCCAAAAGTGAGTGAATCTAGCTCCAACGCTGAATGATTTTGTGCTGCATCCATCGTTTTCGATAATTGTAGCGTTACCAGGCTCACCTGCTGGAGCACCGCTGTCATCGGTTTTGAAAGGGTTGTTTCTTTGATAAATTACAATGTCTGGAGCGCTGTCTCCGGTGAATTCTCCGACTTCTATTTCCTGGACATTTGAGAATTCATCCCAGTTTGCCCTTCTTGAGTTGTTTCCTGAAACCCAAATATCGGACCTTTCTGAAAAGTCTCCGTTACCATCGTTCCACAAAACAGTAATTGTGTGCGTTCCATCGGTAGCGATAGCCATATCGTTGTGACCATCACAGTTGAAATCTGCTATTGCGATGTCAAGAGGGTCTTTTTGCGTGGTGTAAGAACGGGCAATAGATGCACTTCCAGTACCAGCAATTGCAACAGTTGTGCTCAAGACCATTATCATTACAAGTAGTAAACTTCGGGCTTTATTTTGATGATTGTTATTAGACAGCATTAACATCACTCATCTTAGCGAGTCACCATTGCACTTTAACACCTTTGGAAGAATGATTGTGAGTTTCATTTCAAAGGACCGCTCAGTGCTTCGATTGTCAAATATTTCAGTGAGTAAAAAACAACTCGAATATTATTTCAAAAATCAAGGATTAATGCACAAATTTCAGTGTCAGATTTTTCCTTGAAGCCACCTTGGAGAAGGACCCCATCCAACGGCATCGCCTCCGTGGACTTTTACCAGCTTACCTTGCTTGAATAATGAATCCAGCCAGACATCTAATTCTAGCCTTGACTTGTTGCCCATTTTTGACCCTGCGACTTCCTCTATGACTTCAGTGGCCAAAGCCGTGGAGCCATATTCTCGAACAACTATTTCCATCAGCAATCTTAGCCAAGCCTCACCCATTGGGTCCACACTTATCGAAGATTGAACAGGTCTTGGCTCATCTGCCTCTTCGAGCATATCCATCAAGTCGATTGGGTCAGGACGTTCTGGTCTAGTCAAACCAGCTTGTGCAATCGCTTCCTCGATGTTTAATTCGCCTATCGGTCTTCTAACAACGGGGATTGAAGATGGGTCTGGAGTAGGGCCCATATCTTGCGGTTTATCGCCAAGAGGCTCAAGTTCAACCTTGCGTGAATTTTTCTTTGCTTTTTCTTTTGAAACATCTGATAAATTAGAGGCGAATGTAGCGGTACCGATTGGCATTGTGAAACCTACATCGCTCAAACCTAGTTGCTGAACTTTGGATTCAACCCAATCTGCATCCCCTTCGATTACGACATTTAGGTCGCCATCTTCATCTTTGAATCGATAACGAACTACCCCTCTAAGTCTCGCCATCAAAGCACTGCTGAAACTTCATTGTATTCAAGTTGGCGATTCGAAGATTAATTCTCACTTGCCATCTGCCTGAGTACGGTGTGTAGAATTCCACCATTGCGATAGTACTCTACCTCGACAGGCGTGTCTAGCCTCACTTGCGCTTCAAATTGAAGTGTTGACCCATCTTTTCGGGATGCAGTCACAGTAATATTCTGCAAAGGTAATACAGAATCATCTACTGGAATGTTGAATTTTTCTGAACCATCAAGTCCCAAAGATTCGTGTGATTCGCCATCCATAAATGTCAATGGAAGTACACCCATTCCGACAAGATTCGAGCGGTGAATTCGTTCGTAAGAGGTTGCAATAACAGCCTCTACTCCCAGTAAGTAAGTTCCTTTAGCTGCCCAATCTCTACTAGAGCCGGTCCCGTATTGAGAGCCGGCAAGGACCACCTTTGGTCCATCATATCGTTGTGCTGCTTCGTAAACAGATACTACTTCTCCAGTGTCATGATCTATTGAGAAACCACCCTCGGTGCCTGGAGCAAGTTGATTTCTTATCCTTACGTTAGCAAATGTTCCTCTCATCATCACCTCATGGTTTCCTCTTCTGCTTCCGAATGAATTGAAGTCAGATTCTGAGACTCCATTTTCTTGCAGCCAAATTCCTGCTGGACCATCTGGAATAATTGAGCCAGCCGGCGAAATATGGTCCGTGGTAATGGAATCTCCAAGTTTCAGCAGTACTCTTGCATCGTTAATGGCTGAGATTGGTTCAGGTTGCGCGGATAATCCTGAGAAGAAAGTCGGCAGGCGTATGTAAGTTGAATCATCTTCCCAACCATAAAGCGGAGATTGCTCACTTTCGATTGCATTCCATTTATCCTCATTCATTACATCTGCATATCTGTCTCTAAACATTTGAGGAGTAATTGCTGAAAGAGCCTCTTGCAATTGTTCATCAGTCGGCCATATATCTGAAAGAGAAACCGGATTTCCGTTGTTGTCCTTTCCGAGAGGCTGAGTGGTTAAATCGATCTCAAGCGAACCGGCAATGGCATATGCTACCACCAAAGGAGGACTTGCAAGATAGGATGCTTTGACTTTACCGTGTACTCTGCCCTCGAAATTTCTGTTACCCGAAATTACAGACCCAACGATTAGATTTGCTTCATCGATTGCCGATTCAATCTTCTCGGGTAAGGGACCTGAGTTACCAATGCAAGTAGTACATCCATAACCAACCGTGTTGAATCCAAGGGCATTCAAGTCCTCATCCAGACCATTTGCCTCATAATATTCCGTGACAACTCTGCTTCCAGGAGCAAGTGAGGTTTTCACCCACGGTTTAACCGCCAATCCTCTGAGTCTCGCATTTCTTGCAAGTAACCCAGCCGCAAGCATAACCCCTGGGTTTGAGGTGTTAGTACAAGATGTAATCGCAGCGATGACAACATCACCATGGTTCAAGTCGTATACACCATTTTCATCTTCAACAATTGCTCCGTTGACTAAATCTTGTTCACTCAGACCGTGCCCGTGTAGTCCCAACTCATGTGTTAGGGATTTTTTGAAGTGTGGAACCATATCCGATAATTCTACCCTGTCTTGAGGTCTTTTTGGTCCTGCCATGGCAGCATTTACTGTGCTCATATCCAATTCCAAAAGGGTAGTGTATGATTTCTCAGCCGCATTTGGATCATACCAAAGTCCCTGTGCCTTCGTGAATGCCTCAACACCTGCAATTGCGTCCTCTTCTCTTCCGCTCAATCGCAGATAATCCAACGTCTTTCCATCTACTGGGAAGAAACCACATGTTGCCCCGTATTCAGGTGCCATGTTTGCAATAGTTGCCCTATCCGCCAGGGAAAGTTTTGCCATACCTTCTCCGAAGAATTCTACAAATCTACCGACTACACCAACCTCTCTGAGCATTTCTACAATTCTCAAGGTTAGGTCTGTTGCGGTTACTCCTGATTTCATTTCACCAACCAAACGAACCCCAACAACATCAGGTGAAAGCATGTAGATTGGTTGACCAAGCATTACAGCCTCTGCTTCGATTCCTCCTACACCCCAACCAAGGACACCTAAGCCATTAATCATAGTCGTGTGAGAGTCTGTTCCTACTAAGGAATCAGCCAACCAAACGCCGTCTTCTTGTCTTGCTACACTGGCAAGATATTCAAGATTTATTTGGTGCACAATTCCCCTAGAAGGAGGTACAGCGCTAAAGTTTTGAAGTGATTTCTGCCCCCACTTCAAGAACTTATACCTCTCCATATTCCTATAATATTCAATATCTAAATTCAAATCTAATGCATTTGGATCCGCACCTGAAACATCCACTTGAACCGAGTGGTCAATTACCAAATCCACTGGAACTTGCGGGTTCACTTTGCTAGCATCTCCACCCATCTCGACCATTGCATCCCTCAAAGCTGCTAAATCGACTACTGCAGGCACTCCAGTGAAATCCTGCAAAATTACTCTGCTAGGTCTAAATGGAATCTCTCCTCTTTCACCATCTGCAGTCCATGTCGCAATACCTTTAACGTCATCTTCACTAATCAGGAAACCATCCAAATTCCTGAGTGCACCTTCCAATAATACACGGATGGAATAAGGCAGAGTTGAAGTGTCAATCCCCGCTTCATCAAGTGCATCTAGCGCGAAATAAGTCCCTAATTCACCAAGTTCTCTTCTTGCTTTGAAGGGGTCGTTCTCTGTCATATTCAAACCCAAATGTCAGCAACCTATGAACATCACTATTCGGATTTTTCGTGAGCATTTATGACCGTTTAGTTCAAGAATAATATAGCACCGCCCTAAAATAACAGTCCCTTAGTGTAGAGGTCCATCATGAAGGATTCTGGTTCCTTCGACCCCGGTTCGAATCCGGGAGGGACTACTTTTGATATCACTTGATTGTAAAGGAAGTTATTACCTGCATTCTCTGTCTCTTTTTGATTAAGCCAGTATATTCCCTAACTACTCCCTTTATCGACACACGAAGTCTATACCTTGATTCCTTCTTAGTACCGCCTTTTTTGTGATGTCGATAAAAATGAACTACTACCTTGTATTTTCCTTTTGGCGGGGAATTTTTCCAAACAACGTTCTCAACCGGAGAATTGGATTCAGGTTTAACATTCATATCAACATCAAGTTCTCCACCACAACTTGACTTCTTTTTGTTGAAGAAGATTCTCTCCTTCTTTGGCGTATATACATGGAGGTCCAAATCATTGTAATCATCCCATGCCAAGGTGATTTGTACTTCTCCTTCGTCCCCACCTTCACGTTGTACTCTTTCTACAATTTCATTATCCTCGCTGTTTTCTACAACCATTACACCATGACCTAAAGTAGATTCAGATACGACTTCCGCTAATTCTGTGTATACATCTAAATTTTCAGTAACCCACTCATCTCTTTGTCGCAGCAAGTTATCTAAATCCGGAGCGGAAGCAATCTCATCGTAATTTACATCCATAGGTATCGAGATATACTCAAGAGACTTTTCTCGAATTTGCTCGAACTCTTCATCTACTAATTTTTCAATGACGTGATATTCTATTTCCACACCAAGTTCAGTCATTTCATCCCTGTATTCTTCAAGAGCTTTTATCGCTCCCATGGGCTCCATATCCCTTGGATCAATTCTGGTGTAACCGTATTTCATTCTCGCAAAAATATCTTCCAGATACCTTTTTTCTGTTTGCCTTCTCAGCAAAATTACAAACATCAACAGTATCCCTAAGGAAATGAAAATGATGATTTGGCTATCGCCAAGTACCATGAATGTATATTGTCCCAACTAGTATTCAAAACTAATGATTGGAAAATCACTCGATATCAAGCAAGGAAAGCAGCATTGATTTCATCTAATGATGCCTTACTAGGTCTCATTACATCAGCAGGAGTGTCCAAAAGCGGGGAATCGGGTAGGTTCAAATCCTCAGCAAGGCTTGGCTTATCTGAATTGAAGTAAAGTAATCCTGTGACGTGCTTTTTGCCTTGTTCAGCATTGTGCAGTGCTGTCAGAGCTGCCATTGCATCGCTTGGGTCATGGTCTTCAGAAATGGTTTCTAGCCTAATGGTTGAGCCATCATGAAGAGTGATGTCACGGAAGTGTCCCTCTGGAACTTCGATCTCCTCCATTGGTTGTCTATTGTCGATGTAATCTGTCATGTGAAGTGTAATCTCATTTTCCTTAACATATTGATAGGATTTTAGCGAACCATCGTTATTGTTGAAAGTAACACATGGTGAAATCACATCTATCAGGGCAAAGCCCTTGTGAGACATTGCTGCCTTTAGCAATGATGTAAGTTGTTTCTTCGAACCTGAAAAAGATCTGGCAACAAAAGTGCAACCAAGGTTTATTGCTAGCGCAGCAAGGTCAATTGGTTGTTGCTCGTTAGGAGCTCCTTTCTTTTTCTTGGAACCGATGTCAGCAGTCGCTGAGTATTGTCCTTTTGTGAGGCCATAAACACCATTGTTCTCCACGATGTAAACCATGTCCATATTACGCCTGATAGCGTGGATTAGTTGCCCAATACCGATAGATGCAGAGTCGCCATCACCTGATACTCCAAGATAAAGTAAATCCTTGTTGATAGTGTAAGCTCCTGTTGTTACCGAAGGCATTCTACCGTGAACCGTGTTAAATCCATGGGATTGCCCTAGATAGTAAGCAGGAGTTTTACTCGAACAACCGATACCGGACATTTTTGCTATCTTGGTAGGGTCAATTCCATTTTCCCATGCTGCGTTGATAATAACGCTTGAAATTTGGTCGTGCCCACACCCAGGGCAAAGAGTAGATTTTCCTCCGGTGTAGGAATCTTTAGGTTCGTTAATTACATTCAGTTTTATTGCTCTTGCAGGTCTATCGCTCATTGTGAAACCTCCTGTAGTTTTGCTAGAATAAGGTCGGCAAATTTAGATCCAGATGGCGGCATTCCATCGCTGTACGCAACCGAGCTAACTCTTGAAACCAAATCGTCTGGAAGCTCTTTCCTCAAAATTCCCCAAAGTTGAGCATCCCTGTTAATTTCCATGACGATTACGTGCTTGTGTTGGCGAACAAATTCCTCAACGTCGTTGTGAAGTGGTAGTGCCCTGACTCTCAGTTGACTCATTTTGTATCCTTTAGATTCGACAATGTCGTCAATTTCTTGGATTGAGTTTTCCATACTTCCAAAGTAGATTACACCTATTTCACACTCGGGCTCTTCTCTGATTATTGGAGCAGGTAAGTGGTCTCTTGTACCATTTATTTTTCTCTTCAAACGCTCCATTAGGTCGTGATAAATATGAGGTTTTTCGGAGTATACACCATACTTGTCATGACCTGTTCCACGATATAGGATTGGAGCCATTCCAGATCCAGGAAGGGTCCTGTAAGGAACACCATCTCCATCGACATCCTTGTATCGTCCGAAATCTTCCATTGCCTCGAAGAGGTCTTTGTCTCGAATTGTTTTGCCTCGATTCATGTCTTCATCCGGATATTCAAAGCCCGTTGTTGCCCATCTGTTCATTCCTAAATCCAAGTCGCTCAAACCGAACACTGGAGTTTGAAATTGTTCTGAGATGTCAAATGCTTTCCAACCAAACTCGAAGCATTCTTCAACTGTACCAGGAATCAATACGATATGTTGTGTATCTCCGTGAGACCCTTCATACAGCATTTGTAAGTCAGACTGCTGGGTTCTTGTTGGCAATCCAGTCGAAGGACCGACACGGCAGACATCCCAGAATACACAAGGGACTTCAGCGAAATACGCTAGTCCGATAAATTCCTGCATAAGAGAAATACCAGGTCCGGATGTTGCAGTCATCGCTCTTCCACCAGCCCAGCCAGCACCGATAATCATACCAGCCGCAGCCAATTCATCTTCGGCTTGTACAACTGCACAGTTGTCGCTTCCATCATCATCTCTTCTAAGTTTAGGAATCCAATTGATGATCCCTTCAGCAAGTGATGAAGATGGAGTAATTGGATACCATGCCAGGAGTTGAACTCCTCCGTAAATAGCACCTAAAGCCGCTGCCTCATTGCCTTCGATGAAGAATTGTTTTTGGTCCCTAACTCTAGCCTCTAGAACGAATTCGTCCTGCTTTTCAAGTTCGTCTTTTGCATAATCTCTCCCGAGAGATAGTGCCTTAGTATTCAGTTCGATAGCACTTGCTTTACCAGAAAATTGCTTTTCAACTGCTGATTCCAAGGCGCTTTGCTCGATACCAAGCATTTCTGCGAGAACTCCGACATAAATGATGTTTGTAACTAACTTTGCAAGTTTTGGATTAAGTGTTCTAGCCATTTTTGTCATTGGGACTGGATAAGAAATTACATCTTCCCTATCCATTGCCATTTTTGCATCTGAATTCCAAATCACAACTGTTCCCGGCTCAACAGAACCCAAATCTGCTTCCCATGTATCTTTGTTGACTAACACTTGGATATTTGTCAAATCGCCTGGTGCTTGATAGCCATTGTCGCTGATTCTCAAAATGTACCATGTTGGCAAACCGGAGATATTTGATGGGAAGAGATTCTTTCCGCTGATATTTATTCCCATATCAAAAATAGATTGAAGGAGAATTAAATTGGCAGACTGAGAACCTGTACCGTTTGCAGTAGCGATGTTTATTGTGAAGTCATTGACGACTTTTCCCATTTCGTTTTTCCCCTTCAAATTGATGCGAGTTGTGATTCGCATTTCATTGATGTCCACCGGGTATGAAACCACTCTTTGAACATGTTGCCGTTGGGTTCTGTTAATTTCACCTTGCAAACCTTGATTTCGTCGAAGTTTAGGGTGATGCATAAAACTAAGAGAAATTTCGGAGAATCATGTCCGCCGAGAAAAGGCAAGAGGCTTGGAAGAAAGCAGAAAAGAAGATTTCATCAGGTAAAACAAAGGGAGTAATCGATTCTCTATTAGAAGTTGATGAACTTGGTGAGTTTGCAACAACTTGGAGACTTGCTGCTGAAGTAAGAAGAAATGAGGCAGGCAAGGAGCCAACAGCAAAAGAATACAGGAAAATCGCTGAAAATTATCGCAAGGCTTTGAAGATCAACCCAAAGGACAAGAAGGTGAGCTCGGGATACAATAACATCCTTAACGAAATGAACGAAAAAAGAATCTCAGAACACGCTTTCCCACCTCTGGTACAAGATGGAACACCTACTATCGCAGGAGTAACATTTGGATTTATTGCCTTGATCGCTATCCTTGCGGTGCTATCTGTTTCCCAATCTGCTACAGAAGGTACACTGGGCACTGGTGAAGCAGAAATGACGATTACGTACACCACTAATGATGGTTTGTTCAAGACTGAAACTATTACCATGGATTTGTACAGAGCCGATGCTCCTGTCCACGTTGAAAACTTCATCACCTTGGCTGAAAATGGCGATTACGACAACGTGAAATTCCACAGAATCATAGATAATTTCATGATACAAGGTGGAGATTTCACAAATGGTGATGGCACTGGCGGACATGCTGGAGCATGGTATGGCTATTGTAATGGGCAAGTAAGAGATTCTCAATCCGAGTGCGCCCGATCTGCTTGGACTATTCCTGACGAGGCTAACAACGGAAGAATCCATACTCCTGGCGCTCTTTCAATGGCAAAAACTAGTGCTGCAAATACAGGTGGATCACAGTTCTTCATCGTTCCATCTGACTCAACACCAAGTCACTTGAACGGAGTTCACACGGTTTTCGGAATGGTAACTGACGGACTAGATGTTATCACAGAAATTTCCGAAGTTGAGACTGGTCAAGGCGACAAACCTGTCAGAGATGTAACCCTAGTTTCTGTTGAGATTACTGATGATGGAATCCATGAGGCAGGATTCAGTTTATCTGGATTATTTTCCTAGAGATTTATTCTCTTGAATAGCGCTTGTGTTACCCAAGTTAGCATCATAAATGTCGAGAAAGCTGCAATAGAGAATTTCGCCCACTTCCTCACTGGTTTAGGTTCAGGAAATGCATCTATACCTGCCTCTTCGAGAATGCTTACCGCTTCTGCCAAAGCAGCAAGTTCTTCTTCGATGGTATCGTATCTCTCCATGACATGCGCAGGATGCTGTGTTATTCAAAGCCTACTTTAGCAGGCATTGACTTACATGACAAAAGTTGAATGCTGGGACAAATTGGTGAAACCATGTCAGAAAGGCCGGAGGGGATTGAGTTCGCTAGCATCGAACGCAGACCTCCAAGACCAACCACCACGATGACACTAACAAGAAACGGTGAAAATGGCATAGAGGTTCTACTTGGGCTCAGAGCAGACACCATGCCTGCCTTCCCTGGATTTTGGGCATTTCCTGGCGGTGGATTATCAAGAGTTGATTCCACAAGCGTACATGAGTTGCCACAACTCGATGGAGAGCATGCAAAAGCCGTGGCAGCAATGTCAAGAGAAATGGTTGAAGAACTAGGATTTGCTTGGGATGGCGAGAAACTGATTTTGGTTGACCTCGAATCAAGAAGAAAAGTAATAGAGGACAAATCAAATTGGTTACCTTTGGTAAAATCCGGGAAAATTCCATGCTCTCAAGATTCAATTAAAGTGATCAGCAGAAGAATTACTCCTCCTTTTGCACCCGTAAGTTTTGATAATGTCTTTTTGCATCTTCATGCGGGTGAAAAGAAAGAATGTCCTCAATTCGATTTAGAGGAGCAGACAGAATTTGTTGATGCTATGTGGGACACACCATCGAACATATTCGAAAAATGGATGAGGCATGAAATAAAGGTCGCACCTCCAGTAGTTAGCCTTCTTCACACTTTCATCAAAATGATAGCAAAGCATGGCAATAATATTGAAGCAATTTCAGCAGAATTATCGTTTACTAAGCCCGGTAAAAGAGCGATTTGGTTTGCTTATGGAGTCGAAGTTTTGCCAGTGCAAACTGCAACACTCCCGCCTGCAACACACACAAATTGTTACATCGTTGGTGAACCGAATAGGGATTTTATCCTTGTTGACCCTGCGATTAAACTTAGAGAAGACATGGAAAAACTTGCCAATGCAGTGGATAGGCATGGTGGGGAAATGAAGGGGATTCTCTTCACGCACGGACATTCTGATCACTTGGCTGATTGGGATTTATTGAGAGAAGCATTCGATGTACCGATATGGTCTAGTAAAGAAACTGCACAAACAATTGATGCATCAAAGAAGGCAGTTGTTTCAAAAATTATCACAGATGGTGAATTAATCCAGTTAGGAGATATCATATGGACAGCATTACACACACCGGGACATGACCCTGGACATATCTGTCTTCATTCGCCCGCTGGTTTGGTTGCTGGGGACATGGTAGCTGGAATTGGAACAATTCTAATTCCGCCACATTCAGGTAATATGGAGATATATGTGGAGCAGTTGCAAAGGCTAAAACAACTAAACCCCCACTTGATTTTCCCTTCCCATGGACCGATTATACCTCTGCCTCAGAAGAAGTTGAATTACTACATCAAGCATCGAGGATTGAGAAATCAGAGAATTCTTGAAGCACTTCAAGAAGGACTTGAGACGATTGAGGAAATAGCAATCAAAGCATATGAAGATACGCCTAACGCCCATCCAGGATTGGCCCTGGACCAAACATTAAGCCACCTCATGTCACTAAGAAGAACTGGCATAGTAATTCAAAAACAGAATAAATGGAAGATTGGAGAGAATTGAATGAAGGATGACATGAGTGGTTTTGACCTCAGGGCTATATGCAATGAGCTTCAAGAAATAGGATCTGCTTGGGTCAAAAAGGCATACATGCCTCACTATGAGCAAGTTGTTTTGCGAATGAATCCAAAGGGCAAAGACGGCTTTGATTTAGTGCTGATTAGAGGAGAGAGAATCTATACTTCAAAAAGAGATAGACCGATGCCAATGGTGCCTCCATCCTTTGCCATGCTTCTAAGAAAACATTTGAAAAATGCAAGACTCGAGAAAGTTGAGCAATTAGGTTTTGATAGAATACTCAAGTTCTCATTTGATTCTAAATTCGGACCAAGATACCTCTACACGGAGGTTTTCAACAATGGAAACATCATCCTATGTGATGAAAATGATATAATCATCCAGCCGATTACGCACGTTAAATACAAGGATAGAATACTCAAAAAAGGCGAGAAATATGTTCCTCCTCCTCAATCTTTAGACCCTACTTGCGTTACAAAAGCAGAGTTGTCAGAGATTCTTGAGAAAAGCGAGAAAAAATTAGCAGCCACGCTTGCCTCAGAGTTGAATTTGGGCGGAAAAATTGCAAAGGAATTGTGTGAATTGTCAAATTTAGACTCTAACTTAGAGGCAAAAAAAGCCAATGCAGATGACATAATGCCATCTTTGGAACAGCTAATGAAACAGTTAATCGAAAGAAATGGAGCATTTTTGGTATTCAAAGGTCCAGAAGAGGTCAATCATGAAGAATTGCAAAAGCAAATTGCACAAAGATGTGTGGAGGCTTCACCCGTTATTCTACCAAGCCACAAAGGCATGACTATTTTTGAAACTGAGTCGATGTGTGCTGCTGTCGACTTATGGAAAGGTGAGCATGACTCACAAGCCCACGAAAGAAGAGAAATGGAAAAGTTGGATTTTGCCTCACCGGGAAGAGGTTATTCCACTCCAGTAGAAAAATTAGAACGAAGGCTTAACCAACAAAAAACAGCCCTTTCAAAATTTGATAAGAAGATACAACAGCAACAAGAAATCGGTCATGCTATTCAGAATGAATGGTCGCATGTCGAAGGACTGATTGAACAGATCAATTCCGCTGTTGAAAAAAATGGGTGGGATTACGTAAAACAAAGCATCAAAGAAATTCCATGGATTTCTTCTGTAAATGCAAAAGAAAAGAAAGCAAAGGTATTCTTGCCTAATGAGCAAGGTGAGACAGGGAAAGAAGTCGAGCTTGATTTGGCTCTGAGCGTTTACCAAAACGCACAAACACATTTCCAATCTGCTCAAAAGCAAAAGGACAAGACAAAAGGTGCCAGAGAAGCATTAGAAGAAACTGAAAGACTGCTAAAAACCGCAAAGAAGAAGGAAATCAAATCTCAATCAGATGGTAAGATAATCAAGATCAAGAGAAGTAAACGCCTTTGGTTTGAGAGATTCAAATATGCAATCCTAAGTGATAACAAATTACTGGTTGGAGGAAAGGATGCTAAGTCAAATGATGGGCTGGTAAAAAAACATCTCAAAGCAGATGATATGTATCTTCACGCTGATTTACACGGTGCCCCATCATGCGCTTTACAATCGATAAGAGGATTCGAAGAAGACCCAACACCTCTTTCCACAATTCCACCCGGAGTTCCCGCATACCGCCTTTCAGATAAAATGAAAGAAATAACTCCGATTACTGATGATTTACTCAAAGAAGGTGCCCAAATGGCAATTTGCTGGTCCAGAGCATGGCAGAGTGGAAAGGGACATGGAACTGTTTATGCGGTAAAACCTGCCCAAGTTAGTAAAACTGCTCAAACTGGTGAATACGTTGGCAAAGGTGCATTTATTGTAAGAGGGCAGCGGAAATGGTTCAAGGACCTGAACATGAAAATTGGACTGGGCTTAGCCAGTGTCAACAACATAGTCATGCTCATCGCTGGAACCCCTGAAACTATCAAAGAAAAGTTCAGTAGATACGTAATTGTTTCACATGGATTGAAGAAAAAAGAAACCATTGCCAATCAAATTTCAAAATTTACAGGATTGCCAACTGATGATATTCTGCCATGTTTGCCTGGCAATCTTCAGGTCGAAGAAGAGATTGGTCTTCTTTCGAAATACATTACCGAGGAGGAATGAAAATGTCAGACAAAGTGAAATCATCAGCAGAAATGTGGGACAATAGATTTGCTGGAGAGAAGTTTGCTTACGGTAAAGAACCTAATGTATGGCTTGCAGAACGCATTTCTGAAATCTCCCCTCCTGCAAAAAACAAAGCATTGATTCCAGCTGATGGCGAGGGAAGAAATGCCGTTTGGTGTGCTAGACTTGGTTGGAATGCAGAAGTTTTTGACCTCTCAGCCCAAGGCAAAATCAAGTGTGAAATGCTTGCTGTAGAACACGGTGTTAGCGTTGACTACAATGTTGCGGACTTGAGAAATTTACAAATCCCTAGAAAGCAATTTGATCTTATTGCTTTTTCTTGGTTCCACACCCCAAGTGAATTGAGAAAAGAAAAGTTTCCAATGTTCATAACTGCACTGAAAAAAGGTGGACATCTTATCACTGAAGGATACCATAAAACACAGATGCCATTGGATTCGGGAGGACCAAAATCTATGGATTTACTTTGGGACTTGGATGAGGTTCTGGAAGAATTCCTTGACGCTTTACCTGGTGAAGTCAAAATCGAGCATGCTGCAGTTACTTCTACTATTTTGGATGAGAGCGACCTACACACAGGTCTAGCAAGAGTGGTTAGGTTGCATTTGAGGAGAATCTAATCCCTTTTTACTAGCATAGCCACAGCGTTTCCTCCACCTAAACAGAGAGAAACAATTCCTGACTTTGCATCTTTTCTTCTCATAACACCAATCATTGTGATGAGGCATCTTGTTCCACTCGCTCCCAGTGGATGACCTAAACTAACTGCTCCACCGTGAAGATTGAATCTATCCTCTGGAATTCCTACTTCTTTTGCCACAGCACATGATGCGGCAGCGAAAGCCTCATTGTGCTCGTAAACATCGACATCTAGTACCTCGAGTTTATTCCTCTTTAGCAATGTGTTGATTGCAGGAATTGGGGCAGCCATAACCCTCTCTGGCTCCAAACCGCTGGTACAATAATCCTCAATTGTGGCAATTATCTCCCAACCATTATCCATTGCAGTCTGGTATTCTGCTACAAGTATCGCACTCGCACCATCATTCAATGTACTCGAATTACCAGCTGTGACTCTTCCATTTTGTTTGAAAACTGGTCTCAAATTTGCCAAACCGTCAGCAGTTGTACCAGCTCTGACACCTTCGTCCACGTTGAAAATTAATGGATCGCCTCTTCTTTGAGGAATCTCCATTGCAAACCTCTCCCAATCAAACCAGCCGTTGGATTCTGCTTCGGTTGCAAGCCTTTGTGATCTTGCGGCAAATTCATCCATTTGTTCTCTGCTTACTTCAAACTCTTCAGAGACAACCTCTCCAGTATTTCCCATGTGCATGTCGTTGTAAACATCCCATAGACCATCGTAAATCATAGAGTCAATCAACATTGAATCACCCATTTTTTGTCCAAATCTTTGTTTGAATAATAATTGAGGTGCATTGGTCATAGATTCCATACCACCTGCAATTACAACCTTGTACTCGCCCGCTCTGATTGAGTTAGCTGCTAGCATTGCTGCTTTGAGTGAGGAGCCGCACACCTTGTTGATTGTCACACAAGGAGTTGAAACTGGAAGTCCTGAGCCTAAGGCAACTTGCCTTGCAGGATTTTGACCTGCTCCTGCTTGCAAGACTTGTCCAAAAATTACCTCTTCAACTAATCCAGAATCAGGGTCTATTCCTGTTCTTTTCAACAATTCCTTAACTGAAGCAACACCGAGGTCTACCGCTGAGAATGGAGATAAAGTCCCCATGAACCTGCCTATAGGGGTTCTAGCAACCCCACAAATTACGACTCGCTTCTCTCCCATAAAATTCCGAGATAAAACGAGATATTCAACTTTTCATGCTGAGTAATTGGAAAAACAAGCCGATTCATTGAAACGGAAGTTAATTTTGGACAGGACATGGCAAAAATCAAGTCTGGTTTCACCCCAAAACGAGAAAAGAACGAAATGCGTCACGTAGAAGTTGAGTTGGACTTCACTCCTAATGCACTTGCATCCGTGCTTTACAGACAGGGAGACACCGTCATTCTTGCATGTGTTACCAAGGAAGCAAGGCTTCCTGGCTGGTTCCCAAGAAACGCTACCAAAGGCTGGGTCCATGCTGAATACTCTCTTCTACCAGCATCCACTGATTCTAGATTCAGAAGGGAGAGAAGAGGAGCTAAAGGAAGAACTCAGGAAATTGAAAGATTGATTGCTCGTTCCTTGAGAGCAGCAGTTGATTTGGAAGAATTGGGTCCAATAGCACTGAATGTGGATTGTGATGTCCTTAATGCAGACGGTGGTACAAGATGTGCTGCTATTACAGCAGGTAATATCGCTTTGAGACTAGCGGTCAGAAGACTAATTGCAAACGGCACATGTATGCCTGCTGACCTGAGATTAACCGAGGACCAAAAGAAGGAAGGAGTCGCTCCAGCCACTATGACAAATGAAGAAAAGAAATCCCATGAAGCAAGAGTGCTTCCACATGAATTAGCAGCGGTTTCGGTTGGTCTGATTGATGGTGAAGTGTACTTAGACCTTGATTATGACTTAGACTCTAATGCTGATGTTGACATGAATGTAATCAAAACCAGTGATGGTAGGTATGTTGAGATTCAAGGAACTGGGGAAGAGAGCACTTTCTCTGGAGAAGAGTTGATCAAACTTCTATCCGTAGCAGACGGTGGTATAGATACTATCTTCGAGGCTCAAAAGATTGCTTTAGAGGGCATTCAATGATTTTTGAAAGGTTTTTCTTATACAAATTATCAATAATGAGACAATCTTTCAGAATGCTGTGAAGACCAAGCCTCTTGTTTTACATCTTGCTGCAATTTTCTTAGGTTTTGCCTTTACATGGGTTGGAATTCAACACTTTACCGACACAGAATGGTTCGAGCCCATAGTGCCAAAATTCTTCGAAAATGCAAGATTTTGGGTCCTTGTAACCGGATACATGGAAATTGGATTAGGGCTAGGTTTAATCATTCCAAAAACAAGAAGAATTGCTGCTATCGGGACATTTGTTTTCCTTTTGGGAATTTACTGGGCTAACCTAAACATGTGGGTCAACGACATTCCTTTGGGTGGTGTGACCTATGGACAATCATTCCATTTGATTAGATTATCAATTCAGATATTAATGATCATAACTACTCTTCTAATTGCAGGTGGCATCTATGATGTACCAGAAAAAATGAGAAACTAATCAAGTGCTTTGGAAGGTGGGTCAGGCCGGACTTGAACCAGCGACCTCCGCATCTTCAGTGCGGCGCTCTCCCACTAAGCTACTGACCCCGAGCAATCTCGCCAAAACCCGCATGACTTCAATCCTTCGCTATCTGCAATATCGATTTTCGAAATATGATTTCAAAATATAATCAGTATACTGAGTACAGATATTCAAATACTCTCATCAAAATGAAGCAAAGCGTTGATGAAATGGAACTTACTGGACTTGACATGGCTGGTGGAGATTCTAAGAAGTCCAGTCATGACAATTCCGACCAGCCCAACAAAGATGCTTCAGTTTCCAAGGACCTTGCGAGCATTCGTCGTAGAAGAGCAAATGACAAAGGAAAAAGATTTCCAACTCAAGTCGAAGACTTCGTTTTAATCCTCGGTTTTGTTTATGGAGCGCTATTTGCACTTCTCCTATTTTCCATGAGCTCTGGCGTGTTTGGGGATTCAACTTGGATGGATCACGCAGCAAGTCAAACCTTACTAGATAGAGGTGATGAATGCAATGAAATCAGTGAGACTCCGTGGGTCCACCTTTACACGGACAACGACAACGAAGCCATTGCCATTGGTGGATACAATCTAGACCAAGGATTAGCATTTGTCAACTCAAGTTTCTTTGAAGTTGTAGATGAAAACACAGAGAGATTTGAACTTAAGCAAGAGGAAAATATGACGGTTAGCAGCTCTGGGACTGTCGAAACTTCCGTATCATTCCATGATTTAGACGAAGCCACCTATCGTTTAGAGGTTTCAATTTCAGTGGATAAGTCCACAGATGATGGGGAACAAGGAGAGATTGCTACTAACTCGATCGTATTCAAATTAGAAAATACTTCTTCACCACTTTCAGGTTTACCGATGATAAGTGATGAATCACACTTAGAGGCACACGTCATAGAAAGCGGCGTCAGAAACTGCTGGACCATGACGGAATTAGGTAATTGGGGATTCGTGTTGATGGGGGCAGAACTTGGTGGTGGACGTGAGACTGCAATGCTTAGTGGTGGGGCTGCTGGAATACCTGCTTGGTGGATGGCATACATTTCATTGTCCTTATCAGTGGTATCACTTTTCCTTCTTTACCCATTAATGTACAAGGTCTATCATCAAGACACTGACGACATGCTATCAAGGCACCATATCACTCAACTAGTTCTAGAAACTGTGGAAAAATCAGCGACCCGGCTAAAAATCGATGTGGATTGGGAATTGTTCAAAGTCGATCCAAGAGACTTATCGGTTGACATAATCGTACCCTACAAGGATACTGACGATACACTCTCTGACCACATGGATGTAAGAGCAGAAGTATTGAGGGAAATCCTAGAAGAATTTGCCATTTTTAGAGTCTTCAAACCAGTTCAGTTAACAGTAAGAAGCATTGGTTCAGATTCCGGCGCTATTGACTTTGATTCTGGAATAGGAGTTGGAAGATCGGAGAAAGCTGATTTATCCAAAGGTATGGATTATACTTCATTCTTTGATGACCTGCACACGCTTTCAAGTATCGAAGATAATGTAAGGGAGGCACTTGACAAGTACTTCTCAGACAAGCCAAATCTTGCAATGGTCGGCTGTATTGTCACAAGCGATGACAGGAACGTATTGGTAAATCTAATTTTCAAACCAAACACGAGGTTTGCTTTCTTCAGATTCAAAGAAACTGCTGTAGATATTCAAAATAATCTGCACGAATTCCTCACCAAGGAGATTCCAGATTTATTTGACAGGCAACAACTCGTTATGAAAGTGAGAAACCAAGTCTCGACTCTTGCCGATAGATCCGGTGCTGGAAGGGTTGAATCTGATAAGAAATCAAAAGACAGAGTCGCTGCTATTGCAAAACAAGATGGTCTAGGAGGCAGAGTTCTTCAAACTAAATTCGTTGGTAATCTGCTATCAACGGTGGAATACACTGCCAACGAAAAGAGAGACATGATTAACAAATATGGATTCTGGGGATTAATCGGTTTTGTTTGGATTCCGTTTATGGCCTCTGGTGTAATTGTAGGATCTATGCTTGGAATGCTATCAAGAATGAAGTTCATGCGAGTATTATGGGCTGTTCTAGTAGGCGGTACTGCTGCTTCGGTGACTTGGGCATACACCGCTGAAGGAATTATACGATTCATGCACGCATACAGGTTAGAAGCATTCATACCAATCGCAATCTGTGTATTTATCTTGTTAGCGGTAATTCACATGAGAACGACCAAAAATCGAAGACAAGCAGAGCTTTTCGAGGATACTCTTTTGGAAAATTTCCACGAAGAATTCTCCTCAAAATACGGTACAGAATGAGGTGCTTGCTTGGAAAAAATAACGCTTATACAAGCAAGAGAAGGTAATCTTGGAGACAGATTGAAACTCGGAATCATAACAGTTAGCGATAGAGCATCAATTGGAGAATATGAGGATCAAGGAGGTCCAGCAATTCTTGAATTCTTCAAAGAGGCATTGTTAAACGAATTCGAAGTGAATTACTCGTGTGTTCCTGATGAGCGCAATAAGATTCGAGACGAACTTATTCATTTCTCAGACGTTTTGGGATGTGACGTTATAGTGACTACAGGAGGTACTGGACCTGCACACAGGGATGTTACGCCTGAAGCAACTGAGGATGTGATAGAAAAATTACTGCCAGGATTTGGTGAACAAATGCGAGCAATATCCCTCGCTTTCGTACCAACTGCAATCCTTTCAAGGCAACTAGGTGGGGTTAGAGGACAAAGTTTGATCTTTAACCTTCCTGGACGACCGAAGGCAATCAGAGAAACTATTGACGAGATATGGCGAGCAGTGCCTTATTGTGTTGATTTAATTGGTGGAGGATATATCCATTGCGACAAAACAGTATGTGATGATTTCAGACCAAAGTCAGCGATTAGAAAATAAATTTCATAGAAATAGTTGATTAGCCTAATCCTATTGCTAATACCATGCCAAAAGGAAACCTGCTTGTAACAAACGCAAGTATCGTGCTTGAAAGCGAAATATTAGTTGGTGACCTAAGGATTCAAGATGGTATTATCCACGAAATCTCTACTAGCACAAAAATCGAAGCTAAGGAGGGGGAATTAGTCGTTGATGGAACCGGTTTGCATCTGATGCCGGGAATGATAGACCCCCAAGTTCACTTTAGAGATCCTGGACAACCCGAAAAAGAAGACCTATACAGCGGAAGTGTCGCTGCCGCAAGCGGTGGAATAACCTCGTTTTTGGATATGCCAAACAACGTTCCATCGATTACAGATTTGAAAGGCATGCAAGGAAAATTGGACACTGCAGCAAGTAAATGCATCACAAACTACGGTTTCTTCATCGGAGCGACTCCTGACAATGTAGAAGATTTACAGGAAGCTGTAGGAACTCCCGACAAACCTATCGCAATTCCAGGAATCTGCGGAATAAAGATCTTCATGGGCTCATCTACTGGAACACTTCTAGTGAATGGACAGGACGCTCTTGAAACTATCTTTTCAGGTACTGCGGGCTTGATCGCAGTTCATGCAGAAGATGAAACTAGGATGGATGAAAGATGGGAGATGCATAAGGAAAGGACAGATATGGCTGCTCATGCTGAATGGCGAGACGACCAAACAGCCCTGATTGCAACAAAGAGAGCCGTAGACTTAGCTCAAAGACATGGACATAGGCTCCATATTTTACACTTGACAAGCGGAATAGAAGCAGAATGGCTGCAAGGAATTACTGGAATGCCAGACTCATTCGATTCTGGAGCCATAATTACCACAGAAACTCTTCCACAGCATTTGACTTTTGATGAACTTGATGTTGAAAGAGAAGGGACTCGATTGAAAATGAACCCTCCTATTAGATACGCCAAAGACAAGGAATTACTTTGGAAAGGACTGAAAAATGGAACTATACAATGCATCGCTACCGACCATGCACCTCATACACTTGAAGCAAAATCAAAGGGTTTCCCTAAAGCACCAAGCGGCATGCCTGGAGTGGAAACTTCCCTTGCAGTAATGCTCACCCATGCTAATGAAGGAACTTGTAGTATCTTTGACGTAGTCAATTGGATGTCAGCAGCTCCTGCTGCACTTTTCCAGATGCAAGGTAAAGGAAAATTAGAGGTGGGCTATGACGGTGACATCATTTTGGTTGATATGGAAAATACTGCTATTGTCCAAGATGAGAACTCATGGTCGAGAGTGGGGTGGAATCCAAATCGTGGCAGAGAGTTAACCGGCTGGACACAATTAACAGTAGTTGGAGGAGTCCCTGTTTTCCAAAGAAATCACAAGACTGGGCAGAAGGGAGAAGTGATGGTCTCCGCTGGAGAAGTTGGAGAAGCATTGGTTATGCTGCCATGGAGTTAATCAGGATAAAGAGTATAATTTACCGTATTTCTCTTCAAGGTAGTCCAAGAAATCATCACTAGTAGGCGGTTTTCCTGTAGCAGATTCTATCAATTCACTTGGAGTTAGCAAACTCCCTTTTTCATGAATTTTCTCTTTTAGCCATCTAAGCATTTTCGACCAGTCTCCAGATTTTGTCATTTCAGAAACACTTCCAAGCTCTTCATCAATTTTATTCATGAGTTGCGAAGCATACAAATTACCCAATGTGTAAGTCGGAAAGTAACCAAATGCCGACATTGACCAGTGTATGTCTTGAAGACAACCCTCAGTATCATTGCTTGGAGTTATACCAAACCAATCTTTGAACATTTGATTCCATACTTTTGGAATCTCTGAAACTTTGAGTCCTTCGTTGAAGATCTTCTTTTCAATTTCATATCTCAACATTATGTGAAGGTTGTAAGTCACCTCATCTGCCTCTACTCTAATGAAAGAGGTATCAACCTGATTTGCAATTAGATTCAGTTCAGCGCTCGTCCAATCGGGGCTGTCTGGGAATTCCTCCTTGAACCAAGGTAGGGCTACCTCCCAAAACTCACTGGTTCTTCCAATCTGGTTTTCCCAAAAACGAGATTGTGATTCATGGACGCCAAGTGAGATTGCTGATCCTCGAGGCGTAAGAGAATGTTCTGGATGAAGTCCTTGTTCATACAATGCATGCCCTGTTTCATGCATTACGGCATACAAACAAGAAAATGGGTCCTTCTCATCAAATCGGGTAGTAAACCTGGTATCCCCTTTCCATAGTCCTGCTGAGAATGGATGGGTTGATGCATCCATCCTACCGTAATCAAAGTCAAAGCCCATCGCTTCGCTAACTTTCTGACAGAATCTTGTTTGTGCTTGCTCTGAAAATTCCATTTCCGAAGGTAATTTAGGAATGGACATATTCTTCTTTGCCTCCATAATTTTAGCCAAAAGTGGAACCAACCTAACTCTCAGACCTTCAAATAATTCATCATAATCAGCGACGGTCATACCAACTTCATATTCATCTAGTAGAGTATCATATGGAGTATCTTTCTTTGGCAAGTATTCGATTTTTTTCCTTGTCATTTCAACGAGATTTTCAAGTGAGGATTGGAATAAGGAGAAATCAGATTCTTGTCTTGCTTTCTGCCAAGTTAACAACGCCTCAGAACGTGCTTTTGCAAATTCTTGTACAAACGACTCAGGAAGTAAAAGTGCTTTGTCGACCTCTCTTTTCATTTCTCTCAAATTTGAAGAAAGGTCCTGATCAGTCCCCGATTCTGCAAGTTCTGAGATTAATTGCTTCAATTCTGGATCTGTCATTCTCTTGTGAACTTCTGCTGCCAACCAAGAGAGAATATCTGACCTAGATTCTGCACCACCTTTTGGCATAATTGTTTCTTGGTCCCACCCTAGGTGCCCTCTTATTCCATTCAGCCTGTAAATATCTTTGACTCTCGAGATGAAGAGTTGTTCTTTCGCCATGACTCGCCCAATTCATGATGCATGAAGAAGGCTTGTGATTCTAAATCTCGAATTAAAATAACTGCCACAAATTGAATAGAGATGAAATCTTGGACTAACCATGGTCCTACCATTCCGCAGGAAAAACACTCCAGTGGAAGGGGAACAAGTCCCAGACGATAGTGAGATTCTAGAAATTGTTGACCAGATAGAGGAAGAACTTACTTCAAATCGTAATGCTGAACAGAAAACGATAGATTCTGAACAAGACTCTGAACTAACACAAAAACTGAATGCTTCTGCTAAAACAGTAACTAGGGTTTGTATGGACATAAGAAGAAACGAAAATGTTCTGATTATCTGTGATCCATCTACTAGCGAAATTGGGGCAGCATTACATGAGGCAGCCCTAACGTTAAGCGATAGAGTTCTTCTTATGATGATGCCAAAGGGTAAGCATCATGGTGATGAGCCACCCACTCCAGTGTCGAACTTGATGAGGCAACAAAACGTCATCATCGCACCAACAAAATATTCTATCACTCACACTAAAGCCGCAAGAACTGCACTAAATGAAAGGGCAAGAATCGCAACGATGCCAGGAATTACTACCAAATTATTCACTGAAGGTGGAATAACAGCAAATTTTGAGTCAATCAAAGGTGAAATATCCGAGAAGGCAATAGCCCTCAGAAGGAAAAGATTCATTTCAGTAAGACACGAAAATGGAACCGATCTTAGTTTCGAGGTGGGTTGGAGAGATTGGAACCAGGATGACAACGGAATCTGTAATCGTCCAAAGATGATTACAAACCTACCTGCAGGGAAAATCTTCGTTATGCCCAAAGAAGGAAGCATGAATGGAACTCTCGTTATCGATGGATCGTGGGATTCGAATTTAATCGAAGAAAATCTGGTTCTGCAAATTGAAAATGGATTAGTGATGGATATTTCTGGTGGAGACCTTGCCGTTAGAATCAAAAACGACTTTTCTCAACATGCTCTGA
The DNA here is from genome assembly GCA_002718195.1 of Methanobacteriota archaeon. Lineage (GTDB taxonomy): Archaea > Thermoplasmatota > Poseidoniia > Poseidoniales > Poseidoniaceae > MGIIa-L4. Next base: position 102,133 of record PBDU01000011.1, on the reverse strand, counting down.
AATTACCCAAGAAAGATCAAGATTTAGTTTGGACAATAGCCGAGTTTGGCATTGGACTGAATCCGATGGCTAAATTGGTTGGAAATGCCCTCGAAGATGAAAAATGCTACGGCTCTTGCTACTTTTCCATGGGAGATAATTCTACATTCGGAGGAAATGCTAATGTCGGAATCAACATGGTAGGAATTATGAAATCTGCCAACATATATGTTGATGATAAACCGTTTTTAATCAACGGGGAATTTCAATCTTAATCATTGATTTCTAGTACCACATATTGGACAGAATCGCCATTGTGGGTCAACTCCGATTCCACATCCACGACAGTACATTCCTGACATTATTGTTGGTTGGAAGCCTTGATTCATGTTTTGATTGAAATTTTGATTTGAAGAAAAGCCTTGGTTAAATTGCTGATTTTTGAATTGTTGATTGAATTGCTGGTTTTGATTTTGGAAGGCTTGATTCAGGTTATTTTGATTCATTTGGTTTTGATTAATCTGTTGTTGTGGGGGATTTTGCCCTTGATTAGGCAAACTCATGCCACCGTGGACTGTTTGATTCTGTGTCTGGTTCGGAGGAGATTTTGAACCGATTGGAGCCCTTACAGGTGCCGCTCTAACTGGCTTTGGAAGATTGATTTTATTCTCTGTAGCTTGACTTGCAATTACTTCTCCTAGACTTACCGAGCCATCTCCATCCAAGTCAGCTGAATCATGTATATCCTTTGCCTGCTCAACTGAAATTTCCATAGCTGTTGCAATTTCTTCCACATCAAGGGTTCCATCGCCATCAGCATCGGCTGCCTCAAATTTTTCTGCAATACTAACAAAATCGTCTGGGAAATCTTCCACAGTTGGTTCTTCAGCGACCTCATCTTCGTCAGACTCGACTTGAATAGATTCTTCAGTACTTGTTACAACCGTAGGTTCCTGTTCTGTAACTTCTGCACCTTCAGAGGCAGGACTGCCAGTAAATGCACTCGCAAATGCATCGAAGGTGGCCTTTTCCATCTCTCTTTCATCGGGTGTAGGTTCTGCTCTTTTTACTTCAGGCATTGGACTAACTCCTGAAGGCAAAGGTACTGATTCTATTTTTACAGGTTGAATTTCCTCTTCAACACTCGGCTCAACTACTACTTCTTTACCAGGTAATGGAACCGATTCTATCTTTTCCTCAGGCTCTACCTTCTTTGGTTTAACCTCAGTTTTTGTGACTTTTTCTTGTTCGGATTTCTTTGCTGGTTTCGGAACGCTGACCACTGATGGTTTTGCAGTACCACTTGCAAGGGTAGAAATTGGGGTAAGATTTCCTGATGACGCGAGATTACCATTCAATTCTGATGCTACCGCAGAGAGAGACTCAAGGCTTGACTCTGGATTGGAAAATAATATTTCCAATTGCTCTAGATACTTGCTAACTTCTTTAGAATCTCCTGTGGAATTAGCAATTGCAAATAATTTAAGCAGTTTCATGGGATCGCATAGTGATGATAATGACTCAATTTCATCCTTTGAAAGATTCGAATTACCGGATTTTGTATCACCCATTGAATTGGGAAGACCAAGATAATCACACAGGTTATCTGCCATCGACATAATTCCGAGGTGACCGGCTACTAGATAGTAGATTTCACCACCCTCACAATTCAAGGATTGACTTGCAAGTTCGAAATCAAATTCTCCGGGCTTCAGGACTACATCTCCGAGCAATGAGAAGAATTTTTCGAATGCTTCCGGTCTATCCATTGACATCATGGAATGGACTATGTCAGAAGATTCTGTTACACCAAAATATGCTGCAGCATCATCTACATCTATTCCATCGGGGATAGATGCTCCGGTAACTTCTCCTGCCATCCTATCACGCCTGTCTGCCGGTATCAAGTGCCCTTCTTGAGGATAGTGCCTCCAAATACATCCCTAGTTATTTCTTGCAATCGAAATTATTGCCCTCGATTGCTCAGCATTCCAACCTGTCTGTTGCAATTGCATTAAGATAACCCGCTCTTGCTCTCCTTCACCTATCGCTTGAATTGTCCAATCCACCGCTAGTTGTCTATCCGCTTCTTGTCCTGAATCAAATACAGACATATCTACCTGAATATTTGCTTTCCTTACTTTTTTGCCTGCAACTTTAACGCTCTTCTTTTTCGCTACTTTAGATGAAGGCTCTTCTATTGCTTTAGAAACACCGGGTGGACCTCGACCAGGTGGTCCACGACTTGGAACACCTCGTCCTGGTGGACCTCCTGTTGGCTTCGTTGTCTCGACGAAAGACGTTTGATTTTGAGCAGATCTACTCACCGTTGAATTCCCGGGTGGTCCTCTTGCATTAGGACCTGATTTCGGCGGACCACTCGGTGCAGAACTAGTTCTTCCAGGTGGTCCAGAAGGAGACCTTGGTGCATTTCTCGCAGGTTGCGAAGAATCTTGTGAGGTTGCGTTGCGAGAAGGCATAGGCTTCGATGAGGCGTAAAATGATGACATGAAATCATCTTCATCATCATCGTCATAGTAATCTTCGTCATCATCGTCATCATCTAAGTCAAATCCTCGGGAAAACATTCTACGAATGACGATTAGCATAAGTATTAGGGCTAATAAAACAGCACCACCTGCTGCAATTAGGGTCATCATATTCAATCCGAATAATTCAAATTCACCATTTTCTTGACTATCAGCTGGACATCCAAAGGTTCCACCATCTTCTTCAGCCTCAAAAGGACAAGGATCTCTATAATCATCGATTAGGTCGCCGTCAGTATCTCTTTGGTTTGCTGCGCAGCCATTCTCGTCAACTTGGGAGGCAAATGATTCATCTGTGTCTGGACAAAGGTCTGGATTGGCTCCATCCTGGTTATCTCCTACGAAATCACCATCCTCGTCCTCCCATTGAGTGGGTTCATCTGGGAATGCGTCTTTGAAGTTCCAATGTCCATCTTGGTCATCATCAGGACAACCTATGTAATCAATCGTTGAGTTTCCGAATTCTGATGGACAATAATCAGAATTTGTTCCGTATGGATTATCACCATAACCGTCACCATCAGTATCATTCCATTGACTAGAATCGGCAGGGAAAGCATCTCCAGTTTGGTTTTCCCTGAGGCCATTTGTTGCGTTAAGAAGATAGTCGTACTCTCCAAAATAACCGTCACCGTCCAAATCTTGATCTAACTGTGATTCGTCGAGGCAACCTGTTGAATCAACAGGGTAACCATCAGGTGTATCCGGACAGAGATCTGTTGAATCGACCACACCATCACCATCTGAATCACGTTGGTCGATTGAGCATCCGTCCTGATCTACAGTTGCATTAACGGCTGTTTGAGGACAGAGGTCAACTGGGTCAAGTACTCCATCACCGTCAGTGTCTGCTTGATTTTGCTGGTCTGTACATCCCGAAGAATCAACTTGAATTCCTGCTAAACTATTAGGGCACAGGTCGATATCATTTGTGACCCCATCTTCATCATCATCTAGTTGGCTATCCGCACATCCATTCAGGTCTACACTCGAACCTATGGGCGTACCCAAGCACAAGTCAACAGAATCGTATATTCCATCTCCGTCTTCATCATCAGCAGCCGGGCATCCCATTCCGGGATCTCCATTCAATTTCGTGCCGTTCAAAATACCTGCAACATATGGGCAAGCATCCGGATTAACTCCAGCAGAATTATCACCGAATCCATCTCCATCATAATCCCAAAATTGAGTTGGCTCGAATGGCATATCATCTGCAGCGTTTGACCAACCATCTCCATCGGCATCGGGACACCCAGGATTGGAAACCTTTGAAATTGTCATTTCTAATTCGTTTACATAGAATGAAACGGAGTTGAATGTCGATTCACCGTATACAGCTGGGCAACCGTCTAATTCTAGACCTTTGGAATTATTTCCAGTATAATTACTGGTCCAAGCATCTGGATAGCCATCATTATCATCATCAACTGCTGCTGCAATATTTGTTGGGAATTTATCAGGGTTGGTTGCTTCGTCGCTGGAATTATCTCCGTATCCATCTCCGTCGGTATCAGCCCATTGAGTTGGGTCATTTGGCCACATATCTGCGCCATCTTCGGCTAAGTATGGGAAGAGAGCGTCAGGCTCAGGGTCACTTGCACCATCGCCGTCGCTGTCGATGCAGCCGTTTCTATCCCTGAAGGAAACACCGTAATCCCAGGGGCATTGATCTCCATCTAAACCGCTCTTGTTATCTCCAAAGCCATCACCATCTGTATCTTTGTACTGGCTTGGGTTATATGGGAATAAATCAGGAACCGCATCGTCTTGAGATGAGTGGCTTGTAGCACAACAATCCGGTCCAGAGTTATCACCATAGCCATCATCATCAGAGTCTAGCACTTGTTTCCAGTTAAGGTCAAATTCGTCACCAGAATTCCATGCACCTAAATTCTTGGACCATCCATCTTGGTCGATGTCTCTACATCCTAGCCTATCAAAATAAGACAGGTCGTTGGCAGTTGGACAATCATCAAGGGTGTCTGGGAATCCGTCGTTATCTGAATCAGGGCAGCCAATTCCATAGAATGTAGATGGACCGGAAGAGGCAGGGCAAAGATCTGCATAGGGTCCGTTGGGATTGTCTCCAGCCCCATCTCCGTCAGAATCCTGCCATTGATTTCCTAAGAACGGTAAATCATCGATTTCATCAAAGACAAGGTCTCTATCTGCATCGTGATAGAACCTTAGCAAGTCGACATCCATGTCAGTTGGATCGAATAATGTAGTGTAGATTGATTGATTGAAAATCTCTGGATGAACATCAATCGCTGCCCTTAGATCTCCAAATTCTATGCTTCTCCAAGTGTTCAATCTTAGGTCAAAGGTATTCCAGACTAAATTATCAGAACTTGATGAGGTGAACAAGATTATGCTATTCTCATCTTTTACGACATTGAATAATCCGTTTGTTGTAGGAGTCGAGGCTTTGTGAGAAGTCCAAGTTTCGTCAAATGTGTGCAGAGGATATTCGTTGCTTGAGCCCTTTACTGCGATTACAACATCATTGTGAACTGCTAAATCTGCTTGGAAACTTCCAATTGAACCATTTGCTTTTGGCAATATTGTCTGCGTCCAATTTGTGGCTGTTAAATTCTTATGATACACATTTAGATTACCAAGTGAATCAAGGCTTGAAACAAACGTGGTGCCATTGTCATCTACTGCTATGTCGATGTCGCTTTGTAAGTCAGTCATATCTGTTATCACTGAGGAATAAAGCTGGTTGTGGTCAAAATTCCAAACTGAAAGTGTTGAATTTATGCCATCTGATTCAATTAAAGCGGTTGATATCGAACCATTTTCTAAAATCAACGACGGGCTAGAATCAGATACAGCATGACCGCTGCCACCCAAGTCATCTATTGCCCATGCTGAACTTGATTTGTGAAGTACTTTCAATTGATTTGTATTTGAATCCCTATAAGTGATGTATATCGTGCCGTTATCTGCTACCATAACGCTTGGATTTTCAGAGAGGGTTGTTTGAGAGATTACTAGTTCGCTATTCCAAGCCGATACTCCTCTCGTGAACATGTAAATTTGTTGGGCAGAGCTAGATGCTATTGCGATATACTGATTCCCGTTATCATCGATTGTTGAACCTACAAAATCCCCAAAAGACCCAGACGAAACTAGTTCCTGTTCCAAAGCCACATAGCCGCTAGCTGTGACAAGGTTAATTCCATCCTCGTTGGATGTTGTAAGAATTAATGGCTTTCCTGCGGAAGTAACTGCGTAGGATATATTTCCATTGGTTTGGAATTCGTATGGATGATATGAAACCCATTTCCCAGTTGGAGTAGTGTCCTCAATATGTTCATAATGAGTCAAAATGGTTGTGTTATCCACTTCGCTTGTGTAGAGCAGGCTAGTTTCTCCTCTAGATGCGATTCCTACTTCGAGTTGCAAAAGTTCTCCAGGTTCAGTGAATTCAATCGAATCCCAATTCCTCTTTTCGTGGAATTGATAGGTCAAAGCGAATGAACCACCCTGCGTTGTATCCCGTTTTGAAAGTGCAATTTCGGTCAGCCCATCACCATCTATGTCAAACCCAGGTGCTATCGCCAATCCGAGCATCTGTTGCGGATTTGCTCCGCTAATGATTGTTTGAGTATCGGCTCTTAATCCATCAGGACTTCCTAGAATCAAGTCAACTCTACCTGAACTGTCTGCTTCTAATGCCATTATCAACAAATCATCATAGCCGTCTTCATTGACGTCTCCAGCAGGCATGAAGTTTGTACCATACCTCTCATTTGCTGTAGACCCAGAACTCATTAGATAAGAAGCTGGTAAAGTCTCTCCTCCCTCGATCATCCAAACTGTTCCAGAGTTGTATGCGCCTGGTGTTGTTTGGTTATACAACTCTGAAACGAATAAATCATCATACCCATCTGAGTTTATGTCGCCAATGATTTCTGCTTGTCCACCAAGCAGTCTTCCTTGAGCATTAGATTGAATTGTATAATCGGGCGTTCCATTGAAACCGGTGCCGCTTGAATAGAAAATCTCGATTGAAGAATATCCGAAGGAATCTGATTGTGTACCTGTGTTAGTGATGACTAAATCGCCGAAGCCATCTCCGTTTAGGTCACCACCACCAGCAATACTTCTACCAAAAAATGGTCCGATTCCTGTTTGGGTAATGTTTCTGCCAAATGTAAGGGATTGACCTCCGTAATACACTGAGACTTGACCCGTGTGGTCATCACCGGGCAGAATGATAGTAACATTGCTTGAAAGAACTGCAAGTTCATCATCACCATCTCCGTCAGCGTCGGAAAGACGTTCTAAATCAGAACCAAATTCATCGGTGGAATTGCCCCTTAGGATTTGATCTGAAACATTGGAAAGACCACTTTGGCTTCCAAAATATATCTCCACTATTGATTCGCCGGGAGAACCAATCGCTAAGTCATCAAAGCCGTCAGCGTTGAAGTCCCCGACAGCTAATCCTTTGCCGTAATGAGCGTTATCGGATGAACCCTCTAGAGCAATTACATCTGCAGTAAGCCCACTCGAATTTGTTTTTGTGATGAAGACTATACCTGCTGAAGTATTGTTGGATGTATCAGCCGTTGGATTTGCTGCTACTACTTCAGTGAAACCGTCCCCATCGAAGTCAGCAGCCAAGAATTTAGTTTCTTCAATGTCATTTCCGGCAAGATAAGTATCGATTGTTGAAGGAGAGATTCTGCCAGTATCTTGACCTTCTAGAGAACGGAGCAACTCGATATTGAAAGAACCATTCAGTTGATTCACAGTTGCTACCTGCTCGACATTATCCCCATCTAAACTCATTCCTATTACGTTGGAAAGCGTTTCGCCCCTGGAAAGGACTGAGTTTGTAACTGCTTGACCTTCGACTTTGATTGAACGCACTTCTTTGAGGTCCTCTCTGAAGTAAACAATGTGAACTACCGAGTTGGAGTCAGACCTTAACTCAAAATCCTCTCCGACAGGACCAATATCCAGTATACCGTCTTGCCAAAGAATTCCTGTGAAATTAACTCTCCAGAGTTTTCCATCAACGTCTCTAACAACAGACCACTCTCTGTCATCAACACTTACCATTTCAATATGAGTTGCGTTAATGTACTCTCTCATGGTTCTGATATTCCAGCCATCTGAAGTGTAAATTGAATCTTGGACCACATACCTTGCAGATTTCAAATGTGGTCCATCTGCGTACACAACTCTGGGCTTTCCGTGCTCGGTAAGCATCAAAGCACAATCAACTAATTCGTTTTGGAAGGTGACCGTATCGATCAACCATGAAGAGATATTACCATCGTTTGTTACGTGTGCGTACATGATGTCCCCGTCGGATTCAGACCAACACATGCTAACTGATTCGTCGGTGTTCAGAGCGATGTCTGGATTTCCAATTTCGGTGTTATTTTGATTTAAGTAAAGATTACTTTCTATCCAATAATCCAAACTACCCTCATCACGAACTGTTGCTTGGATTAATCCCGCATAATCCAAATTATCACCAGCAAATTCATGGGAATTACCATCGCTGAATGTAACGACTTTATTGGAAGAAATCGAATCACTGAGTTCGTTTTCAGTTTCAAAATCAATTATTGTTGGAACCAAAACTTGGATCAGGAGAAGCACTGTTAAAATCCCGCACGCACCACGGCTATTGCTGATGTGCCGGGCGCGCATAAGGTTCACACATCAACTAACATTCAAAATGCTTGTCCGTAATCGTCTAATTTTAAATTGAACTAATTGGGTTTGAGCAACATTCATTTTTAACTGATTTTTCGAATCTATGATGGCAAATATTTCCGATCGCGTTTTGGTAATAGCAAATGGTGAAATTCCCTCTTCGGAGGTTGTCAATAATTTGTTGCAAAATTGCGATTTTATAGTCGCATGCGATGGTGGACTAAATCACTGTAATAAGTTGGAAATTATCCCAGATCTTTTGTGTGGAGATTTTGATAGCATAGATTCTGATTTATCTGAGGGATTAAATTCTGAATTTACTAATGTAATCCAAATGCAAAATCAAGACAAAAGCGACCTTTCAAAAGCCCTTTCCTACCTTCGAGATGAAGGATTTACATCGATTGATGTTATTGGAATAGAAGGTGGAAGATTGGACCACCAATTTGGCGTATGGTCATGCTTGATTGAATCCGATTCCTATGCATCCTTACACTACGAAGATTTTGTACTGAAGAGGGTGCCCAACGATACTATTCAACTCCAAACTAAATTAGGCAAAATCGTGTCATTGCACGCGATAACCCCCTGTAAAGGAGTCAGCCTGGCTGGATGTAAATTCACTCTCAACCACGATACTTTGGAAATCGGTACAAGAGGAATACACAACCTAGCTCAAGCAGAGACAATCGAAGTCAGCAAAGTTTCTGGTGAACTTCTTGTAATGATAGAGCGATAATCATCTAGCCTTTTTTGGCAGTTTTTCAGTCAAATACTTAGAGAAATCTTCTTTTCCATCCCACTTCTGAAGGTGAAGGTCAATTCGTGCCCTATCCCTAGTTTCCTCATAATCGCCCCAGCGCTCTAATAATCCCAAACGGTACCCCAATCTTGCAGAATGCCCGGGCAAAATTACCCGCCAAATCATCGGGATTTTTATTGGAGAAACCTCATTGATAAGTTTTCGAAGAATGGTTGAGCAAGAATTTGTTAAAGAGTGATAAAAGACTGGTTCTTCATGCAAACTCTGCATTTCACGAGCAAATGAGAGAAGGAATGATTTCTCTCTTCTTTTTGAGGTAACCGTCCTATACCTGTGTACTTGGTTGCCCCTTTTGAAAGCCCTAATTCCAACTAGGTCTTTCTCCGTTCCCATGACCAGGTACATCTCGTATGCCCTCCACATTCCGTGCCAAGGGTGATAAGAATCGTCTATTGTTCTGCGAGCCTCGAATGAGAATGAAAAACACCTTCCATCATTAAATTCGAATGATAGCATCAAATGCGCAACGCCTTTCATCCAAAAGAAATGATCGACTATGAACCAAACATCCTTGATTTCATTGACATTTACGGTTATATTTTCAAGCCACTTCGATTCCTTTTCTTTGTCCTTATGCCAGGTGAAATCACGGACATGAGAGAAGGTGATATCTCCAGTATCTTCATCGATGACAACACTAGATTGGTGTAAACAATAATCATTCCAAGGCTTCGTGAGAGATGCAGTTTTTTTCCTCCAGACCATGAAGAACATCACAACTCTTACGCCTATGTAAAGAAAAATTGGGACAAGGAAAACCCAAATTAAATTGGGTAGACTTGACAGTGACACTTCCACAGCCTTCCCTGTACGAACAGCAAAATAACCTTTTCAAGAATCTGAAGTGAATCCGACAAATTTGCTTATTGAGATTTTAACACTGATTTGAAGACTGCCTGATAATCCTGAGCATTGTGCTCATAGGTATATTTTGATAAGACCCTCTGTCTTCCTTTTTCTGCCTTTGCAGTCATTGATTTTCGATCGCTTAGAGCACGCAAAACCGCTTCAGCCAGAGACTTTTCATTGCCTCTCTCAAACAAATCTCCAACCGTTTCGTCAATCATCTCCGTTAGAGGTGGTTGATTGACGGTAACCACAGGAGTCCCGCTGGCTAAAGATTCCAATGGAATCAATCCTTGCCCCTCATAGAATGAAGGATAGATAACAAGATCAGCACTTCTGAAATGTTGGGCTAATTCTTCAAAAGACATCCCCGGGATTATCCATACTGCGTGGCTAACTCCTAGTTTTTCTGCTTGTTTGAGCAGAGTCTTTCTCATGTGACCCCTCCCTACAATACACAACCTGGCATTAGGTTGCTCTTTTAGGATATGAGGAAGGCTTTTGAGCAGCGTTTTGTAACCCTTCCTTGCAACAAGTCTTCCAACCGCTAACAGTAGAGGAGTCTCTGTGTTGACTTCACCGCTCAATGCAAGTTCATCTGCAGCATCATAGCGCTTTCTAACTGCTTCGTGAGCAAGTTGTTCCTCTTCATCATCATGATTCTTAGGTCTGAAAACTAAGTGATCTACTCCATAAAGATGAGTGAAAACGTTCCAATCATCAGGTGGATTGTACCAACGCTTGAATTCTCTAGCCGTTGATTCTGAAATTGCTATGCAGGCAGCAGACTTTTCTATGCCATATTGTTCGTATCTAGAGTAGTATCCGCCGGTGGTAAGAATCGCTAAGTCGTTTGGATTTTTCCATGTTGCAGCTTCCTTATGTTTAGCTGCGAGTTTCATTCCCTCTCTTTCTCCAATCCAAGATCCGTTTAGGCTCGAAACCACTGGCGCTATCTTCTTCTGAATTTCATCATATTCCTTTCTCTTCCAGGAGACCAGAGGCAGCATAAGCAAAATTACGTCAATTTTCTTTTTTTCATGGATTTTGTATAGTGCTTTAATCGAATTTTTCCCGTATGACCTGGTGAAAGCCATTGGTGCCTTCAGCCACTTAACTTCCACGACTTCGACACCATCTTGAGTCGGTGCTTTTTGTTCGTGTTTCCTTGTAATTATGGTAATTTCATGACCAAGTTTGACCAGATGCCCCGCTAGATGAAATACCACTGAACCAATACCACCCCAGCGAGGAGGGTATTCGCCACAGACGATAGCGATGTGCACAAACTACCCGGCTTGATACCCTGTCATGAATTAATCGCAGAAAAACGAATTTATGCTCTTGAAAATACAGAACTTATCTAATCCCAGCAGGAAATAGTTGAAGTGAGAATGAGAATTGGGACAACTATGACCGATGTTCTTCCAGTTACCGTGACTGTTATTCTTCCTACTAGAAACGAAGAAGAGGCACTTGCAGACACAGTAGATGCAATTCCCAGAGATTGGTGTGAGAATTTAGAGATAATGATAGTCGATGGAAGTTCCACCGATAGGACAAGAGAAATTGCGCTGGAGAAAAATATTCGAGTTCATCTTGAGCCTAGAAAAGGCTATGGCAGAGCCTACAGAACTGGTTTTGTTGTAGCAAAGAATGACATAATTGTCACCATGGATGCAGATTGTACTTATCCTGCTGAATTAGTCCCAAAACTCGTAAAGAAACTAATAGATGATGATTTAGATTTCATTACCTGTGATAGATTAACATTAGCTGAAGAAGGTTCAATGTCAGGAATACACGGCTTTGGAAACTGGGGTCTTTCTTTCACTGCAAGACTATTGTTTGGATACGGAATAAAAGATTCCCAATCCGGCATGTGGGTTTTCAGAAAATCAATTTTTGATAATGAGAACATGAGACCAACAAACGATGGAATGCCATTGAGTGAAGAAATCAAAATCCTTGCAAGAAAACACCTCGGGAAACAAAAGGCTATCGAAATTTCAACCCCTTACAGACCTAGAGTAGGTGAAGCAGAGATTCACACTTGGGGCGATGGATGGAAGAATTTCAAATTCCTGTACGCTAAGAGATTTGGCATGAATAAAACGCTTACAGATTGGGGTCCACTTCCAGACAATCCAGATTCTATTAACGGTGATCTGCCAGAACAGAAGTAATCAGACATTATCCCAGTCAAATTTGTTAGGGCTATTTGTCTCTTCATCCAGTTCATTTGATGATTCGGCTAGAACCTCTGCTGTTGAATCTACTGCTCCAGATGCTTTCTTTACTTCCACAGGTTTAGTATCACTGGAGAATGCGCCCCAAGATTCTATCTTCTCTAATTCCATTTTCAGTTTTCTTCTCTTTGAAATAATCGTATTAACAACTAATATCAGAACGAGGAATCCAACTCCGGCTAGGATTATCGAAAGATTTGTTCCGTCACCAGCATTTCCTGAAACCTGTATTGTGTCACTAAGAATATCAACATAAGCATCATCTCCAGTCCCATCGATTGCAGTTATACGAATGAAGGCAGTTCCACCCTGATTAGGGATAACCACTAGCGAGCCTTCCCAAATTCCATCACCATCTTCATCGGTTAAATTGAATTCCCAAGATTGTATTGATAGAGTAAGAGTTGCAGATACATCTTGAGTAGAGCCGTCAGGATCACTCAACTCGATTCTTACGATTAACGAATTTTCAACTCCTTGCTCAAGCGTCTCTGGATTTATTTCAAGGGTATCAGATAGTAGTCTTGGAAGACTTGATTGAACTGTGAAATTGAGATGCTCTTCGTTTGAATTACCTCTAGCATCTTCAACGTACAAAGAAAGATGGTGTTCTCCGCTAGAGAGTGTTATTTCTTCACTCGAACTGGTTGAAATAACTTCAAAGTTTAACTCAGATTGCCATCTACGCCACTCTCTAATTACCATATCTCCGTCTGAATCGTATGATTCCTCTGACAATAAAATCAAATCGCCAGCAGGGTAAGAGTACCTATTTTCAGGAGATATAATTGAGACTACAGGGGCAGATTCAACAACATAAACACTAATTTGTTCAACCCTTGTTAAGCCAGTGGAATCTGTTGCCTCTATCGTCAATACATGGTTTCCTGCAGGTAGAGAAAACTGACTTATGGTTTGAGGATTAACATCTGTAAGTAAGGAATCTGTTAGTAAATTAGAGCGAACTGATAGTGTGAAAGTATCTCCGTCATAATCTATAGACTCCATTGCGTCGAAGTATATTACATCAGCAGAGGTTGTGCTAAAGCCATCAAATGGAGTTGTTAGGTTAATGACAGGTGCAGATTCTACAATTGACAGTTCTACCGAGGATACTACTGGAGAATTTATTCCATCATCTAGCTCTAATGAAATTAGGTGAGCGCCTGCTGATAATCTTTCTTCGAAAATTAACCAATCATCTCCTTCAGGAGTCAACCTGCCATCCAAAGATGAGGACCAATTAATCTGCAGATACTCGCTTCCTGCAAAAGGCTCTACTGGCGAACACCACCAATTACCGATCTCTGGGAAGGTATTGCATGCAGAATCCCAATCGCCAGAACCATTTGCAGAAAATGGAATTAGTTCTGAGGAATCAAATGAAATCAATCCGGTTGGGGTAGAAATTATGCTCACAGGAGCTGAATTCTCTACACTGAGAATCTGCGTAACCGAATTACTTGAGTTAAGATGTTCTGGGCGCAAATCTGTTACTTTCATTTCTATTGTATGAATGCCTCTAGAAAGAGTGCCCATCCAAACTAAATCCGTTTGGTTCGTACCACTGTGAAGCAGTCCGTCTAAGTTGGAATACCACTCAACAGAGATTGCATCTCCCTCCGGGTCAAAGGTTTGGGAGCCATCGAGTGTTACTACATTCTCAGAGAAATTGTTTTCTCTAATGATAGTGAATGTTGGATTTGGAATTTCATTATATAATTCAACTTGGAAGGTAACGGTTGTAGCAGGATTAGTTCCATCATCTGCATAAAGGGTAAGTTGGAACACAGATGGAACTGATTCGCTCATCGAGAGATTGAACCATATCAAATCGGGACAACCCGAAATTGAGATATCTGAAATTGACTGATATGAAGCCTTCACATAACATTGCAATGGATCTAATTCTGGGTCCATTGTACCACTAAAGTTAACTAAAACATCAGCAGTTCTTGGTATGATTAGCTCGTTCCAGGGATTTGGTGAAGGAGTTAATGTTGCCGAAATTATTGGTGGAAGATTTGTTAGTTCAATCGAGCGAGTCTCGCTGACACACTGAGAATTTGTATCACAGATTGTTAAGGTTATATCGTGGACACCATCTGATAATGGAATCTGAGAGGAAGATGCGTCATTGGCTATGAAATTAGTTTGAGTAGATAGTTGCCCGTCTATGGATGACTCCCAAACAAATGTCAACGCATCATCATCTAAGTCCCAAGAACGGCTTGCGTCAAAGGTTACAGAAGATTGAGAGGGGAAAATATCCTCATCGATTGGAGTATCCCAAATCAAGTAAGGGGGTTGGTTATCTAGAGGTAGAATACAATTTTCAATCTTATTTGAATCAAAGTCGAATTCTGTGTAATTTACAACTCCATCGTATGAACATGATACATTCACTGAATTCCAAACACTAGCACCGGAAAACGTCCATTCCCTTGCTATGAAATCATCAGCCATCAAGGTTCCAATTTCATTGGTTCTTTGTGTAAAACTTGTATCAAAATCTGAAAATGTCACGTTGACATAAGCATCAGGCACACCATTTGAGCGGTTGTTCAAGACCCAAATTTGCATATCAAAAGCCAGTTGAATCTTGCTTTGAGAATCTAAGATAGCAGAATTCAAATCCACTCTGGAGAGATCAGGAGTCCTCAATCGAAGATTCGATGAATTGCTGACATATACTGAGTTCGAGAATGAGGAAGAAGAAAAGTTTGCATTGCTTGAATCCACGTAGAATAAACCGGAACAAGATTCTGTTAATTCTAGTTCAGAACCTACGATGTAGCGATGATTTTTCAGGATTAAACATGCTGTGCCGTTATCATTTGAAAGCGTTAGGTCAGAAATGATTGAGGTGACACTGTTGGAGACAAGATTCCTTCCTTCCCAATAGATTCCGTTATTTTCTCCATTTACTACTAATCCGTCGATCTCACCATCTGCATCTACTAGTTCAATAGCATAACCCTCACCATTTGTTCGGTTTGACCAAACCTGTGAATCGGTCAGATGAAACATCCCTGGAATGCTACCTAAACCATCAGAATCTGCAAAAATTTCCGGGTAATCTGGAGAATTATCCATAATTACAGAATCCTCAATCCAAATGTCCACTGAATCCTCGATAAAAATTCCCGAACCTAGATTTTCAAAGACAGTACAATTCTTACACCTTACATCTCCTGAATTAGATTCCACATCATTTGATTCGATGTATGTCAAGCCAGCTAAGTCTTGAGGCAATACCCCAGTTTGACCATTCCTTAAAGACGTCAAATTATGGAATTCAACATATCTTGAATCGAATACTTTTGCACCAGATAATGAATTATTTTCCAATGTCACATTCTCAACTACAACCGATGCTGAATCAATATTTATTCCCTGCTCACCACTATTTTCTATATGCCAATTAATTCCTTGAATGGCTCCTCCACTAGTTGCTCGGACCCCTGGCCCGTAGGAATTTACGATATGTAAATCATGGAAACTGGGAGCGAAATACGATGACCTTACAGCAATCGACGCGCTGTGCAATCCACCGTTTGTATCACCAGAATCCTTTATTGTGATATTTCTAAAATTAGTGGTTGAATCTACGAAATATAATCTCACGCCAGCCGCATCAGCACCATCAACCAGCGTATTTTCAAACCAAGCACCGCTGGCGTTGACCTCGATTGCCGCATAAGCAATACCTGGAGTTTTAGCACCACTCAAACCAGTTCCTGTTACGGTTAAATTGGTAAAATCAGCGGATTCATAATTGGTATAATTTGTATGATTTAATTTGTCGACATATACGCCCCTATACATCGAATTGCTAATATCCATATCCTTGATTACAGCCCTAGTTCTAACCGAGTCATCGATGTGCCTAACCACTATTCCTGAATCAGCACGATCTATCGTGATATTCTGCAAAAGAGGGACAGAGTCCTCGACCCAAACACCAGATACGAAAGCCCATGAAGAGCCGGTTATGTTATCGATTTCAATGTCTCTAAACACGCCGCCTGAAGATCCCCAAATGTTTAGAGCGCTGGTTAGATGGTTAGTGAATCTCGCTCCGTTTACGATTGGAGTCGAACCTGCACCCACCGATAATCCGATTCCATATCTCCAATCACCCTGCCAGGGAAGATTCTTCCCGGCTGAATTTACAAATAGATTCGAGATTGTAGGATTGGCAGAATACAAATCTAATCCTACTCTGTCTGGATTAATTACCGTTACATTATCCAACTGAGGGTTTGAAGAATATATTGTAACTCCGTAAATGGATTCACCTATTGTTAAGTTCCTAATTATGCTTCCGCGTTGATTCGATGATTGATTGAATTGTATTCCTTCATGATCACTCAAACCAGATGATGTGAGAATTACTGGACAGGTTTCACTACCTTGAATAGTCAATCTTCCATCAACATAAATTCTCTCTCCGGATGGAAGTGTTATGTTTGTACATGGTTGAACGATGACTTCGTCCTGAATTGAGATAGTGTAAGATGAACTGAGTGAAACTGTGCCAGACCATGTGGTCTGTGCTCTAGCAGAGACCTCGAAAATTTTCTCTTGTTCATCCAAAGAATCCTGTGTAACGAGATTTGCTAGAGTGGTTGAGAAAATCATTAACAGAACCAATCCAAGAGCGATTGTTGTGGATTTGTGGGTGTTCTGCATACCTTTAGCATGAGCCTCTATCACTTGAATCCTTCCTGTAAATGGACAGATATTCTCCCCCGCATTTTCAATATTTATAGGAACAAGGCATAATACATAGGAGACCATGGAAGTAATGATGCCAGAAGCATTTGTCTTATTCAAAACCGAGCCTCGCTCTGAAAGAGAAGTATACCTAAGACTGGTAAACGATGATTCAATTGTTGAAGTGCATGCACTTTACGGAGAATTCGATTTGCTTGCAAGGGTGCATGCAGAAGATTCTAGCACTCTTTCTAAGATGTTAATGCAAGATTTCAGAAGGATTTCAGGGGTTAGAGAAACTCAAACTATGATTGCGGTGGATTACTGAGGTGAAAAGATGGCTATTGGATTCGTATTAATAACAACAGAACCTGGAAGAGAAAAGGATGTCAGAGAAGCAATTGAAAAAATTGATTTGGTAACAAATCAATGGTTGCTGTTTGGTGCCTATGATTTAATCGCAAGAGTACAGGCTGATGATGAAATAACTCTTACTCAGTGCATTGTAGAAGAGATAAGGACTACAAAAGGAATCGCAGATACGAAGACTTTGATTGGCGCTGAGCTCTAATTCTGTATAAGCGAATGAAGTTCCTTACCAAGTTTGTTTGAAGCACTTAAGCACCCACCTTTTCTGTAGAGAGAAATTGCTTCTCTAATTGCTAAAGCAGGATTGTCAATGAATTTTGATTTCAAGATCCACCACCTTGCTTTCAGGCGTTGAGCAGAACTGCTTGAGAGTGATTCAATTTTTTTGAAATCGATTGTTTTGAAGTATGAGCTTAATTCACTGTCTTCAAGCATGTATAATTTCTCTGCGAGAGATAATTTCAAAGAAGTTGTTTGTAGAGTTGATTTCTCTATACTGGTGTAGTTTTCAATCTGAACCATTATCTCATCTTTTTGGCTAAGATTCATTTGTGCTATTGATGACCTCAAAGATAATCTTCTGATGATGATATCGTTCTCACTCGATACCATTTTCAGAGAGTTCCTGTAATCCTCTGCTTTGGCAAAATCATTTGTTAGTAAGGCTGCTGTGTGTTTTATCAGGTTCACTGAAATCAAACAGGATTGGCGAACTTCTGGTTCTAATTTATCGTATTCTATTTGTTCAAGATAACCTGCTAATTTAGTTGGAATTTTTGAATTCGCCTCCAGGCTCAGCCTGTCATCTAGAATATTTGATGCTGCAGAAATGCACAACTGCGCTTTTCTTTTTGGAGAAGAATTTGATATTTGCTCCAACAGAGACTTTTCAGATTCATGTTTATCTCCTTTCAATATCGAAAGGCGATGTCTCAGGTCAATCGATTCATCATCAGTTAATTTATCGATGTGCTTGCTGGCTCTCGAAAGTTCACCACGCTCTAAAGAAACAGTAGCGGCTAATCGATTTAGTTCAGAATTTGATTCGTCTACTCTTAACGCGTTTGCTAAGACTACGCTTAAGCCTGCATTTTGCTCAATGACTAGTTCATTTACCTGCTCTTGGATAAATTCCAAGCGATTTACTTCGCCCAATTCTACGGAAAAATGTAGACTCAACAATGCCCCTTCCGATGTATTCTTCTCAGACCACCAGTTTGCTGCTTGTTCCAGAATTTCCTCTAACCGTTCAGTACTCAACATTTCTCTTCTTGTATTTCTTATCAAGTGATGAAGTTCGCAACTCTGCGAATTTTCATCCCATCTCAACAGTCCATATTCATCCAATTCCCCAATGTGCTCAGCATTGATCAGTTCACTGGCTGAAATTTTTGTTGGCATCAGCGTCAATTCATCAAGACATTCAAACGATTCTTCAGATAATCCAGACAATAATACCTCTTCAACAAAGTCCTGAATTGTCATATTAGATTCCTGAACATCCGCGTCCTCAACGTATAATTTCAAAGCCAGTGGATGACCTCCTAGCATTTGAATAACTGAATTTAGATTGTTTCCATCTTCGTACCCCCCTAGCATCTTGGCACTGGAAGATTCATCCAATGTATCGATATTCATAACCTCAAAACCTTCCTCAAAAGGCAAAGGTGTCCTGCCACAAATTAGCACTTTTTGACCAAAAGCAGGGATTTGCTCACAGAAATTCTTTATTTCTGGCAGATGCCTTGAGTGAATTTGCTCTACATCGTCAAGAACCAGCAGCAATTTCCCCATTGATTTTAACGATTCCAAGATACCTTCAATTTCCCTCGGAATCATTGTATTTTCAAACAAATTCCACGACTTGATCATACTGTGGATATCTGTGAACATTGTTGCACTTGCCCAATGAACTGAGTGATTATCTTCGATGTAATGCTTTGAAACATGTCGTGAAAGTGCTGTTTTGCCAATCCCCGCAATCCCTCTGAGAATCAAACTTGATTCTCCATCCAAAGTTTGAATCGATTTTTCGAGGTCGATTTGCCTTCCGTGAATAATAGTTAATTTTGGCGCATCTCCATGCAGTATCCCATTTTTCTTTTTTGATTTCCTCTTTTCTATAATTCCAAAATCATTGTCAAAACCAGAAACGAGTTCTCTTCCTTCTTGGGTTAAATGATGGACATTTCTTCTCCTTGAGCCTGAACCGATTACATGAGCCATCCTAATCGAGATATAACCCTCTGAATGAAGGTTATTTAATGGTGGATTCAAAGCACTGCGGACAAGACCTAATTTCTCTGCGATTCCAGGAAGAGAAAGATCCCGTGGAACATCCCAAGCCTTTTCTAGAGATACGGGGAATTCTGCTAGGTGGCGAAGGATTCTGGCTTGGGCTTCAGTAACCATCCAAATCCACTCAATGCAATGTACAAAGCAATTTCTTTTTAATCCATACACGAAATTGCTCAAGGAAGTGTTAGCAAGAATCTCGGAAGATATTTTGAGAGACAAGGAAGTGGTGAATTCATGCCGATAGACGTCGATTCGTTGGACTTGCCAGCGAAAGCCGGTGTTTATCTATTCAAAGACCCAAAAGGAAGGGTGCTTTATGTTGGCAAAGCCACCAAATTAAATCAGCGTATAAGGTCATATTTTGCTAAAAATCCTGACCGAGCTATGATACCAGAACTTGTTGCAAAGTCTTCTGAAGTAGATTTCATCATTACTCCTAATCCAACGCAAGCGTTGATACTAGAACGGCAATTGATTAGACAGCATAAACCAAGATACAACTCTTTGCTCAAGGATGACAAATCCTTTCCTTTCATAGCATTATCAAAACATGAATATCCAAGAATAATGTACACTCGCCATCCTCCAAAAGGCTCTGATGTTTGGGGACCATTTGCAAATGCTGGTGCTGCAAAGCAAGTCATACAATTGATTAGGAAAAATTTCGGAATCCGAGACTGTAAGGAACTCCTTCCCCAAGGCTGCCTTTCAATGCACATTGGATTATGCAGTGGTCCGTGCATTGATGGAACTGGTTACAAAGAAAGTGTTAACGCAGTCAAAAATATCCTTAACGGAGATGCTGACATACTTATTTCAGAGTTAGCAGAGAAAATGGATGACTTTAGCCAGTCGATGCACTTTGAAGCTGCAGCAAGACAACGGGATCTAATCAAATCAGTAAGATCCACAATTAGTCAAAATGTGATTTCTTCTAAACTATATCGAGAATGTGACGCTATAGGTTTCGATAGTAGAGGAGAGGTTGCCGCTATTGCAGTTATTCACGCTGATGATGGAATTGTCAAGGGACAAGAAGTTTGGCAGATGGTACACAAGCAGGACACATTCGAAACAATTGCAGCATTCATTTCAGATTATTACACCAGTAATAAGCCTCCAAAACTTATCCTCTCACCAACAAATATCTCTGATGAAATTCAAGAATGGTTGAATGAAAGAAGAGGAAGTTCTGTAGAAGTAAGAATTCCTCAAAGGGGAGATTTAGTTAAATTAAGAAAACTAGCAGACCAAAATGCGACTGTTAAAGTTGCCAGGTTTGTTATGAAGTCAACTGGTTCTATAGAGCAAAAGGCTGCAGATGAGGCAGCTGCCGTTTTAGGGCTTGAATCTCTTGACAATTTGGTTTGTATGGACATGGCTCAATTCTTGGGACAAGAAAGAGTTGGTGCAAGTGTATTGTTCAGGAATGGACGACCAGACAAGAAGGGATATCGAACTTATACCATCAAGGGAGAGGCAATGGATGATTTGAGAATGATGGCAGAAATTGTGGAGCGCTGGGCAAAAAAACAAGAGGAATGGCCTGATTTACTGCTTCTGGATGGTGGTCAAACTCACCTTGATATGATTAAACTCAAACTGAAAGAGCTTGGTTTGTGGAAAAGGTTCCCAGTTGCGGCAATAGCCAAGCAAGAGGAAACCCTGTTCAGAGAAGGACACGAACCCTTTGTGATGGACAAAAGATGTAGGGTCTTGATTCACTCAAGGGATGAAGCCCACAGATTTGTCAACACCTTCCACAGAAAACGTAGAGCTAAATCTACGCTGAAAGATCCATTGGATTCTGTACCGGGTTTGGGTGCTAAAAAAATGCAGGCTTTGATTAGATACTTTGGTGGCAGGAAAGGAATTGAAGCAGCCAGCCTGCAAGACCTACAAACCATAGATGGAGTGGGTCCTGCATTAGCGACAAGAATTCACGAAGCGTTGCATGGGGTTACTGATGAATAATCAATTGTATCGATTATCTTCATCCATATAGTCTGGCAATAATCCTTCCTCATGTAGCCCTATTCCCATATTTGGGGAGTTCACACCGAGCAGACTATCAAAATCTGCATCTGACATTTGCTTAAAATCTCCCGAATTGCCTCTTCTTTCCGCTTTTCTTGCCCTTCGAGCATTCCTTCGCTCTCTTCTCCTCTTCCGTCTTATTCTCCAACGAATAACCAATAAAGAGAGTATAATCGCTGGAATGGTAGGATAATACCAGAATTGAGACCAAAGATAATCGTAGCCAATATGAAGCCTGTACGAAATCACATCATCAAAATTACCAGGTGGAACCAGGTAGGTGATTTTCTGTCTACCATCTTCTGTCTCTGTTGTAATTCTTCCTTCTTCTGAAGTTATGCCTTCCATCTCGATACCTTTAGGTAGAATTATGGTTATTGGTCCAGATATTGATAGGTCTATGTCATCTTGAACAGTTGTATCAACCTCTTGCATGTCGGTTGAAATTGCTTCTTCTTCAGTTGGTGGGTAAACTAACCCTCCGTTACTTGAGTATCCTGCTGTCACGGACTTTGTGATCAGGGAAGTATAAACTGACATTGCCTGAGCAATTGGTGCTGTCATTGCATCAGTTAGAATATACAACTGAGGATCGGGTAGTTGGGCATCATCTGGATTTGTACTAAAGTCGGAAATTGTTCGGCTAAGATCTCCAATTCCTAATCTGGACCCGAAGGTAAATTTGACCTTAGGAATTGAAACTCTCATTGTCAATGCTTCATCATCCCCAATGTTTTGGTCTGGTGCTTCAAATCCATCGAGTGAAAATTCAATCGAAAATGCAGACATGTCAATTTCGCTGAAAATGGTGATTGTGTCACCTTCCGGTAATTCAACCTCACCTTCTAGACTCTCCATACCTTCTTGAATTATTGAGGTGAGTATGTTTGATGAATCCTCTGCAAATTGATTCAAACCATCTAGAGACAACTCAAACGAAATTGTTTCATCACAAATCGATAATCCGGTATCAGTGGACTCTAATCCGGCACAAACAGGCTCGTTCTCTAGTAACATAATCGGTTCATCCATCCTCGAAGGAAGATCCATTGCAAGCCTCAGCAAATCCGAGGGAATTACAGGCATAGAGACGCTTGCAGGTCCAAATTCTAATTCCCCTCCTTCAGGAACCATGATCCTGTGAATACTTAGTTCAGCGTCAAGAGCAAATTCAATTTGCATTTCATTTCTCCATTCCCTAATGTTGTATTGGGTTACATCAAGCAGCAGATTTGTAGAAACACATGTCTGTTGGGTATTCAAACAGATAGGATTACCATCTTCGTCATCAATTTGGTGTCTCCAATCAAATGGTGTTTCACCTTGAAGACCAATGGAACTTGGCTCATCGCCTGTGATGTTAATGGAAATAGTTCTAGTACCATCCGTACTTCTTACCCAGTCTGGTAATGTGATTGTGACCGTCATCTCAGCATTTGGTAGACTCTCAGGAATAAAATCTGCAAGTGAACTTGTATCCAATTCTGCATTTATCAGTAGCCCTGAATCGAATATTTTGCGCAGATCGTCATCCCTAATCTCTTCAAGGAAACTTTGCGCAGTCTCATTAGTAATTCGTGATTCGATTAGATTTAACAAAGACAAATCGAATTCTTCACTCACCGCTCTAAGGTAAACAGGGTTTTCATACCCCATAGCTGCTTCACCTTCAACACAAAAATGAAGATCTTGCCCGGGGGGTGCGGTTTCAACACATCCTTGACTGTGCGTGAATAATAGTCCACCTGCTGGTCCGTCTATACCAGTAACGAGAGAGTCATCAACCCAGGACAAATCCGACATTCCTATTGAACCAATTTCGTCGATACTTTCCGTTACAGAGTTGACGATGTCAGAAATCGGGAATTGGTCGGTGATTAGAGATAAATTGGCTATACCTCCTTCATTTGCTAAACGAATTCCGTCAGCTGTAACAAACGGGAATGTTGCCATATCATTGAATTGGACGAATGATACACCCCAAGACTCCAAAGTCGAAGTCTCGAGATAATGCATACCAGCAACTATCTCCAGCGTAGTTCGTTCTTCATCGGTCATGTCCAAGTTGAGGTCAATGAAAATTGAGGTCTGGTCTTCTGGAATGGTTACAGTACTGGTGGTGGACGTGTTCAAGTGGCCTATTGTCAAAGATGCCGTCGCAGTTTCATCTTCTTCACCGTCAAAGGCTTCAAGATTGTCCAAAGTCCACTCTCCGCCAAAATGAGATACTTCTTCTGTCATTGCAACTCTTGTGCCGTTATCGTCAACTTGCTTTACATCGGCAAAGTTAGGTGGCTCGATTTGGAATGTTGATTTGTGCCCTGCTTGGGAAAAGACATCGAAGCTTGTGGTAATGTCTGCTCCCATCACCAATAGACCCTGATAAGTTCTCTCTAAATCCATACCCGGATTTCCTTGAAGGTTGAAAGTAGAAATGTCCAGCTCCACAGTTGCTGTTGTACTGAAGCAAATTGGAGGCTCGAAGGCATTGTTTATGGCTGCACCTTCATCTTCCGCATCTAAATCGGGGTTTTGAGTACAAGCAGTTGATTGCCCGGCTTGAATAACCTGGGCAGCATATTCTGTCTCCAGGCTCGAAACGGACCCAAATCCTTGAGTTAACAAGTCTTGAACTGTTGAGTTCACCTCGCTCATCAATTTCTCACCGATTGTTGGAGTACCAGGACCACCGATTGTCTGGTCTATGTAATTCCTTAGCATATCAGCAGGAATTCCATCTTTCTCATCTAGACCATCGGATGTTAGCAGAGCATTAGTGGCTGAATCATCTAAACCCACGGATGAGCGATTGAATTCTCTTAATGCCCAAGATAATTCAAGATCTATTGTGTTTGTATCTATCATTTTGAATGAATATTGACCTTCTACCCAATCTTGATTATTTGGAGTCATGTCATGAGTATCAGAGTAAGTGTCACATACCCCACCCCCACAAGAATTCATCCCTGTCGCTGCCGCAAACGGCATCATTACAGGTAGCAACATGAAAGTAATCGCGACAAAAACGAAAGATGAATCAAACAACTTGTCAATTCGAGCGCTCATGGTTCACTGGTCGACAGGGACATTCATGAGGGTTACTATTCTCGGGGAGCCATGAATCGGCGAAAAATTCCTGCTGGTTCAGCCATCGGAGTAAAGTGCAAAAAAGAGTGCTCCGAACAAATTAGAAAGCTGCTTGGAGAATCTAAAATTCTCGATATCAGCAAGAATCCATTGGTCACAAAAACAGAAATTTCTTGGCCAACATTATCCGATTCAATTGATGAAATTAGTATGGTTTTATCCGATGCAGATTTTGAATTCACCATAGAAGAGGTGGATTATTTTCAAGCCCCTCCGCCGATTGACCCTCATACAAACTTGCGATTAGCATTGGGAAATTGGTTTGAGAAAAACTCCACTGGGAATTTTACAATGGAGAAAAATATTCCAAATAAATGGGAAAAATTTGGAGACATTGCCTTACTTGCAATGGACTCCTTTGAACTTGGTTTCATAGAACATGTCTCTTTGAATTCGGAAGATAGAGGCGGTGTGCTATGGGATGAGATTTCACTTGCTTTGAATGTTAAATCAATTGGAATTCAACAGCCGATTGCAAATGACGCGGTCAGGTCTTCTCAGGCTATTTTGTTGAACTCTGAGGACGGCTGGACAAAGTTCCTAGATAATGGAGTGATATTCACTTTAGATGTAACAAAAGTGATGTTTTCTAGTGGCAACATCACTGAAAGACACAGGATAGCAAGAATGAATATGGAAGATGAAATTATTGTTGATTGCTTTGCTGGAATAGGATACTATTGCCTACATGCAATAGTGAATGCTGGTGCTAAACATGTCCACGCTTGTGAAATGAATCCAAACAGCATTAAGGCGCTGGAGAAGGCATTGAGCTTAAATCAAATTGGAGAAAAATTGACAATATATCCTGGAGATAATCAAGAATCATTGCCGAAATTAGAATATCTTGCAGATCGGGTGTTTCTTGGCTTGCTGCCTAGTAGCGAATTAGTTTGGGAACATGCGGTAAATTGTTTGAAACAAACCGGAGGATATCTTCATATTCATATGAATGTGGAAGAGGAAAAAATTCCTAACTGGCAAAAACTGACAATTGAAGAAATTAATAAATTTGCGAAGGCAAATGGGCGTGCATTGTCTGTAGCTTCATCTAACATGGTGAAAGTAAAGTGGTTTTCTCCAAGGGTAAGACACGTGGTTCTGGATTTAGAATTAAGACCCTAGTCAAGCAATTCAGCAACCAATATTTTGTCACCAGATTCTTCAGTTTTTTCTTCGTCTAAATTAGCAGGCAAATCAGTTTTAACCTGCTTTGATAACATGAAGGCTGCGCCAAGTGCAATAGTTACCAGTAGCAGAAATCCTCCAGACCGAGCGATGATTTGTCCCATTGTGAGACCTTCATCTTCCTCCTCAATTTCTTCAACCTGAGGGGCGGCAATACCTATCATTTCAATACTTGAGATGTGAACTTCGTAAATTGGCCTTCCAGCACTCGAGGCAGGATTCTGAATGTCAGGGTCTCCAGATGGGTCATCAGTAGTCGGTGTTTCCGCTATTGCCCTTACGTGAGTCATTCCGTCTCTGACAACACCAAATGTTGCGTACCCCTCATCATCCCTGTTTTCCGGGTCAAGTCCATGAGCTTCAGTCTCAGCAATGTACCATTGAGAATCTGCCGAATCAGGGTCTTGTGAGCGAGCCATTCCAATAGCGCCGTCGACGTGAGATAAATTTTCGTTGTGCTCAAGAGGAATTGTTTCTCCTGTACCACCAGAACCGCAAGTTGCAGTTGTCAATGGATATGCTCCCTGAGTGGTGCATGTTGGATCTCCAGACTGAGTCACGAAATCATCAATTACTCTGTGAAAGAAAATACCATCATAGATACCTTCCTCAATATGCTCGACCATGTTTTCAACTGTGATTGGAGCCCATTGTGGGAATAATTCAATGATAATTACACCTTCAGTTCGAGACGCGAAGTGTGCTGGAACATAATCAACAGTTATTGCAAAAACTGGGTCGCCATAGTATGATTCATCCATAGGTGACCCCTCTTTGATTGGACCATCCGTCCATGTCCCGGGGTCGATTTCTACGCTGCGCCAATCATCTGTAGCAGTTGCACTAGAAGGCAGGAATGATGTCAATATGAATAGAGATAGTAGGCAGAGTGCTTGTGTAAATCTACCTCCCATGTGTGCTCGTAGCAAGAGGTTACTCATCAATAGTGCGATTAGTTTAATTCTAGAACACAGATTCTAAGAATGGCTTTCCATGTGCCCTAGTTATGAGCGAAGAGTTCAGAGTAGCAGGTCAATCAATACCAACGATAACAACATTTTATGGTGCATTTTTAATAATCTGGGGAATTGCCGTTTCTCTCCTTTCAGAATCAAATTCTGTTACATCATACTTCCCATCAATGCTTGGTGTCCCTTTACTAATCTCGGGTATTTTAGCTAATAAAATTCCAGAAAAGAGAAAATTATGGATGCATATTGCGGCTACTTTTGGTTTGATATGCGCACTAGGCGGTACCAGATTTTTCATGGTCATGGGAGATGGAATAGATTATGCCTCAGGCTCTATGTTAATGCTCTTCTTGACGGGTGCAGGATTCACATTTATCTGCATAAAATCATTTATTCATGCTAGAAAGATGAGGGAAGCAAACCAAACTGTGTAAGCACGAGCAAACGACACACTCTTGAAACACCCTTGATTGGGGTGGTTATGGTCGAAGAAGACTCTTCCGATGTATTGGAAGCACTACTTCTTGACCTACCTGATGAACCCGAACTTCCTTTCGAGGTACAAATTGAAAAGAAAACAATTCAAAGGAAGGGAATTTTACAAATTACTGGAGTTACTATTGCAACTCTAATCGTTGTTTTTATTTTAACTTCAATAACAATTCAAAATCTCACGGTTCCAGAAGAACCTGAGATAGACTACTCAGAAATCTGGTGGGACACTCCACTGAATCAAAGGCACACAATGGAGTTGCCAATGGAAACGATGAGAGCACAACTTCCAGAAAATGGAACCTACGAACCCTTGCCTTACACCGAACACTTTGTCCAGGTAGACTTGCCTGCAAGCGAGGAGGATGCTGGTTTCCCTGGTGAGGCTCTCATGCACGTTGCCCTTTGGCTACCAGATGTCCCGGAAGGCACAAAAATTCCAGTGATAATGACTATTCATCCTTACTATGATTTTGGCGGAGAAGGAATGCCAGGTCTCGGTGATGATTCAGATCCAAACACAGTTCCTGATGGCGGGGTCGGAAAATGGGTGTATGATACCTTTGTTCCACATGGATATGCATTAGCACAAGCAAGTACATTCGGTACAGGTAAATCGACGCATTGTCAAGATGTCAAGGGGCTTGGTGAACAAGTTGGAATTCAAGCAGTCGTAGACTGGTTGGGTCAACAAAACTGGTCTAACGGAAATGTTGGGCTAATGGGCAAATCATATGCAGGAACAACAAATTGGGAAGCAGCGCAAAATCCAAGCCCGCACTTGAAGACAATTGTTCCTATTTCTGGGTCGATCGGAGTCCAAGAAATGTTCTATAGAAACGGCTCTTCTGAGGCTAGGGCATTCGGATACGATGCGGCTTACCAAGCAGCAACAGCGGATTTGACCCAAGATGATCTGCGTGTTTGCTCAGATGACTTAGTAGGACCTTTGAATCCGTTTACCACTTGGACATGGGCTCAATACGGTGGAGCGGAATGGAATGATTACTGGGAGGAAAGGAGGCATCTTCCTGACGTGCTTGAAAACTATGAGGGCTCTGTTTACTTGGTTTGGGGATTACAGGATTGGAACGTTGACCCATACCATGCATTCCCAACCTATCAGTTGTTAAGAGACGCAGGGATAAATGCAAGAGCAATTGCTGGACAATGGGCACATAATTATCCAGACCAACCGGATAGACACAGTACACTTTCAAGTGGTTATGGAGCCGAAGCATATCCAAACATGTCTAGAATGGATTGGGCAGTTGAGTTATACGATTGGTTTAGATATTACTTGAAAGATGAAGGTGAAAAACCTGAAAACCATGTCCAGATACAAACTAACGACGGTAAATGGCACGTTGAAGAAACATGGCCACCTGAAGATATGGAATGGTGGGAAATCGGACTTGATGCGGCAATAGAAGATGGGGGGAGAATTTCCGCAACTAGTTCAGTAACACTAACCTTCCCACCACTAGAAGAAGGCATTCACATCTCAGGATTGCCTACTTTGCATATTTATGCAAGAACGGGAACTTGCGATGGTGGTCAAATCTTTGCCACGCTTTACGATGACGACCTAAGATTAGGACATGCTACCATGGACATTAGGTATAGAGACGGAGGATATGGTGCAAGACAAGCTGTACCGCTACAAAATTACTTGATGCTGATGGAATTTAATCCGCTTGACGTTAGAGTTGAAGCTGGCTCTACTCTAAGATTAGAATTGACTGAGAGCGGAGAGGATTATGCGCCCAGCCCTTGTGCAGCGGTTGGTCTTGTGGTAAATGCCAACAACGAATCCACCTTCTCTTTGCCATTAATCGACAGACCAGATGACCATGAAAACTGGTTCTTAGCACCTCCATGGTGGGAACAACAACCTATTCCAGTACCATGAAATCAAAATTGAAAGTAATGGCTTTCGAGGATGGTTATGATATCGAAGCGATTCTTATTTCAGGTGGAATAGAACTTACAGAAGTAGAGTTTATCCAACACTGGGATACCTCAAAAGCCTTGGAACAAATTCGTGAATTCCAACCAAATATTCTCTTACTTGATTTCTATATCCCACCAAAAAATGGTCTAGAGTTATTACTTGAAACTACAAAATTATGCAATTCAGGAGAACTAACTCGACCAGACGTAATCGTTGGTATGTCGAGTGCAATGAGTAAAAACGAGGCTATGCTATCTAACGGGGCTGATCATGGAATATTGAAATGGGATATTGCAAAATTACCAATTTGGAATCACTGACCGTGGAATTCCCAGTCGGCACCGGGATCCCTAAACCACCAATTTCCTTCTTCGTCTTCCCACCATTCTACTCCGTCTTCATCAACAACAATTTCATCGTCATTGTCCGAAGCATTTGGATCTACTAAACCTGATTCTTCTGCAATTTTTGCCTTGACGTCATCAACATCGTCAGTTACGTCAGCAAAAACCCTGTTTTGTGTTCTAATCTCTCTGTAATGGTCACCTGCTCTAACGGCTTCATCTGAATCTTCATAGAAATCGGCAGCCATTTTACTCTTGAAATCATCAAACTCTTCTTTCCCAAATGTTCCTAAGAATTCATCTCCACCAGCTCTCATGAGATCATCAAGATTCTTTCTTTTACCAAGTTTTAATTCTGGGGCATCAGGCATGTCGCCATCATAAAACTCATCCACATCATCTGTTAATTTTGGCCAGGACCTTTCGTTTGGGTCGACCTCTTCGATTGCTTCAATGAGGAGATCATGCTCTTCTTCATCAATACCCTCATCTTCGTAATTCTGACGAATTACTTCTACCAATTTGTTTAATTGACGAGCTAGTTTTTTGTCGTCGTCTTCATTCTCATCGACGAGTTTGTCAATTTGATTATTCAGACGCTCGTAAGGCGTTCCAGTGAGGGCGCCGAGGAACCGACTGAACCCACTTTTCTTTCTCGCCATGATAATTCATGCATGATGAGTGTATTCAAAGTTTAGCCCAACGGGTTCAAAAATATCTTGAAAAATCACAATCCTTGAATTGCCATACAAACCGAAGGCGAGTAAATACCGTGCGGATATTTGAAGTAATTCGTGCTCTTACATCCAATCGCATGGTCGAAGAGTGGTTAGTTGACCTTATGCGCGGGTACAATAACACCTCTTTGCAGAGTAAAAATGACTATGCAGCCGTAGTTTTCATGGATGGGAAGCTTCTGAATCAATTGATCTTAGATGGCTTGAAAGCCTTGCCTGATGAGATATTGGTGGGTTTAGACTATAACTCTGAAAGAGAAATTCATGATTCATTTCTAACTGAATTTGCAGGTAATGAATATGCTGACAACCTATTTGCTGGCCAGAAATACATAATCGACGAGGCTATGATTGTAAATCGCGGTGATTCATATTCAGTTCACCATCTCCCTGAAGATTGGACAGATGACATGTTTAGTGCCACTAGAGGATCTAGACGGTCAAGATTCACCCATTTCCTTCACACGCATCCGAATGCTCCCGCAATTCCTAGCCACGCGGATGCAGACGCTGCCCAAGAAACTCCAGGAGTGGATATGATTCTTGGTTTGAGATTCTCACCAGAAGGACCCCTGCCATGGTTTGATGATGTGGAAGGAAGAAGGAGATCTTTCGCAGATGCTGAAGCAAAAACCAAAGGAGGATTATTTTCCAGAAGACCTCCAGTAATAGGAAGGGCACCTACAGGGCATTTTATACACGACATACAGTTAATCGCTTTCCACAAAAGGGGGTTTGGGATAAACATAGTTTTGGTAGATGAGAATGGAATTCCTTATTGATTGAAGTCAAGATGGAATTCCTTGTTCATTCCATCCACGAAGTCGGTAGTACTCGGATAGACAATTCTCCTCGTCCTCGTCGTCTACAAATGAAACCATTCCAGCGGCAATTCCGGTAGGCAAGGGCTCTTTGCGAAGCCTCCATGACAATTTGTCTTGATCTCTAGGGTTCTTATCTAATCTAGCCCAATGCTCACAATTCCATCTCCTTGCCTGGTCCCACTGTTTTGCTGCTTTTTCGAGTAAATCTGACCATTCAGCATCATCACCAGTGATAGAATTCCAAGCCTGTGTCATGACTGAATCGGGTGTTGCACCTTTTGCAAAAGCACACAATATCATCGAATCTCTGATAACGATTGAATTTTGACTGGAAATGAGTTCAGGCATGAGGTCAACAGCGCTTGAATTTGGTAATCCTGTTGGAATTTTATAGCCCGCACGCATGTGAGAGGCACCTACATTTGCAGTCATGTAAGCCATACCATTTCCTCGAAGACCCCTTGGATCCCACGCTGGTAAATCCAATCCTTTCGAGTGGGCTGTCAGTCTTGTTGCAGGATGGCCAGTTACTTTCTCGACATATCTTGCACAAGCGACTGCTCCGCCAGCAAGTGAACCAAACAATGTTCCATCACCTAATATTGATTCACCGATTAGATGAACTGCAAATGGCGGCAATTCTGGAATCCCAAATTCCCAGTAAACAACGTCTCCTTGTTTGTAACTTCCAAAATCAAAAGGTGCATGGAAATGATTTGCCCAATCCGCTGGAAGCCAATCCCTTGCGTTTAGTTCGCAAATCAGCGATAAGGCTGCACCTGTGGAGATAGTATCTATTCCGACCTTATTACAAGCATCATTACCGTCCATTACATGGATACTAGACCCAATTCCTAAATTAGAGCCAAGCAAAGCCAGAGTCTCATATTCAGGTCTATCCATTCTTTCTGTGTACTGTGGTTTGCCTCTTACTCCCTCAATTCTATCACTTGCTTCACAGGCTATTGGACAGGGTGCACAGCAACCGGATTGTTTTGCATTAGGCAATTGTTCATGCCAATGTTCTCCACTGAGCTCTACAGGATCAATTTCTAGCATAACTTCCAACTGTGTGTCGGGACTACCTCCTTTTCCACCGCCCACTTTTAACTGGTTTAATTCTGGAATCTTTCCATCAGTGGAAGAGTAATTTCCTGTGGGCATCCTATTTGTTGCAGAAGCATAAATTGGACCTCTACTAGTTCCAAATGAATAGAATGGGTCACCAACCTTTCTTCTAGAACCCATTTCTTTTCTTTGCTTTCCAATTGCTTCTTTCAGGGAGAATTCATCAGACCATTTGACCAATTCTTTTGCTTCCGCTGATACCTTAACAGTGAAACATTTCAGATTCTTAAAGCCAAATGATGCTCCAGTACCCCCTCTTCCAGCAGCCCTTCTACCGTCGGTTAATGGGCTTGCAATTCTTACATGATTTTCTCCTGCTGGGCCTATAGATACGCATTTACCATGTTCTTTGAGAGTTTTTTCTACTTCCCAAGTAGTCATTCCAGACATATGACTTGCATCCTCAATTGTGGCAATATCATCCTCTATTTTCAACCAGCAAAGTGTTTGTGATTTGCCGGTAATGAATAGACCATCCCAACCTGCTCTTCGCAATTCATGCCCTACATCTCCTCCTATGTATGTGTCAATATACAAGTCGGTTAGTGGTGAGCGGGTAACAACTACTGCTCTACCAGAGGACCCAATCTTGCTCGCTTGGTATGGACCGGTCATGAACAGCAAAGGAGTCGTTGGATGTCTTGCAACATCAGAATCACCATCTAATGGATGTTCTAGTTTCATAGCCTCAGAATAATCAGTGGTATCCCATTCCACCAATAATTTGGTTGCTAGAGCTTTTCCACCCATTGTTTGCATCAACCAATCATGAGGAATCTCTTTTGGCTCGCAGGTGCCTTTGGTAAGATCGACCCAAAGCACTCTGCCAGGGAATCCATTAAACCTCCATTGCGATGACATTTTCTCAACTCAAAAATCATACAACCTTTTCCATCCATTGCTCCACTCATAGACTATTGGAGACCCAGTGGGGACTTCCAGTTGAAGCACCTCTTCCCTCGTTAGACTCTCTATTTCCATAATTATGGAACGCAATGAATTTCCATGTGCTGCAATGAAGATATTCTTTCCTTCTCTGAGTCCGGGGATTATTGTATCCTCAAGATATGGAAGAGTTCGCTTTGCGGTTAATTCGAGAGATTCACCATTGGGTGGAGGAACGTCGTATGATCTTCTCCAAATATGGACTTGCTCAACCCCATATTTTTCTCTAGTTGCATCTTTATTCAGACCTTGGAGATCGCCATACATCCTCTCATTGAGTTGCCATGATGTGAATACAGGTATGTGAGATTCTGCTGAGTCTTGGCCTCTTGGACTAGCCCAATCAATCATTTTAGCCTCATTTTCACTTACGCTTTCGATTCCTTCCGATGGCATTGGATATTGGAAGATAGGAGTCTTGCCGCTAGAATGTTGCGCTAAAGCGAGCATCGCTGTCATTTGAGCTCTGATAAGTGTAGAGACATGTGCCTCATCTATCTCAAGATGTGAAATCGCCTTGCCCCCTGAAATCGCTTCCTCAATACCTTTGTTGGTAAGAGGTACATCGACCCATCCTGTGAATAACTTCGAGGCATTCCACATCGATTGCCCGTGCCTCATCAAAATTAGCAAAGCCATCCTTTCACCGGTTTGGCTAGGCAAATAAGACAAATGAACCTATGCTCATAGGAACTGAGGAAGAAGAGCCAGTAAAACAATTGGCAAAGCCCCCATGAAAGTGTCTTTGAAGAAGGTATTTAGAAGAGTTTTCCAACGGTCTTCATAGATTTTGTCAAACTCTCTCTGCATTCTATCATCTATGTAATCAGAGAACCTTCCAGCGCCTATTTTCGCCAGCTCCAATGCCGAACCAAGTGCTATGGCTCCTGCAAGGCCCTGAGGCGTTAATTTTCTTGCCATAAGGGCACGTCCCGCCCATATCTGAAGAGACCTGGCACTGATTTTTTTCCCAGATTCCTTGATTAATCCCTCTCTTTCTTCCTTCCTTTGCTGGACTACTTCTTCAACAGTCTTTTTCCTGAATAATCCTTTCTTCTTGGTCACTGTAACTTCCTCTGTTACAACAGTGGTTGGGGCTGGGTCATCCCTGCCACTGAATTTTCGAAGCATCCTTCTAGCCCCTAAACCGATATCAGCATATTTTTTCAATCTATCAACATCTTGCCGATTAATGGTTACTAGCATAGCCCGAACCTGATTTATTCTCATAGCATCAAATGCAATCCAAATGAACAATGCACCTAGTAAAATCGTGCCACCTAGCAATGACACCTCAGACCAAGTTTGCCACCCCACGGGATTGATGAAAGCCCGAATTGAGAGAACGAACAATGGTGGTAAAACTACGGCAATAATTTCGGTAGATGCAAGAACTCCAATACCCTTGATTGGTAATTCAAAAAATTGCTTTACAAGCCATTTTCTATGGGGGCTTAATTGCCTAGTTACCTTAATGAAGGGTCTAATCAAAAAGCAGATCCTTAGTATCATTGGGATCCAAATAACGATCAAAACATAGGCTGCCCAAGGACCCTCGGGAGGAAATTCCGGAATGCTTATTGGCGTTACCACGGATAGTCTGATAACCATCATGCAAATGAATCAAACGGTATTAAGATGATTCAAAAGGTATGTTATAGTGAACCATCTACCCGTCCACATGGTCTTCACACATAACATGGCAGATTGGCTCGGATTCAATGTCGACAAGGAATGGTTGGAAGAGAACATTCGCTGGAAAGATTTCGGAACCGGAGTTAGGCTAGGAAGACTATATCGAGAAGATGCATGTTCTCTAGTACTATATGAGGCGGACTCAGAAGTTGAAGTTGATGCCTTCATGCCCCACTCTCACCCTGGAGGAGAGGCATATATTGTACTCGAAGGAGAGGTTTGGGATGAAGATGGAACATATCCTACTGGTTCATTGGTCTGGATGAATCCAAACACAACTCACACGCCTAGAACACGTGGGAAAACCTTGATTCTCGTTCTCTGGCCTGAGGGCGTTAAATCAGCTTGATTCTTCCTCTTTTGCAAGTTTTCCAGCAAATCGCTCATCATCGATTAATCGGTCGAAATATAATGTTCCACCTGGAATTGAGGCAGCCATTCCACCGAAGAAGAAGCCTTTGAAATTCCAAACAGAACCTAGACCCAGCAAAAATATCATACAATAAGCAATGTACAGAAATCCATGAATCGGTCCTAGGATGGTTACGCCATGCTCATATCCAAGGAGGTACTTGGCTGGCGTGGCAACAAAACAAAGTAAAATTGCAGAAATTCCTTCGATTAATCCTAACGGACGCACGACTTTCTTATGCCAAGTCATAGTTCTCATTGAGCCCTAACACGAGGTCTACTTGAACCACACGATGGGCACTCCTCTGCTTTTGAAACTCCGTAATCGTGTTTACATGCTGGACATATCGGTGCAGGAATCATTCTTACCTTAGAAAATGCTTGGAAGTCATCATTAGCAGAATCAATTATTTTACCATCTCTGAGTTCTACTACCCTATCTGCAAAGGATGCTACTTCCTCGTTGTGGGTTACAACTAGGAATGCGACTCCTTTATTTTGGTTCAATTCTTCGAATAATTCAATCACTTCTCTTGAGGTTATTGGGTCCAATGCACCCGTTGGTTCATCGGCAAGAATCAACTTTGGCTCCGTTATTAGTGCTCTTGCAATTGATACTCTTTGTTGCTCACCACCGCTCAGAAGTTTTGGTAAAGAGTAAGCTCTTTCCAAAATTCCCAATTCATCGAGCAATGCGGCTGCTTTTTTCCTGGCTTCTGCGCTCTTTACGCCTGCGTGCCTCAACGGTTGAGCAACATTGTCAAGAGCATGCATGTGAGGAAGTAAATTGCCTTCTTGGAAAATAAATGAGATCGTCTTTTGTCTAAGGTCGATTAGCTCTTGTCCGGTCATTCTTGTTACGTTAGTTCCGCCTATGCTAACTATCCCCGCTGTTGGTTTCATCAATGCTCCAAGGCATTTTAGCATGGTAGATTTACCTGACCCACTTGGACCATAAACAGCAACTTTCTCACCTTTTCTGATGACTAAATCAAGACCATTTAGGGCAACTACGTTTCCATCCAGAGCCTTTGATTCATATATGTGGAATAGTCCTTCTGCGTTCAGAATCTTTTCTTCTTTGAGTACATTGTCCGCCATTTTCACTCCCCCTTCAGAATCATAGACAAATCGCCTTTCAGGGCATTTCTAGTTGTCAAGAATAGAGCGATAACCACCGCAGAGATAACAAAGCCATTCACTTGTATCAAATCAATCCAAGGATAGACTAAGTTTCTAGCAATTGGCGTAGCACTGCCTCCAAAGAACTGGAAGATGAATCCAAAGATATTGAAGAAACCATTGAAGGCTTGAGAAATACCAATTCCTAGCATTATACCAAGCACCATACTAACCAAAATTATAGAGAGAATCTCGAATAAAACTAATCTGATTACTTGTCCATTACTTGCTCCGATAGCCTGTAGAATAGCCAACTCCTTCTTGCGTTGGTTCAACACCAATGTAAGGAAAACAAATGCGCTAGCAATACTTGCAAGAGAAGCAACAACGAACTGAAGCGATAACAAACCAGGAGTACCAAAAATCAATCCTCCATCACGCTCAACATTTCTGTGCTGGGTGGACCAATCTGTAACTTCTGTGACCTTCTCATCAGCTGAAACGATTACCCTCAACTCTCTCAAAGCATCTCCACCTGCTTCACTTGATTCATCTAAGATTTCAAAGAACCATTCTTCGTTCTTGATATCAGTTGAATAATTCTCACCAACTAGTTCAGCCCAGGATGATTGCCCGATTACTACAACTGTCGCTGCCTCATTTGCACTCATACCTGGAATCCAAACATGTTGTCCAATGTGAGTGATATTGGTTTGATTAGTAGTATAACCGAAGTCTGATGCACTTGGAGCCCCACCAAGGAAGAATTGCACTTCCTGCGGTATTTTTGAAGGACCGCTTTGGCAGATAGAATCTATGGCAATCGAGCCATCTGTACATGTTGTATTAGTCAAATCAAATCCAGAAAAATTGAAAATTCCATATGCATTTGTCAAATCCGCGGATTCAAAATTTGCACCGGAGAATGATGGGAATGGACCGAATCCTGCTTCTTGATTATCTACGATTATTGCACCGGATAAATCAGCACCTGCAAAGGAGGCAGATGTTGCGTCATTCAAGGCAAATAACGCTCCGCTGAGGTTTGCGCCACTAAAATCAGTTCCAGCCAAATTTGTACTCAGGAAGTTTGCCTGCCCAAAGTCTCTTTCAGATAAATCTTGACCAGACAAATCCAAGCCAGTCATATCAGGTCCTGTCAAAATAAATGATTGTACGCCGAGCAAGGTTTGAATTTGTTCGAATGAAAGGTCGGCAACGTATTCTGGAATAGGTTCAGAATCATTGCTTTCAATTACGGCATAATCTCTCTTTTCTATAGTCAGGACATTTCCTTCTTGTAAGATATCTCGCTTATTATTGGTCATTTCTTCATCGATATCATCACCAAGACCAAGGGAATATCCAATACTTGCTCCGACCAAGAAGGAACCATTTCCAAGTGATGATGACAGATCGTCGATTGAACCTGGAATTGCTTGATCATCCCAATGAAGAACCTCTTCATGACCGTCCATTAAAGCCCATACCAATACTGGAATATCTCTTTCATTATCAAAAGTCAATAGCCTTTGAATTGATGTAGTTGATACATCCTCACTTTGAACCTCATATTCCAAATCTCCTACATAATTTCTAACAGTTTCTAAAGCAACTGATTCGTTTACTGGTTCATTGAATGTAACTTTGAAATCAGCACCTGCGTTGACTGATGCAGTTCTTTCATCCACCAATGTGCCAGTATATCCTTGTACAGCTGCCAAGGTAACAATCGATAAGGTTAGAATCATGATTACTGCTAGCCTTTGGATAGAATCACCTGAAGACGACCCACTCAAACCAGTACGTATATCCTTCAATACAGGAGTTTTACCAAAAATAATCTTTAGAATCCTAGGTCCAAGAGCCCCAATTCTTGAGAGTACCAAAGCTCCACCAATCCAAAGCAGGAATGGACCGAATATTGCAACAAGCGCATTCGGGAACCAACTCTTGATGAGACCATCATTGCCGTTTTGAGTTTCCAGGAATGCGTCTACAAATGACAAAATACCGATGAAGAACATGATAAGATGAAGCCAAGTCTTCGGTTTTCTCTTAGCAACATTATTCTTCACCCCATCCTCAATATCTGTACTGAGGAATTCTTTTGTTTGTGAAGAGGCAAAAATAAGCGCCAAACCAACAGTGGTTAATGCTACAACAAAGGTTAGGGCGAAGCTCAACCATGGATTGACCTGGAATGAGCCTGACCTGAAATCCATGAATCCTACTGCGCTCAAAACAATAGGAACCACTAGCATAGCAAGCAGATATCCAACAGCCCAGGCTGTAGTAGCCATGAAGAAAATTTCAGCTAATACCATCCTCTGAAGTTTTGGAGAGGTGCCCCCAATTACTCGATGTATTGCTACCTCTCTGCGTCTTTGTTCTAAGGACAGAGTTAGCCCGTATACAAGTACAGACAATGACAAAATGATGATTGGAATCATAATTATCGCATCAAATATCTGAATCAAGCCTAGGAATATGTTGAGGAAAGTAATGGTTCCTGAAATCATATCTGTTGTGACAAATTGTAAATTGCTGTCACCGAACTCTTTGCTTTGAATATCTCTGTATAAATCTGTTAGGTACTCTCTCGTATCTGCTGTTGAAGAAGTAGGAAGTGCACCTCTATCAAGTGCTATCGCAAGGTATCCATGATCTGAGTTCATCAATGTCTCATTGACAGTTTCATTTAGCAGACCTGCTGGAATTATTACAGGATTAAACAACAATGTAGGGTTTCCAAATTCAAATTCCTCGTAAATTCCAACAACTGTGAGGTTTTCAAGGGTAATTATCTCCCTACAGAATTCGTAACCATTCATTTCAAATTCAACAACACCATTACACTCATCCTCGTTTACAGCTTCACCGTCAGTTCCTTGAGCGATGTATGAAACATCCAATCTATCAATTACTGAACCATTCGTAATCTCTGCATCAAAAGCAATTTTTGATGGTAATATTATGGTTCTTTTTTCGACTGCTTCACTAGAAGATTCTGGCCATTCGCCGTACAATATTTGCTCAGCATGACGGGTTCTATGTTCTCCATCCCACATTCCGTCTCCATAGAATCGAATTGTCCTCTGATCATTTATTGGTGGTCCCCCATTCTCTTGTTCAAGGTACTGCCAACTTACATTCTCCCAATTTCCAGTAGATGCCTCTGCATATTCAACATTCAAAGGTTGGGGGATAACGAATGACTCATCAAAGAAACCGCTGACCCTTAACGCTTGCCGACCAAACACCAAAGCGCAGTCAGAAATCTCTTCCATCGCTTCGAAATCTGCACATGTATCAGTCAATATTGTGCTGTTGTTTGTCGTAGATTCTGCATTAGAATCTGGCCTCTCTCTAAGATCGAATTTGGCATCTATAGGATCGTTCTCAAGTGCTTCTTGAAAGAATACTTGTGATAGTCCTCCACCATATGACAGGACGGTTGTTATGACTAAACTGGCCAATAAAACCCCTGCAAATACAGCAAGCCCTCTCTCACGCCCTCTCCAGGCGGATTGTATTGACATCCTGATACTGTCTGGAAAAACACCGAGTATGCTCTTGTCGGACTTCATTCTTCCTCACTCTCCATCTCATCAGCAACTTCGTCACCCCAGGCAGCCCTAATGTCGCTTGCTTCTGTCTTTCCGTCTCTCATCAGCAACATTCTGTCCGCTTGACTAGCAAGATTGGGGTCGTGAGTAACCATCAGCAGTGAAATCGGGTTCTCCGAGTCATGGCACAATTCTTTGAATAAATTGAGAATATCTTGACCACTTGCAACATCGAGGTTTCCTGTAGGTTCATCAGCTAGGATTAGTGGTCTGTCACCCGCTATAGCCCTTGCAATGGCTACTCTTTGTTGTTGTCCACCAGATAATTCATCAGGACTGTAACCCATCCTATCTGCTAAACCAACCCTAGTGAGTGCCTTGACTGCTCTTTCTTCTGCTTCAGAAGTTTGTGTGCCTGATAATTCAAGAGCAAATACAACATTTTCTTTCGCAGTTAAATGGTTGAGCAAATGAAAATCCTGGAAAATCCAGCCAACAGAAGATCTCCTTACATCGACTACATTGGATGGTGAACTCTTACCGTACTTTACCCCCTTGAGGTCAATCCCACCCTCATCAGCAGCAAGCAAGCCACCGATTATATTCAGAAGTGTGGATTTGCCACAACCTGAAGGACCCATTAGGGCAACCATCTCACCCTCTTTCATTTCCAAATCCACGCCTTTGAGGACGTGAATTTTTCTTCTCCCGAATCCAAAACTCTTGTTAATTCCCTTTATTTCAAGCAAATAATCACCTCAATGTGCAAAAAGAACATCTCTATGGCGTTATGTATTTGCTTGGATTTATTACATAACAGTTTGTTTAGATTGGGTACTGAGTGACGATTAATTGTGTATTAAAAACCAATTTAGTTGATGATTTTTTGATTTTTAATTTGCAAATTATACAAAGAACACTTCCTAAACCATAATGCATGTGTAAGGGTTGCCTTAGTAGGATTTTACCTTACAAAAAGAGATTTAATTTTACTCCACATTGGAAAGAAAATAATCCCTTCTCTGTATTCTTGATTATCCATCATGTTAACTATGTATTCGTTTAGATATGCGTCCATTTTATTCTCCTCCTCTTCTTATTGTATAGGAATCTCTGATACCCTGAGGACCCCTAATTCCAGCAAAAATTTCAATGATGATTTCATTAAAACTTTTGAAGATTCCATTTCTGTAAACTTGCTTTTCCATCATGTCATCGATAAACTGCTCAAGATATCTATCCATCTTTTGTTCCCAATATAATATGGGTGCTGGTCCTATATGAATCAATGGTAGTGTGGAATACACCATAGGTGTATTTTGTAAAGTAAATGTATAAATTTACAGTCAATTCATAAATCCATCAATCGCATCATTATTACATGATTAACAGGAGGGCTAAACAGCCGAGTCAAACTCCGACCGAATCTCAACCGTGAGATTTGACTCTGAGGTGATTACATGGGAATGGACCCTGAATTGAAAGCAAAGCTGCAAAAACAGCGCTACCACATCGTAGGAGAACACGGTGGCGTGAAAACATGTCACTGGACTAAAGAATCTCTTTTGCGAGACAGATCGTGTTACAAGGGAACATTTTACGGCGTTAAAAGCCACACCTGTATGCAGATGTCTCCTGTAGTAGATCAGTGCAACCTCGCTTGTACGTATTGTTGGAGAGAGCCTCACATGGACACTCTCGAACTAACAGACCAAGACCCATTGGAATTACTATACGAAAGCGTTAGAGCGCAAAGGAGGCTTCTTACTGGATATGGTGGTCATGATTTGGTACCAAGGGAAAAATATCTCGAAGCTCAAGACCCAAAGCATGTTGCCATCTCCTTGAACGGTGAGCCTACACTTTACAGGAATCTATCAGAATACATGGAATTGTGCCATAATCATGGAATGACTACCATGCTAGTTACAAACGGTACTCTTCCAAAAACATTGGAAAATCTTGACACTTTACCAACACAACTCTACGTTTCAGTAGATGCTCCAAACAAGAAAATTTTTGATGAGGTTTGTCGCCCGAAATGGAATGATTCTGCCTGGGAAAAATTCGAAGAAACAATCGATCTATTACCCTCTCTTGATACCAGAATTGTATGTAGGCACACAATGATGAAAGGCATTAACATGGATTCAAAATCCATTGCTGAGTTTGCAGAATTAGACAAAAGGGCTGAGCCTGATTGGATAGAAGCAAAAGGATACGTCTATGTGGGACACAGTAGAGAAAACCTCAGCGTAGATAACATGCCATCTTTTGATGACATCATGGATTTTTCAAACCACCTGGCTCCGATGGTAGATATGGAAATTCTTTCTTCATCTAGACCTAGCAGGGTTGCTCTTATCGGTAGAGAGATAATACCAATTCCAATACCAGAACAAACTATGCATTTCCCTGCAGATTTAGGTGTGGCACCACCAGTGAAGAAATTGAAAATGGCCTGATGAATTTAGAAATTAAAATTTCTAAAATTTCACTCTGGAGGAATCGGAGGAGCATATCCTCCATCTACTGCTTCTTGGACAATTGCCATGTCAGCCTCAACCATCATTTGCACTAATTCTTCGAATGATGTGGCAGGGACCCAACCAAGTTCCTTTTCTGCAAGAGCAGGATCACCAATTAGCAAATCTACTTCAGCAGGTCTGAAGAACTTTGGATTTGTTCTTACTCTAACAACGCCATTTTGATCGGTTGCGATAGTGTCTACTCCTTCTCCAGACCACGTCAATTCCATACCTACATGAGCAAAGGCAAGAGAAATCATGTCTCGAACTGAATGAGTTCTGCCAGTTGCAACAACGTAATCTTCAGGTTTCTCTTGTTGAAGCATCCTCCATTGCATCTCGACATAGTCTCCTGCAAAGCCCCAATCCCTCTTTGCATCAACGTTTCCAATCCATAGATTTTCATCAAATCCGTGCGCAATTCTTGCTGCTGTCATTGTAACTTTACGTGTGACGAATTCAAGTCCTCTTCTTGGGCTCTCGTGATTAAAAAGTATACCAGTACACGCAAACATGTCATAAGATTCCCTGTAATTTCGAGTGATTTCGAATGCGAAAACTTTCGCTGCCCCGTAGGGGGAACGAGGATGGAATGGAGTCATCTCGGTTTGTGGCACATCTCTCACTTTTCCAAATTGTTCGGAAGAACCAGCTTGATAGAATCTACAATTTGGTGCATGTTTTCTAATTGCTTCCAAACATCTTAGAGCGCCTAGTCCAGTAATATCTGCTGTCATCATTGGACTTCTCCAGGATTCTGGAACAAATGACATTGCTCCAAGGTTGTAAAATTCATCAGGTTGAGTCTGGGCAACGGCATTATCGATTGAATTTTGGTCCGCCAGATCTCCGTTCATAAGATGAAATTTGTCGTGTTCCATCAAGTGATTGATTAGACTTCTGCCAGAGGTAGGTTGACTAACTCTTCTCACCAGACCATAGACGGTATATCCCTTTTCTAGCAATAATTCTGCTAGGTAGGACCCATCTTGTCCTGTAATTCCGGTAATCAAGGCAACCTTGTCAGCCATGTTTCACCGAATAACCCCTCCTTTTTGAATTAAATTGAATGTTGAGGGGGAATGAAAGCATCATAATCCCTGTGCTTGACTAATTCTATGATGTTGATAATTTGTTTTTGTTTATATCCTGTCGATGGTTTGAACAATGGTGAATACCATGATTGATGAAGTTAAAGTCTGTTTAATCGGTGCGGGAGGGATAGGTTCTACGCTTGTTCATTTTCTTGCGCCAAGCCTATCCAAATCAAAAACAAAAATTGATTTCCATATCTTTGATTCAGATATAGTCGAGGACAGGAATATTCAATTTCAGCAATTTTCAGATTCTGATATTGGGCGAACAAAAGTAAAATGTCTCTCAAAATCACACTCCATTGGAAATTTCCAAATCAAAGCAATCGAATATGACTTAGATGATAATACTAGCCTTTCTTGTTATGACTACGTGATTTGTGCTGTCGATAACGCAAAAGCAAGAAAACTCGTCCATTCTAAATCCAAAAAATGGATTGACCTCAGAAGTACTGGCGATGGTTGTGTTTACCTCACAAATAAAACCAGTCAAAGTTTAATTAAAGCAATGACAACTGAAAATTCTAGGGGTTCCTGTCAACAGGAAGGAGCCGTTGAATCTGGATTCATTGAATATGGATATGCAATCTGCGCTGCGACCGGTGCACAATGGCTACACGATCACTTAAGATTTGGAGACAGCAGTATAATTGAAGGTATCCAATCTATTAGGTTTGGGCAGATGAATTTCCCAAAATTCGAGGTGATAGCATGAATGAAATTATCAGCGATGAGAGGCTTGAAGCTCTAGTTTTGGCACAGAATAGACAGGTAAATAATCCAGTTTTGCTCGAGGCTCAAAAACAGGCAGCGAAGGCTAATGATTGGAAATTTGTTTATCAATTAAGTAAAGTTGCTGGACTTGAGACTTCTGTTTTAATTGACGCAGAGGGCAGAATTCAGATCGACTGGGGCTCTCCAGGATTGGTTCCTTTGAAACCGTTTTTTGGAGCAAAAGCTCCTTTCAGTGTGTGGGTACATACGCATCCATCAATGTCTGCTTACTGGTCTATCACTGATAGAAGATCTCTAGCTCACTCCACAGGTATCTTGGAAAGCGCAATGGTACTTGGTGAAGAAGGTTTCAAAATCGCAAAAAACACTCTGCACATTTCGACTCCTACAGATTTCAGACTAGGAGATAATACGCAACTTGCGCATTGGACGGATGAAGAAG
The DNA here is from genome assembly GCA_002718195.1 of Methanobacteriota archaeon. Taxonomy (GTDB): domain Archaea; phylum Thermoplasmatota; class Poseidoniia; order Poseidoniales; family Poseidoniaceae; genus MGIIa-L4. Next base: position 57,253 of record PBDU01000011.1, on the reverse strand, counting down.
TCATCTCTTGGGAGTGATTTGATGGTTGAAGTACGTAGCCCCAGCGATGAGGATGAAAAAATAAAGGCTAGAATTGTCATTGAAAACGGTGGAGGAATTTCTATCGAAGATTTATTTTTGAAGTACGGGGATGTTGTTGCACAACAACATCATCTTGACAGATTTCATGAAAATATACTCTTTCTAATCGAAATAAAGGCTGAAATAAATCTTGAAAATATAGTTAGATCTTGTATTGATCTAGACAGATTAGAGTAATCACTCATTCTTGTAAGTTGGTCTTCTTCCCTCAATTAGAGCGCTCAAACCCTCTAAGGCGTCTGCGGTAGCAAATATCTTGTCTAAACCATCCAATTCTAATTGTAACCCAGATTTCAAATCGGTATTTGCTGTTGCATCGATTAAATCACTTGCCATACCAAGTCCGATAGGCGCTGCAAATTTTAACGACTTCAGTTGCCTACTGATATTCTTGTCCTCCGCATCAAATCCTTCAGGACAACCCCCTGACATCAGAACTTGCATGTTAGAATCAGTGTAGAAAGATTGGGCAAATTTCACAACACTACTTTCGGGGTTAGAACAAACTCCAGGATACTTGTTATCTGGCTTACCAGAATCTGATATTTTGGTAATAGTTGAATCTACATCGGCAATGTCTACCAGATGGGTTAAAAGTCCTAAATCAGCACCAACTTGTGCTGTCATAAAGTTGCCAGCAAGTACTGCCCACCTAGCTGCTGGAATACCACAAATTCTGGCTGGCCTCTGGCTTCCACCTAATCCAGGGTAAATTCCTATACTTGTCTCTGGGAATCTGAATTGGGTTCTACGGGTTCCTATCCTGTAATCGCAAGCAAGCGCTAACTCCAGACCCCCTCCTAGAGCGAGACCTGTTGTTAGAGCAATCGTGGTTTTGCTTGAATCCTCAATCGCGTTGAGCATATCTTGACCCGCTTTGGTAAAGTCATAGATATCTGGGATTGCATCTGCTCGAATCTTATCGACAAAGAATTTGACATCTGCGCCTGCTACGAATGCCTTACCTGCTCCATCAAGCACAATCGTGTTGACTGCGCCGTTGGAATTGCAGGCTTCAACCGCTTTTGCCATCTGACCGACTACCGTTTCGTTCAGGGCATTCATTGCCTCCGGTCGATTGATGGTAATTGTAGCGATTCCGTTGTTTATCTCTGTGTCAACGTATGAGAAATCCCAATTTATCCCTGAATTGACTTGATCTGTGAAAAATGAAGGTAATTCCAAACCTTTCCCAGCCAAGGAGGAATATTCAGAAGCCATGCGTCCTGCCTCCTTTATTCCTATTCTATTCATCAATTCAAAGGGCCCAAGTGCCCAACGTAGACCAACTTTCGCACCTCTATCAACGTCCTCCATGCTGCAAATTTCTTCTTCAACAATCTGAGCGGCTACAGCGAAGACTACTCCCAACAACCTGTCTGCTACGGTTTTATATTGCTCGGAAGTGTATTCTTCATCATTTCCAATATCCCACATTTCACCAGCATCGATCATATCCCTCAGATTTTGTACACCAACATACCTAGGAGTTGCAAGTTGTTCTGCTAGGTAATCTGTAGAGTGCAAAGCAATCGGAGGACCTGTGAGATTCATCAGACCAAATGGACCAAGACCAATCTTGCACGCTTTACGCGCAATCGCATCGATTTGAGCGGTTGTTGCTACTCCTTCAGCAAGCAAATGGCAGGCTTCATTTAACCAGGGTACAAAGAATCTGTTTACAACAAATCCAGGTCTATCCTTGCAGATGATTACGACCTTACCCAATGTTTTGCAGTACTGGACTGTCCTATCGATGGTTTCTTGTGAGGTGGTTTTTGCTGGGATTACTTCAATCAACCTATTTTTTGCAGGGTGGTAAAAGAAATGTAGCCCTACAAATCTATCTGGGCGTCCAGTGGCTTCCGCCAACTCATTGACTGAAAGCGAGGAAGTGTTACTTGCAAGAATTGTATGTTCTCCACAAGCTTCGTCAAGAGTTTTGAATACAGCTGTTTTGATATCGAAGTCTTCGAAAACTGCTTCGATTACCAAATCGGTATCTTCAGCGGTGTTCTCAACACCTTCAACACCGGTTATTCTTCCTTGGATTGCTTCTACTTGTTGAGGAGAAAAAATTCTACGTTCTACTGCTTCAGAAAGAAAATTTGAGATTATTCCTTGACCTCTCTCAACATATTGCATTTCCCTGTCAACCATTTGCACATCGAATTCTTCCTGTGCGCTTTTTTGCGCAATCCCTGAACCCATGTTGCCTGCACCGATGACTGCTACTCTCTGAACTGGTTGCATGACTTTGCCGAATCAAATCCACCTAATAATAATCTGTAGTAATTTATTCAATCGTTTCACGACTAAAAACTGTAAATTTGGTTCAACTTTTTGACGAATTGTTCTGAAGAAAAACGCTTTGAGTGCCCGATTAATTCCTGATTTGGTATTTTTGAATCCCTCTCTTGCCAAGAATCAAAGTTTGAATTTATTGCAGCAACCCAAGCAGATATATCACCCGGGGGCAAACAGGAGTTTTCTGGCATCAATTCATTGTGGGCAGGCAAATCAGCACATAGAACAGGACAACCAGAGGCCATTGACTCAATAGGTGGATAACCGTATCCTTCAGCAGCGCTTGGAAACAATAGCAAATCACACTTCTGCCTCAATCTCATCAATTGCTCGTCATCCAAGCTTTGGTGAATGATAACTTCAATTTCAAGAGTTTCTGAGATTTTATCGGCAGTTGATGAGCGATCTCCTACGATGTGAAGAACAGAATTTTCCTTTACTCTTGAATCGCATGCTCCGAGTATTTCTGCTACAAAATTTAGTCGTTTTCTTGGGTCATCAGAGCCAACAAATAGCATCTCGAATTTAGAGTTCTTTGGGATTTCAGTTTTTGGAATATACTTTTCACAATCTAAACCAAGGGGGATGGTAATAGCCTCAACATTGGGGAATTTTTCCTCACATACCCTTCTGGTAAATTCTGAATCACAAATCAAAACATCCGCTCTAGACAGCCCAGCAATTAATTTCTTCAAGTCATATTTTCTGACTAAACCGGGTTTTTGATTACCCACAGAAATCGTCTGCTGATACTGTTCCTTTCCATCCTGTGTAATCGAAATCGTTTCTTGGTAAGGGTACATGTGAAACAAATCGTGTACAGTCACCAAAACCTTAGGACGACCGTGATATCTTTCGGGAACTAAGTGAGCTTGTTCTTGGTCTGTTATATGCAAGATATCATCGCTACCAAGCGATTCTTGGCAAAATTTTGTCACGATTTTTGGGTGCTTAATCCAGCGATGCCTAATTTTCCCCAAGGCTCCTTTCTGTTCAGGGTACTCGAGTACGCAGACAAGTTTTGTATCAGGAAAATCTCCAGATTTGTGATGATCCAGTAATGAATGATGCGCACCGCCAATACCAGAAAAACGAGTAAGAGTACCGCCTCTAGCGAGACAAACCTTCCTACTCATAATCAAAGGCAGAAGCCTATCCATATTGAATAATGTGCCCAAATGCACTCTCAAATTACGGTTTACAATATACATTAAGTTCATTTAACAGCAGTTAATCCAAGGATTATGCCTAACCCTCCATTGAATATCGGAAACGAATCAATGCAAGACATAAAATCAAGAATTTCAAACACTATCGAAAACGGTGGGCACATACGACAAACATTAGCATCCTATTCACACGGCGCACCTTACGATACAGCATGGGAAGTAAAAGCAGCAGTGGAAGCTCTGCATGTCTTTGCATCTAGGTGGACTATTGAAATTCTGTCAACTTTATACATTGCTGGTCCTAGACGATTCAATCAAATGAAAAACCTGTTAGAAGGTATATCATCAAGAACCTTGAGCGATAAATTACGGTTTTTGGTTGACGAAGGATTGGTTACAAGGGAAGTTGATGATGGTCCTCCTGTTCGCGTTCAATACACTCTTAGCAAACACGGCAAGACATGTGGAAGGCTACTCTCGCCGCTAGTCGCTCATCTAAAAATCCACACAGGCTCGGTCATCGAGTGATGATTTCAAACCAATTTTGAGTCAGCATTTCATCGATGCTTATACAAAGGAATAGTGTAACCTACCTTCATGCCTCTTCTGCAACAATGGGTTCAACAACGCCCATGGCTCGCAGCAGGTATGATCACCGCAGCAAGTGGATTGACTGGTGGTATTGCTACAGGTATAGCGGCTGCTACATTGATTGGTGCAGTTGCGTACGGCGGGGTTAAAACAAAAACTAATTCATCTGATGAACATCCATTTAGAGAGAGAATTCTGAAAACCCTTGATGAAAACCCTGGTTTGTGCTACAGAGAATTACAAACCAAATTAGCGAGTGCTAATGGGACCCTTCGTCACCATCTCGATGTTCTCCAAGGAAATTCTAAAATTACTGTTTTACCGATTAATGGAAGAACATGCTATTTCAAAGGTACCGAATCAATAATTTTTGAGGGCGAGAGTATAGTAAATCCACAAAGAATTGCGGAATCTATGCCTATTGGACTTTCACTTGTACAATCTCAAATTGTCAAATCAATAGTTGCTGATGGACCGCCTGCATCGCAATCGGAATTAGGACGCAGGCTGGGCAGAACTAGAGCCACCATCCATTCTGCTGTAAAGGTCCTACAGAGAAGGGGGATTTTGAGGGACGATGCAATCGATCTTTCACCACATCTTTCTGACGACCCGAGGTGGATTAGTGCGCAAAAAAGTGATTTTTCACACGAGTGAATACTTTCTTCAATAATCGCTTTTTGAGAAGCATTTCTTACGAGAACTTGAAAAGCCATTGACGGTAGGGAAACATGAGAATCATGCACAAGGCAAAACTATCCGAAGTTCCGTTGCCGGCAAGTATGAAACAACGTGATAATTTGATTACATGGTTAATCGATTCTTTGAACTTGTCTAGACACAGGTCACAAGAATCTGACATGACCACTACCCCTATTCATCAATTATTATCAAAGCATATTCTTGCACATCCAAAAAAGTCGTGGGATGCAAAAGAACTCGCAAGTGAACTAGATGTGTCCTATCCTGCTATGAACCACCACTTAGTCCGTCTCTGCGAATCGGGCATAATGAGTTTTAGCGATGAAAGTAAGGGGTGGCGAAGATATTTCCTAAGAGGAATGAGCATAGATTTTGGTATCGAGTTTTTTTGCAACCAGGCGAAGCAAATAACTTCAGAAAAGTTTGAGTTCATTGAGGAAAAATGGTCTAGAAAGAACACACAGATGCGTATTGAAATGCCTGAACACGATCCTTTATCCCTGGTTATCAAAATTGTTGAATCAAGACCATTGATGAATCAAGATATGTCCGATTTGACCCAATGGATGGATGACTTGGGCTTACTAGGAGACAGACCCGGAAAGGAAATTCTACCAGATAGCCCAAGTGCGAAGATTTTCTCTGCAATGCTTCAAAGAAACGAGCCATTGAGTGTGGATGAAGCAGCGATAATGTGTGGAATTGACAAACCAAAAGCTGGACGAATTCTTGAGAAATTTCGACCAAGCGGTATAGTCGAAAAGGTGGAAAGAACTGATAGATTAGCTACTTCGATATGGAGTGCAATTACTCAACAATACGGTAGAAGAGGTCCAGAATGGCTACAGAAAAAAGGAGGTTTCAATCGCTATCTAAACGACTCTGCACAAACACTAATTCTTGGACGATTGAATAATAACGATCTGAATCCTGAAGATATTGAAGGAATCATATCCGACCTTAATTTAGAAGAAAGCAGACTTTTGTTGAACCTCTTGGGAGGAAGAATACCTCATGGTTATAGGTTAGCCGCCCATGATTATAATGCTCTAAAAAGTAGAGTGGATCAAAGACTTGAGAGAACTTTGGAGCGACTTCGCAGAGTAGGTAAATTGCTAGCAGAGGCTTGATTTATGTTCGAAAAACTCGGGGAATGGAAGGGTGAAAGACGCCCGATTTTCCTTGCTCCAATGGCAGGCGTTACCGACCTTCCCTACCGCTTGCTTGCTCGAGAATGTGGTGCTGATTTTACAATAACAGAATTCACTAATTCAACCGCTTTAAGCAGAAAGGCCACGACGTCATGGGCAAAGATGGAATCACATCCTGATGAAGAACCGTTTATTCCCCAAATCTTTGGAGGAGATGTAAACGACATGGTTACTGCAGCCATATTGCTATCGGAAAGTGCAGATATAATAGATCTCAATTTTGGTTGTCCTGCGCCAAAGGTGACCAAAATATGTGCAGGAGCAGCCCTGATGGGAGAGCCGGATAATCTGGTTAACATGGTAAAAGAGATCATAGAAAATGTGGATATTCCTGTCACTGCTAAGATGCGACTTGGGACAGGTTCAGGAGAGAATAACGTCCTCCAAATTTCAAAAGAATTAGAATCGATTGGAGTTTCAAGAATATGTATTCACGGCAGGACCCTGAAACAACGATACATGGGAGAGGCTGATTGGAGTCAGATTGCAGAAGTGGTGCAAGCAGTTAATGTCCCGGTTGTTGCAAATGGAGACGTTGTGGATGCAAAATCTGCTGCTGCCTGTCTAAAGCAAACTGCAGCAAGTGGTTTGATGATCGGCAGGGGTGCTATTGGCAGGCCAAATATATTTGCGGAAATAAAAATGGAATTAGGTTGGATGACAGAGAAAGAAGTTCCTTGGATAGATGAACGGTGGCATAAATTAGACGAATTACAACAACAATTCGCAACTCGTTCATGGTGCTGGAATCGCTATGTAGATTTATGCAGACAAACTACAGGTCTTCGTGCTAAATGGATGAAAAGGCATGCAATTTCCTTCACAAAAGGATTGCCTGGTTCTAAGAAAGTCAGATCTATGATGCACGAAACTTCTTCGCTTGAAGAATTTAATGACTGTATACAGAAATATCTAGACGATGGGATAAATGCATCCTCAGAATGATGATTGCCAATCTTCAAGGTCGTTATCAGCAGCCCATGCCTCATCTGTGGTTTCGCCACGAGCCTTCAGGACCTCTCTTGCTAACAACCAGTAAACTAGAGCCAATGAGCGTCTTCCTTTGTTGTTTACAGGAAGCGCAACATCAACGTTTCTCAAGTTGTTGTTTGCATCGACTAATCCTACGATAGGCAATCCGTTGTTGACAGCCTCTGTTAGTGCTTGCTGGTCAGCTGCTGGGTCTGTTACAAACAGAACCTCTGGTTCTACAAATGTTGGAAGGACCGGGTTTGTCAATGATCCTGGGATGAATCTACCAACTGCAGGTAGTGCACCGATTGCTTCAGAGAATAGCCTTGCAGGTCTTTGCCCATATTGCCTTGCAGAGACGACCATGATTCTACCTGAATCATATTGGTTGATCATGTTTGCAATCATTCTTATTCTGCTGTCAGTTGCGTTAACATCCAATAGGTAAAGCCCGTCTTCTCTAACCTTGTCAATAAATCTGCCCATATGTGCACTCTTTTGTTGAGTACCAATGTTAGCAGCATTTTCTTCATAGACTTCAAATGGAACGAGCAAACTGGCTTCATCAGACATCTTAGGGACCTCAGCAAGCGCCCCACTTTACCCCCCTATTAAACCGCTTCGCAAGGCAAAATATCAGTAAATCAACAGAATTAGCCACAAATCGTCGTAGAAGAGATGATATGGTTGCTGTAATGCTACGACCTCGAGGGGAATTATGTCTTCACATGAAGAAGTGGAAAACTACCCCCGTCAGAATCATGAAGGGTTCTGGCAAAAAAACAAAGAAAAAATGGTTCCTGTTAGTGCTTCGGACCTAGAGAGACACAAGTATTGCCCGAAGTCGTTTGAACTCGCAAGAGAAGGAAATACTGGAGTTGGAGAAGCGCTTGAATCTGGAATTGAAAAACACAAGGCAATTCATGAAAGAGTTTCAGATTACGCTGAAAATCGCCTTCAGTACAACAGAAGCAATGTAATTTGGACTTGGTGGTTCACTGTAATTATTGCTTTCCTGCTTGATGCAATTTTACTAGATTTAATCGATGATGTAAACATATCAACCAATGATGCTGCTAGATTTTTGTCTATATGGGCATTAATGGTGTTAATCGCAGGAATTGTTCTTGTGTATCTGCCATGGCGCTCTTTTATTGGTACAAAAAAGCCAACTGAGGACAAAGTGATCATTGAAATTTTTGAAAGTACATGGGAAAACAATAATTTCGTCGGAGGTTGGTTTGAAGCTGGAAAGTTGGAGGCAACTTTTCTGATGTCAGCCATTGTGATGGGGATTCACGCAATTGGGCTTGTTTTTGCTTCTGATAGAAACCAGGCTATTTTCATATTAATTCTCACAGCGATGGTTTGGACTTTAATTGCCTCATGGCAACTTCAGAGGACATTGATTGATTTTGCTAAATTCGAAACTTCAAGAAATGATCTGGGTTTCGAGGAAGACATCGATATCGCTTACTCTGATGATGAAGAATCTTCAGATCTGCTAAAGGATGAATCCATAGGTTTGCGCGGAAGACCTGACCAAATCGTCATAGTTGATGGTGAGTTTATTCCTGTCGAGCAAAAGACAGGTCGAGTGCCGCATAAACCGTATGACTCTCATAAAATGCAGCTGCTGGCTTACCTTCATTTGGTGTCCATTAGTACCAATCGCGAAATACCATATGGAGTCCTTAGGTATGGTGATGACACCATATTCAGAATTGAATGGGATGAGAAAACTAAGCAATCTTTATTCGATGAGATAAAAGAAATACAGCGCCTGTTGGTTGAGGGTGGTGCCAAAAGGAACCACGAACGAGAAGGAAAGTGTTTGAATTGTTCAAGGCGTTATGCATGCGACCAATCATTGGTTGAATGATTAAGAATCAACGCATAAATTCTCTGTTGGATATTCAAGGCAGTCTTTGTAAACCGTTACAACTACTGAAAAAGAATCCTTGAGCGTATTTGTAGCAGATTCACCGAATCCTCTTGCATTAACCTCTAGAGTCCATTCACCATTTGGTAGGGTCGGATCAGCATAGATATGAGAATTCAATGGATTATAGTCCTCGCATACATTCTCGGACCAAACTACTACTCCTGTTGCATCTGTTAAGGTGGCTTCTACGTATCTACCAAGAATCCCATTACAATCGAATGCCCCGGTGAATTCAGAACCTGAAAATGCTGCTTTGAAATAAATTACAATCTCTGCCACATCATCTCTCACATAGAATGTGGATACGTTTGAGTATTCGACATCATCTAAACTTGTCCAGTCAAATGTATGTGCTATTGTATGAGTTTCTTGAGTTCTCTCAACTTGAGGCTCACCTCTTTCTTGTTCCATCATCTCTCTCATCGTAACTAAACTCAAACACCCAGAAAACATTGGGAGTACTAGGATAAGAAGCAAAGAAGACACCAACCACCTTCCTTGCATGATGCCCTCGAGAAATAACTCGGATTTGAACCAAACGGTAATCCGTACAAGAACTTGATAAATCCTAATTCATAGCATGCATGTCTGGATGATGCGATATAGGTAGCCGAGCTTGCTGCTATGACGAGCCCTATGAGTGCGGACAGACCTCATTCAAATACTGCCCCGCAAACGTTGCAGGACTTTGCATTCACAGGTATATCACTACCACATGCCCCACATTCAGCCGTTTCAGGTTTCTCTTCAACGACTTGGGTTCTCTTACGAGGGGCTCTTCTTTTCTTTCTTTCTTCAGTTTTCCTCTTCTCGGCTTTTTGAGTTTCATTAAGGAACTCATCATCATCGAAACTGAAATCTGAAGAGGATTCTTTAATCTCATTTCCAGCCAAACTTGAATCTGTTAGCGACATACCAACTTTGACCTCTTCGCCAGGTAGTACGCCATCTTCTCCGGTAATTTCAAACAGGCGCTCTCGAATTTTTGCATCTGATGCTGATAATTCGGAACCATCGTCTTTCAAAGCCTCAATATCACCCTTCTCAGCAAGAATTTTATCGATGTCGTGTGAAGCAAAGCGTTCGGAGGCAGTTTGCATCTTAGTTGTAATTTGATTTTGGTATTCTTCATACTCCTCTGGAGTCATTTCTTCAAGTGCTATATCGTTAGCATTTCTTCTTTCCCATGCTTGATCTACGGCTTCTTCAGCCACAGCAATATTTTCATCCCATTCCGATTCTAAATCATCTTCATCATGACCGAATTCCTTCACAGTAGCAGCAAAGTCAGCAGTTCCACTCACGATTTCATCATCGCTGATTTCTTTAATTGCTATCTCTTTCTTGACTACTTCTTTCCTCTCTCTTTGTTCGAAGAATGATTTGACATCTTGCTCTGCACCACAATAGACGCAGTATTCCATCAAATCCGGAATCGACTGACCACATGCAGAACAATCGTGGAATTGCTTTCTTGCCTTCTTGAGATTGAAGTTACAAGATGGGCATCTATCTTCGTGACCCTCCAATTCGTGATCACATGAAGGACAATATTCGTAGATATCTCTCTCGACTTCTTCTTCAACCTCTCTTGTTAGATAAATTGCAGCAACTAATATTCCAATCAACACAAATAGTGAAACACCTCCAATCAAAATGAATCCTCTAATGGGTTGTGCATCTGGGTCGCCATTCCCGTTATTTGGTACTGAGGTTTCAATTGCCCTGGAAAATGTATTGACTACATTTGAATCGCTCGGTTGAAGCATTACCGTGGTTAGAGGACCAGAGGCTACAAATGTGCATTGAACGTTGACTCTTTGTCCTCTTTCTTCCACATTTACTGGAATCTCTTGGAATAGGTTTCCTCCGTTATCGGTACAAAAGAAAGTCAATTCTCCAGTCTCAATACTCGTGAGATTGATTGAGATTGTATATTCTTCACCATTCTCTAAAATTTCTGGTGCATTGGTACCGGAAGAATCTGTTATCGCAAGTGTTGTTGGAACCCAGTTTAGTCTGAGCGGCGCCTCAACAGAAACTGTCCCATTTGCTTGTGAATTTGTTGGATCACTATCGTATGATTGTGCTGATGGAATCCACTGTGCATTGAAATAAGCAGTGTGTGCTCCGGTTAGAGTAGGCAAAGGCTCAGTCACCCATGTGTATGCCTCCCCACCATTCAAACGAATAAGGATAGATTCTCCTGAACTTCCCTCCCATGTGTATGAAAAGGTACCAGTTACCTCTACCGAAGCGGTATTAGTGGCTGTCACAGACCATGTCACCATATCTCCAGAATTTACCGAATAAGGGTCTGGAATTGCTATTGCATCAACATAAACATCTGGAACCTCCTCAAGCACTATAGTTGAACTAGACCTATCATTGCTAATATCTTCTTGAATTACCCCCCAGGTGCCCAACCTATCTATTACAGCTGTAACTGTGTGAGGAGTTTTTGCAAGTGTTGCAACTTCGCTCGATGTTAATGTGTAACTCCACTCTTTGGTAACAAAACCTTCTCCGGCTAGTTCCACTTGGATTGGAGCCAGCGGAATTGGGTTGCCATTTGACCCAATTATCTCGATATATACTGGAACTGTAAGGCTTCCGAGCCTATCCTTGGAAATGATACCAGAAATTATCCAAGGACCATTGAACTCATCTTCTGTTGAGATACTAATTTCAGTGAAATGTTCTATATCCACTCTAGGAGATACTGTGTAGGGATGGTTTAGCTCTTTTCCTTGTTCATTAGCCTCTGTGACATCATCTTCCGAATCTGGAGTGATCTGCAGAGTGTGTTCACCTGTTTGTGGTAGTGTGAAATTATGGTAGAGCGTTGCTGATTGCCCAGCGGTTAATGCAGGTGTAGGAACAGTTTCAAGCACTCCATCACCCCAATTTAATCCAACTTTGGACTCCGGAGCATCAACCGTTCCAGCATTACTAACCACGATTTCAAGTTGAGCAGTATCGCCTGAATTGAGAACGCTTGGCTGAGTTATGCTGGCAGAATCGATTCTTATGTCTGCTAGGCCTGTCACGTTAAAAGTTAGAAAGAAAGATTGTTCTCCAGCCCCGTTATACTCATATGTTACCCATATTCTATGTTCTCCCGCAGTTAGGGAATTCCAAGTCGCTGTTACGTCTTCAAACCCTTGACCTGAGATTGTTACAAGGTCAGTTTTTATTCTGCTTCCTGAAGAAATACTATCCTTGTAAAAGGAATACTGAACATCATAAGCAGTGGCTTGGTTGTTATTGGAAAGAGTCAACGTGATCTCTATTGAATCTCCTGCCGAGGGGTTCAAAGGAGAATAAGACATTGTATCTGAAGAGGCAAGAATTCCACCGCTATCTGCAGCACTTATGTTGAATGGAACCATACTGCAAAGCATCAGCAGAACGACTAGCACAACTCTGCTTTTCCCTATCATCAATACATCGAGAAAGCGGACAACACTTGAACCCATCTCAACCAAACTCTGATTTATTGCGAGATTCATTAGACTTGGCTATTCTTCGACATCGAAAAACTAACCAATTTGTATCAATAAAAATCGGAGGTTTCAAGGGCAGCCTATGATGTCTTAACTTCATGGGGAGACAACTTCTTTGCAAGTCTTTTCTCCTAGTTTTGCTTTTGTTGATGGCATTTGTGCCCTTAGATTCTGTTAATCTCGACTCCCTAGAGCAAGAAGATGTTGTCAAAATGTCCTCATCGCTATCCGCTAGTTTTTCTAATGGACCAAGCGAAAATGATGTCATTAAAGGCACCCATACACTTACTTTTTCCACTTCAGGAACCGGTACAGTAGATTCAATTCTAATCGAAATTTCCTCTAATTCAGCAGACTGGACCACGGTTGCAAACCTTACATCTGCTCCATTCATCAAACACATGAATTCAAATAATTATGAAAATGACTCATATCAACTTAGAGCAACGTTATGGGATAGTGACGCGAATGCGGATGTTGTATTTTATTCAGGTAATTTCTCCATTGCAAACCAACAGCCACTGATAACTGAATTTACTATCTTGAGCCCGATAATCGGCGATGGTAGTTCATCAACTCAAAGAATGTGGTTCAATACCCCTGCAGATGGAACATTGGAGTTCCGATATTCTGTTAGCGATGATGACTTCGACAGAGCATCCCTTAGCAATGCTCCTGGACCAGGAAGTCCAGCATTGGACTCAGGCAATTCATTGAATTATGGATGGGACTGGGCCAGCGGCGCATTCCAAGAAGGTACATGGAACCCGAGATTAACAGTGTATGACGATTCGGGATTGAGCAATTCTCAAACTATTTTCATGGGAATAGACAGGACTGGTCCAACTATGAGCGAACCTACCTTATCCTCAAATGGATGGCAGTCGAGTGAAAATGCCGAAATCTCTGATTTGCAAACTTCTGCTGATGACGGACTTGGTAGCGGAGTCCACAGCGTGGAATACTCACTGGACAATCAACAATGGACATCCACAACCCAAGATTCTGTATCGATTAGCGTATCAGAAGGAACAACACAGGTTTGGTTCAGAGCCGTTGATAAAATCGGTAATACAGGAGCATCTATTTCAACAAATATATCATCAGATTTTACTGCACCCGAGGGAATTAAATGGACTATTGACGAGCTTACAACTTCAAGAATTGGTGAAGCAAACATTACCTATGAAGCAGTTGACGATTTGAGCGGAATTGATGAGTCATCCTCTTACATTCAATACGGCTTTGATTCTAATGGCGTTGGTACTTTCCCAGATTTGACGGGATCTTGGTTAACTGTTGGAACATCAGGTTTAGATGGGACAATCGGACTAGCATCCTGGGCAACTAAATCTCACCAATTTTTATTGGTTAAAGCAGTGGTAGTCGATAATGCTGGCAATGAATTTATTTCCTCAACATCATCCTTCCAAATCCTTCCTGGTTTGGACATTGGATGGAATGCTAGCCAAACAACCATTGACAAATTAGTGGTAAGACCAGGGCAAAGTTCAGGGCTTGTGGAAATCGAATCTGTTATTGAATCCAATCAGCCATATGGTGGTAGCATCAACGTTAGACTGGAAATAGCCCCAGCAGACAGACTGTCCGATGTGAATTGGAGCGTTATGGAAACTAGAATTTTGGAGGCAGGAACGCTTGCGGATTCAACTGAATCGCTAATCTGGAATTATACAGTAACTTCTCCAGGTCAAATGGATATTAGGATTGTTATTGATGCAACCGATATTATTGACGAGTATGACGAGACAAATAACGCAGCATACTTCGTCGTTACAGGTGCTGATATATCTCCGGGACTAGTACCTTCATTTGCCCCTCCGTTAGTCTTAGTTTTCATTGCGGGAATAATAATTTCAATTCTACAACGCAAAAGCAGAGATTGAAAAGAGCAGGCTTACGGGGCAAGAATCATGGAGCAGAATCTTCCTCGTGTCCCAAAGGACAGAATCGCACCACTAATTGGTGCTCAAGGTGCGACAAGGAAAAAGTTGCAACAGGCTGCAGGCTGCAAACACATCGACATAGATTCCGAAACTGGAGATGTATTGGCAATTTGGCCAGAGCCAGGCACTTATGACCCCATCAAAGCTCTAAAACTTCCAAATGTCATCAAGGCAATAGGAAGAGGAATGGCTCCAAAAAAAGCAATTTCATTGCTTGATGATGGACAATATTTCGAACTAGTCGATCTTCGAGATTATGTTGGAAAAAGAGGAAAACAATTGTCACGGGTAAGAGCAAGAATCATCGGCACAAAAGGCAAGATAAGAGAAAAAATTGAATCTTTGACCGATTGTGAATTGACAATTTACAAATCAACTGTTGTAATTATTGGGCAGGAAGATGGAATCGCATTGGCTGCTTATGCTGTCCAGCGCTTAGCAGGTGGAGCAGAGCATGGATCTGTCTTACACCAACTTGAGAAAAATCGTAAATCGATGAGAATGGAAGCAAAAGCCCTGGATTATTACGAAGTGAAAGAAGGATTAGACCTCCAACCATCAGCATTTGCAGGTTTGGTTCCAGACTTGGATAAAGTAAGGGACAGAAGAGACAGGAGGCTCAAGGCAGCCCAAGTAGATCCTAAGGATGTTGAGGCTGTCGATGCGATGATGGAACTTGCTGAAGACGAATCAATTTCGTGGTCTGAAGAGTGATTTAATCAATGGAAAGATGACTCAAATCCATTTCTAGCACATCTAATAATGTCTCGGTTACATCACATTCAACACCCATTTTCTGTGCCCATTGGACCAATCTTGTTACATCCCTAACTAGAAATTCTTGAGCCTTAGGATGTGAATCAACTACTGCTTGTCCAACGTCTATGACCACAGGTCTGTCGCCCCACCATAGAATATTGTAGGGTGAAAAGTCACCATGTACCATACTACCCTTTTGCCACGCTACAGCAAGGAATTCTACCAGTTCCTCATATACCGCTTTTGGATTTGGTATTTCTGAATCCCTTAGTCTTCTTGCATGACTAATCTCATTACCGATGAAATCCATAACTAACACATTTTTGTTAACCGCAAGAGGTTCTGGTACGTTCAAGCCCCATTTGTGTAGCCTCAGAAGATTTCTGTACTCTTTTCGGACCCAAATATCTACAATATCTCTGTGTCTTCTTTTGAGACCACCAAATCTTGGATCCCCTTCGATATATTGAAGGAGATTCTTGAAGACTGCATTTGATGTATGGAATATTTTAACAGCCACTGCTTTTCCATTAATGTCTGTTCCATGAAAAACGTGAGCCTCCTTACCTTGAGCGATTGGATGGTCCAAAGTATCCACTACCCCAGTTTTCATCAATTTGTAAAGGGACAATAGGGTAAGCCTGTCAAAAACCTGGTCAAAAACACGTCTATCGACCCATTCAAAAGGCCCCGCACCCATTACGCCTTGCAACTTTGATTCGATATCTCGAAACATTGTTTTGTACTTTTTTTCCTTCATCCAGTCATACTTACCAGATCTGTTTTCTAAATTCTCAATGAAGGCAGTCTCCTCTTTGAATTCATAATCAAGGTCATCAATCTCATCTTGAGTTAATCCCTTGTGCTTTTCGCGTTTTGCACGATTTCTTTTCTTGGATGAACGTGAGTCCAACTCATCCCAGTCATCGTACCTACGTGCCATAACGCTCATTCCTTAACGAGCTACTGTTTCAACCCGTCGCTTCAACCAAAGAACGAATCAAGGTCGTCGTCATCCTCATCATCGTCATCATCTTGTATGTGAGCATACTCGTCCACGATTTCTTTTTCTTCTTCAACGACTTCAGTTTCCTCTACTTCTTCTTGTTCATCTTCAGCAAATAAATCATCGTCATCATCATCGAATAAATCGTCCCCATCATCATCAAACATGTCATCATCATCGACTGCATCTTCTTCTTCATCCATCACTCCGAACAAGTCATCCTCGTCAGAATCTAAATCCTCGGTCATTGCATTCATTCCAAACATATCTACAATCTCGGGCAAAATACCCTTTCTTGATAGATACATTGCTTGTGTTTTAGTGTAGCGGTGTTTAACATCAGCCTTGGAATCTTGAAAGTCCCAAGGCCAAACTATGATCAAATCACCTTCCCTCACCCATTGACGTCTACGCATTTTACCAGGAATCCTGGCAAGCCTCATCTCGCCATCTGCACAGAGAACATTTACTCTTCTTCCACCAAGTATTTGTTCAGCAAGGGCAAACATTTCGTTGATTTTGGAGTTAGGCATCTTGACACGAATCTTAGTGGATGCACCACCCTCTGTAGATTCTAGCCTTGCTAGTTCTTCCTCGTCAACCTTCTCTTCGCGTCGAGCCATGGTGCTTCGCCAATATCATCCAAACGGCAACCCTTCTTGAAAGGCGCACCTATCAAAGTCCTCTCATCATTGGCATTAAGTAATCAGCAGCAGATCTACAAACATCGAGTAAGAACTCTCCTGCTACTCCAAGACCAACTGTCAAAATGACACAAATTGCTATTGAAATTCTTATCATGGACCCTCTTGGAAGTGGACCTTGTCTGCTCTCAACCGGTTCATGGAAGAACATTACAACTCCAACCCTGAGATAATAGTAAACTGATATTGCTGAGTTTACACCCATAGCAAGTGCAAGTCCCCAAACCCAGTGCACATCCATTCCAAGGAATGATGAGGAGGCGGAGTTAGCTATTGCAACCTTGATTATACCAAGAAGTACAAGCAACTTAGACAGGAATCCAGACAATGGTGGGACACCAGCTAAGGAGAGCATGAAGATGAACATAGCAACTGCGAGCATTGGACTCCTCTTTGCTAATCCAGCGATTGCATCACTCGATTTTACATCA
This sequence comes from Methanobacteriota archaeon, assembly GCA_002718195.1. Classification (GTDB taxonomy): domain Archaea; phylum Thermoplasmatota; class Poseidoniia; order Poseidoniales; family Poseidoniaceae; genus MGIIa-L4. The sequence goes on along the minus strand of PBDU01000011.1, from coordinate 39,902 downwards.
GATTCCATTTCGAGAACTGAAAGCACCAAGAAGGCACCAAGTTTGAACGCAATTAAGACACCAAGATGGAACAATATTGCAGCCAGGACAGTTCTGCTTGCCTGAATCGCATCATCTTGAGCTGACACGTCTCCTGATATGTTCCATAGACCTGCTGCGGTTATTGCGGCTAGCATGTATCCTGCATGAGCAACTGAAGAATACGCAAGCATTCTCTTTGGGTTATCGCTACCCAGGGCAGCCAAGTTACCCCAGAACATTGTGATTACACTCAGCAAAGCAATTGTCCATAGCCAGATTGCTGAACCTTCAAGAGCCTCTGGTTGCGTAATTACGAGCAAGATCTTGATTATACCAATCATACCCATTGCTTTGCTTGCTGTTGCAAGTAATCCAGAGATTGTTGATGGAGCTCCTGCATAAGCGTCTGGCGCAGCAAAATGGAATGGTGCAGCACTAATTTTGAAGCCAAAACCAACCAATACTAAGCCCAGGGCAACATATGGAAGGGTTTCTTGTCCAATTCCTGCCCATGCTTCTGCAAGGATATCGATTTGTAGACTGCCTGACCATAAGTAAAGAAGAGAAAGCCCGTACAACCCTACACCGCTTGCAGCACTTCCAACAATGAAATACTTCATTCCAGATTCAGAACCTGCTTTACTTTCTTTGTTGAACGCTACTAAAATGTAAGTTGAAAAAGATGCAAGCTCAAGACCAACAAATAGAACAAACAAGTTCTCTGCTAGTGCAACCACAGACATACCAAGAGCACAAGTTAGTATCAGAATGTAGAAATCGGCTTGCCTTCTGTTATTGTACAGAGTGCTAATCGATTTGTCCTTTGGATTTTTCACATCCAATCTGTTAATGCTAGCCAGAATTACAAGAGTTAGGGCTAGGAAGAAAAAGAATTCCATCAAGTTTGAGAAAGGATTCGCACTAAGTATTCGAACTGATGCATCACCAGTAGCATGAACGAGGATTGCGTCATTTTCAGAGAATACTCTCATACCCATTTGAATAGTTGCTGAAACCATTATCAACAGAGCAATCAATGATGGAAGCCTAGGGTTTGCATTCCATTCATATCTTTGACCGCCCAAGAACCAAGGAATTCTTGCTTGGGTACCCGGTAGCCTAAACGTTCCCTTACCCAGGTTAGGAATCAAAATCAACAAAATTAACCCGATAAACAGAGTTACTTCTGCTGTGAAGAGGCTGAAGAAATTAGCATCGAATGCTTCGACCAATCTTTGAGTCATATCAGGCACCTCCGAATAGTGTTTGGAACATAGTCACTGTCCAGTCGCTCATCATATCAAGAGCGATTGCTGGGAAGATACCGAACAGAATAGTGAAACCAGCCAGTATCAACATTGCTACTTTTTCCATGTCGCTGATGTCTGGAATAGGCTTGCCTTCCATTTCTTTAGGTGGCTGAGTTTCTTCCCCTCCTTCAAAGATTGTTCTTTGCATAGACCATAGATAGTATGCTGCTGTTATTGCTAGTGCCAAACCAGGACCTAGAATCCACCAACCAAACTCATGCCAGTATGCAATAAGCAAGAGGAATTCAGCAACGAAACCTGCAAGTAGAGGTAAACCAAGAGATGCCATCCATCCAAACATCATCGATGTTGCAAGCCATGGAGAGTGCTTTGCCATCCCTCTCATCGCACCAATTTCCATTGAGTGATAATGGTGCTTGAATGCGCCACACACAGCGAAAAGCATTGGTGAGATAATTCCGTGTGCGAACATCATGAATAGAGCAGCAGCCCAGCCAATAGGTTGCATGCTTGCTATACCCAGCAATATTACACCCATGTGAGAAACGGATGAATATGCTACCATCTTCTTCAAGTTGGTTTGTCCCAAACAAACTATAGCACCGTATACCAAGGATACGAAACCAAACAGCATCAAGATGAACTGGAAGTGTTCCAATGCATGAGGGAATAGGGTTGCAGGTATTCTGAACATTCCGTATGCGCCCATTTTCAACATTACACCTGCTAAAAGCATGGACCCACCGGTTGGTGCCTGTACGTGCGCATCGGGAAGCCAAGTGTGGAATGGCGCTGCAGGTAGTTTCACCAAGAATCCAATCATTAGCATTGCAAAGATGATCAAGTGCAGATTTTCAAGCCAAATTCCACCAGCATTTACTGATTGTGCGATACTTGTTATTTCAAGCAGGTCAAAGGTTCTGCCAGTGTATTCACCAGCGTTATCCATCGCTATCTCAGTATTAGACGGCATGGAGAAATACATTGTGATTAGACCTAACAACATAATCACTGAAGCTGTAAAGGTGTAAATGAAGAATTTCTGTGATGCATACTTTCTGTCTTTTCCGCCCCACTTCAAGATAAGGAAGAACATCGGAATAAGCGTTAGTTCCCAGAATATGTAGAACATGAACAGATCAAGAGATACGAATACTCCCAATAGTGTAGCACCCATCAATAAAATCAACGGGTGATAAACTGCTCCCTTCTTCTCATCCCAGGTGGCAATGATGGTAACAGGCAACAAGAAGGTTGTAAGCCAAACCATTGGGAAAGAAAGTGCATCTAATCCAACTTGCCAAGTTATTCCTAGACTAGAAATCCACTCATATTGGTAAAGGAATTCGTACTCATTGAATCCTATTCCAGTCCAATCCACGCCTCCAATTTGTCCTGTGAACATCATAGAAGCAACTATGAACAAGGCCATTGATACTCCTAAACTCACCATTCTCCATACAGGAGCGAGTTTTCTTCTTGAGGATTCGGAGACCATTCCAGTAATTGTCAACATTACTATTGACATCAAAAATGGGAATAACAACAGTATCAAGGTGATTACATCAAAATCATCTAGCAATCAGTTCACCCCCCATAGTAGGATAGCGATTGCAAGTGTTCCAACAGCCACCATCATAATGTAATCACGTGCAGAACCGGTGGTTATGCTTCGTATTATTCTGGAAGAATCTTGACCACCTTTTTCGATGATTGTCTTAATTGCAAATCCATCAACAACATTCTTGTCGAATGAAGCGCTCAAGTTAGAGAATCCTGCGACTATCTTCATCATAGCCATGTCGTAATATTTGTCGAAGTACAACCTTTGTCTTAGTGCTTCACCGAAAGAAGATTCACTCATCTTCTCCGCCCATCCTGCGAATGAATATTTGTCATTGAGCTTGCCGCTTAGAGTTACAGCCCACTGCATCCAAGGTTTGGCTTTCTGACCTTCATCCAATCTTCCTCCATGTAGAGCCATTGCAGCGCATGGTCCCAAAACCATTGACAGGAAGATTGCAATATACGTTAGGACAAGTAGATAGTTGGTTCCTGGGTTGACAAAGATGTGATCCATTTCGTAGAGGAAACCTTCGAGTAGTCCATCCTCACCTAGTTTGTATCCTTTGTATCCAAGGAAGTATGTTGACTTCAAAGAGGCAAACACGATACCTGCGAGTGACATTGGAATTAGTACCAAAAGGGGAATTGGAATCCATGGGGTTTGCTCGTGAACCTTTTCTGCTACCTCAGTCTTTGGCTTACCTGCAAAAGTCATGAACCACATTCTCGACATGTAAAATCCGGTCATTCCTGCAGTAATCAGAACTAGGAACGCAGGAATGTAGAATCTTGGATCATGCTCAACTGCAACTCTCCAAGTGTTAGCGATAATTCCTTCCTTGGACCAGAATCCACCGATGAGCGGGATTCCGATGATAGATGCTGAACCAACAAACATTGCAGTAGCAGTAATTGGTAGACGGGATGCTAATCCACCCATGTTTGCCATTGATTGAGCATCAAAGTGGTCGTCGTGGTGGTCGTCACCGTGATCGTCATGATGGTCGTCGTCATGGTGATGGTGATGCAAATCATGGTGGGCATGGTGCATCTCGTGAATTACTGAACCACTTGCCATGAACAGCATTCCTTTTGCCATTGCGTGGTTGAATAAGTGGAAGAGAGCGGCACCAAATGCAACCACCACGATTCCTTTATTCGGGTATTCTCCCCAATCAAGGCTATTTGCTAGCCAAAGTGCTGCACCTAAACCAGTGAAGATGTAAGCTAATTGACTCATTGTTGAATAAGCAAGAACCTTCTTCAAATCCATTTGTACAAATGCAATCAAAGCAGCCATACAAGCAGTAATTCCACCAACTAAAGCAATAATGAATGCTAGATCGCTGAACTCTCCCATCATCGCAGAGTCCCCGAAAATTGGGAACATTCTTGCAACAAGGTACAAACCTGCATTGACCATCGTTGCTGCGTGAATAAGTGCAGATACCGGAGTTGGTCCTTCCATAGCGTCAGGAAGCCAAACGTGGAGTGGGAATTGTGCAGATTTACCAACTGCACCGATGAACATGAATCCAAGGGCTAACTGTAGAGCGCCTTGCTTGCCTGCGTCAGCAAGCATCTGTAGGTTTGAATGATCGAAGACCGTAGCAAATGCTAGAGCATCCCCGCCACTTGCATATGGTTGGAATAGATTCCACAACATTGCTAATCCGATTACAAGGAAAACATCTCCAACCCTTGTGGTCAAGAATGCCTTCTTTGCTGCGTATGCAGCACTTGGCTTGTCATAATAGAATCCAATTAGCAAGTATGAACAAAGACCCATTAATTCCCAGAATATGAACAGCCAAAGGAATGAATCAGAGAGGACCATTCCAAGCATTCCTGAACAGAATAGTACAAACTCTGCATAGAATCTGTGGTTCTTATTGTCGTTAACCTCATCGGTATTCATGTACCCTATGCTGAAGATATTAATGAGCAGACACAGGAATGATGCTACGAAGAGAAGCATTACCGTGACATGGTCTACATACAATCCAAAATTAAGAGAATACAGGGATATTTCTGTTGTTGCACCTTCTGTGAACCATGCAAAGTTCGCCCAACTAAATACGGTTGAGGTGTCACTTACACTTGTCTCGTTGATGAATCTACGAATTAGAACAAGAGACAGAACAAGGCTTGCAGCCATTACTGGCAGAGCAACCAATCCACCTTCCTTGAGATTTTCTTTCCAGAACTTCTGACCGTTGAATTTCATTCCCAGGTAAAGAATTAGCGGGAATGCAAGCATTGGTAATAGAATAATAAACACAAATTCTGAGGGCACATCCAGTGCATTTTTCACTTCATCATATGAACTTCCCATCATATCACCTCAGTTCCTCAGCAGGTTGATATCATCAAGCCTGATTGTTTCATGTTGATTGAATACAGAGAGCAGGATCGCTAAACCAATCGCTACTTCAGCAGCGGCTATTGCAATAGCAAATACCGTGTATATCCAACCTGCTGTATCTCCGTGATATACTCCAGCCGCTACAAATTGTAGATTAGCTGCATTGAGCATCAACTCAAGACACATAAGGACAATAATTGCATTTTTACGGGTAAATGCACCCCAAAGACCCATCACAAATAGGATAGCGCTCAAACCACTAACCAACATTGGGTCAATCACTCTTCTTCACCCCCTAATTCCCAGAGAAGGTTTTCTTTTCTTTCATCACGAACAAGATAAGCTGCCCCAATCATAGCAAGAGAGAGAAGAACACCAAGCATCAATAGTGGTAGAGACCAAGCGCTGAAGATTGAATCTGACATCATCGCAGTATCAAGAGTAGTAGAACTTTGATTATCCCAAAGGGTAGGGTCTGCTAATACACTCAAAAGGAGCATGAGTAATGCAAGAAGACCAAAACGAGTGAATATTGATGTTAACTTCATTCGAAATCCTCCTCGAGGATTTGACGTTGAGTAAGCATGATTGCGAATAAGACAACCAAGCCGACGCTAGCCAAGTAAACCAGAATCTGTATGCTTGCTAAAAATTCAGCACCGACTAGAATGAAAACTCCAGCTATTGCTGTGAAACAAAAAATCAATGCAACCATCGAGTGTGCGACTTTTGGTGCTTTGATGAGGAAAAAAGCACCTCCGATTGCCACGGTTGCAAAAATGAAGAAGATAACATTCTCAGCGATCATGTTGATGTCAACCATCACGCTTCCTCCTGAGCCTTAGCAGCAGCCTTTGCCGCTGCTTTCTCGCGCTTCTGCTTCTCTTTAGTAGCACGCTTTGCTAATTCCGCATCCACCGCTTCTTGGTGAATGCTAGGAAGTACTCTTGTTCTAGATGCATCAAACCATAGATCTTCTCTAGTGAATCCTGACATTCCATCATATTCGTTTGTCATGTAAAAGGAAGTAAAACCACAGGCTTCCATGCACAATCCACAGAACATGCATCTTCCTAGGTCGATTCTTCCACTTACGATTGAATCATCAGCAGTGTATAGTTCAGATTTTGGCAACTCTTCTTCGCTTCCTGTGTCATTCCATCTCACGGTTGCAGTTGTTCCTGATAGGTCAAGAACTTCTGCGAATCTCCATTCACTTGGAACGTCTGTGTGCGCTGTAATTAGGTTGAAGTCTTCTTGTGCTTCCTTAGCACCTTCGACTTCTTGAGCTGCCCAGCCGCCAACTTCAAGTTCAGCACCATACCCTTCATGCTCACCATCAGCAGAGTCTAGAACATCTACTCTAAGTTCTGTAGTCATGTGAAGACAGGAATTAGGACAGATATTCACACACATCTTACATGCTGTACAGGTTTCCCAGATTACACCAATTCTTCCATTGTATTCACCAGGGACGAAAAGCCACGGTTCGTTATCCTCTAGCCTCTCGTATGGATACATGATGGTTTGTGGTCTCCAAATAGTTGGAACTAAGTCAGATGCAGTTCTATCTGCCGCATATTGATCCTCATATTTTGATACATCATTGAACTCTTTGAATCTCTTGTCCTCTACTCTAGCCTTGCTAGCCTCGTCTAAGATTTCTGGAGTCAATTTGTTGTGGTATCCCCAATCTAACTTCTCACCGAGCCTCTTTCCAAAAAATGGAAATGTTCTCAATGCGGTTATCAGTGTAATCTTAAATGGGTACCAAAATAAATTTCTGAAATTTGGTTGTGCGTGTGGATGCATTGCCATATTATCACCTCACTCCGTTCCTGGTAGGTGCGTTCCCGCTGGTTCTAATGTTCTGATGTGGAACATTCTCTCTGGACTTGCGTCCTTGTTTTCATCATTAAGTAAGAAGAAGAATAGACCAAGTGAAACAATTGTTGTAATTGCTGGAAGAGCCCATGGGATACCCATTACATCCCATGCAGAGCCAACTGTTATCATTGCATCACCCTTTGAGGAAATGAATCCTGTGTCATACAAGAATAATCTGTAAACAGCCGCTATTGCAAGGTTAACAACGCTTAGTGGAAGAAGCATTCTCCAACCAAATTCTAGAATTTGATCAGTTCTAATTCTTAGAAGAGCCGCTCTAATCCAAACGAATACAACACCAAAGATTAGCCATGCTTTCAGTAGAACCCAAATGATGCTAGGACTTGTCAACCCGACTACAGGAAGGTTGCCAATCAAGAAATGGAATGGTGCCGACCAGCCACCTAAGAAGAAATGTGCAAACAAGATACATGCAGCGTATGTCCTCATGTATTCAGCGGCGAAAAGGAGACCGAATCTCATTCCACCATATTCAGTCCACCATCCTTCGACAAGTTCGGCTTCTGCTTCAGGCATGTCGAATGGAATTCTCTCAACCTCGGCAAGCATGGATATCAAGAATAGAGCACCACCGAGAGGCAGGAGGAATAAGTTCCATGTTTGGGCTTCGATTTGGAAATTGATGATTTCAACAAAGTTGAATGAACCAGAGATGATGCAAACCGATAGTACGGTTAGCAATAGAGGAATTTCGTAGGAAGTAAGTTGTACCGCAGAACGTATTCCTCCCAACAAAGTATACTTGTTGTTGCTTGCCCAGCCACCGAAGAAAACGCCAATAGGAGCAATACCAAAGATTGCCATTGCAAACAATACGCTAAGTTCAGGATTAGCTCCATATATGCCGCTACCCATTGGAATCATTCCAAGTATCATGATGGTAGAAGTAATAACAAGATATGGTGCTACTTCGTATACCAGCCTATCTGCTCTCTCAGGAACCATGTGTTCTTTAATCAAGAATTTCATTCCATCTGCTATGTTTTGGAAAAATCCAGGGAAGATTACGTAGCCCATCCAAGACCTGTTGTTGACACGGTCAACTGTTGGCCTATTCTTGTCATCGTTTCCGAAATTTTTGTTTAGCCATTTTACAACTGCCCCAATAGGTGTGCCGATTCCGAAAGGAAGCATGTTCCACCATTCACCAGCAGTGGTTCCATTTTCTCCGACCCAGAGGGAACGAAGCGCAGTTGTTGCTCCACGTCTATCCATCAATCGACCCAAAATTTTCCTTTCAAGCCAAAGAATCATGAACATCGATAGCATAATTCCCGCAAATCCTACCAAACACATGATGAGGGTTGCAGTGAAGTTTCCTATTGCTCCTGAATAGTCCTCTAAGAAGGTCCCAGCCAATAAATTGTCAATTACTCCACCAAGAGTATCAAAAGCAAGGTCTCTAGGAGTAGGGATTGCATTACTTGATTCTTCAACCATCTAAACACCTCACCTATCAGTCTCCCCGATACAAGGATCAAAGCTTCCCATGATCGCAGGGATGTCTGCTACCTTGTATCCAATCATGGTCTCAGCAACAAATGGAATTGTAATGAACATCGGTGAACGGATTGAGAGTCTGTATGGATTCTTTCCTCTACCATCTCCGCCGCCTTGAATATACATTTGTGAGGAGCCTCTTGTGCATTCATAATTTGAAAATCCAGTTGCACCTGCTGGCGCTCTTGTTGGTGCTTTTGCTTGAATCATTTCATCTCCTTTGGAATAGTGTGTGTTCTTTCCACCAGGAATCTTTTCGATAGCGTCCAAAATAATCCTACAAGACATTCTCATCTCTTCCATTCTTACTCTGTATCTGTCATAGCAATCGCTACCCTTGACTGATGTTGGTTTTTCGACTGCTGGCTCCCAGTCAATTTGATCGTAAACTGAATATGGATGAGCCCATCTTACGTCGTAGTTTACACCTGAAGCTCGAACATTCGGTCCAGAAACTCCGCACTCAACCATTCTTTCGGCACTAGCATATCCTACACCTTGTAGCCTGACTAAGAAAATAGTTGATTCGTCTAGAAGCATCTCATACTCATCAATTCTCTTCTCGAATAATTTGGTCTTTGCAATTAGTCTCTCAGCCCACCCGACTGGGATGTCTCTCTTCACTCCACCAACTCTTGGGTAGTTGTAATGCATTCTTGAACCACCCAATTCTTGGAGAAGGTCGAGATACATTTCTCTTTCACGAAGAGCCCATGTCATGATGGTTAGATTACCAACGTCAGGCCCATAAGCACCTAGCCACATCAAGTGACTTGCAATCCTTTGGCATTCAGCCGCAATACAGCGAATGTATTCAGCGCGTTCTGGAACTTCTGCCTCTAGTAAATCTTCAGCAGCGTAAATGTATGAATTTGCCCAGGTCATTGCGCTCACATAACATAGCCTATCCATGTATGGGGTAACTTGAGTGAAATCTCTTGCTTCTGCAATCTTTTCCACCCCTCTGTGAATGTAGCCAAGTTCTGCCTCAGCGTCCACAATTGTCTCACCGTCAACTTTCACTCTCAGAGTCCATAGACCATGTGTCATCGGATGCTGAGGTCCCATTGTAATCCACATTTGTGCCATAATAATCACCTCACTTTACGCGACCCTCATCCGCAGGTTTTCTGACAAAGCCTTGGGCGTCGTCGTACATTTCGTTGAAATCGTGATATCGTATTTTGTGCTGCTTTTGCAAAGGATGGAATCCGTCAGGAGAGTCGTGAGGATTCAAAACCCTGAACATGTTTTCATGCCCATCAAATTTTATTCCAACAAGATCCCATGTTTCTTTCTCATTCCAATCAGCACCCACCCAAACGGATTGGACGCTAGGAACTCTTGGGTCGTCATTATTTGGTAAATCGACTATGACTTCAACCTCCAAAGGGATGTCATGCCCAGATAGTGATTCCGCATTGTGAACAATATCTGTATTTGGCACAGGGTTTACGACTGGCATTCTAGCCAAATGATATGCGACTTCCCAGCCTTTTTCAGCAGGACCATCAGGGTAGTGAGTACCAGTTACCATAGAACAATAGTTGACTCCGAGGTCGAACTTCAACGACTTAGATACTGTAAGAATATGCTCGGAAGGAACCGTGAGTTTCAGGTATTCATACCCGTGACCGTTGTTGTGTTTTCCTGCTTCAGCGATTACACCAATATCACCGAATTTTGAAGTTACAAAATTTACAGAATCAGAAACTGCCTCAGAGTTTTGCTCGGTGGTGATTTTCATCCCCATTTTCAAGCCTCCTCGCCCACAATTACTGGCTTCTCACCATCACGTCCTGTGCTTGGAGCACCACCGATTTTGATGATCTTCTCTCTCAAAAGCCCAAATCCATCGATTAGTGCTTCTGGTCTTGGAGGACACCCAGGGATATACACGTCAACTGGAATTACTGTGTCAACTCCTTCAAGAATATTGTATGATTGGAAATATGGACCGCCAGAAATTGCACACTCGCCCATTGCTATGCAGTATTTTGGCTCAGGCATTTGCTCCCACAGCCTTACGACCGGGTCTGCGAACTTCTTTGAAATTGGTCCATTTACCAACAGAACATCGGATTGTCTTGGAGATGAACGGAAAATAACACCGAATCTCTCAGCATCAAATCTTGGAATCGCGGAGGCAGCCATCTCAATGGCACAGCACTTAATTCCCAAGTGCAGAGTGAACAAGGATTTTCTACCTGCCCAATTGAAAAATCTTCCAGCAAGGACACTCAAAAATTGCTTGATTCTCAAACTGCTGAGTGCTTCGTCTGTGGTATCGCCTACGAACTCTAGTAACGCATTGCTGTTAAAAGCTGTATAATTTTGTCCTGGATCTGCCATAATATCACCTCAAATGTAGATACGCCCTCTCTTCCTGAAAACATGCCACACGCCTGCGACCATGACCGCAAAGAATGTTAAGAGAATTAATAACCTGTCAATGGCAAGTTCCCTTTCAACTTGCCCAGCTCCTTCCACGGTAGCAGCATTGGTTACCATACCTCCCAATGCCATGAACATAAATGCGACATCAAAAACCAAGAAAATAATCGCATACCAGTAGTACTGGAAGTGGAATTGAATCATAGCATCTCCGACTGGCTCGGAACCACATTCGTAGGTTGAAAGTCTCCTTGGATACAGGGAATGATCGGCTTCATAGCCTTCTAGTAGCCATGATTTTGTCTTGTGTGGCCTAGCAGGATCAACCCTTGGCCTAACGAAGTAAGATGTTAAGAAAGCACCAAAGGGCATTGCAAAGCCAATCAAGGTCATCAAACCCACTGCTAGATATGCGCTGGAAACGTCACCTGTTGCGACCATTGGACCACCATAACTTAGAGCATACGCTCTGTTATTTGGTCCACTTGTGGTCCCTCCATAAGCGTTGTCCGTTGGACATCTAGAATTGAAGTCAAATTCACTGATAAAACAACAGAGCAGTAAAGCGAATTCAACCAGATTGATTTCTCTTTATTATTTTCTTCTCTCTCGAAGTAGAAGTAGGCTAATTAGAACGAAGAAAACGATTGCACCTCCGCCCAATATTAGCGTATTTTCAGAGTATCCAAATAGACCAGATGGAGAATCACCCATCACGTTGAATTCTATCACCTCTCGATTGACAATGCCGGTTTCAACAGGCTCTGCTGCCAAGGTAAATTCGTACTCATCCTGCAATTCTGCTTCCTCCGGCCCTCGGACCTTTACTTCAAGGATCGTGAATTCACCTGGTTCAAGAGTGCAAATTACTTCGCCAATTTCCTCTCCTTTTACACAATAATCGTTGTCTGTTAGAACTTCAGTTGTCCAGCCTCTAAGCGAATCTGAAGTGAAAACTCTAACTTGTGTTTTCACATTTCCGATGTTGGTAAGGTTAGCTTCAATAATTTCAGAGAAGCCGTACTCTAAATCATGCTCTTTCGATTCTGAAGTCAAAAGAAGTTTTTCATTGATTTGAATTTCGAAATTTATTCTTATTGCTCCGCTCCGGTTTGCTGCGTTATTCTCAGATATTGCAACGAGGTCAAGGACTCCTGAGTCGCCTGATTCAGAGCCTTCACTTGCAGAAATTGTCAACTCTAATTTGAGTTCAAACGGTCTTGCTTCATGCCCGAAAATTAGCCCTTTGTTGAACATGATATTTTCAACTTCATTAGTTGATTTTCCTATGTACGGCTGGTTGTTTTCATCCAATACAAATGTTTGATTGGTTGAATTCCAAATACCATAGCCCACTGGAACTTCAATTCGATCTGGAACACTCTGCCCATCGATCGTTAGTTGCCTGGTTGCCAATCCCTCTAATCCGGATATGTCAAACAATGCAAAATCTCGGGATGCGTTGCCCATATTCTTCAACCAAATCGTGTATGTATATTCCCCGCCGGGAGCAAGAATTAACGATGCGCTATCTGGATTCAATCCTTCTGATTCAACCCTTAAGTCCATAGCATATACTTTGTCTGAACGCTGTGCTATTACGGAACCTTCCCTCTGGTTGTCGGGAATTCCATCACCATCTGCATCTTGTGAATTTGAATCTCTAGTGTTGACTACTCTGAAGGTGATTTGAGAGTAATCTAAATCTTCGGCACCGTCAACGCTTACGACTAAGAATACACTTCTTGTTTCGCGAGCATCTACATCGATTTCGGTAAATACTGAGCCGTTTTCATCTTCAAAGTGCGTTCCCCAATTGTCTGTATTTGCGCTAACATAACATCTGAACCTATCATCGACATTGCCTAAGTTGGATATGTCGAATGGGAATTTGATGTTGGAATCCATCCTTCCCCTTTGAGTAGTGCTCTCTACATCGATTGCCATATCTCTTGATTCTGCTACGGTCACACGTATCGTAACTTCATCATATGACTCTCCTCCGTTGTTAGGCAGCACAGAAATGACAATTTCAACAACTTCAGTTGCTAGGGCATCAGAAGGTAATTCAATTGTAACTCCAACATCAGCACTTCTATCATTGCTCTGCTTACTTCCAACACTCACAGATGACTGATCTAAGGTTACTTTCCATCCAGTTGGAGGCGCAGATGATGAGACTCTCAATGTATCCTGACCATTCCCATCATTTGTCACGGTCACAATGGTTGAGTCTGATGAACCTGGCTCTACATTACTCAATTGACTCCTTGCAGTAGAAATTGAAGCGGCAAAAGATTGTCCAACTGTTAACCTAAATTCAGTCCTGCACTCGTCTGGATTATCTCCATTTTCACCGATTATTGTGAAGAGTACTTCGTCACCTGCCTCGACTGTATCCCTTGCTGTAACCTCTAAGTCAAAGGATTTAGTGCCGGTTCCTGAGTTGTAAGGAAGAAGTCCTGTTGAAGGACCATCCACAGACATCCAGTTTGCTTTACTTCCGGTTATTCCAACTCTAACAGTCCACTCTGAGTTTCCAGTGTTCGAATAAGTTACAGTCAGCGTCCCGGTGGTATCTGGTGCAAGTGACATCGAGGTTTTAGATAAGGAAATGTCGCAGTAATGTAATTCTGGCACTGTTAGGTCATATTCATCGCTATCTGTGGCATTTTGAGACGGATCACTTGTGACTGTAGCAGTAATTTCCCAGCAATATTTCTTTGCTGCTTGCCCCTCTGGTACAGAGGTAGTTGCGTAAACTGTTGTAGATTCGTCCGCTTCTAATGTTACTGTTTCCTCGGAAAGAGACATTGAGAAGTCGTCGGTTGGGAAGCATCCCGCTCCATCGCTTTCGGACGTCTGGAGGCTGATGGTTTGCGAACCATTTGCTTGTCCAGTGTTCTCAACTTCTATAGCCCATTCAACAACATCCTGACCACCCCAAGTTTTGCTTGGGTTTTGAACTTCCACACTTACACCAAAGAGGGTTGAGCCTCCCCCGTCACCAGCCGTTGTAGTGACTGTAGCATCTTTACTTGCAGGTTGGGCAGGTTGGTCGGGTGGGGTTGCTTGTTCTGTAGCTGTGACCGTTACTGTGGTGTCACAAGAGCCCTCAGCGCCTTGGGTTAAAGTTACGTTCATTGATGCTTCACCGGATGAGCCTGCATCAATTGGACCTGCAACTTGTGTATTGGTGGAAGAGTATTGGGAACACTCCTGCTCCTGTCCTTCAGCAGTGGCAATTTGCACCGTTATTGGGTTCGAACCTTGGTTGTAGATTGTAATGGTATACTCACCGGATTCACCCGGGTTTACTTCTTGCCCATTTGGTGATATAAACACGGAAAATTGATCCGACCTGCCCTCAGCAACTACAGGCTCAACTATGGCACCAGTAAAGGATGTCATAAGGCTGAACAAGAATAATGACATCAGGAAAACACCTAGTGATTTTTCCCTTATTTCGCTTGATTGCCGATGGCTCATAGCCATCGGGTCGAAGCCACCTTATGAAAAGGTCATCCCTTGATGTGTCATCAAGCGTCAAGGAATTCTGATTTGAGAGTATTGCAGTTTAAACAATGTGTTAGGCTCGAGACATTACACCCAGGAGTACCATCTAAATGATACCTTGCCCCACAACCTGGACATCCTTTCATCTTACCAATTATTTGACCGCGACATGCCCAGCAGTTGATGAGTTGTGCTTGTATTTGAGGAGAGGCAATCGGTTGTGTTGGTTGGTTAAGAGTAGACAAGGCTGGGAGAGTAGCTGCTGCATTGAGAGAGCTAGATTTAGGACCTGATGACCTTCTTTGCATCACCAGATAACCAACCAATAAGCCTATGATTGGGACACCAATCATTGCTACAATTAACACATTTGAGGAACTAGATGTGGAGTCTAAAGCCTCTCCTTGTAGGCTGATTCGGTTTTCAGAATTGATGATGTCATCACCCTCTATCCATAATCTGATTTCTGCATCAGGGTTTGAGTTAGGCTCTATCTCTAACTCGAGGGTCACGGATTCACCTGGTTGAATTTCAACCAATCTTGAGCTGGTTACTGAAAGGTCCCATTCAGAGGTTACTGTGGCTAAGAGTCTTGTTGAGACGATTGTATTACCTGTATTCGTGATTCTTACCTCAATTTCAGTAATTTCACCTTCAACTAAAGTGTCTTGGATTTCGACATCCCATTCGACTTCCTTCACGCTAGCCACTAGAAGACTAATTGAATCTGAAATTTCTTGATCCTCAGAGTTTAGAATTAAACGCAACACAGGTTCCGAATTAGGCATTAAATTAGCATCTATAACAACCGTACAAGTAAGCGGAACAAAACTTCCGCTAGTGACCTGTCCAACCTCATCGCAGTCTGCAAATAAACCCGTATCGGTGTATGCGTTTACACTAGGGCTCCAAGGCACATTGGCATCATTGGTCAGTAGCCAAGTGAATCGGTAAGTTTCTCCAGCTGTGTATGACCCAGATGCTAACTTGTTAGTCCATGAGTTTCCGGATGAATCCTCGACTGATCCAAATTGAACATCAGGTTTAGCAAGTGCTTGTACAGAAATATTTCGAGACCAAATGAATCTTGTTGATTGATAATCCAACCTTAGTTCAATTTCCCCTCCCTTTGCATCTCCATCACCTTCAATGGTATATGCGAAATTATAGGAATCTACCCAACCCAAATCAATTATCCCTGGTGAATTAATAATTGACCATCCGATTGGAAGTTGAAGACTCGGGGTTAGGTTTAGGTCAGTATTGCCTATATTTTCCACGTAGAAGATCATGGTGACCCTAGAATCAGGTCTTAGTGAATTCAATTGTGACGCTCCTGATTCTAGATTAATACTGATGTCGTTGACCTCAATAACCTCAAGTGGCAAATCAAATACCCAAGAATCTGAAGCATCGGTTTGAGCGATTACTGTCAACCTCACTGTTCTCTCTGCGCCGGCAAGAGTTTTCACAGCAGGCGGGTTGAATGTGAGATCTATTTCCATCGGGAAGTTCTCCGTGATCAAGCCCGTTGAACCTGAACTTGCTCCCGGTTGACTGGACAATGAATCAAATCCGGCTGACCATCCGGTTGGGGCTTCAAGGAATAAATCATAGCCTATTGCATCGTTCCCTAGATTTGTAAATCTAATCGAATAACTGGAATTTTCAACTGGATGCACCGGGAATGATGCATAATCAAAAGACACGTCCACATCCGCTAAGGCAGGAACTTCCAAAGTCAAATTTGTAGGGTAGGTTACTCCGTTATCGACATCATATCCGGTTAATTCCACCAGATATGTTCCAGGTTCTGGGGCTTGATTGTGGACAAGGGTTACTGTAATGTTTGCTGATTCCCTGCCTTGAAGTGTGAAATTAGAATTAGTTGCTCCAAGGTACCAATTTGGCTGATAGCCATCAGAAATTCGTGTTATTGTTCCAGTGCTCATGGAGGCATTAGTAGAAATTAATGCAGTATTTTGCAATGATACATTCCAAGAACTAGTTGTTGTTTGAGCAGAATCAACTTTCACAACTGGATTTTCTGAACTCAATTTAACCCCTGGTGCTGTAACATTTACAGATATTGCATGGATGTTGTTATCTTCACGTATTTCTTCAACTAAATCATCCGGGTCAATTTTGAATTCCATTATAGATTCACCAGAATCTGTTGGGGTCCAAGTCCAAAACAAGTCTTTCATTCCACCAGGTCCTAAGAATACAGTCTGAGTATCAATCGTGACATCGTCAACAACTAAACTGACCTCAAGGCTTTCAACTTTCACATTGCCCGCATTTTGAATTCTTGAGTCGATCTCAACCTCTTCTCCAACCTGTGGAATTGAAACATCAAAACTCAACTCATTGGGAACAACCATCGGGTCTGGTCGTAAATCATTCACACCCTGCCCAGCGACTGCTAAGGCGAACATCTGAGAAGATGAACCTGCATGATTTCCATCTATGACCTGAATTTCCCAAATTCCTTTTTGCGCTGAATCTACAAGAAATACCTCTAGATTGTTTACTGTATCTGCAGATCCACCTTGTATTGAGCGCCCGTTTGCGAAGTTATTGCCCCAGTACTCAGTACCGTCTGGAGAAATTACCTTTAGATTCAAATTATTTACCAACTGGTTATTCGAGAATCTTGAGCCTCTTTCATCCGACCAAGCTAGTACGGCTTTGAATGGAGAATTCGCATAAGTCACATTGAATACGTAGGATTTTGAATTTCCTGTTCTCGATAATTTAGATCTGTCGTCAACCCAAATACCCCTCCCTTCCGATGGCGCAAGGGTATTCTTAACATTGATTCTGCCCCAACCTTCATCATCATTTGGAATGTCTCGAGCCCCGATGTCTTCTGCCCCAAGCACTAATAGTGCCTTCACCAATGCTCCCTGGGGCTCAGGTCTGCCGGCGATTTCTACAAGATACTCTCGAATTAGAGCTGATACTCCTGCAGCATTTGGTGTTGCCATCGATGTACCTGTGTACTCTAGATAGTAATTATTCGACCATGTAGCGCCGCCTGTATCAGTCGCTTCCTGGGCTTTACAGGACCTAACATAGCCCCCTGGTGCAACAACATCGGGCTTAATCCTACCATCGTCGGTAGGGCCACGACTAGATCCTGACATCATTGTGTCCGGAGAATTTCCGTAGCGATTTTGGTGGTTGCCGACTGTTACCGAATTCTTAGCGGTACCTGGAGCACCAACTGTACCTGTATTAGGACCATCATTTCCTGCTGCGAAGAGGATTACAAACCCTTCATAACCACTTGAATATCTATCATATGTATGTGCTCTATCATCAACATCCTCTGATTGCGAAGTATACTTACCAAAGTCAGCAGAAGATGATGAACCCCAAGAATTCGTATGGATTCTTGCTCCGTTAGAATATGCTTGGTTCATGATATAGTTTAATGAGGGGGACAAAAATTGTCCGTCGCTATCTCTTTCCATTGCTTGGAATATTAGCTGTGCTTCTGGCGCAACACCTGAATAACCACCTCGAGATCCATCTCCTAGGACTGTACAAGCAACGTGGGTTCCGTGTCCTGAATGCTTATCGGCAGTAGAACCGTCACCAATTACGTCAGTATTGCTAATTACACGAGTCCCAAAATCGCCATGATCTTCATCTAAACCTGAATCTGCTACGGCTACGGTTATTCCCGAACCATTCAAATTCGTGGTGAATTGTGTGGCAATATTGTTGACACCCATGTGTGCTCTCGACCTGTCGTTAGAAATCTGATTTTGAATTTCGAAGTCGAGATACATTACTGAAGGCTGTCTCATCAATCCAAGTACATCTACAGTGTTCAAAGTTGCAGACCAGCGACCACTTTCCCAGCGATTTGAATTTGTGAATGCCAATTCAATGACATCATCCATATCTTGAATAATGGAATTTCCGTTTCTATCCACAAGATTGACCATACTTGTTGGACCCATCGAATTTCTCCAACCATCTATTCGCATATCTTGGTTCAGAAGAGAATCCTCTCCTTGCTCTAGTAGTAGTACATCCAGTATCCCATCGCTTAGCAGCAAAGCAATCGGTACAACATGCGCACTTTGAACTCCTTCGAGATCCATTGCTGCAATTCTTGCATCTACAGTTCCTTGAACGATTAAGCCAGATGGAGATATGTATTCCTTGACTTCAAGACCTCTGATTTTATCCAAGTCTTGTCTGACATCGCTAAAATGACGTGAGTTATCGATTAAGAGAAGGGATAGATCCTGTCTTGGTTCAAAATACTCTGCTGGCAAAGGTCTTGAAACCTCAAGACCCGTAGCATCCCAAATTCCTATTTTAGAATGGGCTTCAACTTCTCTTTGCTCAACTGAAGAGTATTCCGAGATGTGTCCTCCAAGATCTTTGTAAGTATCCGCTGCTACCTCGAAGTGGACAATCTCAACCAATTGTTCAGTTTCTTCAGTCTGGACAATCTCAACAGAAAGTAATGTTGATGAGATAAAAAGTAACACTAATGCCGGCGCAATAAATTGCAAGCGACCTCGTGCCATGTTTATACGCCATATCAAGTCGATTATATCGCTTAGGGTAAGCCGAGTAATTTTTGCTAGAATGGCCAGATAGTAATCGGGGCTCTGTCTTTGAATTCTTCTGTTGCCCAATATCCAACCTCATGGTCCCAAGTCTGTGATATTCTCTCACCTTTGTAATTCACATAATCAAGATTGATGGAAATGGTGTAATTCTCCCATACAGAGTGACCCTGTATCAGGAATTCCAAATCATCTCCAGCCACTGATGAATGAGATTCTAAAATGGCAACTTCAGTTGTTGAACTATTGAGAATTCTTCCTTCCTCATCAAGGAATATGAATTGATATTCCAATTCAGTAATCGCTCTGGAACCATCATTGTTGATTTCGCTCATAATTATATGACCCCCAGATTGGATGTAAACAGTTTCTACAGAAACTACGTCCCTTGGGATTACCCAAATGTAAACTCCAGATAATAGAAAAATCAGCCCTACTAAAATTAACCCAGCCAGAGCCACTTGGGTGAAATTAACTTCTTTGCTTAGATCTTTGATCCTACTTGCAGCTTGTTGTGCAAAATCGTAAATCTCTTCCTGATACTCTTCATCTTGTGCGCTAGATGAATGAACTGTTATCTGATCCTCTGAAATGAGCATCTCTCCATCTTCATTCATCACTACGTTCTTGACCTCGTATTCAAAGTCTGAACTCAAACTACCAACCCCAACAAACTTATGGCCGCAGAAGAGATAGGGTCTGCAAACAAAATATGCCTTGTTTCAACCTGACCTCCAGTTAGAGATCCAACTAAGGAAAGATCTGTTACGATTCCATTCACACCAATGCTAGAAGCAGTTGGAATTATGCCAGTAAATTGTGCATCCAAAAGAACACCCCGGCCATCTACATCAAGTGCTATTGGTCCGTAATATTCAGTCTCAATCATCGCATTAGCCGTAGCCACAATCCTGCCTTGAGTGATATCACTGATTACGAATATTGGGTAATTACCTGCAATCCAAGTGATATGGACAGTTGCACCTCTGAGGTTTTCGCCAATGATTTCTGCGGATTTCATCGTTACTCCAGGAGCAGATGGTGAATTTGAGAATTTAATGTAAAGTGATTCTACTCCTTTTCCGCTGCTGGCAATTTCAACACCCCAGTCGTCGGTTGGACTTACTCTGAAAGTTCTAGGTAAGTTCTCAGCCATCATTACCACATCTCCCTTGGAATCAATTGCCCTACCGCTAGCCTCAACATACATGTCCATGTCTTCGGTGTTTGAGGTATAATCCATGGTTAGAAGCCCTTGGAAGGTAGTGTCCTGACGAATGTCAAAATTGGTATTTGGTTCAGTAGCTAGGTGCATTTCAGCGGGTAAATCTCTCATGAAAACTGTTGCTGGCCACCATTTTCCATCTGCAAAAATTGCCTGCTGGACCATGAGATAGTCGGCTGAATGCCCATTAACTCTGTACTGTTCTGGAACGAATACATCCAGTAACAAGATGTCTCCGATGGTGGCTGTAAAATCAGTTTGCTGTGGCACTCCCATCAGGAAAACATCGGCCCTAGTTTTCAAGTTGGTATCAACGAATCTAGCTTGTGCGTAATCCAAACGAATACCCATATCATATCGCATCTCAAGATTCAATCTAGGAATTGTTAGATTTGTATCTTGGGAAAATAATGCAGTAGCACGAACATCATTCATTTTTGAAGTATCCAAACCACTGAAAATCACATCTAAATTTTGCCCGTTGAATCCGTTTACTACAAACTCTAAATCCTCAATGTCAGGCTGCCAATCGTTCATCTCCAAAGATACCTCGTAGGTAGGAACATCAGCAATCACCCTGTAGTCATAAGACATGCTGATTTGCCCTGAAGGAAGAGATGGTAGCCAGACCCTAGCGTGCCATGCTCGTTTGCCATCAAATGTGACACCCCATTCCTCCCATTGATCTAAGTCAAGTTCTTCTGCCTCTTGGTCATCTATTCTTCCATCATCCAAGGCCTTGATTAGTTGTTCAGATGCTGTTTGATTCAATTCAGCTGCCAGCATTGCGCCTAAGACCGAACTCGATTCATAATAATCGATAATCCCGTCTTCCAATGCATCAAAGACTACCTCTCTGTTTGAGGCAGTAAATTTCGGTATTCTCGAGAAATTGAATACGGGACTTGATTGTTCTAGAACATCCATCGAAACTCCGTGCCTCCAATCAGGTTCTGCATCAGTAGCGCCTTTCGTGATGTCTAGAACAACATCAAAGGATTCACCTGTGAAAAGGTCCATCTCGAATGCTATATCCTCATCTGATTGTTCGGTATTCCCTGCCAAATTCATGGTCATTTCGTGAATAAATCCATTTACACCATCTCCGAAATTAACGAGACCAGATAGGAAAAAGGATAGCCCCTCTACACCCTCTTGGTCACCGAAATCTGGCAATTCCAAACCTGATGAGTCAGTTTCGCTCGGAACTGCAATTGTTATGTTAGCAGGCAAAGGATTGATGTGAATCCTGCCATTCATCCCCAGGAATGAATCATCATATTGGCTTTCATCTTCGATTAAAATATTGAAAACTGCTGAGGAGGATCTAACTAATTCAAGGCGAGAGTTTCCCTCAGGACCGATTGCCCCTGGCTCAATCGGTGAAAGTCTTCTTGCCCTTGTAACATTTGAAATCTCCATGCTCAAACTAGATTCGCCTGTTGTTTCATCGACAAAGAACCTCATGTGGTCTCCATCCATCGTAAGCGGTTCACTTGCATTTGAAATTTGAATTTCGATCTTTTGTAATGGCTCATTAGCCATGTAGCCGACTTCTTCTCCCAGAATTAAACTAAATTCAGAAGGAAGCCCTACCAATCTCATTGCGTTTCTTTGAATGCCATCAACTCCCCCATACGTGATGGTCCCAATTGGGTCAGATGCATCATAGACCATTGAATCAGGTGTTTGGGTCAAACTCAGTATATCCGGTCTGTTAGAAATTACAGCTGCTTGTCCTGAACCCGATGATAAATCTGGACCGTTGTGATTGATGTGACCGATTAACAATTCGTTTTGACTTTGACCTTCTATGGTCATTATTCGTGTACTTGAGTCAACATCAAAAGAGTGCTTCGCATGGTGGATTCCTTCAATACGAACGCTCATCGCTACAGGAACTAACGGAGGAACCTCTCCTCCTCTACCGAATACGGTTTCGATATTCTCGTCCTGTGCCAGCAAAATATGGTCGATAGTAGGAATCCAAGGTTGGGTTGAGGAAGCAAGAGCTGCAGAGATTAATCCAACCTCTCTGTCGACTCTGGCTTGTCCGCTGGCCAAAGTAATTCTTACCTGGGAATAACAGTCGATTTGTATCGTTCCTCCGGAGGAGCCAGCAGTTGCGACGGCTGCTTTAGGAATCCCGTTCAATATATTCCCTATATCCAAAATTATCTCCACTATACTGAGGAGGGTATTATCCAAAATTTGCGTTAATCCTCCCAGCTCAGGGTTGTCGAAATTAACTCTGCTGAGTCCGGTTGTGGGAAGCAAGAATGAACCTTGAATCACAACTACCTCCGGTAAATTCTGAATTTCAAGATATAATGACGAAGAATCGTTTGCGTATCCTCCACGCATGAAGGTTGAAGCATAATTTATCGACTCAATTCTGCCAACTCCTGCGATTAAAATCAATGTATTTGGCGGATCTGCTGGATTAACTGGGAGACTTGCATCGTTAACATTAGGCGTACTGTCCGCTGTGAAGTTCTTGATTGCGACTATAAAACCTAAGCGATCTGGTACATTTCCTGCAAAACTAACCGAAGATGGTTGCTCACCAATGGTGGTGAAAATTGCATTAATTTCATCTTCTTCCATGCTGCCACTAGGAAGTCCACGAATCCAGCCTCTTGAGTCAGTGATGTTTCCCCAAGGACTAGATCCCTCTGGCACATTTGAACGATCTTCGTAATAATGAATGGCAATATCAGCATCTTCATCTGTAAATAACTCAATGGTATCATAGGAATTTTGACCTACGTTATCATTCCTAAGAGTAAGGTCGAGCTCGTTTGGAAGTTTTGTGGACCCAGCAACTGGGTGAATACCAATATCGACATAACCCATTTCCAAAACAGGGATATTGCCTTGCGAATCGGGCTTATCAAAATGAACATATCCTAATCCTACACCGTACCCACACCGATGCTCCCTGCTTTCCGCAGAATGGTTTGCAACTGGATCATACCATTCTGAATCACTGCAATCACTTTGCAGGTTACTTGAATCCGCATCTGGATTTTGAAGAGAGATGGTGAATGGCGCAGATATTGTTGTCAAGGTTAGGGCATCAGTAGGAAGGTCACCGCCAAATAGACCTGCTATTAATTCAAACACAGTAGATACAGAATCAGCAACAGAGAACTCAATTCTTTCTATACCAACTCCAGCTCTAAATTCATAAGGCGGTTGTGTGAATCTTGTGTCTAGCACCATTGCGTATGATTCGGATTCTTGTAAAGTGAAATCAAAGGCAAATCCCTTCATCAGTGTAACTTCTAAACTAGCCATATCGTCCCATAGAGGGTCGTTTAGGTCAAGAGCATCAACTCTCCATTGGAATGTTGGCTTAACCCAAATATGGTCGATTGCTCCAAGAATTGAACCTCCGGTTACAATATCCCAACCTTGCCCTCTTTCTCCAAGACTTTGAAGAGTTAGAGCAACAGCAACATCATCAATTCCATCACCGTCAATGTCTACTCTATTCTCTGCAAGATTAAATTCGCCTGATAGGTCCAAATCACCGGTGAAGGTGCCTTTATCCCATGATTCATAGGAAAAGCCCCCATTCTTAGTTGTGAAGTTCAGGTACAGAGCATATGTGTTAATTCCAATCGCTAGTGGATCGGTTATTTCCCATTCCTCCAAAGAAAATAACGTGTTAACTAAATTCGCAGGCCAGCCTTCTGGCTGGGTATTTGGATCGGTTAGATAATAGTAAGGAATGGGGTGATTGGCTTCAAATGGACTGGTGTCTCGCAAGGAGACGTCTTCCAGGTAATTTGCAGAATCAACTATAGCATCTCCTGCCTCAACAACTCTTGCAGCCGCATCTACTTGGCTGAGTTTCAAATTCGCTTGCTCAATTGCCTCTTCGTTAGAATTTGATGATTGCTGAATTTCATAAATGTCAGACATTGCATCTAAGATTCCGAAATCGGTGCTTGACAAGCCCGCATCAGCACTAACAGGCTGAAAAACTGGGCAGATTAAACATAGGAGCATGATTACAGCAATCTTGGAATTATTCCTCTGGTGAGAATAACTGGCGTAAACCAAACGCGGTTTTCCCTCACCCATGATTGGTCGAATTCGTCATAATATGATAACTCATCCCCATCTTGCATTAAAATTGGCTATTTTGATAGCCATTAGAGAATCAAGAGGAAATAATCTGAGTGCTTCCGCAGGATGGACATTTCGCTTTCACCTTTGGAGTGCCAGCCGGAATTCTTACTGCGAACATCTTGGAACAATCTGTACATTCGTGTACCTTCTTTACTGGCTCATCTGTAGATGGTTTATCCTGTGAAACAACCTGTGATTCTTCTTTATATTCCTCAACTAAATTCTTCGGCAGTGAAACACCACTACTCTGTAATGCTGTCCTATTGGTAGAAGAAGAAGTTGCAGTTTTCTCTTCGAGTGTTTTTGACACATCTTGAGCTGGTACTGGTGTGAAGAATTCTTGTTGTTGTTGAGATGGACTCTCCTCCAATGCACTAAGTAAATCGTCTCCTTGTGTGGCTGCATACGGAGTATTTGATTCTGGTCTTTGAGTGAATAGATCATTTGCTGCACTAGAAACTGCTGCAGAAGATGCTTGACTCATTTGAGGAGCAACACTTTGAGGGTATTGTTGTTCTTGTTGAGCACCATAAATCGCTTCCATTTGCGCTTTCTTTTGTTCTTCCAAAATTTCATCTTGAGACCGTGTATCCTGCTCAACGACTGGTCTTGAGCGACTTCTTTTTCGGATTCTTGAAATCAAACCGATTACAAGAATCAATCCAGCAATTGCTCCTACTGCTGGTAATATTTGATTGAGATTAGAAACTGAAGCGGAATTTTGTACCGTGACCCTCCAAGAATAACTATCCGAATTGTTAGATGCATCAAACACAGTAACAGTAAGATCAAATTTACCGGTTTCATCAAAGGTGGTGGTGAATGATTGTCCTGTGAAATCAGGGTCATCCAACTTGTTTCCATTCGCATCGTCATCTCTGGTTGCATCCAAGTCCCAGTGATATCTCAGCACTGATTCAGAATCAAAGGAATCCGTTGCAGACATCGAGAAAGTTACTTCTTCCCCTGCGGTTACGATTTTTGTTAAAGTCGATGTAGATGCAGATGATAATACTGGATTACTGGTATCAATTACAGATACGATCGTGGTAAGATTAGCAGTATTACCTGACATATCCTCTACTGTGAGTTCAACATCCCAATCAACAACCGCGCTGTAGTTGAAGAATACTTGATCTTCCTGCCCAGCATTATTCCCGTTGATTTGCCACGAGCAGGATTTGATTTGGTGGTCATCTGTTGATGAGGCACAGGATAAAGACATTGCATCGCCAACATTCAATATGTAGCCCTCACTTACAGGAGTTCCAGAACCAGATTGAGTAATCACTGGGTTCGGATTGGTGACATCTAATACCGTAATCACCAAAGTATCTTCAGAAGTTCTACCATCATTTGCAGTGATTTGCAAACTCACAGTAAAATTTCCAGGAGCAGACCATGAATAGGAGGCTGTAATACCGTTTGCGTCATTGTAAAGGACTCCATTAGAAGCATCAAAATCCCAATCGTATGAGGCAATTTGACCGCTCAAGTTAGCACTTGATTGTGCATCGAAATCCAATTCTTGTCCTAGTACAACCGATGAAGTAGTCGATGCGATAACTGCATTCACCACAGGGGTAAGTGAAATTTCAACGGTCGTCCTTGAGCGAGGGACTTCTTGTGCTCCTGCACTTGGTCTGTCGGAATTATCGAGAACTACGTACAATGGTTGGTCAGAATAATCACCTGTGACAGTCCAAAGAAGAGTTGATTGGCCTTGAATGTTGAGGATTGATTGCCCGGAAATAGAGGCAGAGGCACTACTTTGTTCATTCCAAGCATTGTGAATTGACTCTGTTTGGACCAATAAGTCGGCACTTCCCTCTAGTGAATCTACCGTTATTTGTATAGAAGTTCCGGCGTCTAATCTTAGTTCATCTCCACCGATAATTGTGGTTGATTGATTGGATTCAAGTTCCACTAAGTTATGGAATAATGTGTTAGGTTGTTGATTAATTTGCGCAAATTGAAACGATGCTGTAGAACGATTTCCGCCTTGGTCTCCTTCTCCTTGGTCTCCAGGATGTACTTTGTTATCTAGAACCAAATACCAGGTTTTGGGAGATATTGATGCAGGTATCATCCAGTCGAATTCGTATTCTCCAATCGCAAATTCTGTTGAAGGTGCCGATTGATATGAGGAGCGATATGATTGATCTAAATCGTAAGGAATTATCCCCTGAGCGTCAAAGAAGAATACGTCTATTTCATCATCAATAATCAGTAAATCTGCAGACCAGACGGACTGAGGGGTCAACTCACCCAAGGGAACCACTACACAATTTCCATCATCGATAGCAACTGCTGTTGATATGGATGCCAGACTTACTTGTGCACAGTTATCTCCTGCTCTTCCAGAAGTTTCTGATTGTGCTGGTAATGCTGAAAGTATCAAAGATGTTAGGATTAGAGTTACGATTATCCTTCTTTGCATGGGCATGGCTGATTCTTAACACACTTGAAGTTCGCGTATGTTCGTTTAATCCAAAATCATTGCCACCCATTGTCTTTTTTGACTAGGTGTCTGATGTCACCATCCTCGGATATCTGTAACCTGTCGCCGTCGTTTAGGGTGCAAATAGGGAGTTCTTTTCCTTCCATATTTTGTATCACTTCCGAGCCTGCTTTACCTATGTCGTCAATGCGAGCCGAATAATGAGTTAATGCCAAAAATCTAGATTTAGAATTCAGAGCATTTTCTAGGGCACCAAGTGTTGTTGAATGTAGATACTCATCTGCTTTGTCAGTATTCTCAACCAAGAATGTGCATTCGTGAACTAGGATATCAGCAGGCTCCATTTCACTCAGACCTTTACACGGAGCTGCAGTATCACCTGATATCACAATGCTATGACCTTTTTTGCTTTGACTTCTGAAACTTTGTGCCTCAAAGGTCGTTTCACCTCTTACCACATCTATTCCCGATGATAATTGCTTTTTTTCTTCAACGCTCAAACCGGCATTATCAGCTTTAACACGGTCAAATTTACCAGGTTTCGACTTTGATGCTATCCTCCAAGCACATGAAGGAACAGAGTGGACAGTAGCAATTGGTTCTACGAAATTTTGAGTCCATCCGCTAGGTTGAGGTTGCTTGTCTAATTCGATTATTTGCTTTGAATCTGAGTCTATTTCTAACCATCTATTGCTATGAATTTCTCCGAGCACCCACCTTATCTTGTAATTCAATTCACTAGTTTTTCCGCCCATATCTATCCAGTGCTTCATCTGTCTGAATAATTCAGCAGTTGGAATCTCATCTGGAATATCATAATCATATCCATCATTCAAGAGACCAGAAAAAATCGTTTCCGAAGTTGGTCCCAATATTAGTAATTCATCCATCCTTCCCTCTAAGGATAGAGACTTAATCCAGGGAAGCAAACCCCAAGTATGGTCCATGTGACCATGAGTTAGCAGAATAACCGAGAGTTTGGAAACCCTCAATCTTGAGGTTGAATCAAAGGCTTTGATGTGCTTTCTTTGTTCTGCTAGCCGATTTTGAAATCCTTCACCAGCATCGATGCATACCAAGCCTTCACTTGTTTTCAGGATAGATCCGCTAACGTTTCTGTCATGACTCGGCCTTGCCGAAGCCACTCCTAAAACATGCAAATCAAACATTAACAACTCACCTCAATTTAGTGGAATAGGCGTTGGTGGGAACCATCTCAGAATTACAACATCTTCGATTCCGCGAATCCATCTCCAAGGAACTGCAACATGAATCCCGCCTTCCACAAGTTCAGGATCACAATCAACGACAAAAAGATGAGTAAATTGCATTTCGACATTGTCGACAATTACGTCTAATACGGTCCCGAGTTTTTTCCCATCGCTAAGATAAACCTGTTTTCCCTTCAATATTGAAACCGGTTTGTCTGGCATCGAGGCATCACCCTAAATCTTCTGTACAGTTACCCCCAAGACGAGGTAGGCAATGAATTAAACCCAAGGAAAAAATCCTTGAATATTCACTTTCCACGGTTTAGATTTGCTTTCAAGGAAGGACGTAGCTTTTCTGCACCCTTACCCTTGTTGTAAAGACCACGACCTCTCTTTCCAGCGGATGTAAGTCCTCTGTGAGATCTGCCACGGTGAGAGTTGTTTCCGTTTGCTTGTGAGAAAACTCCTAGTTGTTTGTCCTTGATGATAGCAGGGTGGTGAGTATCGATCATGATTACTTCGAAGAATTTGTGCTTACCATCTTGTCCTACCCAGTATGAGTTCAAAACTTCTAGGTTAGGATAGTGTCTGCTGACTCTTTCTTCAGCGATTCTCTGAGTGTTCTTAGCCATTGTAATCTTGGATACACCAGCTTTACTTGGCTTTCTCTTCATGTGGACCTTACCTTTTCTCAATCCACCACGGCGGATTCTGGTTCTGATGACGACTACGCCTTGCTTAGCTTTGTAACCAAGTCTGCGAGCAGCGTCAATTCTAGTCGGTCTTTCGACCCTAGTGAAGACTGGCTCCCTTCTCCAAGCAGCCATTCTCTCCTGACGGAACATGTGCGGAAGACCCGCTTTAGGCTTCTTCCAAGTCTCTCCAACGTAGTGATAAACACCCTTTGTCATAATGAACACCTGCTCTTTGAGCACCTTGGCGACTTGCCTACCCTTTATGAGTCTATTTACGCGATAAAACTCTACTAATTCGAAGAATTTACAGCTTGTGGGATATTTTACCGTTTATTCCTCTATACCTTTTGGCATTTTTTTTTAGGTTTTCATCTCTCTTTTTGAAGGTCTGATATATCACGATAAAACACCACAATCCAACTACTAAGAAAAACACATCTGCAAACAAACTCAGGACCATGATTTTGGATTGAACTACAACACAATATTCAATTGCCACTAGAATATTTAGAACTCAATATTTCTAATGAAAAGAAGTTCTCAAATCATACTAACATCCTGTCAAAAACTAGTAAATTATGCCCGTAATAATCATTATACCGTTTCACAAGGAAAGGATATGCGCTTGGAGATAGTCGACATTGCTTGGCTCAAGCAGCATGAGGAAATCAAACCAGATAGACTTGACCAGGTTGCTGAAGAAATCACCAAGGCAGAATTCTTCCATGAACCAATTCTTGTCGATGAAAATACAGGAGTTATTCTTGATGGGCATCATAGGTTTAACGCTTCATTGAGACTTGGTTTCAAGAGAATTCCGGCAGTAATGATCGACTATCTAAACGATAGCAACATTTCAGTGGATGTTTGGCCGGATTGCGGTACAGAGCACATCACAAAACAAGACGTTCTAGACATGGCTGCAAGTGGCAGAGTATTTCCTCCAAAGACATCCAAGCACACGATAAACCTGGAGATTGAAGAAATCAAAATACCTATTCAGGAATTGATGTGACTAAATCAGAGGCAAGAATTGCTCTCCAACCACCCCACAAGGAATAGACGTTAGACCAACCCATCATTCGTAAATTATCTGCTGCGAGCGCACTCCTGTAACCTCCACCACAGTACAAAACTATTCGGTGTTCTTGGTCTAATCCTTGCTTGGCAATATCTCTCTCGATGATACCTTTACTGAGATTCACGGCACCCTGCAAATATCCACGTGCAAATTCATCTGCTTCCCTTACATCGATTATGAAAATGTCCTCATCATCCGCAAGCATAGATATCAAATCTTCAGCACTACATTCAAGGATTTTGTTCCTCGCTTGCTCAACCAAAGCTACAAAATTCGGGTCGTGGACCTTTGCCATGTTAATTCCACATCCATCAATCTCATGACCTCTTCGCTCTTGGGATGGACAATGCTGCAGAAAAGAGGCGAGGATGAAGTCCTTGAATCTCTGCAAAATGACGAGGTTGAATTGATACTCGTTCAGCGTGAATTTAACTCAGAAATTCTGACAAAAATCATTGACCTTGCTACGCAAAAAGGCGTGCCAATCGAAGAGGGCAGTGAAAGAGATCTGTGGAGAATGGCAAGACCTGCAAAGGAAGGGGAGCCTGAACATCCTCGCATTCTTGGTCTAGTAGGAAGGAAACCCCATCGAGAAAATTTAGATGATTTATTTGCCAATTCAAAACTTCTTTGGCTGCTCGATGGAGTTAGTTATGCAACAAATCTTGGATTCGGAATAAGAACTGCTGAAGTTAGCGGTGCAGATGGAGTCGTACTTGCACCACCGGAACCTATGAATCATGTTGAGAAAAGGACGATGAGAAAAGCGAGTATGAAAGCAATAAGATTCTTACCTGTCATAGAGAGTACAATTTCTGAAATTATTTTGACAGCAAAGAAATATGATTTCCGAATAATTAGTGCAGAAGATGTGGGAGAAATACATCCTTGGGAGTCTGACATGACTGGAAAAGTGCTGCTTGTGGTGGGTGCTGAAAGACATGGGATTTGTGATGAGATTATTGAGGCTAGCGACCAGGTTATTCGCCTTCCAATGGCAGGATTCGTTCCCTCATACAATCTTCAAGTCGCACTCTCTGCCTTGGCAATGGAAGCAATGAAACAGAGAAAGCTTGGAATCTGATCAGTCTTCAGCGATTTTCAGATTAACTCCTCGATTTGATTTTGCAGAGGTTACTACAACATCAATTCCTTTTCCTTTTTGATAAATGGCTTTTTTCAGTTCTACTTCCATGGTATTTCCCATAGATTTCATCGAAATCATACCGGTGACCTTGTTGCCTTCTTTTTTACTATTTTCAAGTAGAACTAGGACGCCTGTTTCCAACCAATTCAGTACTGTTCCATGATATTTCTCGCCTTTCTTGAAATTCTTGTAGGCATTTATACCCGAGAACTCTCTATCCTCTTCTTGATTTTCCCAATCTACCTCATGCCTGTATCCAAATCTCAGTGCATAAAGCATCCATAATTTGTGGGTTGGATCATCATCTTTAGCCCAAGGTTCAACGAAATCTATGGTTTCATCAACCCCGAATTCTCTACTATATTTTTCACCCTCCCAACTTGAAAATGTCGCTACTAAATTAGGACCGCTGAGTATAGTTTTGAGCCAAGAATTCTGGTTTCCAAAATGTGCTGAACGGACATCTTCTCTGACGATAAAACTGGGTAATTTGGAATCTGTGAAATCTCCTTTGAGACCTTTGCCTCCCCTGAATTCAATTGCGTCCCACGAACCACACATTTCGATGATTTCACGGCTACTTTGTCTGTCTTTGGCAGCTATTTTGGATAGTGGTTCCAGTCTTTTGTTGAATGATTCTTTCATGGTTTTGAAATCTGTAACATCAATTCTTGCTGATAGTAAATCACCTAAATCGACATTTGTGTTGGAAAATACAAGCATGGTGATAACTTCAGGAACTTCTTTTCCAGTTCTTGACCTGAATAAACTCTTGAAACAATCTGCCTTGAATTCCAATTTAGAAAATGCTGGGTCTGTGACATCATTGCCCTTGGATTTCTTTTGCTGAATTTTCCCATCATGAAGGACGACTTTTCCTGTCCAATTCTTTACCTCAACCAAAAGAATTGCATTCTCGTGAATTGCAATTATGTCAACTTCCCCGTTTTGGTTGGATTCAGGCGCAGGCACTCTTACTTCCATCGCAACGTGCTTCATTCCATCGATTTTCTTGAGCGTTGCAGCAACTTTTGCCTCAGCATGGTGAGAGACTAATTCTCTGCGCTCATGCTTCAATGACATTGCTTTCTTGTACTCCCTTTGCCAGCGAAAATTTCTGACAATAGGTATTTTTCCAAGCATATCATTCACATCGATTCTAAATTTCTGTCCCGCGGTAGCACTTGCGCTCTCTGACATATAGGCGTTCAGGGTCGAGGGTATTAGAGTCTTCACCGACAAATTTTGCAAACAGATTGGATTAACTGTCGAATATAATTACTGCTAACTAGGTGCATTTCAGGAACGACTTTATTCTCTAAGAATCAAATTGACGGTTGCTTTGGCTGAATTAATTACACCAGGTAAACCTGCCCCAGGATGAGTTCCTGCACCTACGAAGTATAGCCCTGGAATCTTTGCATCCTTGTTATGGGGTCTGAAGTATGCACTTTGAGTTAATTTAGGAGCGACTGAGAATGCAGAACCTTCGAACGCTGCCAATTCATCTCTAAACATGGTTGGGGTAAAATGTCTCTTAGTGACAATGTGCTTACTCAAATCAGGCAGCTCGACTTCTAATGCCTGAATTATTTTATCAGCATATTCGTCTGCTATTTCTTCCCAATTTACGTTTGCTCTTCCCAGATGCGGAACTGGGGCAAGAACATACCCTGCACTGCATCCTTCAGGAGCCAAATCAGGGTCTGTTACAGTGGGAACATGGAGATATAGACTGAAGTCATCAGGAAGTTGATTTCCTTTGAAAATTTCATCGAGAAGTTCCTTGTATCTTGGACCAAATAGAATCGTGTGGTGTGCTACGTCCTTGTATTCTATATCAGTTCCAAAGTGTAGAACAAATAATGACATTGACCAATCCATTTTTTCTAATTTTTTAACCCGCTTTTTTGCAATAGGGTGTTGAGAGTAAATCTTGTCATATGTGTGATGCACATCAGCATTTGAGACAACCAAATCAAATTCTTGAGAAACACCTGAACCATCTGTTAATTCGTGTATAGTTTGGCTGCCATTAGCAACTAATTTTGCAGATTTAATTGGAGAGCTTAACCTAACCTCACCGCCCAATTCTTCGAACAATTTGATCAGTGCCATGACCAGTGCATGGGTTCCTCCCTTGGGGAAGTATACGCCCCATTGCCTCTCCAAGAAATGAATCAATGTATAAATCGAAGAAGTTTGGAAGGGATTTCCTCCAACCAACAAGGAATGGAAACTCATCGCTTGTCTTAGGTGGTCATCTTTGATGTACTTACAAACCGTCGAATAAACCGAGCGTTCTGCCCTCAACTTCATCAAGTCGGGAGTTACTTTCAACATATCTGAGAATCGTAAAAATGGCATATCAACTAAATCGGTGTAACCCTTGTTGAATACCTTCTCAGAATATTCAAAAAATCGCTTGTAACCTTCTGCATCTTCAGCAGATCTCTGCTCTATTTGGGCAAGCATTTTGTCTGCATCCCGAACATAATCAAATCTATCTCCATCACTCCATATCAAACGGTACATTGGCCCAACCTCTAATAGTTCGACATAATCTTCCAATTTTCTATCGGTCAGTTCAAACAATTCCTCTAGTACATGTGGAGCTGTAACTACAGTCGGTCCTGCATCGAACGTATAGCCGTGGTCATGGTAAACATATGCTCTACCGCCCGGCTTGTCTCTTGCCTCGTACAAGACGGTTTGATATCCGGCACTTTGTAGGCGAATTGCTGCTGCAAGACCACCAAAACCGCTGCCTATCACTGCAGCATTTTTCCCTTTACCATCGGCAACCATAGTATTCGTTATTTTCTATAGTAAATAAATTACCGTTTTTCAAAATGAATCATTTTCGTGTAATTTTCTTTGTAAAAAAAGAAACAACCAATTATAAGTAAATCAATGTAATTTCTGTCAATAATATCCTAACTCTTCAATAAATGTGATTCCTATGAATAATGAATTCCTTTCTCCCGAAGAATCCCTTGCCAAAAATGGCGAGAGTTTCCACTGGGCAAAGAAGTTCCTCGGAAAGAAGACTGGAGAGGATGCTGCCGGTCTGTACGCATTCTGCAGACTCCTCGATGATATGGCTGATGGCGATATAGAAAACGGTCCGCAAAGATTAGTTCAAATCAGAAGTGCCTTTACTGAAAATCATTCCAACAAGGATTCCGCCCTGGTTGCTTTTGAGCCATTGATGAAAGAGCATGATTTCCCTCAAGATGTGATTGTCGCACTGATTGATGGATTACTGTCCGATCAAGAAGAATACGTAGAGATGAAAGATGAGCAAGACCTTCTTCGCTATGCCTACAGAGTTGCCGGAACTGTTGGAATATTGATGTGCAAGGTACTGGGATGTGAAAGTCCAATTGCACATGCTCATGCCATTGATTTGGGTATTGCAATGCAGTTAACCAACATCGCAAGAGATGTCCTCGAAGATGCTGAAATGGGGCGAAGATACATCCCTGGTACATGGGTAAACAACATGACTGCTGAAGAGATCGTTTCCGCTAGCAAAAACCCAAGTTCACAAGAAGCAAGACTCATTCAGGAATCTGTTAGAAAATTACTACAAATGGCTGAGGAATTCTACACAAGCGGGAATACTGGACTGAAGTATCTCAATTGGAGAGCACACCTGTCGATATCTATCGCAGCAAGGGTCTACAGGCAAATAGGAGTACAGATTCTGAAGAAGGATTGTTCGTGGTACACTGGAAGGGAAATAACTTCCAAATCTACCAAAGTATTTTGCTCAATAAAAGCAACTAGCCAAATGACAACTAGATTTGCTTCAAGGAAAAATAAACACAACAAGAAATTGCATAAATCATTGGGAGGTCTCCCTTTTGTCTGAGAAAATCGCAATCTTAGGAGATGGTTGTGCATCCTTGTCATTCGCTGCAAAAGCTGGAAGTTTAGCGGATTACGAAATAACCGTAATCAAGCCCACTGGTGCACCAAAATCAAAGGATCATGCCTGGGGGTTTTGGAGCGATGATGTCCTCAAGGACGCAGAGGATATCGCAAGGTATTCATGGAATAAGTGGGCTATTGTAACTGAACAAGATTGTGCAGTAATGTCATCTGAATCCAAAAAATATCATTCTTTCAAACGCTTCGATTGGATTGAAAATCGCAGGGGTTTAGCAATCAATAACGGAGTCGAATTCAAAAATCAATCCGAAGTAAACCTAGAAGATTTCTCTCATGTCTTCGACTCTAGACCTCCCGAGGTTCCCGATGGAGCTGTATTACAGCACTTCTATGGTATTGAAGTAGAAGCAAGCAAGGATGTCTTTGACCCTTCAACCGTGTTGCTGATGGATTTCCGTGTCGACCAGCAAAATGGCATGCATTTCGTATATGTTCTTCCATA
This sequence comes from Methanobacteriota archaeon, assembly GCA_002718195.1. Lineage (GTDB taxonomy): Archaea > Thermoplasmatota > Poseidoniia > Poseidoniales > Poseidoniaceae > MGIIa-L4. Next base: position 4,407 of record PBDU01000011.1, on the reverse strand, counting down.
TTCCAAACGCAAAGCGTTGATTGAGTCAACGTTGTTTTCAGAAAAAGTATGTGATGAATCATACTATGCAAATTCAATAAGCGAGTATCTCAAGGCATATTTCAAACTAGAAGATTACAAAATTACTCATAGAGAAAAAGGTGTAATTCCCTTAGGCAATCTTTTCCCACATGACCCTGATATTGCTGGAATGGGAGCAAATGCAGGAGCAACAAGACCAGCTAGTGGTTATGCTTTCTTATTTATTCAAAGGCAAATCAGGGACGCATTACACAGGGTTCAGAAAGGCTCGAAATTAGATTTTAGAGACCCACACACAAGAATAGACAGGTGGATGGATTCAATGCTTCTTGCAGTATTGAAGCACTGGCCAGAATATGGCCCGAGCCTTTTCTTTAGAATGGGTAAATCTCTGAATGGTGATCAATTTGTCAAGTTCATGAGCGGAGATGCTGGATTTTGGATAAAGGCGAAAGTTATCTTATCGATGCCGAAAAAGCCGTTCATCAAAGTTCTTACCAATCCAAAATTAAGGAAAATAAAGAAATCTAGGACGGCGATTGCTTGATTGATTTACTGTCTTCATTCCAAGATTTTGGCTATTTGAACCTCATTGCAATCCTCGGAATTTTCCTGATTGGAATGCCACATGGGTCCTTAGACGGGGCTATTGCGATGCACCTAGGAATTGCCAATAAACCAAGCAAACTTGTAACTTTTCTAGTCTCTTACGTTCTCCTCTCAGCAGTAGTTGTTGCAACATGGATATTACTTCCTGCACTAACATTAATCCTGTTTTTACTAATCAGTGCATTCCACTTTGGTTCGAGAGATTCAATTATTGAGGAAAAAGGAATCAAACTCATCGAGTCAATTACGCTAGGAGGAATAGTAATTGTCGCAATTAGTCAATTCCATAGAGCAGAAGTAGATGCTATCTATTCCTACCTGATTAATGGAAATACTGCAGGAGTATGGGCTATAATCGATGTAATGACACTAGGAGTTATCTTAGGTTTTATCGAGTGCTTGACAATTAATTCCGGGGGAGAAAGATGGAGAAAAAAGGCAATTGAAGTCGGAATTTTACTGGCTATTTTTGCTGTGGTTCCTCCTCTTGTTGGATTTTCAATTTACTTTTGTTTAGTGCACTCCTCAAGACATTTCAAAGAAATATATTCAACTCTGAGCGAATCTGTTGGAAAGAAGAATATACAATTACAGGCATTGGGACTAACCGCATTGACGTGGATTTTCGGTCTTGCCGCATTCTACTTTTTAGCCGATGTTGCAGATCCTGGTCCAGCGATACTTAGAGTGACTTTCATCGGTTTGGCTGCGCTTACGGTTCCACACATGATTCTAGTGGATGGACTATACTCAAGGAAAGAATCTGTTGCCTAAAGTGGTCCCCACTCCCGGACTTGAACCGAAGTCCGCTGATCTTGATTACAGTCAAAATTTAGTCTGTTGGTAGATAAACAAGTTTCTTTAACACAAAGTGTATTATTAGTTTCATGGACCTGTATGATTTATCTTTCTTTTTCTCCACTATGTGGGTTGGACCCTTCTGGTTTGCTATGCTAGTATTCCCTGAACATGACATGACCAAAAAGGCCCTCAAAGGACCTTGGTTTTTCCTAGGACCGCTAATTGTCTGGTGGCTATTGACTATCGCTAATCCACAAGCGATGGTAGACTTGGCCAAAGATGCAGTAAACCCAAATGGAATTCTTGACGGATTGGCAACAATCATGGGCAGTCGACCAGGGGCATCAGCGGCATGGGCGCATATGGTTGCTGGCGACATATTCGTCACACGATGGATCTGGCAGCGCTGTCTAAAGCACAGTACACCTCGTTGGGTTGCAGCAACCTCGGTATTCTTTGGTGTCATGCTCATGCCTGTAGGTCTAGCAATGTGTGCAATTCTCGTTAGAGATAAACATGAAACCACTGCAACACCATCTGAATTGTGAGAATGGTCCCCACTCCCGGACTTGAACCGGGGACACCCTGATGTCTGCTGAGACGGTTTGTTTTACACAACTACAGTCAGGTGCTCTACCAACTGAGCTAAGTGAGGCTCAGCCCTCCGTGAGACAAGGCATATTTAATCCTCATCAATCCTAAAGGTGTAATTTACTATGAGTTCTAATCGCGAGACTATGCTCTAAAAGGCTGATTTTAAACTGAAATATTTCCCTTTAAAAATAGGTCAAAAATTTGGTATTTTGGCGTACCAATTTACCTCAAAAATCGCTCTAATTTTCATTTCCGCGAGGGTCGATGTTAATAGTGGGAAGAAGAGCCATGATGAAATTGGAAGTGAGAGGATGGGACCTGGCGATTCTTCCGGATATGGTGGTGCTATGCAACAAGATAAGGCTCTGGCTAATCTCGTAAGCGAGATGCGTGACCAGAGTATAACAGCGACTGCTACAGCTCTTCTTGATGATGACATGAAGGGCTTTGGAGTCCCAAACCCTCGAATTTTAATCGTCGGTTGTGGAGGAAGTGGAAATAACACCCTCAACAGAATTACTCACCTTGGCGTTGAAGGGGCTGTAACCGTTGCTATGAATACAGATAAGCAACATTTAGACCACACTCGTGCTCTACAAAAACTGCTGGTTGGCCGCCACATCACCAAAGGTCTTGGCGCTGGAGGGGACCCTTCTACTGGACGCAGATGTGCTGAAGCTGGAAGAGATATGATCAAGAGAATAGTTACTGGTGCTGACCTTGTTTTCATTGCCTCTGGACTCGGAGGAGGTTCTGGAACTGGAATCTGTCCAATCGTTGCTGAGGAAGCAAAGGCTGCTGGTGCACTAGTAGTTGGAATCGTTACAACTCCATTCCACGTTGAAAGAAGACAAAGAATGGCTAGAGCCCTCGAAGGATTAGAATCACTGAGAAGAACTGCTGATGCTGTCCTTGTCTTAGACAATAACAGATTACTACACTACGTTCCAAACTTGCCGCTGGATGAGGCATTCTCAATAATGGACCAATTAGTTGCTGAGATTGTCAAAGGAATTGTTGAAACCATTACTCTTCCTTCCCTAATCAACTTAGATTTCGCAGATGTAAGAACCATTATGCAAAATGGTGGAGTCACGATGATGCTGTATGGTGAAAGCGACAGAGGACCAGAAGAAGTTGTTCATGAAGCACTTAACCACCCACTTTTGGATGTGGATATCAAAGGTGCTACCGGCGTTTTGATTCACGTAACAGGTGGCTCTTACATGACATTAGAGAGTGCAAGCCAAGTTGTTGATTTGTTAACCGCTAAAGTTAGCGAGGAAGCAAACGTAATTTGGGGAGCAAGACAAGATCCATCTTTTGGAGATACCATCAAAGTCATGGCAATTATTACCGGTGTTGGAGGAAAGCAAATCAGAGAAGCAAGGCTTCAGCCGAATATTCTTGGAGATGCTTTGAAACTTAACCGAGAAAAGGCAAAAACCGCTTACAAAAATCTAGATGACTTCTCAAGAAATTCACGAGAATTCACCCGCTTAGATTGATTTTTGGATTAGAATTTAATCTCATAAAATAGGTTATTTTTATCCAACAAGGACGCGGCAACCTCTTTTAGGACAATATACAGGCACCATCATGCGAGGCAAGTTCGTAATTGCTGTCTTAGTCGTCCTAATGCTGATGGTTCCTGCACATGCAGAACCAGGCGCATCTACTATGCAAAGTGAGCAACAAGAAGACCCAAGGCAACCAAATAACGAGAGTACTACTCTATACATGCATCACGATGGAATATCTACTGCTTGGTCTCACTTCAACGCAACCGATGATAAGGACGCAATGGAAGGGGAATTCAGAGAAGAAAAAGACAATGGTGTAATCAACGTTGATTTGAGATTCAGAATGAACCCTACCCTCGACAAGAGATTAAACATGACTGTTGGTGAGCAAGTTTATGCATTCATCACAATCGATATCGCTGGAGATTATACCAACAATGACAACAACGGTCCGTGCAATAATGACTGTGATGAATTAAACATCACCATCAAGTATGGACCAAATGAATTAGTCCAACATCAGGTTAGAAATTTGAATCAAGGACTTCAAACTGTCCAATTTGCTCACCAAATTACTGAGGAGCAATCAACCTGGGATGGACAAAATGCTAACCCTGAGGTCTGGGTTCAAATGAAGATCAAGGGTGACAGAACAACCCAAGCAGGCGGATTACTTCAAAGCGGCAACCCTGCACACTTTGCTATCATCCTAGGCGAGGATTCAAGAGTTGAGTTCCCAATTGACGAATCCTCATGGACAGAAGAATTCCAAGCAAATGAGCCGATCATTACAGGAGAGGATTCACCTGGATTCGGTCTAATCATCGTTGGAACATCTGTAGCAATGGCTGCAATCGCA